>NZ_RXNR01000040.1 GCF_003966145.1 Lysinibacillus telephonicus
TCGACACTTTAACAGTAGAGTGACTTGGGGTGGCTGGCAAGTCTATTTTTTTGCACTAAAAAAGTGCTAGACTCTGTACAAATTCGTTGCACTAGTCTGCACTTTTATTATGCAATACACACTTGGATTGATAATTCAAAATTAAAAGGATTAGTCGATTAAACAAGCCTCTATGATATTATGTACACAGGCTTATAATAAGCCATTTAATATACTCCTATATTCTTGTAGCTATAGGAGTAATAAATTCCATAGTATATGGATTTTTTTCTCTTTGCTTTTAATGAAAATGACTGTTACGTTCTGATCGTTGTTTTCTTAATAGAATTGATGAAATTAAGAAGTTGGCACAAGAATCAGGTTATAAAATTCAAGATTCTTTTTGAACTAGTGAGCCTACTGCTAAGGTTAGTAACAGAGGAACTCAAGATTATAGCGTTTCCAAACAACATAGGTATGAAGATGCTATTAGCACTTCTTTACCTATGTTTTTGTGTTTTTAGAGATGAAATTAATGTGTCGTGTATTTAGTGTTTGATCCATAAGCTGATCAATACTTATTTCAACTGACATTGCCAGATGGCACAAGTTCCACATGGGAGTATGACGACCGTGGAAATTGTATTGCGACGACCAATCCGTTAGGAGCCACTGAGAAGTACCGTTATGATTACCTAAATAGGCTTGTCCAAGCAACTCTTTCAGATGGGAACAACGTTCAGTTGCAGTATGATGGCTATGACGATGTGGTTTTTGCGAAAGACAATCATACGCAAGTTTCCTTTGATTACACCATTCTTGGCAGCTTGAAGTCCCGAGAACAAGGCGGGAAGAAAGTTCGATTTGCCTATGATACAGAAGAGCAGTTAATTGCTGTGTTCAACGAAAAAGGCGAAGCGTATCAGTTTGAACGGGATGCGAAAGGGAATATCATCAAGGAAATTGGCTTTGATGATATGACAAGAACGTATGAACGAAGTCTAGCAGGATTGGTTCAGAGAATTAATCGACCTGGTAATCGCTGGACAGCATATCAACATGACAATCTAGGAAATGTCATTCGAGCGGATTATTATGACGATACTTGGGAAACATTTAGCTATGACAAAAATGGTTTATTAATAGAGACTGCCAATGACCATGTATCTGTAAAGCTAGAGCGAGACGTATCTGGTCAAGTGATCAAAGAGTGGCAAAATGACCATTGGATTGAGAGTAGCTATGATGAACTAGGCAACCGTTCTCAAATTACGAGTAGCCTTGGCGCAAACATTACAGTCGCTCGTAATGAAATGGGCAATGTCATGCAAATGACCGCTTCTCACTCCGACCAAGCCCAGTGGACAGCCTCCATGCAGTACAATGAGCTAGGCCAAGAGATTGAGAGAATCCTACCTGGAGATGTTATCAGTAAATGGCAATATGATATTTCAGGTAGACCAACACACCATCTAGTAAAGAGTCAAAATCGCGATACTCGTAGACGCGTATATAACTGGGATGTCAATCATCGATTACGCAGTATGGTCAACGAGTTAACCGGTATCAAAGTCACTTACGGTTACGACGAATTTAGTAACCTAGTGTGGTCTAATCAGGGTGGTCAATTTGATTTCTTATACCGCAGCGTCGACGATGTCGGCAATTTGTATGAAACAAGGGAAAAAACAGATCGTGTCTACGGTGCCGGAAGCAGATTGCTAGAAACGAAAGATGCCAAATTCTTTTATGACGAAGAAGGAAATCTCGTTGAGAAAGTCGAAAAGAATGGTGATACGTGGAAGTACGAGTACTATGGCAATGGCATGATGTCAAAAGTCATCCGACCAGACAAGACAGAAATTACTTTCAAGTATGACTCACTAGGTAGGCGAATAGAGAAGAGTTCTGAAGAGAAGACAATAGGATTCATGTGGGATGGGAATACGATTCTACATGAGTTTGATTCGCAAAATGATTCGGCTGAACCAGATAGTGATAACCTAGTCACATGGGTGTTTAATGATGGCTTTGTCCCTTCAGCTAAAATTACGAGTGAAGGTAATTACAGTATTATTAGTGATTATCTTGGAACACCTGTTGAAGCATATGATGAAGATGGTAATAGGGTTTGGTCCGCTGAGCTTGATGTATATGGACGAGTGAAAGAATTTACAGGCGAGAAAGACTTTATTCCATTCCGTTATCAAGGGCAGTATGAAGATGTAGAAATAGGATTGTATTATAACCGATTCCGATACTATTCTCCAAGTGATGGAATGTACACACAGATTGATCCAATTGGACTTTCTGGTGGTAATCCTTCGCTTTATGGTTATGTATATAATCCAACTATTGAAACAGATCCATTTGGGCTAGCGTTTGGTAAGTCAATGCCAGCAAGTGGGTGGAGTTATGGAAATATGCCTAAGCCTAAAGGATATCAATTACATCATATTATTCCGAAATCATTATATGATGGAGCAAATCCTCATGAAATTTTTAAATTAAGTGGATATGATGTAAATAATATACGTAATACGATATATCTACCTACTAGTAGAGATTATCATTCGACTAGAAGTGTCCATAGAGGATATAATAACCATCATAAAGCTTATAATGAATTTATGCGTGCGGAGTTAGATAAATTAGTACAATTAGGTCAATCAGGCGAATGGACTTCTAAGCAATACCACGAAGCTATGCAAGATATAATAAATAGGGAAAGAAAAAATCTTAGGACTGGCAAAACCAGACTACATTGTGAAGGATGAGTATAAGATGAGTTATTTCAGATTGTTAGCTTCTTACAAACGAGATGTATATTTCTTTTATTCTGATGAAAACAAGTATAATAGATTTGATTTGGAAAAAGGAATACCTTATTCTCAGAGTGAAAAACTTTTATACGTGGTAGATAGGTTCGATCCATATCTAGAACAGTATGATATCTTACCAACAGTCGGTGGCAAATTAGTAAGTTTAAAGTTAAAAAGGCTAATAGAAAGATTAGGTTCAGATTGTGAGTTTATTCCTGCAATTATAAAATCTACAGAAACCGGAGAAATAAATGATTCATACTTTGTAATGAATGTTTTAAATCTAATTCCTTGTTTAGATCATAGTAGATCAGACTATGAACCACTAGTTAAATCCATACCTGATGGGCCAATTAGTTTAAATTTTATTGCTCTTATTCCAGGATCCCTTAATGGATATCATATAGTAAGAATGAAAGAATCAAAAGAAGAGATTGTTGTAGATGAAGTTTTCGTGGATGCTTGCAGAAAAGAAAAAATTAAAGGTGTTCTATTAGTTAAAGAAGGAAATGTACGTAGTCCGGAATTTGTTGATTTATAATACTGAATTGGAAGTAGAAAGATAGTGATACTAAAAGGGACACTTAGTACTGTCCCGCACCCCTAAAGTTAGAGTCAATAATTCTAACTTTAGGGTGTTTTTTTTATATGGTGAAATACAATGAATAACTCAAAATAAATGTGGTGAAAGAATATTAAAGGTCCTTTAAGTTAGCAATTATTACCGAAGAATATGATTACCAGGAGATGTCATTAGTAAATGGCAGTATGATATCACAGGTAGACCAACACATCATCGAGTAAGTAGCCAAAATCGCGATACACGAAGACGCGTTTATAATTGGGATGTTAATCACCGATTACACAGCATGGTTAACGAGTTAACAGGTGTAAAAGTGACTTATGGTTACGATGAATTTAGGAACCTCGTCTGGTCTAATCAGGGTGGTCAATTTGATTTCTTATACCGCAGTGTGGACGATGTTGGGAATTTGTATGAAACGCGGGAAAAAACAGATCGCGTCTATGGTGCTGGAAGCAGATTGCTAGAAACGAAAGATGCAAAATTTCCCTATGATGAAGAAGGAAATCTAGTAGAGAAAGTCGAAACCAATGGTGATACGTGGAAGTACGAGTATTATGGCAATGGGATGATGTCGAGGGTCATCAAGCCAGATAAGTTGGAAGTAACTTTCAAGTATGACACTCTGGGTAGGCGGATAGAGAAGAGTTCTGACGAAAAAATCAAGAGATTCGTGTGGGATGGGAATACGATTCTGCATGAGTTTGATTCGCAGAATGATCCGGCTGAACCTAATCTAGTCACATGGGTATTTAATGATGGCTTTGTCCCTTCAGCTAAAATCACAAGTGAAGGCCATTATAGCATTATTAGTGATTATCTAGGAACTCCTGTCGAAGCTTATGATGATGAGGGGAATAGAATTTGGTCAGCCGAGATTGATGTTTATGGTCGAGTGAAAGAATTTACAGGCGAGAAAGATTTCATTCCATTTAGGTATCAGGGACAGTATGAAGATGTGGAAATTGGATTGTATTATAACCGATTCCGATACTATGACCCAGAACAGGGGAATTATACACAGATTGACCCGATTGGGCTTGCGGGGAATAATCCTACGTTGTATGGGTACGTAAGCGATCCATTATTTGAAGTTGATGTATTTGGTTTATTAAGACGACCTTATATTAGAAAATCTACTAGAATGGCAATTGAAAAGAAAGCAAAAATAAAAAATGGCCGTTTTTTAGATAGCAATGAGGGTACACCTATACCTGGTGGAAGACGACGAAGTTATAGTATTGCAGATGGATTGTATGATATCGGTCATAAACCAGGTCATGAGCACTGGCGTGAAGTTGCGAAAGCCGAAGCTGAAGGTTTAACGCAAAAAGAATTTAATGATAGAATGAATAACCCTGATTTGTACCACATTGAGGACCCAGTGTTAAATCAATCTCACAAGAATGAGGATAAATCAGGTAAACCGTGTAGGGGAGGAAAGAAGAGAAGATGAATAAATTCGATGATACGCAGTTGTATAAATTAATAAATGAATCAAACTTAGAAAATATCAATGATTTTTTACAAAAATATGGTTTAGATAGTGTCGATAGGGATGGCCGTACGTTTTTGATGTCCGCAATCGTTGAAGGAAAGGACGATATTGTTATTTATCTTGTAAATAAAGGATGTAATGTTAATGCTAAAGATAAATTTGGATTAACCGCACTACATTTTGCAGCTATTTATGACAGATGTAATATTGCAAAGGTTCTTATATCGAATGGCGCTGAAATTGATGCAGTAGATAACATAGGTAATACTCCATTATGGAGAGCGATAATGGAGAATAGTAGTGAAACACCAACGATTAGATATTTATTAGAGAATGGAGCAGATCTCAATAAGGCAAATAACCGTGGGATAACACCAAAAGATTTACTTGAATAGTGTAGTCTACATCCGATTTTGTATTATTAACTGGATGATATTTGTAATATTATAATTTTATTTCCAAAACATATGTGAAGTAAATAAGCTCTACTTTACATATGTTTTTAGTTAGGAATTGTAGTAGGTATATTTATTTACTTAATCTTCCGCTAGAACAGGGTTAATGAAAGTGTTAATTATAGATATTAAGTGCAATATATAGATGGAGAAGTAGTATTTTTTAAATTTAGGGTTAAACTTATAAATATGTAAAGAGGAGTCTTTAAGCCCTTTCTTTACATATTTTTTTGCGTTAGAAATGGAATTGTTCTTCATTGTATATAAAACGCTAATTAAGTGATTAGTACTGCATGGTCTTACACGTGCAAAGCTATCAGATGGCAACGACGTACAATTGCAGTATGATGGCTATGATGATGTTGTTTTTGCGAAAGACAACCATACCCAAGTATCCTTTGATTATACGATTCTTGGTAGCCTTACATCCCGAGAACAAGGTGGGAAGAAAGTCCGATTCGCCTATGATACAGAAGAGCAGTTAACCGCTGTGTTCAACGAAAAAGGCGAAGCGTATCGGTTTGAACGGGATGCAAAAGGCAATATCATTAAAGAAATCGGCTTTGATGAGATGGAGAAAACGTATGAACGAAGTCTAGCAGGCTTGGTTCAGAGAATTCAACGTCCAGGCAATCGCTGGACAGCCTACCAACATGACAATCTAGGAAATGTCATTCGAGCGTATTATTATGACGATACATGGGAAACATTTACTTATGACAAAAATGGTTTGTTAAAAGAGACGGCAAACGACCATGTGACCGTCAAGCTCGAGCGTGACGTATCCGGTCAAGTGATCAAAGAGTGGCAAAACGACCATTGGATTGAAAGTAGCTACGATGAACTAGGCAACCGTTCTCAAATTACGAGTAGCCTTGGCGCAAACATTACAGTCGCTCGTAATGAAATGGGCAATGTCATGCAAATGACCGCTTCTCACTCTGATCAAAACCAGTGGAATGCTTCTATGCAGTACAATGAACTAGGTCAGGAGATTGAAAGAATCTTACCGGGCGATGTCATTAGTAAATGGCAATATGATATCACCGGCAGACCCACACACCATCGAGTAAAAAGTCAAAACCGTGATACGCGAAGACGCGTGTATAACTGGGATGTCAATCACCGCCTCCGCAGCATGGTCAACGAACTAACCGGAGTAAAAGTCACTTACGGTTACGACGAATTTAGCAACCTAGTGTGGGCCAACCAAGACAGTCAATTCGATTTCCTTTACCGAAGTGTAGACGATGTCGGCAATCTATATGAAACACGTGAGAAATCAGATCGCGTATACGGCCCAGGCAGTAGACTACTAGAAACAAAAGATGCGAAATTCTCCTATGATGAAGAAGGAAATCTAGTAGAGAAAGTCGAAAACAATGGTGATACGTGGAATTATGAGTTTTATAGGAATGGCATGATGTCAAATTCACTCGTCAAGACAAGACAGAAGTTTACTGAGTTTGACTCACTAGGTAGACTAATAAAGAAGAGTTCAAACGAAAATAACGGTAGACTATCTTAAATGATGGGAAAGGGATACCTAAGAAATAACGGAATTATGTGGGAGAACAATATCATAAGTAAAGGCGAAAAATTGGGAGAACAGGGCAAGAGGTCTGTGAGAATAGGTAATCTAGCCCAATGGTTGGTGGCTCTTATGTATAGCAGGGCAGCAAACTCTCTCAGACCTTGTCCAATCCTAAATTACTTGGCTTTTTGTTTTGGATCGTTTAATGCTAAATTCATTCCAGATTGAGTCCTTTTCATTCAGCAGTTTTTGTCCATTCCAAAGTATATCGTAAATGTCACCCTCGTAAGCAATGGCTCGGCCAAATGCAAATGAAATAAAATAGTCCTTCCAGGATTCGAACAATTGGCTAGCAGCATCAGCAGCTCTCTCTATATAGCCCCATGCCTGTTCTTCAGTTAGATAACCAAGTATGTAGCTCCATCTTGCAATATTTACAGCTCGGTCAAAATCCCAGGCAGCGATGGTGTCTATCTGATCAAAATCGGACGTCGTAAAGGAAAGCTTTTTCATTATTACTTCTTGGGCTGTTTCATAACATTCCTGCGATTTCCCAACTTCATCCTCCGTAAAAGTTTGGCCAGCTTTTAACGCTATAAGAAGCTGATCATATCTCGTACGATGCCCTTCCGTAAGTAGCCATTCCAGGGTTTGTACAGCCTCCTCCGTATTACTAACGTCCCAGGATGCAGAAAGCCCTTCCTTCAAAGTCTCATAATCTACCTTCACTGCAAGTATGCGTGGCGACTCAGAGCGGTAAAGAGAGAGATTGGCACCGTAGGCAAGTAAATGCTGTTTCTCCTTCGGCAAAGTGTTAGCCATTTCCATTTCTTCTCGTAATTTTTTATTCTTTTTCTCAATTCGTTTGCTTGCTGTAATCAAACCTATGATAAGTAAAATTACAATTGCCGCAATAATTCCTACAATAATTAGTAAAGTCTTCAAACCATCACGTCCCTCTCGATGTTATTCTTTGGCTCAGTTAAATGGCCATGTTTTTTAGTATTAACTTTTTCTTACATTTTGTATGTCATTATAACACAAAAATTGGTAGGAAAAACCAATATTTTACATAATGTACACTTTTTTGGAATGTTGTTACACACATATGACTTTATAAATGAAAAAGAAATAATAAAGTGCCAGTCCATTTTATTTGTAGGCTGACACCGTTAGTTTAAGTTGGATATTTGTTGCATGATGTTATTTTTTAACAGATAATTTAAAAATATAGGGCAGTATAACAGTGGTTTTTCTAGAGAATGTAAATAGCTTATTAGCTGAGGAACTATCGCCTAATTCGGTTTATCGGCATCTTATAATGGATATTCCCGATTTCTTTTAAACACTTAAAAGAGTACTTCCGGACAATGCCTATGACGATATTGTTTTGCGAAAGACACTGGATACGCAAGATTCCTTTGATTACACCATTCTTGGCAGCCTTAACGTCTCTTGCAAGTCAGGACTGATGTTGTCGGCATGGTACCAGATATGAGGATTGCGACCAGTGTAGTCAATGCAGGTTTACTATTTATATCGCTAGCAGTTAAAGGAATAAAAGGAATTTAGTACTGAACTTTTGCACATTATGAAAAATGACCTTAATTATACAATAAACATGATGTACTATTAAACTAGTCTGAAATTAATAGAGGGAAATTTATTATAGGAGTAATTATATATGAAGAAAAAACTTAAAAGTTATTTTAAAAGCCTGCCTTTATGAAATAAAAAAACGGAGGTAAATTGATGGGGATAGTTAAGGTTACAAAATCACTATTTAATCCAAAGTTAGTGATTATAGTGTTATTGTGTTGCTTATTAGTTGCTTGTAAATCAGGAAGCGGCGATAAAGAAGTGAAAGCTACATTTATCGGGACAATTGAAGAATTATCTAGTAATGGTGCGCTTGTTAATGTTGAAGAATCAACAGGAACGAAATTATCTGGCACTGTGTCTATAGATATTCCTGAAAACACTAATGAAACATTTAGTATTGGTGATAAGATAGAAGTTGGATATAATGGCGAAGTTATGGAAAGTGCTCCAGGCCAAGTTATTACTATAACCGTAGAAAAAATAGAATAAAATATACAAGGAACCTTTTTATAAAGAGGATGAAGAACTGTATTTACGAGTTTTAAACCTGATTATTTGGTATGTACCTCCATTTAAAGGTGAATGTATTTCATAGAAATTCTGTCATCATCTCGGATGATTTTTCAAAGTTAACATGTTAAACAACACGCAGGAAGTGAATGAGATTTCAAGATTTATATAACTTACATTTATATGTGAAGAAATATTTATGTATTTGAAAGAACGGAGTAGAAATAATGCTAAACAAAAAAGGATTTATATTCTTTCTAAGTTTTTCAATAATAATAGGTAGTTTATTTATTTCGAATAAGAGTAATGCGGAATCTTTGGAAAAAGATACACCAGTTTCTAATAACGAAAATTTAGACCTATTACTTCCTACTACTAGCTTAATAACTAAAAATTCCCTTGAAGTAAAATCAATTATTCCGAAAGAATCAAAAGTTTATAATATTTCATCAGATTTTAATGAAACAGTAAATGATGAGGTATTAGAAGATGAATTAACATATGAAATAACTTTCTCAGATAATGAAGGGAAGCTTCTGAGTAATAAACAAGAGCAAATAATTTCACCATATGGTCTTATTGCAACAAAAGATAGAAGAGTTCAAAATACAAACACAACTATTCCCCCTTATAATGCCATTTCCTATTTATTTGTTAGGTGGCCAGATGGTAAAGCTTCTCGATGTACAGGCTTTATAATAGATAGAGATTCAGTATTAACAGCAGGACATTGTGTATATAGTAAAGGGAATGGTGGATGGGCAACTGGGATAACAGTTAGACCTGGTGCTAATGGCTCAAACAATTTCCCGTATGGTGCATTTGAATCAGAAAATCTTTATTCTGTAACAGGTTGGACGGAATATTCAGATAGAAATTACGATTATGCTGTTATTAATATATCTGGAACCTTTCCCTCAACTATTGGTACTTTCGGTTATGGAGTAGCTACTAATTCAAATTTTGGTGGGGAATTCGCAAGGGTTACGGGATATCCGGCTGATAGAGATGATCTCGATGCAAATAAACCATTATATACACAATGGTATCATTCTGGAACAATTAAATTACCCCCGTTAAATTCAAGAGCAGTTTATTATGATGCAGATACAAGTAGAGGTCAAAGCGGATCACCAGTGTATATACCAGGTGAAAACATTGCAAGAGCAATACACACTGCAGAACATAAGAATAATTTAAATCGCGGGACACGAATAACGAAGACCGTTTTTGCTAATATTCAAAATTGGGCTGCACAGTAAAATATTTAATTATATTTAAAGAAGTAAGCCCTATAGGGGGATATGGAAAATGCCTTTTTTGTAAAAATCAAAAGCTAAATACTGGGATCTTGAACATAAATTTGAACCGATGATTGATAAAACAACTAGAGACAATCTTAATAACATGTGGTAAAAACTGTAATGGCAGTACAAGTGTTTAAGTAACATTTTATTCGTATGCGGGAAAAAGAGCATATTCTATTTATTCATTTGAACATGCTGTTGTACCTTTATCCTCGCAGCTACATGTGATTCATTACCTTCACTTACGCATTTGATTAAAAGAATAAATGATGCTTAAACGTTGAATTCCTCTAGTTGAATGAATCGCATTATTTGCATGTTTCTCAAATGCATCAGCGTCATTTTTACTGATAGCTATAGCAGCACGAATAGCCTCTTGCATCCAAGGTTTCGAAGGAGTATTTGAAAGTGCTTCATTTTCTTTTCCCATTTTAGCGAGCACAAGCGCCTTGCTATAACCCATTAAAGGCTCCTTGCCAATTTTATTTGCTTCGTCCAGTGCGAGCTCAAGGTTATCCTTTAAATATTCTTGAATACAACGATAGTAGTGAACAATATGTTGCTGTTTATATTTCTTTAAAATAGCGTCTATTGCTATGATCTGATCTTCTTTTTTTCCAAATCCTTGTGAATATATAAATGCATAGATTGGCTCTTTTTTCTTTTTTATTATAAATTTCTCAACTCTATTTATATTCGTTGTACCATATAAGGTAAACAATACATCACCTATCATTATGAATGATGCAAATATTAAAACAGCGATTGCAATCCAAAATGGCCATTGAAACATTGCAATTAATATGCCAAGAATAAATGCCATTGAATAAAACACAATCCATTTCCACAAAATTACCACCTCGTTTCCATAACCATCATAATGAAATACTAAAACATTAGTCAATATGGTAATAATTGATTTATAAAGCTTCTTCGTTCAAATTTTCACTTGAATTGTTTGAAGCGGTGTAAGAATAGCTAAAATATGTTATTATAAGACTTAATGTTATTAAAGAAGGAGATTTATACATGAAACGACATGACGCACGAGAAAAAGCGGTGCAAGTACTGTTTCAGTTAGATAACACTGATCTAACATTACAAGAAGCGATTGGCCACGTATTAAACGAAGATGAATCCGATCCATTCTTTGAGCAGTTAGTTCACGGTGTTACTGAGAAGCAACAGGAAATTGATGCAGCATTAGAAAAAAACTTGGATAATTGGTCACTGGGACGACTGCCAAAAATAGAAAGAACAGTACTGCGTATTGCAATATACGAGCTACAATATATGCAAGATACCCCTAGCCGTGTCGTATTAAATGAAGCGATTGAGCTAAGTAAAACATTTGGCGATGAAAAATCGAGCAAATTTGTAAATGGCGTATTATCAAAATTCACACAACAATAGTCGTATGAAAGGGAGTAACGAAATGGCAAGTAGCATTATTAACGGAAAAGAAATTGGTCAAGAAATTCGAAAGTCCGTAGCCGAACGAGTAGCACAATTAAAAGAAAAAGGTGTTACGCCAGGCTTAGCTGTGATTTTAGTTGGAGACAATCCGGCGTCTCAAACATATGTAAGAAATAAACAAAAATCATGTGAAGCAATTGGTATTTTCTCTGAACTAGTTAAACTGCCACAGGAAGTTTCAGAACAAGAACTTCTTGAACAAATTCGTTCTTTAAATAATCGCAATGATATTCACGGTATTTTAGTACAATTGCCTTTGCCAAAACATATTGATGAAGATAAAGTAATCGCTACGATTTCACCAGAAAAGGATGTAGATGGATTTTCTCCAGTAAGTGTTGGAAAAATGATGTTAGGTCAAGATACATATCTGCCATGTACTCCATTTGGTGTTATGAAATTACTTGAATATTCAGGAATTGATGTTGCCGGCAAGCATGCAGTAGTAGTTGGGCGCAGCCACATTGTTGGTAAGCCAATGGGACAACTTTTACTTCAAAAAGATGCGACTGTTACATATACACATTCTAAAACACCTGATTTGCCATCCATTACAAAACAAGCAGATATTATAGTTGCAGCTGTAGGGCGTCCTAACTTTATTACAAAAGAACACGTGAAACCTGGAGCTGTTGTAATAGATGTAGGGATCAATCGTGATGAAAATAATAAGTTAATCGGTGATGTGAATTTTGCAGAGGTTGAACCGATTGCCTCACATATTACGCCGGTTCCTGGTGGTGTTGGTCCGATGACAATTACAATGTTGCTTTATAACACAGTTCAATCAGCGGAAAATACATTATTACAGGACAAATAACCTAAAAACATGTAAAATAAAAAAGACAGAAGCTGTTTTTCTGATGAGAAACAGCTTTTATATTGGAACGAAATCGCAATCCTTAAAAGAAATCATACATATTAATTCTAAATTCAATTGAAGGAGTCGTGCTCATGACATCTTCGTATTTAACAGTTAAAGCATTAACGAAATATATAAAACGAAAATTTGATGCAGATCCCCATTTACGTGAGGTATATGTAAAAGGTGAGCTTTCAAATGTGAAAATACATAGTTCAGGGCACATTTACTTTACTTTAAAGGATGATTCGGCCCGTATTACTGCTGCCATGTTTCGAACTCAAGCGAGCAAACTTAAATTTAAGCCAGAAGAAGGCATGATGGTCTATATCCGCGGTGAAGTAAATGTTTATGAAGCATCAGGTATTTATCAGCTTTATGTTCAAACGATGGAGCCTGATGGTGTTGGTGGTTTATATGTTGCTTTTAATCAATTAAAAGAACGATTACAGCAAGAAGGATTATTTAATCCAAACTTTAAACAACCAATTCCAAATTTCCCAAAAACAGTTGGTGTCTTAACGGCCACTACTGGAGCTGCCATTCGAGATATTTGCATTACAATTTCAAGGCGCTATCCATTAGCCGAAATTATTGTATACCCAACGATTGTACAAGGAGAAAATGCTGCGCCTAATATAGTTGAAAATCTTCGTTTAGCGAACAAACAACAGCTTTGTGACGTCCTAATTGTAGGACGCGGAGGCGGATCGATAGAAGATTTATGGGCATTCAACGAAGAAATTGTGGCTAGAGCTATATTTGAAAGTAGAATTCCTATTATAAGTGCAGTTGGACATGAAACAGATACTACAATTGCAGATTTTGTTGCAGATTTACGTGCAGCAACACCAACAGCAGCCGCCGAATTAGCAGTTCCTAATCAGCAGGAGTTGTATCAACGAGTATTGACGAGTAAATCACAGCTTCATCAAATTATAACTGCAAAGTTAACTTTTGAACGTAGTAGATTAAAGAAGCTTCAAAATGCATATCCATTAGCAACACCCGAACGAATTTACCGACCATTTACTGAAAAATTAATTCAGCTGGATATGCAATTAGGGCGCTCATCCCAAATGTACTTAATGAAAAAACAAAATGAATTGCAAAAATTAGATGCTGCAATAAAACGACATTCACCAAAGCAAACAATTCAGTATTATGATAAACAATTAGAACAATCTATCAACTTATTAACTCGTTCCATTTATACTATATTAGAGAAGAAAAAGGATGCCCATCATTCAATCATTAGAACATTGCAGGCACTGAACCCACTGGCGATTATGACAAGGGGATATAGTGTTGCATATAAAGATGGGAAAGTCATCAAGTCCATTTCGCAAGTAACAGAAGGTGAGGAAATTTCAATTCATTTCCACGATGGCCAAGCTCAAGCGAAAATTATGAATACGAAGGACAATGAAGGAGGGGAGTAATGGATGGAAAATAAACAATCATTTGCAGATGCCATGACTGAACTAGAAGAAATAGTCCGCAAGCTAGAACAAGGTGATGTACCTTTAGAAGAAGCGATTGATTTATATAAAAAAGGGATGGAATTATCTCATTTTTGCCATGAAAAATTACAAAGTGCTGAAAAACAGTTAATATCAATTGTGAACGAAAATGGAGAAAAGCAGCCATTTGATCCTACAAACGGAGTGGATTAGTTATGACAAATAATTTAAACCAGTTTATTACTGACAATTTACCAATTATCGAAAGTGAGCTATATTCTTTAGTAGAAAAAATTCAAGCACCCAACCAATTAAAAGAATCAATGTTATATTCATTAAAAGCGGGCGGCAAAAGAATTCGTCCACTTTTTGTAGTAGCAGTTTGTCATTTGTTCCATAATAAACAACATGAAGCATATACTGTTGGGTCTGCAGTCGAGATGATTCATACATATTCACTTATTCATGACGATCTGCCAAGTATGGATAATGATGATTTAAGACGCGGCAAACCTACGAATCATAAAGTGTACGGTGAAGCGTTGGCGACACTTGCAGGGGATGCATTAAATACGTTAAGTTTTGGTGTTCTGGCAAGAATGGACAACGTTTCAGCAGAAAATCGAATAGAATTAATTAATTTATTAAGTATTGCAGCCGGTGCAGAAGGTATGGTTGGTGGACAGGTGTTAGATATCGATGGTGAAAAGCGTTCATTGAATTTACCAGAACTTGAGCATGTTCATATTAATAAAACAGGTGCTATTTTACGCTTTAGCATTGAAGCAGGGGCTGTTTTATCAGGTGCAACTGCTAAAGAACGTGAGGCATTAGTTGAATATGCACATCACATTGGACTTGCATTCCAAATTCAAGACGATATTCTTGATATTGTTGGTACTTCTGAGGAGCTTGGCAAAACTGCTGGCAAGGATGTTGCTAGCCAAAAAAGTACGTACCCAGCATTATTAACTCTTGAAGGAGCAAGGAAAAAGCTTGATGAACATTATCAATTAGCGCTAACTGCACTAGATAGCATTGATAAAGATACATCAATTTTAAAAGACTTTGCTCAATATATAGTGCATCGGCATAATTAATTTTATTTTCATTTAGAAAGAAATAAGTGAACTTTTGTTACAACATAATTTTTGTAGCAACATCTGAGTGACCAACATCTTGCTGACCTAAATACGAGTTCGAAATCCGGAAGCTGGTTAGCCAAGGCGAAATTGATAATATAAAAACTTTTGAATAAGAGTTTTCACTGTTATAATGGTAAAAAGCTATGTTTGAATAATTACATGAAAAGGTGTGTGAGAGATGGATTTAACCAAAATCACTAGTCCATCCTTTTTGAAAAAAATGAATAAAATGGAGTTAGAATCTCTAGCAAGAGAGATTCGCTCTTTTCTTATTGAAAAATGTTCAATAACGGGGGGACATATCGGTCCAAATTTAGGTGTCGTAGAATTGACAATTGCTTTACACAAAGCATTTAATAGTCCAAAAGATAAATTTTTATGGGATGTTGGCCATCAAGCATATGTTCATAAAATTTTAACTGGGCGTGCAAGTCAGTTTGATTCATTGCGTCAATATAAAGGACTTAGCGGTTTCCCAAAGCGTAGTGAAAGTGAGCATGACGAGTGGGAAACTGGCCATAGTTCAACATCTCTATCTGCTGCGATGGGGATGGCCATTGCACGTGATATTAAAAAAGAAAATAATTACGTTGTACCAATTATTGGTGATGGTGCTTTAACAGGTGGAATGGCACTTGAGGCACTTAACCATATTGGACATGAAAAAACAAATATGATCGTCATTTTAAATGACAATGAAATGTCAATCGCGCCTAATGTCGGAGCTCTTCACAATATTCTTGGTCGACTTCGTACAGCGAAGGAGTATTCAAAAGCAAAAGAAGAGCTAGAGTCACTAATGAAAAAAATTCCTGTCCTTGGTGGTAAAGTTGCAAGTACAGCGGAACGAGTAAAAGATAGCTTAAAATACCTAGTTGTCTCCGGCGTATTTTTTGAAGAAATGGGCTTTAAATATTTAGGACCAATTGATGGCCATGATTTTGAAGCATTAGATAAAACATTAGAATATGCTAAAAAAGTGAAGGGTCCTGTCATTGTTCACGTCATTACAAAAAAAGGAAAAGGGTATAAACCAGCGGAGGAAGATACAGTTGGAACATGGCATGGTACAGGTCCATATAAAATGGAAACAGGCGCATTTGTTAAATCAAATGCCAAAGGACCAGCATGGAGCAGCTTAGTTTCAGAATCTGTTCGTAAATTGATGAGGGATGATCAGCGAATAGTTGCTATTACACCAGCTATGCCTGTTGGATCAAAAATGGAAGGAATTCAAAGAGAATTTCCAAACCGCTTCTTTGATGTGGGCATTGCTGAACAACATGCTACAACAATGGCTGCTGGAATTGCAACGCAAGGAATGAAACCTTTCTTAGCAATTTATTCTACGTTTTTACAAAGAGCGTATGACCAGGTGTTGCATGATATAGCACGGCAAAATTTAAATGTTTTTATTGGAATAGATCGTGCTGGGCTTGTTGGAGCTGATGGGGAAACACATCAAGGGGTTTTTGATATTGCCTTCTTGAGACATATTCCAAATATTGTTTTAATGATGCCTAAAGATGAAAATGAAGGTCAGCATATGGTCAAAACAGCAATTGAATATAATGACGGTCCAATCGCTTTACGCTACCCTCGCGGAAACGGATACGGCGTCCCAATGGATGAAGAAATGAAAACGATTCCGATTGGTTCTTGGGAAGTTTTACGAGAAGGGCAAGATGCAGCTATTCTAACATTTGGCACAACGATTCCAATGGCATTAGAGGCTGCAGAGGAGCTTTCTGAGAAGGGCATAAATGTAAAAGTAGTAAATGCCCGTTTTATAAAACCACTTGATGAGGCTATGCTGCATGATTTAATGTCCAAAAAGATGCCTATCTTAACGATTGAAGAAGGTGTATTGCAAGGCGGTTTTGGCAGTGCTGTTCTTGAATTTGCAACGGATAATGACTATCGTGATATCGAAATTGACCGCATCGGAATTCCGGACCAATTCGTTGAACAGGGTAGTGTGGATTTACTTTTAGAGGAAGTTCATATTACAAAAGATGAAACGGTTGCCCGTATTGAACAGATGCTAAAGAGTAACAAAACAATAGGAACTAAGATGGTATGACAAAACAAATAAAGGAAAGAGTGGATATTTTACTTGTAGAGAGAGGGTTGTGTGAAACTCGTGAAAAAGCTAAGCGTTCCATCATGGCTGGACTTGTTTTTTCAAATGAAACGCGCATCGATAAGGCTGGGGAGAAAATCCCTGTTGATGCCCCTCTACAAGTAAAAGGCTCACAACTTAAATACGTAAGCCGCGGTGGATTAAAACTTGAAAAGGCTTTAGAAGTATTTGATATGTCAGTGGAAGGAAAGCTAATGCTGGATATCGGATCTTCAACAGGAGGCTTTACTGATTGTGCGCTGCAAAATGGTGCAAAACATTGTTATGCACTTGATGTAGGCTCCAATCAACTTGCATGGAAAATTCGCTCGGACGAACGTGTAACAGTAATGGAAAAAACAAATTTCAGATATTCAAAGCCTGAAGATTTCACTGCCGGCTTGCCTGAATTTGCTACAATCGATGTCTCCTTTATTTCGTTATCGCTTATTTTGCCTGTATTAAAAACAATTTTAATACCTGGTGGAGATGTCATGGCATTAGTGAAGCCACAATTTGAAGCCGGCAAGGAAAATGTAGGGAAAAAAGGGATTGTTAGAGATCCAAAAATACATCTTGAGGTACTCGAAGAAACGGCGAAAATGGCTACTGATATTGGGTTTGTCGTAAAAGATGCATCCTATTCACCAATTACAGGTGGAGAAGGCAATATCGAATTTTTATTCCATCTAGTAAACCCTAAAGAAGGTCAGGAAATTGAGCCGTTTACAAATTTTAAAGGTGTAGTTGATACAGCTCATAGTGAGTTGAAATAGTGAATTGTAATATTCCATGTATAAGAGGATGTGGCAAATTACGTCATATCCTCTTTCTCTTGTGGTTTTTACTTTGAAATGTTAGTATAAATATACATATATATTCATAAGAGGTGACGGAAATGAATAAAGGTCAACGCCATATGCGCATTCGTGAAATCATATCAAATAATGAAATCGAAACACAGGATGATTTAGTTAATCGACTTAAGCAAGCAGGTTATAATGTAACGCAGGCAACAGTTTCTCGAGATATTAAGGAATTGCATTTAGTAAAAGTTCCTCTTCAAGATGGCCGCTATAAATATAGCTTGCCAGCAGATCAACGATTTAATCCGCTGCAAAAACTACAAAGAGCGTTGTCAGATTCATTTGTCAGCATTGACGGAGTTTCGCATTTCTTAATGTTAAAATCATTGCCTGGTAATGGTAATGCGATTGCAGTACTACTAGACCATTTAGAATGGAAGGAAATATTAGGAACACTATCAGGTGATGATACAATCTTAATCATTTGTCGTAGAGAAGAAGATCGTGAAGTTGTAAAAAATCGATTACTAGATTTACTTTAAGAGGTGGATATTTTTGTTAAAAGAGCTTAGTATTCGTAACTTTGCAATAATTGACGACTTAACTGTAAATTTTTCTGAAGGTCTGACAGTGTTAACGGGAGAAACTGGTGCGGGAAAATCTATTATTATCGATGCTGTTCATCTTCTTGCTGGTGGACGAGCATCACATGAGTTTATACGACATGGTGCTACAAAGGCCGAATTGACAGGGCTGTTTTTAATTGCGAATGAACAACACCCTATTTACCCCAAGCTAGAAGAAGCGGGCATTGAGAGTGAAGAAGGAACAATTATCTTACGCAGAGATATAAATGAAAAAGGAAAAAGCGTTTGTCGTATAAATGGAAAATTAGTGCCTTTATCAATTTTGCGCGATATTGGTTCTACATTAATTGATATTCATGGTCAGCATGAGAGCCAAGAGCTAATGGATGAAAGACAGCATATTCATTTACTGGATTACTTTGCTGCTAATGAGATAAAAGTTGTGAAAGAAGAGTATGTGCAGTGCTACCAAGCTTATCGTGACTTTAAACGCGAAGTAGCAGAATTAAACATGGATGAGCAGCGTATTGCCCAGCGCATAGATTTATATCAATTCCAAATTAATGAACTTGAAGAAGCAAATCTTAAAATTGGTGAAGAAGATGCACTGCTCGATGAACGTCGCCGTCTATTAAACTTCCATAAAATATTTGAACGGGCAAATTTGGCATATGAAGCAATTTCAGGTGATTTAAAAAGTCTTGATCATTTAGGAAATGCGATGAATGCACTAGAAGATATTGTCGAGCTTGATGAACAATTTAAAGAATCTGCTGAATTGGTCGCAACATCATTTTACGCATTACAGGACGCTTCCCATCAAATTAAAAATGTGTTGGACGAGCTTGAATTCGAGCCTGACCGTTTAAATGAAGTAGAGCAAAGGTTGGCGCAATACCAGTCAATGAAACGTAAATATGGCACGACTGTTGAGGAGATACTGGATTATTTCGAAAAAATAAAAGAAGAAATTATTCTTTTGCAAAACCGCGATGAAATCATTCAAAATAACGAGAAAAAGCTTGTAGAAATGGAGGAAACACTCCATAAGCTTGCTCTGAAATTAACAAAAATTAGAAAACAATGCTCTTTAAAATTAAGTGAAGCAATTATGAATCAGCTTCGTGATTTACATATGGAAAAAGCAAAATTTATCGTAAATTTTGAATCCTTACATAGTTTTGATATGAATGGGAAAGACTATGTATCATTCTATATATCAACAAATGTTGGCGAACCGCCTAAATCATTACCGAAAATTGCCTCTGGCGGAGAATTATCTCGAATTATGCTTGCATTAAAAACCATTTTCTCGTCTTCTAACGGTGTAACGTCCATTATTTTTGACGAAGTAGATACTGGAGTTAGTGGACGGGTAGCTCAAGCTATTGCCGAAAAAATTGCTGCAATTTCCATTCAGTCTCAAGTGCTCTGTATATCTCACTTGCCACAAGTTGCTGCTATGGCAGATCAACATTATTTAATCCGAAAACAAGTAGAACAAAACCGTACGTACACAACAGTCTCTAATATAGATGCAGCTGCTCGAATTGAAGAGGTAAGTAGAATGATGAGTGGATCTGAAATTACTGATTTGACCCTACAGCATGCATCAGAGTTGCTTAAATTAGCAGACATACGAAAACAAGAAATGAAAAACATTTTAATTTAGTGTAATCATTTCAAAAAAATTAATGAGACAATAAATTAATTTTTCTGTTTCGCTTATTAAAGAGAGCAGTCTCGAATATCGAGACTGCTTCTTTATCCATATTTTTGTAATGTGAAACTCCTGACGACAAATATTTACCTCTCATTAATGATGTACAACTGACACATAGTAAATGTACAAATCTTAAGGAGGTGGACTATGAAATGCCATTTGCGTAATCTGTTAACTTTGGTTTTACTTACTGTTTTTATTTTATCGCCAAGCCTTTATGCATCGGCGAAAAAATTAATACCGATGGGTGAATCAATAGGTATACAGTTGCAATTGCCATTTGTATACGTTGCACATGATGTTTTACTGCCGAATGGACAGTGGCTAAAAAAAGGTGATGTAATAACAAAAGTGAACGGATTACCTGTCACATCCATTGAAAAATTAAAACAACATTTCACTACAAATGATTTAACAATCTCGGTAAAACAAAAAACGCAACAGCAACGTGATATTTCATTGACCAATGAACAGGCAAATAATATTTTGCCGTTTATAAAAGATGAGACAGATGGCATAGGTACATTAACTTTTATAGATCCAGAATCGAAACAATATGGTGCATTAGGTCATCAAATAATTGATGGTGTACTAAAGGAGCCGCCAAGTTTTACTGATGGATCAATTTTTTTAGCCTCCATAGAACAAATTAAGAAAAGTAAACCAGGAAATCCAGGGTATAAAATCTCTGTTATTGAAAATAACAACATCCGACTAGGGAATGTTAAGTCTAATGATTTATACGGAATTTTTGGCAATTGGGAAAGTGATTTAAAACAAAGCATGCGCAAGCCAATCGAAATTATGCATGAGGAAGAAATTGAGCTTGGACAAGCTGAGCTATATACAGCAATAGAAGGTTCCAAAGTAGAAGCATTTGCAATTGATATTGTAAAAATCGAGGATAACTTTTTGCAATTTATTGTGACGGATAAAGAGCTGTTGCAAAAAACCGGTGGAATTTTGCAAGGAATGAGCGGTAGTCCTGTTATTCAAAAAGGGAAATTCGTTGGAGCGGTTACTCATATGTTTGTTGAACAACCATCAAGAGGTGCAGCCATTACCGTAAATGAAATGTTAAAGAAAGAACCGAAATAAGGAGAAGGGGGTCGTCTTAAAAATTAAAGACAACCCCATTCCTTCTTTTTTTTATGAAAATAAATTATAATAAATTATACCAGAACTGGAATAATGAAAAATATGTCGATAAACGATGAAACTCTAATACTACATAATTATTTTTTTTTTATGAAAAGGTTTTTTTAAAGCAATGTCGAAAATAAACTTGTCAAGTATGTAAAAACTGTGACGTAAATTGAGAGGAAGTACAAAAAAAGTAGAAAGCTAGTAAGTATAATCAAAGGAGGAATTTTTTTGGCGAAAGTAAAAGTGGCAATAGCCGACGATAACCGGGATTTAGTAAGAACGATGGAACAATATTTTGAAAACCATCCAGATATTGAAGTTGTTGCAACTGCATCGAATGGAAAGCTTTGTATTAAAATGTTGGAAGATTATCAACCAGATGTTCTGCTCCTTGATATTATTATGCCTCATTTAGATGGATTAGGGGTTCTTGAGGCAATGTACAGCGATGACCGGCTCGCAAAAACACAAGTCATTATGCTGACTGCTTTTGGACAAGAAGATGTTATGAAGCAAGCAGTAACTTATGGTGCCTCTTATTTTATGTTAAAACCGTTTGAATTTGATCAACTCGTTCAAAAAATCCTTCATTGTGCTGGCCAAAAAACGGAAAGTGTAAAAAGACAAAGCATCTTGCAGCCTGAAGGACAAGCAAAAGTAAATCAACGTCAACTCGATACAACAATTACTTCAATTATTAAAGAAATCGGAGTTCCAGCTCATATTAAGGGGTATTCATACTTAAGGGAAGCAATTCAAATGGTATATTATGATATCGAATTATTAGGTTCAGTAACGAAAATCTTATACCCAGAAATTGCAAAAAAATTCGGCACAACGCCTTCACGTGTTGAACGTGCAATTCGTCATGCCATCGAAGTCGCATGGAACCGTGGAAACTATGAATCTATCTCTCAAATGTTCGGCTACACAGTACATCATTTAAAATCAAAACCAACTAACTCAGAATTCATTGCGATGATTGCGGATAAAATTCGTATTGAGTTGATTGCTTCTTAAGGTTGTTATATAAAAGTTTAATCAAGCAAGCAATAAACTACTTTTCAAAGCAATAAATTTCTAAATGAATATCTAAAAACTATCAAGCACGTCTATTTATTGGGTTTATATCAATTCAATCAATGGAGGTGCTTTTTTGTGCAGTTAAAAAGGAATTTTATTTCAACAAAGTAAAATACGTAAAATCGTGTGCTATATTACTTCTAAGCACCTAAAGACTATTGGAAATCCTAAAAACCTTGATAAGTTAGGGTTTTTAGTTTTTCTCTTTATTAAGAAGCAGATTGTTTATTCATAAAAAATTATTTTTCAAAAAACATATATATTAGGAAAATCTATTCTTTAAATTTCGATAATGTAATATTGAAGCGAGAAATAGAGAGATTCCCAAAAAGAAGATTACGGAAGTACTAGGCAAGATATTATACAATCCAGTAAGCATTCCCCCAACTGCCATTCCTAGATAACGAATAAAATTAAAAAGACCTAGGGCGGTTCCTCTGTTTTCACTGTACTCATTACTTATAATAGTTGAAAATAAGGGAGGGGAAAATCCTACTGTCATGCCATATCCAAATAATATTATGCTTAATCCAATGATTGATTTAGTATGTAGTAAACTAAATAATATTACTTGTAATGGCATTAATAATAAAACAGCTATAAATAATATAGTTAATGATAATTTTTTCTGTAAATTTTTGAATAACATACTTCCCAAAATCATACTAACAGTTAACGGTAAGTATAAAAAACCAATGATTTTCAAAGGTACGTGATAATGATCATTTAGTAATATTGGCAGATACACAAGAATTGCAAAGTAAATAAAGAATACGAAGAAACTTACAATTATTATACTTACACCTAAATAATTAGAAAAAATAGCAATATAGTTTTTGAAAAAGCTGATTGTTTTTCCTTGAGCATTATTTTTCTCATCATCTGGAAGGAAGTAAGCAATCAAAATAAGCAATGAAACAGAAATTAAAAAGAGGAATAAGAAGATTCCTCTGTATCCATAATACTGTCCAATTAATCCCCCCAATATTGGAGAAATTGCTGGAGCGAGTGTTAGCAATATTTGATACGTTCCCATAGCTCTTCCTCTTGCTTCACCTTCGAATAATTGTGCAATCATGTTTATTGTTACTAAAGGAATAATTCCAGTCCCAATAGCCTGAATGATTCTAGCAATCATAAAGAGTATAAAATTAGAAGTATAAGCGCATATTATCGTTGAAATACTGATAGTAACTAGGCTAATTAATATTAATCTTTTTTGATTTTTAGAATCAATTACCGTTCCTAAAATGATTTGCATCATAGCAATAATAAAAATAAAACTGCTAACAGTAAAGTTTACCCAATTGATTGAGACGCTGAAAGTATCCCGAATAAGTGGGATAATTGGTGTATAAATGTTTTGATTCAATGAGGCAAAAAAAGTGGCTATACTTAACAAATACAACACAAATACTTTGATATGAGGTATATTTATTGGCATATTCTTTCTCCTTAGGGCATTTAATTTTGCTTTATATTTTCGGTAATAGTATTTAAAAACTTAATAATAATTTCTAATTCGTCCGTATTAAAATTATCCAAAATACTTAAATAACGATTTCTTGCTTGTTCATGTAATTGATCATGAAGTAACGCGAGCTCCTCCCCAGATTTTGTAAGAAGATAATAAACTTCTTTTTTATTATCTTCTTGCTGTATTTTTACAAGGATATTATGTTGTAACAACTTTCTCACAGCTTTAGTTATAGCTGGCTTTGATAATTTTAAGCTTTCAGAAAGAGAGGTATTGTTAGCTAACCCTTTTTCTTTGATTGCTGCAATGATATGTAATTGAGTAAGTGTATAGCCTGACACTAATGCTTCTTCTTGACTTGCTTTATTTATTCTTCTTTTCTTTTCAGCTGCTTCTCGCTCTGTAATTAAATGTTGTAGAGCCTCTAATGCTTCTTCTTTTTTATTAACACTATCCATTATTCTCACCTATCTTTAATAAATATTTTTAAAAATTATTGTTAACCGGTTAACAATAATTATATGGCATTATTTTCTAATGTCAATCCTTATTAAAATTGTTTATAGGGAAAGCTGTATTTGTACTTCGTTTTAATAAAGAAATCGAAAGAAGTAAAAAGGAGAGTACAGAATTGGTGTAGTTTGTAGATTTATAGATATAAGGTAAGGAAGTAACTTTTGGGTAAAACTTTGAAGCTTGGAAATTTTTGAGTAATTAATAAATCTTTGTGAGTGAAATCGGTGATAAGACTTGATATAGCTAGGAAGGTAATAAATTACTAGATATAGCTAGTACTTTAAAGCGGAGTGATATAAATTGCAGCTAACAAACAGAACCTCTCTAAGGGATTCTCCTAACTAAATCTATCATTTAGATAATTTCCAAGCAGGAATTAAAGAGTGGAATTTGAAAAAGAAGCTCATGAAAACGTGTATAACTGAGTAAAAAGCTAATGTCATCAAATATGTAATAAACCATATTTGGACAGGTTCATCTAAAAATAAGAAAAGTATAATCATTCCAATTGGGAAGGGTACTAAGATAATTAACCATATAGGGGCTTTTAGTGCTTCTGTAACAGCACCTAATAACACTACAGCACTACCAATAATAAAGGCATGCAACAGAGAAAGGCCATTGCTAAAGAGGCAGCTGCCGACGAAGTAAGATAAAGAAGTTAAGACAACCGCTAAAAGAAAATCAAAATAATACCTCATGAATACACACACCTTTCTATAAAAAGATTTCGTATATTTTATATTTTACCATTATTTTGGAAGGAGAAGATGAATAGTTTGTAATTGTCATATTAAGAAAAACTGCGAAAATACAAAATCATTGTGATAAACATTGACAACATTCGGAAAGAGTTGATCGCTTCTTAAATTAGAAGACAATTTAATGATCTAAAAGTTTAAAAAATACAGAAAAAAGGGTATTTAGTTTCATCGACTGGTTGGAAAATAGTCCTAAAAATTTCATTATTACGTAAATTGCCTCTCAACAAATTTATTTCGATTGTTTATACTAAAAACAAGGGGGGATTTAG
The DNA here is from genome assembly GCF_003966145.1 of Lysinibacillus telephonicus. Taxonomy (GTDB): domain Bacteria; phylum Bacillota; class Bacilli; order Bacillales_A; family Planococcaceae; genus Ureibacillus; species Ureibacillus telephonicus. The sequence continues at coordinate 25,730 of NZ_RXNR01000040.1, forward strand.
GGTGATAATTTTTACAAACGATTTAGTTGAAATTACAGAAGAAAATGAAAAAGTATTTATAAAAACTGTAAAAAGTGGATTTCCATTAAAGGATTTCGACGCAATTTTACGCAGTAATCCTCGTATTAAACTAACGAATTTTGCTTTATTAAAAAGCGCACTAAATAAAGAAACGATTGAACCTGTTGAAATTGGCTACTGGCTTCCTAATATATCGGTTGAAATTTCAAAGGATAAAATGACTGCTTCACTATTTATCCACGAAACAATCGAAATGATACGTGAAAATAAAGAGAAATTGACCTCCCAAATTAACGAAGCTCTTTCAGAATATAATATAACCCATGGTATTCTTGAATTAGATGTGAATAAAATTGTTCCAGGGAAAGCATATCTAATTGCAGAAGGAACACCTCCGATAAAAGGTGAAGATGCAGTCGTTAAATATCTTGAAATCCCTGAAAGAAAACCAATTATTCGTGAAGATGGCAAGGCTGATTATTTTGAAATGAATTTTATTTACGAAATTAAAGAAGGCGACTGGCTAGGTGAAAAAATACCGGCCCAGCCTGGCATCGAGGGAAAAAATATCCATGGAGAAAGCATTCCTGCTCTTGCTGGCAAAGATGTACCTTTAAAATATGATCAAAAGTCCGCTTATGAAGTTGAAGAAAATGGCAAAATGATACTATATGCTAAAACAAGTGGAGTAGTTGAACAGCGTGAAGGTGTTATTTCTGTGAATAACCACTTACCGATTGAAGGTGATGTAGGAATTGAAACGGGAAATATTAAGTTCGATGGCTCTGTAACGATTAAGGGGACAGTAATGAATGGTTATTCGGTCATCGCCACTGGTGATATTTCAATTGAGGGCGCGGAAGGAATTTCAGGTGCAAAATTGATTCAATCAACAGAAGGTGACATCTTTATAAAAGGCGGCATTTTTGGAATGGGTGTAACAGAAGTTGATGCTAGCGGCAGTATTTTTGTTAAACATGTCAACGATGCAAATCTATTTGCCAAAAAAGATATCGTTATAGGGAAATATTCACTTGGTTCTTATTTAGTTGCAAATTCCATTTTGCTCGATGAAAATAAGGGGAAAATAATAGGCGGGAAAGCGGTTGCAAAAGATATGATTGTTACAGCGGTTGCTGGAAACAAAATGGAAAGAAAAACTGAACTTATCATTGAAAGTTTAAATAAAAAAGAAGCTTATGAAATTATACAAAATAAGGCTGCATTATTAAAATCAATACAAGAGGAAATCATCCAATTAACTTCCAAAATAAATCAAATCATACAGTATAAAGACCGTTTAAATGATGAACAGCTTCGAGGCTTGGATCAATTAGAATCGGAAGTGGCAAAAAAAGAAGAACATGCACAGCATATCGATTTTGAAATTAAAGAATTAATGCAAAACCTAAAAAATGTTGGAAAAGAGCAAATTGTAGTGAAAAAGGAAGCCTATCCTGGGACATATATTCAAATTGGTAATAAATCTTCAATACTTAGTCGAATAACGCAAGGTACATTTTTATTAGAGTTTGGAGAGTTGAATATTTAATGATAAAGAGGATACCGATATTTGCACATCGGGGAGCATCGGGTTATACATTGGAAAATACAATGAAAGCCTTTGAAAAAGCAAGAAGGCTTGGGGCAGATGGAATAGAGCTAGATGTACAATGTACAAAAGACAATGTGTTGGTTGTGTACCATGACTTTAATTTGTTTCGATTAACTGGTGTAAAAAAGAATATTATTGAATGCACTTATGATGAATTATCAAATTTTACATTAGGGAAGCCACTATTAAGAAGATTTTCAAAGGAACGTATACCAACATTGAAACAAGTTATTGATTGGGCTAATACGTATAAAATGCCTTTAAATATTGAATTAAAGGAATCGTTATTAAATAATCAAAAGCCGCTCATTGACATGCTTCAAAGGATGGTTTTACCTGAGGGCAGTCATTTTTCTTCATTTCATGATGAATTAATACGAATTGTAAAAATGCAAAGACCGGATATTGAAACCGCTTTTATTGTAACAAAAGCATTTAATTGGAATGATTTAATTACTTCAACTCATTTCGACGCAGTCCATGCAAATAAAAAGTATTATAAAACTAAGTATTTAGAAGCATGTACAAAAGCAAATAAAGGAATAAGATTTTATGCAATAAATGGGACGGAATCTTTTCTATTTGATCCACATTCATTAGTGATTGGGTGGATTACTGATTTCCCAGATCGTGTTGCAAAAATCGAAAAAAAACATAAATAAAACAGACGTTCAATTGGGTATGGCAAATGAAAATCCTCTTTGAACGTCTGTTATCTATTTTATTAGAAGCTATAATACTTACTTTTGAACAGTGTCTAGCTCCATCGCCCAGCCCCTCGAGGTCGCTGCCTGCCCCTCGGTCGAAAGCTGGAAAGACGCTTTCGATTCGGGCCTTCCAGCGCTTGTCGGGGCTAAGCAGGGCGATTACGCTTTTCGTTTGAGCTTTTTTGAAATTTTGGAGCAACCTTTCCTCTTTTGCGGTCCCGATGTAATAAAAAGCCTGCAAAAAACCCTAAACCAGCAACAAAGAAAACTATCCCAATTGCAAATTGCAGCCATAACCATGGAAAAGGTTCAAGCAGCTTCCCAAATAATGTATCTCGCATAAATTTAATACCTGCTCCAGCCATTAAGGCAGGGATTAGCATGACGATAAAAGCTAACATTCTTGCCATTTGTCTTACCCCCTTACAACTACTTATTATTGTACAACTGCCTAATTGAAAGTCAAGAAACACCGCTAAAATACTTAATTCAGAATAATATTTTAAATAATTAGAAAATTCTTAAAAACATTGAATTGAACATTATTAGTTGCGTAAACCGAGTTTAGAAAGTATTGTAAAATTAAACGGATAAATTGTTAGCAATATAATGTTTTTTTTAGCTAAAAACAATCTATCCAATTAAGAAAACGCTTTCAATTTAAGGGGGAATTGTTTGTGGAAATTTTAAAGTATATGGAGAAATATGATTACGAACAACTTGTTTTTTGCCAAGACAAAACATCGGGTTTAAAAGCCATTATTGCTATTCACGATACGACGCTTGGGCCAGCTTTGGGGGGAGCGAGAATGTGGACATATGCTTCAGAAGATCAAGCAATTGAAGATGCATTACGTCTTGCTCGTGGTATGACTTATAAAAATGCAGCTGCAGGTTTAAATCTTGGTGGAGGTAAGACAGTTATTATTGGTGATCCATTTAAAGATAAAAATGAAGAAATGTTTCGTGCACTAGGCCGCTTTATTCAAGGTTTAAATGGACGTTATATAACAGCGGAAGACGTTGGAACAACCGTAACGGATATGGACTTAATTCATGAAGAAACAGATTATGTAACGGGAATCTCTCCGACTTTTGGCTCATCAGGTAATCCCTCACCAGTAACAGCATATGGGGTATATCTTGGAATGAAAGCTGCAGCAAATGAAGCTTTCGGTTCTGATAGCCTCGAAGGACGCACAGTAGCTGTTCAAGGATTAGGAAATGTTGCGTATACGCTATGTGAATATTTATATAAAGATGGTGCGAAATTAATTGTTACGGATATAAACAAAAAAGCTGTTCAAAGAGTTGTAGATGATTTTGGTGCTATAGCAGTTGACCCTGAAGATATTTATAAGCAAGATGTTGATATTTTTTCACCATGTGCTCTAGGTGCAATCATTAATGATGATACAATTCCTCAATTAAAAGCTAAAGTAATAGCAGGTTCGGCAAACAATCAATTGAAAGATTCAAGGCATGGTCAAATTATTCATGAGATGGGTATTGTTTATGCTCCAGACTATGTTATCAATGCAGGCGGGGTAATAAACGTTGCAGATGAGTTATATGGCTATAATAGAGAGCGTGCAATGAAGCACGTTGAAACAATTTATGATAGTATTACAAAGATATTCGATATTTCAAAACGAGATAATATCCCAACCTATTTAGCAGCAAATCGTCTAGCAGAAGAAAGAATTGAACGTGTATCAAAATCCCGTAAACAATTCTTAAAAAATGGAAAAACAATTCTAAATGATAGATAATTGAAGCATTAAATAAAATGGGAAGTAAAGAAATTCTTTGCTTCCTAATTATTTGTTAGGAGTGATTTGTTTGGCTCATGAATATGATCTGGTTATCCTTGGTGGTGGAACAGGAGGATATGTGGCTGCAATACGGGCCTCTCAACTAGGTTTAAAAACTGCAATTGTAGAAAAAGAAAAAATTGGTGGAACATGTTTGCATAAGGGCTGTATCCCAAGTAAAGCAATGCTTCGTAGTGCGGAAGTTTTTAGGCAATCAAAAAATGCACAACAGTTTGGAATTGATGTTTCAGATGTTAAAATAAATTTTTCAGCAATTCAAAACCGAAAACAAACTATTGTTGATCAGCTGCACAGCGGTGTGAAAAGTTTAATGAAAAAAGGGAAAATAGATGTTTACTATGGAACTGGCCGCATTTTAGGTCCATCTATTTTTTCACCAATGCCAGGCACCATTTCGGTTGAAATGGAAGGGTTGGAAAATGAGATGCTGCTTCCGAAAAATGTCATTATTGCTACTGGTTCAAGACCTCGCAATATTAATGGCATAGATGTTGACGGTGAAACAATCATGTTTTCCGATCATGCACTACAATTAGAAACATTACCGAAATCAATAATTATTGTTGGTGGTGGAGTAATTGGAATCGAATGGGCTTCCATGCTTGCAGATTTTGGTGTTGAAGTTACAGTTGTAGAATATGGAAATCGTATACTACCGACTGAAGACTTAGAAATCTCTAGTGAAATAGAGAAACTATTGAAAAACAGAGGAATAAATATTGTAACAAATGCCCAAATCACATCCGATTCAATTAAAATTGAAAATGGAATAACTGTATCGGCAACTGTCAATAATGAAGTACAGACTTTAGAAGCTGAAAAGATGCTAATTTCTATTGGTCGTGTTGGGAATATCGAAGGAATTGGTTTAGAAAATACTGAAATTGAAACTGATTCTAGCTTTATTAAAGTAAATGAAGCTTATCAAACAAAAGAGAAACATATTTATGCAATTGGGGATGTAATAGGCGGCATGCAGCTTGCACACGTTGCTTCGCATGAAGGAATTGCGGCAGTGGAGCATATTGTTAATGGAAAAATCTCTCACTTAAATAGTCAAAATATCGCTAGATGTATTTATAGTTATCCTGAAATTGCAAGTATTGGTTTGACAGAACAGCAAGCTACTGAATTAGGTCATGGGATAAAAGTAGGGAAGTTTCCATTCAAAGGAATAGGGAAAGCTTTAGTATATGGAAACTCCGAAGGATTTGTAAAAATTATTGCAAATAAAGATACAGATGACATAATAGGGGTTCATATGATTGGGCCTGATGTTACTAATATGATTTCTGAAGCAGCACTAGCAATGCTTTTAGATGCGACCCCATGGGAAATAGGAGAAACAATTCATCCTCATCCATCGTTAAGTGAAATAATTGGTGAAGCAGCATTGGCTGTAGATGGTCGAGCGATTCATATCTAAAGGTAAAAGTTTAATAGATGTTTATAAGGTTTACATGGCTGTTAAATAGTAATGAATTTTCCTCAATTTGAAAATCTAGTTAAGTTATAATGATAAAGGAATGAAAGGGGATGATTCTATGACTAACGAGAAGTTACATCATGAAGCATTAGGGTTGTCTAATGAAGAAGTTTTACAAATGTACGAAACAATGTTAACAGCGAGAAGGCTAGATGAGAGAATGTGGCTCTTGAATCGTGCAGGAAAAATTCCGTTTGTTATTTCTTGTCAAGGTCAAGAGGCAGCTCAAGTCGGTGCAGCATTTGCATTAGACAATACTAAGGACTATATTGCCCCATATTATCGAGATATGGGTGTAGTTTTACATTTCGGCATGACGCCAAGGGAATTAATGTTATCAGCATTTGCTAAAGCAGAGGATCCGAATTCTGGAGGACGTCAAATGCCTGGTCACTTTGGCCAAAAGAAAAATCGAATATTATCAGGTTCTTCACCGGTTGCGACTCAAGTACCGCACGCTGTTGGTGTGGCACTTGCTGGAAAAATGCAAAATAAAGATTATGTTTCTTTCGTAACACTTGGAGAGGGTTCTACCAACCAAGGTGATTTCCATGAAGGAGCTAATTTTGCAGGAGTTCATAATCTACCTGTCGTTATTATGGTAGAAAACAATCAATATGCTATTTCAGTACCTGTTGAACGCCAATTAGGCTGTGCAAAAGTATCTGATCGGGCAATTGGTTATGGAATGCCTGGGGTTACGGTAGATGGCAAAAATCCTCTTGAAGTGTATCGGGTTGTAAAAGAAGCAGTCGATCGTGCACGAAGAGGAGAGGGACCAAGTTTAATAGAAACCGTTACTTATCGTTTAACAGCGCACTCATCAGATGATGATGACCGTCAATATCGAACAGCTGAAGATATCGCTGAAGGAAAAGCAAATGATCCAATCAAATTATTCGAGAAATACTTAATAGAAACAGGCGTTGCATCAGATAAAACAATTGTTGATATTAACAATAAAATTGCTGAAATTGTAAACGAGGCTACTGATTATGCAGAAAATGCCCCTTATGCAGCGCCAGAGCATGCATTGAATTTCGTGTATGAGAAAGGAGATGAAGCTTAATGGCAATTATCTCTTACATTGAAGCGATTAACTTAGCAATAAAAGAAGAAATGGAACGGGATGAAAACGTTTTTATTTTAGGTGAGGATGTTGGGAGAAAAGGCGGAGTGTTTAAAGCAACAGCTGGCCTATATGAGCAATTTGGTGAATATCGTGTTTTAGATACTCCACTTGCAGAAAGTGCAATAGCAGGTGTGGCAATTGGTGCTGCGATGGTAGGAATGCGTCCGATTGCAGAAATGCAATTTGCTGATTTTATCATGCCTGCAGTAAACCAAATTGTTTCTGAAGCCGCGAAAATGCGTTATCGTTCAAATAATGATTGGAACTGTCCAATAGTCGTGCGAGCTCCTTTCGGTGGAGGAATTCATGGCGCACTTTATCATTCTCAATCAGTGGAAGCATTATTTGCAGGAACACCAGGTTTGAAAATCGTCATTCCTTCTACACCATATGATGCAAAAGGATTATTAAAGGCGGCAATTCGAGATGAAGACCCAGTTTTATTCTTTGAACATAAGCGAGCTTACCGATTAATAAAAGGGGAAGTTCCTACAGATGACTATGTGTTGCCAATAGGAAAAGCGGATGTAAAACGCGAAGGAGATGATATTACAGTCATCACATATGGCTTAGCTGTCAATTTTGCAATACAAGCAGCAGAAAGAATTGCAGATGATGGGATTCAAGCACATATTTTAGATCTTCGTACAGTTTACCCGCTGGATAAAGAAGCAATTTGTGAAGCGGCAAGTAAGACAGGGAAAGTCTTACTAATCACGGAAGACAATAAGGAAGGAAGCATCATGAGTGAAGTTGCAGCAATTATTGCAGAACATTGTTTATTTGATCTTGATGCACCTATTCAACGTCTTGCGGGGCCAGATGTACCAGCAATGCCCTATGCACCGACTATGGAAAAATATTTCATGATAAATCCTGAAAAAATAGAGCGAGCAATGCGAGATTTAGCAGCGTTTTAATAAAGGAGGTTGAGTGAATATGCAGATTCAAAACATTTTGATGCCCCAGCTTGGTGAAAGCGTAACTGAAGGAACAATCGAAAAATGGCTCGTAAAACCCGGCGATAAAGTGAACAAATATGATCCGCTTGCTGAAGTTGTAACTGATAAAGTGAATGCGGAAATCCCATCTTCTTTTTCCGGAACAATTAAAGAACTGATTGCGAATGAAGGGGAAACTCTACCGGTTGGGGAAGTTGTATGCTCAATTGAAGTAGGGGAATTGCTTTCAGAAAAAACAAATATAAGCGAAGCCATTCGAAATGCAGGGGGCACTGATCCTCTTCCACAAGAAAGTGTTGAAGTTGTAATTGGTACACGTCAAAGTGAACCTCAGCAAAAACGACGGTATTCTCCAGCTGTTCTTAGACTCGCAAATGAGCACAATATCGATTTGCAGCTAGTAGAAGGAACTGGATTAGAAGGTAGAATAACGAGAAAAGATATTTTAAAACTAATTGAGTCTGGTATTCCACAAAGTAAAGCAACACCTAATACGAAGAATCCTAGTTCAGAAGTACAATCCAGCGAAATGGCGAATGAAAAGCCAACTGTTAAAAGTGCTATTGGCGATATCGAGATTCCAGTTACTGCTGTTCGTCGTGCAATCGCAAATAATATGGTTAGAAGCAAACATGAAGTTCCTCATGCTTGGATGATGATGGAAGTCGATGTTACTAATCTTGTAGCTTATCGTGATGACATTAAAAGAGAATTCAAAGAAAAAGAAGGATTTAACGTAACGTACTTTGCATTCTTTATTAAAGCAATTGCACGTGCGCTAAAAGAATTCCCGATGATGAATTCCGTTTGGGCAGGAGATAAAATTATCCAGAAGAAAGAAATTAATATTTCAATCGCAGTTGCGACAGAAGATGCTTTATTTGTTCCTGTTATTAAAAATGCTGATGAAAAATCCATTAAAGGGATTGCTAAAGAGATTCATGAGCTATCTATCCTTGCCCGTACTGGTAAATTAAAATCAGAACACATTCAAGGTGGAACATTTACGGTAAATAATACAGGTTCATTTGGTTCTGTACAATCAATGGGTATTATTAATTATCCTCAAGCTGCAATTGTTCAAGTGGAATCAATCGTGAAAAGACCGGTCATTATGAATGGCGGCATGTTCGCTGCTAGAGATATGGTAAACTTATGTCTATCTTTAGATCACCGAATTTTAGATGGATTGATTTGTGGGAAATTTCTAAATAGAGTGAAAGAAATTCTCGAAAACGTAAATAAAGAAACGATGTCAGTCTACTAAGAAGCTAGGAAGCCTTATGAAATAGGGCTTCCTTCTTTATTTTGTATAAATGAAAACCCCCTGCTATGCAGGGGGTTCCGGAAAGCTTATAGCTATGGACATAAAAAAAACTCCAGTCGTACAATAAAGTCAGGTCTGGTCAACCGACTTCGTACGAAAGGA
>NZ_RXNR01000041.1 GCF_003966145.1 Lysinibacillus telephonicus
CAAAAACCGCTTCACCAAATACTTCATATTTTACATACCATTCTTTCAAGGTACTTTTATGAATTTGAAATTTTTGCCCAAGTTTTTCAAATGAGTAGTCGCCTGATAAATAAAGTTGAATGATTTTTAACATAAATTCTTTTGGATACTTATAAAAGGTCATAAAAAAAGCCCCCTATTAGGTAGATGAATTTTTATTTTTTCATCTGTCTACCTAATAGGGAGCATATCAAAGTATAGATTCTGGACAACTCTTTTTGTTTTCTGACTCCTGTGTCAACAATCCGTCATAAAATAACTTTTCTGAATGCTCATTTTTATTATTGGGCAAAAGTATCTTCTTGTAATTTTATGCGCCTCTTTGGGCTAACTATAGTTAATACAATACCAGCAAATATTAATCCAATCCCTAATGTTTGTAATAATGTCGGCCTGAAATCTAAAAGAACTGTATCTAACAATATAGCAACTACTGGATCCACAAATGTTAGAACTGAGACAATAACTGTTGGCAGATTTCGTATGCTATCAAAGAACAAATAATACACGAAGCCTGTATGAATCAAACCAGTTCCTAAAATGTAAAGCCAATTCATTGTAGATAATCCTTCAAAAAGGGAAAAGTCGCAGAATGGCAACAGTATAATAATCCCTACAAATGTTTGAAGGAATGTAGTCGCATAAGGAGATAATGTATGCAACGATTTACTTGTAAACATTGTTAAGGCATAACAAACTGCTGACAGCATTGCCCAAATAAAACCAGAGTTCATAAATTGTTCGATAGATTTGAAATTGTCAATTCCAACAATAAAAATACTTCCGATAAAGCATATAATTGTCGCAAGCAATCCTCGAATTGTTAATCGTTCCTTTAAAATGAACGTTCCTAATAATAAAACAAAAATAGGTGCTAGATTATAGATTGATATAGTAATCGAAATAGCCATTTCTTCAAACGCTTTAAATAAAAACACCCAGTTTAATACGAGAAAAACCCCGCATAGCAAGGTTTGAAATACTTCTTTTTTATTCCACATCTCTCTTTTATGTCCACCAGTAAAATACCATATGCTGCTTAAGAAAATAGTTGCACATATACAGCGAATAAATACGAGCTCAAGAGCTGGGATTCCTGTATGGATTGTAAAAAAGCCGATGGAACCAAAAATTGCCATCGAGATTGTTAACTTAATTATTGCAGATACATTCATAACATTCCTACCTTATTTTGTCCACAAGACTATTACATTCTCTTTCAGAGTTTAATTATTTATATATTTCCAATTTTTAAAAAGAACTCTTTATTCAAATATAACAAACTTTTGGTAAAATGGAAACTTTTCTATAAAAGTAATAACAAGGAAATAAAAATAATTTGTAAAAATTGTTGACAAAGATAAATTATAGGGATAATATTTTAAATCGTAACCATTACTATTTAGGAGGAGTAAAATTATGCGAGTTCAAATAACGTTAGCATGCACAGAAACAGGGGATAAAAATTACATTACAACAAAGAATAAACGCAATACACCAGAACGTTTAGAATTAAAAAAATACTCACCCCGTTTAAAAAAAGTTACATTGCACCGTGAAACGAAATAATCAAGGATATTTTTTTGTGTATTTTTAAAGCGTAATGATTACTATTAAGGGGTTGCAATAAATGACGAATAAAATTCCTGTTACTGTGCTAAGTGGATATCTTGGTGCTGGGAAAACTACAATTTTAAACTATGTGTTACAAAATGAACAAAATTTACGTGTTGCAGTCATTGTAAATGATATGAGTGAAATCAATATTGACGCTTCGCTTGTAGAAAAAGGGAGTGGTATTTCACGAACTGAAGAAAAATTCGTAGAGCTATCAAATGGCTGTATCTGCTGTACTTTACGAGAAGATCTGTTAATTGAGGTACAAAAACTAGCTGAGCGGGGAAATATTGACTACATCGTTATTGAATCAACAGGTATTAGTGAACCTATTCCTGTCGCCCAAACATTTTCTTATATTGATGAAGAACTTGGAATAGATTTAACCGCAAGTTGTACGTTGGATACGATGGTAACAGTTGTAGATGCAAATCGATTTTGGACAGATTTTCAGTCTGGCGAGAGCTTGTTAGATCGTAAGGAGGCAGTTGGTGAATTAGATGAACGAGATGTAGCAGATTTATTAATTGACCAAATTGAATTTTGTGATGTGCTTATTTTAAATAAGTGTGACTTAATTACTGAGGAGCAGTTAGAGCGCCTTGAAAAAGTATTACGGACATTACAGCCAGAGGCGAAATTTATTCGTACTACATACGGAAAAATTAATCCACAGGAAATTTTAAATACTAGGAGCTTTGATTTTAATCGCGTCTCACAATCAGCAGGGTGGCTAAAAGAACTTGAGACGGGATATGAAAATCATACTCCTGAGACTGAAGAATACGGAATTAGCTCTTTTACTTATACACGAACTATACCATTCCATCCAAAGCGCTTTAAAGAATGGGCAGAAAATATTCCGATTGAAATTGTTCGTTCTAAAGGATTTATTTGGAGCGCAAGACATAATGATATCGCCATTCTCTTTTCCCAAGCTGGCTCGGCTGTTAATATTTCTCCTTTATCTTATTGGGTAGCAGCATTACCAAAAGAGCAGCAACAACAAATATTTATTCAATATCCAGAAGTAAGAGGCAGCTGGGATCCTGAATTTGGTGATCGTAAAACACAGTTGGTTATTATTGGCATCGACTTGCCAAAAGATGAAATTACAAAACAGTTAGATGCTTGCCTTTTAACAGATGAAGAGTTTGATAAAGAGTGGCGAACTTTTGAAACCCCATTTGATTGGAAGTTGAGATAAACGTGCAGCGAAAAATAGAAATTATTATACTTAGTGGATTTTTAGGAAGTGGTAAAACAACCTTACTTAAAAATCTTTTAGAGCAGGAGCAAAAAAGTGGTAGGAAAGCAGCGATTTTAATGAATGAAGTTGGGGAAGTTTCAATTGATGGATATTTACTTCCACCTAATTTTCCAATAGAAGAGATTACAAATGGATGTATTTGTTGTTCAGGTAAAGATCAACTAGAACGAACAATTTTAAATCTCTACAAAACGAATAGACCAGATGTCATCTATATTGAAAGTTCTGGATTAGCGCATCCAATTGATGTTATTGATTCTTGCCTATCTCCGATCATAGCAAATGATATTGAAATTAAAAACGTTATTACAGTACTAGATAGCTTAAGATGGTGTCATCGACAAGAGTATAGCAAACCAATTCAATGTTTAATGGAAGAACAAGTGAAATATGCAGATTTACTGCTTATTAATAAAATCGATTTAATTCAACAACAAACATTTAACAAGGTAATTGAAGAAATTGAGAATTTACATCCAAATATACATTACCAAATAACATCACATGCAAGAATGGAAATAAGTTCTATTCAATCTTCATGCCATGAAAGGGAAATAGAGCATCAGCAATTTCATGTCCATAATCATTTGCATATCAATCACTTAGTCTATGTATTCACTAAGCCAATAGAGAAAAATCTATTTGAACAATGGCTGCAAACCTTACCATTAAGCATTTTTAGAATCAAAGGTTTTATTCGATTTAAGGAAACACCGGTAAAAACAACCTTATTTCAATATGCTTACGGTGTTCCAATGTATTTAAACCAAGAAATTGCCTTTCCAACTAACTTAGTACTAATAGGCGAGCATCTAAATGCTGAAAAGTTAAAAAGGCAACTAGAAAAATTAGAGAACTAAAAATGATGATTAAAGGAGATAAAAATGAAAAAAATTTTATTTACTGCTGCTTTACTAACGACTTCGTCGGTAATATTTGCAGGCTGTCAGTCTACAAATAAATCTGTAAATACTGATGAAAAAGCAGTTGATGAAGAAAAACTTGAAATTGTAACAAGTTTTTATCCTATGTACGAATTCACAAAAGAAATTGTTGGAGATCAAGCTAATGTTTCTATGCTTATTCCTTCTTCAGTCGAACCGCATGACTGGGAACCTTCAGCAAAAGACCTGGAACAAATTCAAAATGCTGATGCACTAGTTTTCAACAATGAAAATATGGAAACTTGGATCAATGAAATTGAGACTACAATAGATACAAAAAATTTAACTATTATTGATGCTTCTAAAGGTATTGACCTTCTTCCTTTCTCAGCAGAAGTTCATGAACACGAGCATGAACATGAAGATAAAGAGCATGCACACGAAGGAGAAGCTCATGAACATGAAGGTGAAGAGCATGCACATGAAGTAGAAGCTCATGAACATGAAAATGGAGAACACACACATGAAGGGGAGGCACATGAACATGAGGGAGAAGCTCATGAACACGAAGAGCATGATCATTATCACGAATTCGATCCCCATTTATGGTTAAGTCCTAAAATGGCCATAAAAGAAGTTGAAAATATTGCAAATGAATTAATCAAAATAGATCCAGAAAACAAAGAAGTATATGAAACAAATAAAAATAATTATGTTGAAAAATTAAAACAGTTGGATCAAACATATAATGAAACTTTGGCTAATGTAAAAAATAAGGAAATTATTACCCAACATGCAGCCTTTGGATATCTAGCAGATTCTTATGGATTAAAACAAGTTCCTATTGCTGGCCTTTCTCCTGATAATGAGCCAAGTGCCAAGCAATTAAATGAATTAAAAGAATTTGCAACTGAGCATAACATTAATACGATTTTCTTTGAAGAAAATGCATCTTCTAAAGTTGCCGAAACTCTTGCAAACGAATTAAATGCAAAGACTGCAGTACTTAATACACTAGAAGGTTTAACTGAAGAAGATGAAAAAAATGGTGAAAGCTATATTAGTATTATGGAAGAAAATTTAAAGGTGCTGCAAGAGGCTTTGAAGTAAAGGGTGAAAAGAGCATGACAGAGTTTAGGATTGGTTTACAAAACGTGACATTTGGATACATGCAAAATATTGTAATAGAGAATCTTTCATTTTCAATAGATCAAGGTCAATTTGTAGCGATAACAGGTGAAAATGGGGCAGCAAAAACAACTGCAATGAAGCTGTTGATAGGGATTTTGAAGCCATGGAAAGGAATTCGGCTTTGGCCTCGTAACTTGAATGCAAGCTATGTGCCTCAACAAATTTCATCAATTGAACAAGACTTTCCAAGTACAGTTTATGAATTCATTATTTCTGGATGCTGGGAAACATTAAAATGGTACGAACGTATATCAAAAGAAAATATGAAGAGAGCCGAAGCATTAATAGATAAATTTGAATTACGAAATGTTGCGAAGCAGCAGATTGGAAAACTATCTGGCGGACAGAAACAGCTTGCATGTGTGGCAAGAGCATTTATGTCAAATCCAGCTATCTTATTTTTAGACGAGCCAACTACAGGTATGGATGAAAAGATGAGACATATATTCTATGAAACTTTAAAAACTATGTGTCCTCATGTAACGGTAGTCATCATTACTCACCATATAAACGAATTGAACCCATATATCGACAATATAATTCATCTTGAAAGAAGGAAAAATTCTTGTTTGAATTAGCTTTTATGCAGCGAGCCTTAATAGCTGGCATGCTCATTGCCATTATTGCACCAATTATAGGCGTGTTTCTTATTATGCGAAAACAATCTCTTATAGCAGATACATTAAGCCATATTGCGCTTGCAGGAGTAGCGGTAGGTTTGGTTCTAGGGAGCCAACCTGAATGGATGAGCATCCTAATTGTCGTTATAGGTGCATTATTTATCGAATTTTTAAGGATGCGTTTTAAAAGCTATTCTGATGTATCCATTGCAATTTTAATGGCTGCAGGCTTATCCATTGCACTTTGTTTAATGTCAATTAGTCCAAGCGGTGCGAAAACAATGGATCAATATTTATTCGGTTCAATTGTAACTGTTACACAGCAGCAGATTAATATTTTTCTATTTATAGCAGTTGGAATATTCATTTATTTTTTAATAACAAAACGTTCGCTTTATACAATGATTTTTAATGAAGATGTTGCAAAGGTGGCAGGCATATCAACAAGGCTCCTGTCGTTTTCTTTTAGTGCAGTCATTGGTCTTTTTATTTCGATGATGATTCCAATGATTGGCATGCTCCTTGTCTCAGCTATTATTATACTGCCTGCTGCGATAGCCATCCAACTTACCACGAGATTTCGTTATGTTTTTGTCATTGCAAGTTTCGTTTCAATGGTCTGTACGTTCTTAGGTTTAGTAAGTTCTTATAAAATAGGTACTCCACCAGGGGCTAGCATTGCTCTTTGGATGGTTTTTGGCATTTTATTATCATTAATTTATAAAAAATTAAAAGAAATATATTTTAAAAGAATTGGAGAGGAATATGAATAAAATCCCCGTTACCGTTTTAAGCGGTTATTTAGGCGCAGGAAAAACAACCATTTTAAACCATTTGTTGGACAATCGTGAAGGAAGGAAGCTGGCTGTAATTGTTAATGATATGAGTGAAGTTAATATAGATATGCAATTAATTGAAAACCAAGGCTTCTCAAGAACAACTGAAAAACTAGTAGAGCTGTCAAATGGGTGCATCTGCTGTACTTTACGCGAAGACTTAATGATAGAAGTTGAAAAGTTAGTTGAACAAGGTGACATTGATGGCATCGTAATTGAATCAACAGGAATTAGTGAACCCATTCCAGTGGCACAAACCTTTACTTACATTAATGAAGAAACAGGCATTGATTTAACACCGCATTGTTATTTGGATGCAATGATTACCGTTGTTGATGCGTATCGCTTCTGGCATGACTATGAAAGTGGGGAAACATTATTAGAACGGAGTCAAACGGAAGATCCTTACGACCAACGCGATGTCTCGGATTTATTAATTGACCAGCTTGAATTTGCCAATATTCTATGTATTACAAAAGCAGATTTAGTGACACCAGAATATTTAGAAACATTCCAAGCATTTTTAACTAAAATTAATCCAACAGCCGAGCAGCATATTGTTCGTAACGGCTTGATTTCTCCGAATATATTATTAAATCGTAGATTATTTGACTTCGATCAAGCAAGCACAGGTGCCGGATGGATCAAAGAACTTAATCAAGAACATACACCTGAAACAGAGGAGTATGGTATTTCCTCATTTGTATATCGAAGAAAGCGTCCATTTCATCCCCAAAGATGGTATGAATGGCTGGAAAATTTACCTTCTGAAATAGTAAGAGCTAAAGGGTTCTTCTGGTTAGCAACACGCAATATGCCGGGAATAATTTCTCAAGCTGGTGCCTCTATTCAAATCCAAGGAGCCGGAGAATGGATAGCCAGTCTATCACCTGAAGAACAAGAAATAGAATTGCGTCAAGATCCTGCATTAAAAGATAGATGGGATCCTATCTACGGAGATCGCCAGACAGAGATTATTTGGATCGGAATCGAATTAGACAAAGAACAAATTGAGCATGATTTGGACCAATGTTTATTAACTGATATTGAAATGAATGAAGATTGGTCTAAATTCAGCGATCCAATTCCTAAATTTATTGTTCACTGAAAATTAATTGATTTTCCCTGAGTACTAGATGTGTACTCAGGTTTTTTATGTAATATATAAATTAGATGGATATTGATTTTATAAGTCCAATGTATACTTAATCGCTTTACCAAGAATAGTAACTTGATTATCTTTATTAATAATAATTGGTTCATATTTAGGGTTATCCGGGATTAGGAATAATACATTGCCTTGGTATTTTACCCGTTTTAATGTAATTTCTGAATTACCGTTTATACGAACTGCAGCAATTTCCCCATTTTTTACCTCTTTCTGTTCTTTTATAAGTACAAAACTATTATTAGGGATCGTTGGCTCCATCGAATCTTCTTTTGCTTGAAAATAGAATACGTTGCTGTTAGGCAAAGAATCGACCAGTTCATATTTATATCCATAAAAATTTTCTTCCACTAAAATTGGATTGCTATTTCTAATTGTTCCGAGAATGGGTACTTTCATAACATTTGGTTGTATTTTTGACGGCTGTTCTTCTGTTAAATGAGACTTTGGTACATTGAAAAAATCTGCAATCTTTTGAATTTTATCAATTCGAGGATACTTTTCACCGCTTATCCAATAAGATACAGAAGCATTGCTGACACCAAGATAATCAGCCAACTCAGATTGATCAATCCCCTTATAGTCGATTAACTTCTGTAAGTTTTCTCCAAGTATTTCTCTAGCACTTTTCAATCAACTCACCCCCATTGTAAATATTATATAACTATTAGTTAAAAAAATAAATAATTAGAAACATAATTGTATATTTTTTCAAACTATATGATTGATTTTTAACTTTAAGTTAAATATACTGATAGTGGAGGTGTTAAAAAGATGGAAGATGTACAATTATCGCTTTCTACTTTACGAAATAATATTGGTATGACGCAGCAAGATGTTGCAGATAGGCTGGGTGTAAGTGTGCAAACCGTGAATAGATGGGAGAACGGTGACTTGATCAACGGTCTTGTCATTTATGCATTAGCTAAGTTATATCGTGTTGAAATTGATAATATTAAGGTTCCATCCTAATTTTTCTCCACCATTACAGTGCTTTTTGAACCGGGGGATGTAATATGAAAATAATAAAACATGAAAATTTTGAGTATTGTCCCATCAAAGATTTAAGAAAAGGGCAAATTCTATATAAAGATTTAATTGTAGAAAATAAAGTATTACTAAAAAAAGGGGCTATTCTTACAAATCGGATTATTTCCAAATTGGAAAATCGGAATATTCAATCAGTTTGTATTGAAAAACAGAGAATACAACCGATTATTTTTGATGCTGAGGCAACATATACAAATGCTATTTCTTCAGAAAAGAAGTTAACAAATAGATTAAAAGTAATACAAGAGGAGTTTGATATTCTACTCGGTTATCTAAGTTGCGAAACGCGTTATGGTAAGGTTCTAAAAAATATAGAAGATATTAGCTACGTGAATAATTTATTTTTAAACTATATGAAGAATCCGATTTTTTCTTATTATTTGTTGAAGTTAAAAGATTTTGACGAGGACACTTACCGTCATATGATAGATGTTTTTACTCTTTGTACTTTATTTTCTAAGAAAGAAGGCATTTCAAATATTGATGACATCGCAGTAGGCTTTTTATTTCATGACATTGGAAAATTATATACACCTATTGAGCTAATAAGAAAAAAGGGAAAACTCACAAAAAAAGAATTTTTGATTGTACAAGAGCACACAGTGAAGGGGGAAAAAATACTTAAACAAATTGGGCTTGAAAAAGTTGCCTATTTAGCAAAATCACATCATGAAAGAGTTGACGGCTCTGGTTATCCAGAGGGACTAAGAAGGGAGGGGCAGCCAAAAGTTCTGCAAATTTTACAACTTATTAATATGTACTCTACTATTACACTAAGAAGACCTTATAAAGATATAGTAGCTGCGGCACATGCTATTGATATTTTATATAATGACTTGCATCTATATAATAGAGAATTATTAAATAGCTTTATTGATTTTATTGGAATTTATCCAGAAAATGCGGTTGTTTTATTGTCTAATGGTTCACAAGCCATTGTAGAAAAGGTCAATTCAGATTACCCGTTGTTGCCTAAGGTGAAGTTATTCAAAAATAACCGCAAAATGATGCTGCCTATCGATTTAAGTCTAACGATTCAAAAAATACTATCCTACCATGTAAATACACCGAAGGACCTTCTTTCTAAATTCTCCGACTTCCTTTTCAGTGGAGATTATTTCCAAATGGAAAATTACCATTCTAAATTAAAGAAATATTATCAAAAATTTGAATGGTTTACTCATATTTATCTTCCGATTTTTCAAGTGTTTTTAATACTAAAATCTCAGAACACCTTCCCTGAAATTAAAATGCATCAATCGGGAGATAAGCTATTAAAATTAGTTGATGAATCATTGCTAGAATTCCGTTTGTCGAGTAACAAGACTAACAAAGCATTGCTCATTATTAATGGTTTAAAATCACCTGCACTCTACAAATTATTCGAAGGGCTGTTACATTCAGATGATATCTATTCATATATAATTTCAAATCCAGGAAGGGCACTTGAGCTAGAAAAAAAGAATGATTCTTACAGTTATTTAATTGTGATAGGAGACCCTTTGGAAATAAACCTTTCTATATGTACAACTAAATATCACTTAACAGAGCTACATCTTGAATCATTTTTGAACCGATTTGGTTGTACAAATCTTCAACAAGTAAAATTGAAAAAAGAGCTAGATAAATATAAGCAAGGATAAACCTGGTGAAATTATGGTATTGACTTCTATATAGCAATTGGATAATAATGGTAATCCTCCCTTTTATTTCGTGTAAGAAGAAGTTTAGAAGGGTGATAGAATTAATGTAGAGCACCATGAGATTACTAGGAGAATGTTAATGGAAAATTTGTATTTAAATAATCGATTTCTTCACATAAAACCGGAAGAATTAACGTTAAGCTTAGATCAAGTCAATCGAATGTCTTTAGACGAGATAGTGGAGTTATCTGCAGTTGTCGTAGGTTCCCATAATTCCTTTAGCCGTGGTTGGTTGGAATTAAATGGACGCCATTATATTATGCAAAGAATCTTTGAAAATGCAGGATTAAATAATTGTACAGTTCCAGATATGATTAATGAACTAGTAAAGGAAAAAGTAAAAGTATCAGATGAAGATATCCTGCAAAAGCATCCTTTGTTATTTGATTATCTAGTTCATTACTTTAAAACGCCTGAAAAGTTTTTCCGTGAATATCATATGGTTCGAAAATATGCACACTGGAAACCACGAAAGAAACCGTTAGTATTGATTTATTCAGAGTTGGGAAGAAAATTTGAGGAAGTTGTAGGGGAAATATTAGAAGAGACGGGTATCCAATTTTTCAAATATAACTGCGGAATTAAGGGCTGTGAGCCAGACTTTATTATTAGTCAATCTCACTGGATGGATGCAAAGTTAAGCGAACATACTGTATTCAACTCTGAAACGATACAGAAATATGAACCGCATATAGAGAAATTAACAATCATTTATTTAAGAAAAACCTCTCAATTAGAATACAAAAGAATGGTATCCCCAAAAACAGAGTTGGTACATATTTCCTATTTTATTGAGCCATTACCAAATGAACGTAAAATTTACTATAATGATGTATTAAGTGAAATTGAGAAAAAAGCAATTAAATATCTTGTGTAATAAAATAAAAAAGAAATTGTCTCTAAGTCATATATATAGAGACGATTTCTTTTTAGTTTGTTACAACCATATTCAAAAATTGATCGCGATCTTCTTCTGTTTGTTGAACCCCATCTAAAAGCAACACACCTACTTGATATCCTGTTTTATCATCTTCAACGACAAACTGTAAATTGATGTCATTTACTTTTCCTTCAACAGGGCATGCACCTTTAAACTCTACAACGTTTTGGTTTTTTTGAGTTTTAAAATAAACCCACTTACCTTCATTACAGAAGCTGGAAAATGCATCATCTAATGTAGCTTCTCCATTTCCAGAGAGTGAAGTATCTTTTATGTAAGTTATGTATTCGTTGTCTGTAATTTCTTCTTTAGGTCCGTAAAAATACCAAAAAATTACGATAATAATTACTGGTACAATCCATAAAATCGTTCGCTTTGAAACGTTTTGCATTGCATATTCTCCTCTCACCCTGGTGAATTTATTATAGCAAGCTATGTACTAGTTTTCTATAAAATGTTGACTTTTTACTGTTTAATGGCGGTTGTTTATTTAAAATAATGTGTTTATAGAAATATGTAATTTATACAAAGTTTGATAAATCTTTTATTATATAGAGAGAGTTTTAAACCTTAGCTCTGCATTTATCAATTAAATTAAATAAGCTTTGTATAGATTGCATAACCAAACATTTCAAACTAAGAAGTTTGGTTAATTTAAGCACCATGTATTTTTTCTTAGGTTAGGAGTAAGGGGAATGGTGTTCGTTAAAGTTAAAAAAGCCGTAGATGAGCTACGGCTCCTTGTATCTTATTATTTTTAAATGGGAATTGTCGATCCTCTACTTTAACTAAAACCTACTTCGTTTCAGTGAATTCATCAATAACCCATGGATTACCAAAGTGGCCAATTTTGTCCCAATTTTTTATAAGAATGGTTTGCAATTTGTAAGCTTACTCTAGTCGTATTGTTTCAATGGGAAATGTAGGAGTTGTCATACGGATTAGTTAATGTAGATTCTTTATTGCTTATTCTATCAACCGATTTTCCGTTTATATAGTTACTTGTTAATTCATGAAAATTCATATTTACCCTCAGATTTCAAAATGAAAAGGAGATTTAGAATCTCCCTTTCAAATCTTGTTATGCTGTGTATTCTTTATCAATAATTAAAATCGGTTTAATGGTAGAACCATTTTTTGAATCTTCAAATGCTTTCTCAATATCATCTAACTCGTAAAATTTCACTAATTTATCAACAGGGAATTGCCCATTTTTATAGAACGTTACTAATTTTGGAATAATTAATTGTGGTACTGCATCTCCTTCAATTACTCCTTTTAATGTAATAGCATTTAAAACAATCTCATTCGTAACGTTGAATGTTAGATCACGTTTACCAACTGCTACTGTTGCACATTCGCCTTTCACTCGTAAGCAACGAAGGGCTGATAAAGTTACTTCTGGAACTCCTGTTGTTTCGAATGAGTAATGAGCGCCTTTTCCAGTGATTTCTTTAATTTTTTCTACTGGATCTTCGTTTCTGCTATTAATCGTATGAGTTGCTCCTAATTCTTTCGCTAGCTCAAGACGGCTATCATGTATATCAACCGCGATAATTGGGTAACAGCCGGCAATTTTTGCAGCCATCATTCCGCTTAGGCCAACTGCACCTGTACCGAATACGACAAAGCTTGTACCAGCTTCAGGAGCTAAAGAATTTAAAACAGTACCACTACCAGTCATGATACCGCACCCAAATGGTCCTAAGTAACGTAGGTCAACATCTTTATCTACTTTTACAACGTTTTTCTCATCTACAGTCGTATAGGAAGAGAAGGAAGATTGACCGAAGAATTGAGATACTTCGACATTGTCTTCTGTATGAATTGGGGAAACCCCATATTTATTTTTACCTGTGAAGTTTAACGGCATCATATTTTCACAACCACCTGCATTCCCATCTAAACAGTTATCACAGTGGCCACAATATGCGAATCCTAATACAACGTGATCTCCAGGTTGTACAGAAGTTACGTTGCTTCCTACTTTTTCAACAATACCAGAACCCTCATGTCCTAATACTGCTGGATATGGAACAGGCAATGTACGGTCAAGTACTGTCGCATCAGTGTGACATACACCCGACGCAATAATTTTTACTAATACTTCATCAGCTTTTGGCTCATCAAGAAGTAAAGTTTTTCTCTCAAAATCTTTTTCAGTTGTTGTTAACATTGCTTGAATTTCCATTTTATAACCTCTCCCTTTGATTATTATGAAGTGTAAATTATATTCTTTGATATAATTGAACACGAGTCCATTTTATTCACTAAAAAAATGTTCTTCAATCATTAAAAAAACATTTTTGTATAGGTTTTCATCACATTTAATGGGCATGTATAGTTAGTCACCAAAAAAAATTTTTTGTGCTATTTTTCAACATTTTTTTAAAAAGTGTTGTTTTTAGGGGAGGGCTTATGGAAAGAAAAGAAGATCGCAGAATCGAACGGACTAAAGAAACGTTGCGAACTACGTTTAAACAACTAGTACTTCAACAAGGTTATTCCAAAGTAAAGGTAAAAGATATTGTAGAGGTAGCAAACTATAATCGTACAACTTTTTATGTACATTATGATGGAAAAGAAGAACTGGCAAAGGAAATTATCCAATTAGAGATGCAACGTTTTTTATTTGAGTTTTGTAAACCTGTGAGGGATAATCCAGTTTTAGATTTAAGAGTTATGAAACCAGATGGAACAGATGTGTTTCATTATATTAAAGAAAATCGTAGTTACTATGATTTGTTAGTAATCGATGATGCTGTCCCAGGTATGCAGACAGCATTATTGGATGAGTTAAAAGATATTTTCCACAACCGAATGTATTTCTTAGGAGAGAAAGCTTCTGAAATTAATGCACCATATTTTATACATTATCGTGCATATGGAATTTACGGGTTTATTTTAGAATGGATTCGCGCGGGTTATGATGCTTCTCCATCTGAAATGGCTAGAAGAATTATAAATTTATTGCATTATCAATCTTCATTGATGACACAAATTTGAGAAGAGTAATATTATGTTGAAGTATGATATATCCAAAAATTTACACATTTAAATCCCACACCTGTACAATGGATGTGGGATTTTATCATCTGCTTATTACAGTTCTTCTTGGAAATAGATTTTATAAAACTTTCTATTTGTTGCTTCATCATAGCCAACTTCAATAAGTTCATCTACTTGCTCTATATCACGGACATTTACTTGAATTTCAATATTTGAATCAAGTTTTATTTTGCGTTTATAATTTTTTTCAGCCTTTTCAATTGCACTGTCGGAAATGACTGTTTCATAAGGCTTTACCGAATTAACAATGATGTCTTTCTGTGCCGGATCTACCTTTTCGAATACTGTGTCGATATAGTCACTTACTTGGAATTCTTCTTCATTTCGAAAATAATCGAGTGTTTTGTTTAATAGTCCTAACTTTTCAGTGTTTGTAAAACTTTCCTCTTTCAAAATATATTTTTTACATTCTGTTAATGCTAAATTCGTTTTATGATAATGTTCATCCGCTACTTTAACCTTTAAAAAACGCTCCTGCCAGTAGACAATATCTTCTTTTCTTTTTGTTTTAATATAGACTTGAGGGGATGCGTCTGCCCCCATATCTACGATAACGGCCATATTATTGATTTTTTTAACATTGATGCCGTCGATGCCACTCACAATCATTTTGTTTTGTTCATTTCTTACATCTAAAAACATTTCTTTTTCATCAATTTTCACAATAGCAATAACCTTTTTTACCTCTGTTGCCATTGAACAGTTTTCGAATAATCCAATAAATAGTTCACCGTTTTTAATATTCGGGTGTTGGGATGCACTATGTAAATGGGTAGCGATATTTTTCGACTGTTCAAGAAAACTATTTTCAGAATCAAAAATAGATTTCACATATGTATATACTTCATTTAATCCAATATTTGTCTCGTGAAAGAATTCGTATTGCTGATCCCAATCAATTTTATTAAAAGCTAATTGAGTAAAGGCTGCTTCCAGCATGACTTCGGGGCGAGAAAAAGATTCCTCTCCCAAAACAAGCGTATCGCTTACATAATGAACGACATATTGCCCTAATTTACTTTCACTTACTTCTAGCATAAACTTCACCTTCAAATCATTAGTTGTAGATAATTTACCATATCATATACTTCAGCATATTTTCATGTATTTTCTTCTCGTAAAAATTTCCACAAAACGATTTCTTTTATAATTCATTTCATTCATATTTTTGGGGAATTTTCAAGGTAATTATTTTTACAATGTTTGTTTCCAAAAAGTTAGATAGATTTAGTAAATATCTCCTAATACTTGCTGGTTAAACCCTATTAATTTTTATAAGAAAACATAACCTCTACCAAAATAATGAAATTTATACTTTTAGAACCAAATAGATGTAATTTAATTCCAATCTAAATATGATATAAAATTATAAATTGGGTAATTTTCCTCAATTTATCCACTTTGGTTAAAATTGATCAAACCGGTTTAATTATAATTTAAATTGATTTATTTAAACTGTTGTACATGTGGCTTGAAGAAGATTGTCAAGTACATTTTTCTGTAAAACAATGTGTATTATTGCATTATTTTGTAAAATTAGGACAAAAATATCTTGTTTTCCTTTATATAAAAATACTATTATAAGAAATATTAATTATACATGTTTTGTTATAAATATAATTTGATGACAGCATCCATTCTTTTTTATAGACAGTGTATAATTACCTATTTTTTTAACAAATTAATGATTCAAAAGTTATGTTCCTGTTATGGGGTTTTTAGGGACTAAAGTATTTTTAATATTTTCACAATTGAAAGGGGGTGAGGATTTTTTATTGAAAGTCTGTGATCGTTGCTACGATATATCTACTTTTATTTTTGATAGATTGTATGGCTGATGAATCACGAAAGTTAGGTAATAGTCGAACTGAAGAGAAATAAATTTGTACATATTCAGGTGGATAATATACTAATCAATCAACACTATCAAGGTAGATAATTCGTTATGGATAAGTGCTATGAAAACTTTAGAGAAGGGGATACACCTTCGACTTCAGTTTTTTGAATTTTCTTATTTAAGGGAAAATTTTTGTTTGGAAACTTTGTTACTAGTACTTATCTAATCAAAGAGCTTTGAAGGGGGTGAAACATAGCTGCTTAAGGCTTAATACTAACTCCTATGGTTTAGCTTGGCAGAAAATAATTAATATGATAGAAAAAACCCGGAATAATTCTAAGGCACGCTTCCTCTTAAAGATATTCAAGCAATGTCTAATATCTGAAAAGAGAATGTTTTTACATACGGGAGTAAACAAAATCTATCTCTACCGTATTAATGCTGACGAAACAGTCAAAGTTGAAGCAACATTACTGGCGCTGCCGACAACACTGTAATTTCTCCGGATGGATTGAAATTTACTACTCTTATGTAGCAGACAGAAATGCAATCATAGGTTTTTCTGAACGAAATAGAAATCTTTATGTTTTCAGAAAAGGTAAACAGACAAGCTCTTTCACTCTATTATCTGCCTATGGTTTGCAAGGGGGAATTTCTATTAATTGGAGACATAGAGTAAAAATCAATAATGAAGGAGGGAGTAATATTGAGGATTAAGGCGACATCTGGTAAGTTATTTAAAATATTTGTTATCTCTATAATTATTATCTCTAATAGTTTGATTTATCCGATTGGTTTTACAAAGACCGAAGCAGCAACTTCAGATAGCAATGTTTGGCTGACTTACAAGATTGATGAGTTCTCTAGGGATACTATCGGTCAATTGTTTGATGTATTAGGTTCCGCTGAAGTTCCTGATGGGGAAAGTTTTATACGATTGACACCAGCAGAAACATTGCAAAGTGGAGCTGTAATTACGAAAAATAATTTTTGTCCCAAAGACAATTATTCTTTCAGTACGGCCTTTTCATTTAAAATGAGTAATCAAAGTCCTGATGGTCCGAGTGACGGATTAACATTTACACTTCAGAGTAATCCAACTAATCCGTTAACTAATGGAGGTGGTATAGGTATTCATGGTACTGCACCGAGTTTTTCGGTAAAGTACGATACCTTTAAAAACGAAGTCTATAATGATCCATCAGAAAATAATATTGCAATTACAACAAATGGGGTAATGCAAAATAATAATTCTGATTGGTATACGGATTTGAACCAAGTTACATCCGGTGATACGAGTTATGTCTTGTCTGACGGAACTCAATATTATACTTGGATTGATTATGATGGTTTAAGTCAGAATGTTCAGATTCGTTTAGGCACATCCCCGGATAGATCAAGTTCTGATTTAGTCCTAGATGTTAACAATATAGATCTTGGTACTATATTTGATGGGGATCGTTATTATGCCAGCTTTACAGGAACAACAGGATCTCCTAATTATGAGACTCATGATATCTATAATTGGTATTTTGTAAATCGATACGAACCTATTGAAACACTAAATCCGCAAAACGACTATAGACAAGCACCGAGCAGCTTGGAAATAGTGGCAGATACTGATGCAGAAACGGGATTATATAATGCTACGGCAACTTTATTAGACCCATTGGGTAACCCGGTTCAAGGAGCAACTTTAGATAGTTTTACTTCTTCAAATGGGGAGCTAATGGGACCGAATGGTGAGGCTATAACGGATCTAGAATCAGATGTAGACGGAAAGATAAGTGCAATGATAAGAAATGTTGGTCATTCTCAAGACATTACGCTCTCAGCTAATTTCGATTGCTTTACTGATTCTACAACATTTACAACAACAAACCAGCCGCCAACTGCACCGGATGATACAAAGACGACTGGGGTAAATGAGCCGGTTTCAGGGCAAGTAGATGGACAAGATCTAGATGGTGACAATTTGACTTATCAAACAGGAAGCGAGCCTAGTAATGGTATAGTAGTTGTTAATTAGGATGGTTCATGGACATATACTCCTAATAAAGACTTTATTGGAGACGATACATTTACTGTCATAATAAATGATGGATTTGGTGGGACAAAAGAATCAACAATTACTATCCATGTTGACCCTAGCCCTGTTCCAGATCCAGATCCATTAGCATGTCCCGCACCAGTAGCGTTGATTAACGGTAGTTTTGAGGAATTGGCATATTCGCCTGATGATCCAAGAACTCCTACTGGACCAGGGTGGACTGGTATACAGGATGAATATATACCAGGATGGCAGACAACCGATTCAACTGGTAGATTTGACATTTTTGTTAAAAGTTTAATGGATAAACTTCCAGATGGTGCTCGTGATAAACACGAGGTTATTCATGGTCAGCAGTTTGCTGAAATGAATAGCTTTGAGAACGCAACTTTATATCAAGATGTTCAAACTACTCCTGGACAAACCATTTATTGGCGCTTAGCTCATAAAGGTAGATATGGTGAAGACACGATGGGTGTGAAGATTGGTTCTAACACAACTGCACCAGAAAATCTTCCGATAGTACAAACAATGTCAACAGATAAAGACGCTTGGAACTATTATACGGGAACTTATACTGTTCCAGCCGGTCAAACAGTAACACGTTTTGGTTTTGAAGCCATTTCTTCAGCCACTGGTGACATAAGAGCCGGTAATTTCATAGACGATATTTTCCTTGGCACAGAACCATGTGTTGTTGCAGAGAAAACCGTTTCACCACAAGGAGAAGTTTTTGAAGGTCAAGAGTTAACGTATGAAGTAACAACGAAAAATGGCGGCGGAGATGTTGCAGCTAATACAGTTTTTGAAGATGCGATTCCGGAAGGTACAGAGTACGTTCCAGGCTCATTAAAAATTACAAATGGTCCTAGCGCGGGTGATCTGACGGATGTAACCGGAGACGATGCAGGTTACTTTGATACAGTCAATAACAAAGTTGTCGTTGAGTTGGGTGAACTCGCGAACACAGTGAATTTACCAGACGGAATTACCGTTCAGTTTAAAGTGAAAACATTAACAACTGAAATGAATAAATTAGTTGCCAACAAGGCAATTATCAACTATGACAATCTATTAACAAACGAACAAGAAGCAACAGAATCAAATGAAACGACAAGCACAGTTCTTCCTTCAGAAGAAATCAATGCATGCCTCGCACCTGTAGCATTGGTGAATGGTAGTTTTGAAGAACCTCCTGCAAGAATGCCAGGGGATACAGGTTCACCGGGAGCTGAACATGCTTGGTAATATTTTTATGAGGATGAAGTTCCAGGTTGGAAAACATCGGCTTCGGATAAATTTATTCAAATTATGAAAAATGAATTTATCTATAACGGCTACAAAATAAACCCTCCTGATGGGAATCAATATGCTGAATTAAATGCTGAACAAGTATCTACGTTATATCAAGATGTAAATACAACTCCAGGGCAAACCATTTATTGGCGTTTAGCACATAAGGGTCTCTTAGGTGTAGATACAATGGCATTACAAATAGGTTCAACAGATATACCATTGGAAGATTTACCGGTCATACAGGAAATAAGTGATGGGAATTCTGAATGGGGGTATTATTCAGGAACTTATACAGTACCAGCTGGTCAAACAACAACGAGATTTGCTTTTAAATCTATAAGTGCAGAAGGTGGAAATCAACGATTTGGAAATTTATTAGACGATATCTTCCTAGGCACAGAACCATGTGTTGTTGCAGAAAAAACTGTCTCACCACAAGGGGAAGTTCACCCAGGTGATGAGTTAACATATGAAATAACTGCGAAAAACAATGGTGGAGACATTGCGGCAAACGCTATATTTGAAGATGCCATTCCTGCAGGTACTGAATATGTTCCAGGCTCGTTAAAAATTACAAACGGCCCTGGCGCAGGTGATTTGACAGACGCACAAGATGCCGATGCAGGCTATTTCGACGCTGAAAATAATAAAATCATTGTTACATTAGGCGATCTGCCAAACACAGGCACTTTACCGAATGGCGTTACCGTACAGTTTAAAGTAAAAGCATTAGTTAGTGATACGATTAGTGAGATTCGCAATCAGGCTCAAATCAACTATGACAATCTATTAACGAATGAAAATGAACAAATTGACTCAAATGAGACGACTACATCACTTACTATGCTGAACCCTGTTCTCGATTCAAAGAAAACGTCAACGATTTTAGAAAAAGCTGACGGAAACACGGATACAGAACATCCAGAAGTAGGAGACACTCTACTTTACACTATTTCAACGCAAAATACTGTCGCAAATAGTATCGTAAAAAATATGGTCATTTCCGACAAATTGCCAGAAGGGCTTGAATATGTCCCAGGTACATTAGAAGTGGACGGAGTGGGTGTTTCAGATGCTGAAGACGGTGACAAGGGGCATTTTGTAGACGGCATATTCACAGGGGAATTTGGCGACATTTTGGATACATCAGCACATACAATAGAATTCCAGGTTAAAGTAGGGGCTGGTCAGGCTGGTAAAGATATTATCAATACAGCCACTATCTCTGGTGACAATCTGCTTGTGCCAAGTAATCCGCAAACAGTCGTAAAAGTTTACCCACGTCTTCCAGTGCTTGAATCGGTTAAAACGGTAAGCAATTTGGAAGAAGGCAAAGTAACCTATGAAGTGGGCGACACAGTTGTGTATACAATTAAAACCCGCAATACAGTGTCTGAAGGCGAAGTGAAAAACTTAACAATTAGTGACACTTTACCAGAAGGACTTGAATATGTTGCGGGCAGCTTGAAAGTCGATGGACAGACTGCTACAGATAACCAAGGTGATGACAAAGGTTATGTAGATAATAATACTGTGGTTGGTGAATTTGGTAATGTCACAGATACAGAGTGGCATACAGTAGAATTCAAAGCGACCATAGCATCTGGACAATCGCAGAACACGATTCAAAACATTGCCACTGCTGATGGTGATAATATTGATCAACCAGATACTGCAGAAGAAACAGTTAAAGTGGATCCAAAAAAACCAAATCTTTTTTCTAAGAAAACGGCAAGCATATCTGAAAAAGCCGAAGGTAATACGGATGTAGAACATCCAGAAGTAGGGGATACACTCCTTTACAAAATTACGACACAAAACACGGTAGAAGAAAGTCTTGTTCAAAATCTAGTTATCTCTGACAAGTTGCCAGAAGGGCTTGAATATGTCCCAGGTACATTGAAAGTAGATGGAGTACTTGTTTCAGACGAAGAAGATGAAGACGAAGGATATTTCGTAGATGGCACATTCACTGGACAAATTGGCAATGTAACGGATACGAACGAGCATACACTGGAATTTTTAGTGAAAGTAGCAGCTGGTCAAGCCGGTAAGGATATTTTAAATATCGCGACTATTTCTAGCGACAACGTGGATGAACCAAGTAATCCACAGACAGAAGTAAAAGTCTACCCACGCTTCCCAGTTCTTGAATCGGTCAAAACGGCTGAGAATTTAGTAGAAGGCAAAGCAACATATGAAGTGGGCGACACAATTGTCTATACAATTAAAACACGTAATACAGTTTCTGAAGGCGTAGTTGAGAACTTAACCATCTCAGATACTCTTCCAGAGGGACTAGAATACGTCGCAGGCAGCTTGAAAGTTGATGGTCAGCCTGCCACAGATGCCAAAGATGAAGACAGCGGACATTTCGAAAATAACGTCATAATAGGACAATTTGGAGATGTTACAGATACAGAATGGCATTCTGTTACCTTCGAAGCAAAAGTATTAACTGGACAATTTGGTAAGACGTTGACAAACACAGCGGTTGTTGATGGAGACAACATCGACAAACCAAATAATCCAACGACTGAAGTCCAAATTGAGAATGAACCAAAAGATCCAGAGCAACCAGGAAATGATAATAACAATCATGGTGGCGGCGGTGGTGGTAATGGTTCAAATCCACCTCCTCCAACAGAAGAAGGCACAAATGCTGGTGAATTAAACAGCACGAAAGCAGTGTTTGATGCAAATGGTAATTCGATTAATGGCCAAAAGGTTAAAGTTGGCGATCAATTAATCTATAAAATCACTATAGAAAACGTAAAAAACGTGACAACTATCGTGAACAATGTAAAAGTGATCGATGACATTCCAGCAGGGTTAAGCTATGTACCAGGAACTTTAACGGTGAATGGTCAAGTAAAAGCTGATGATGCTGTGAATGGACAAGTGATAACAGTGGATGACATTGGCAGCCTAAAAGGCGGCGAAAAAGTAGAAGTAGCCTTTAAGGTCGTTGTAACAGAGGATGCGCAAGGCGAAATTACAAATGTCGCTAAGGTAGAAGGAACAGTTCCAGGCAAAAACTCAGGCGATCCAGATCAATCAATAGTTCCACAACATCCAGAAACAGAAATATACGTGCCAGCAGCTATCCAGTTAACAAAAACTGTTGATCAAGAAGTGGCACATGTAGGGGACATTGTGACATATACGATTGAAGTGAAAAACGGTGAAGCCGGTGGAGTATGGAACGGCGTAATCGAGGATCAGTTATCCGCTCATTTAGAGCTTGTCGCTAATTCAACAAAAATGAATGGTGAAGCACTCGATCATTCAGACGTCTGGAGCAACGGTCAACTAACTATTAACCCTGTCACTTTAAAAGCAGGGGAAAAGGTAACCGTTACCTTCCAAGCGAAAATATTAGGAAGTGCGTTAAACAAAACAGTTGAAAATATCGCTGTGGTGTATGATCTAGATCAACCTTCAGACTCTATCACAACACCGCCGACAAAAACAGAAGTAGTACCGGTAGGCAGCGGTGGAAATTCAAATGGAGAAGGCAAAGATCAAAACCAAAACAATGATGGCAGTACAAAAGGGGAAGGCAACATTACTGATAAAGAGGAAGAAATCTCTACAGGCAATGAAGACGCTGGATCGAATCCATCAAGCCCTGAGGTAGAAGGCTCATCAAAAGCAACAAAAGAAGAGGAAGAGCAACAAAAATTACCTCAAACAGGTCAAGAACAAACACGTTCAATGATGATGATTGGACTGCTCATGATTGCAATCGCGTTATTTGGTTTATTCAAGAGAAAAAGAACTCTTACAAAATAATATTTAACTAAATTAGCACCTAAAAATAGATATTTTCTATTTTTAGGTGCTTTGTAGTTTTAATATATTCAGCTTCAGCTTTATACCTTGATACAATAGCAGTAGATAATTTTAGAAATTAACGAAGCTGAAGAAGCGTTTTTAGAGTTTATTTCCAAAAATTAATCTAGTTTTATACAATGAAACTTATCAATTATTTAAAACGTATAAATTATTAAAATAGTTGTGGAGGAATCTATCAATTGAAAAAAAGTAATGTAATCTATAATCTGATTGGAGCGATAGTTTGTTTTATATTGTTTGTGATAAGTATGTTTTACTCTGAACAAGTATCCATGTTTATTTTATTAGGAATTGTTGGGTTGTCAGGTTTTTCTTATTTTATATATAAGCTTGTATTAAGTGTTCAATAATCTAAAAACCACTTGTTGAATGATGTGAGATTATATAAATTGCAGAGTTAACCTGCAGTATATCAAATTAATCTACCTTTTAGTATTGTGACTTTGAAACGATTTAGTGCTAGTTATAAACATACCATTTAATAATTATAAAATTCGACATGCATTCCTCTTTTTAGCCAATCACTACATCACTTACTGCCTTAAAAATAAATTTAAATGCAGTTTTATAGTATTGAACATAAGATTCAAACTGCTTTTACTAATCTTCTAGTTGTGTCCCATCCATATATTCTGTATACATTAATGAATTTAGGTAGAGAATAAGCTATTATTGACCGCTTGTTCCTTAAAGAATATAATTCCTATTTCAATAATTAAGGGGAAAGAAGATGAAAATTCGGTTCGGTTATGTAGCAAATGCATTAGGCTTATGGGATGCAAGTCCATTAAAAACGTTAACTTTTTCTCGCTATTCTAAACTTCCTAAAGAAGAGCGGATGGAAAAATTGAAATCGATAACAGCACAAAATTTACATCATACGAAAAGAATTTTGTATTATAATATCGCCCATGAAATAGAATTATATCGGTTTTCGAGCTCTCTTGTCCCATTAGCAACCCACCCAGAAGTGATGTGGGATTTTTATACGCCATTCAAAAATCAATGGGAAGAACTTGGCGAAATCGTCCAACGATTTAAGATGAGAGTAAGCTTTCACCCAAATCAATTTACACTTTTCACGAGCCCAAGAGAAGAAGTAACAATAAATGCTGTTAAAGATATGGAATATCACTTTCGAATGCTCAAAGCAATGAATGCTCTCAATATGGGATTAATTAATATTCATATTGGTGGAGCTTATGGGGATAAAAATAAATCATTAAACAAGTTTCATCAAAATCTTAAACATTTGCCCAAGGAAATTAAGAATCATATGACACTAGAAAATGATGATAAAACATATAATGTTTGGGAAACACTTATTACTTGTGAAAAGGAAAATATTCCAATGGTACTGGATTACCATCACCACATGGCAAATAAAGATGGGGTTGACCTCCATCGTTATTTACAGCGAATTTTTAACACATGGAATTCCTTTAATATGTTACCGAAAGTCCATATTTCTTCACCAAAATCCAATGAATCCTACCGTTCACATGCTGATTTTGTTTCCTTAGATTTTGTTCTCCCTTTCTTAAAGATGGCAAAAGAGCTAAATCAGGATTTTGACATAATGGTAGAAGCAAAACAAAAAAACCTTGCTATGCAGAGACTTGTAGAGGAAATAGCTGCTATTCGGGGAGTTAAACGTATTACAAGTTCATCTGTCGAATGGTTAATATGAAGAATAGGATATACAGGTTTCAGAATCTTTTAATGAGGTGGAATAAATACAATTGCGTAGGGGCTTTTTTTGCAAAAGTTAACTCTAATTGAGGGTAAAGATGAGGCACATTATAATAACAGGAAGTTATTGATGGCTCTTCGTTCTCTTTAAAGTAAATAGAAGAAGAGCCAAATCTGTATAATATGGAATCACATTAGTTGATTTTTTTAATCCCCCAAAGTAAGTTCTTGAGGCGGTTCACCAGTCGTATTTAATATGCGAACAGTTTCCGGTTGTATCTGAAGAAACACATAATTTGGATCTTCGGGACCTTCAAACCACGTGTTAAATGATTCATCCCAATACTGTTTTTTCAATTGTTGAGAATCATTAAGGGAAGCTACCCCAGTAATTTCAACATAAGCGTCATTTAGCCCATTTTCTTCATAACCTAGTAATACAGAAACAGCGGGGTTTTTCTCTATTTCTTCTATTTTCTCGGTATCTTTTTTAGTGGGTGTATATAACGTTAAATTGTTATTATAAAACGTCATATATCGTGTATGGGGTTTATTGTTTTCCACTGATGACAGAACACCTATTTTATGTTCAGATATTATGTTTATTACTTTTTCTTTTAAATCTTTACTCATTGATTGATACTCCTTTTTTAAGTTATTTCTATCGTTCTTATCATTTCCAAAAACATAAAATTCATAAGGTGGATGATCATTGTAGTAAGTTCTGATGGGGTTAATTTATTGGGAACCATGCTTATGAACGTTAACGCCATAAAAAAGGGAAGTACACTAGTTGATAAAGAAAAAATCTTTTTTGAGGTCCAGTGTTCAAAAGCAAGTTTTTGCTCTGATTATGAGTAGGGATTAGTATTTAATGGGTTAAAAATTCAACAAACCAATAAAGAAAGGGAACGGTAATGATACATAGCAATGTGGATAATAAAACCCCTAACGATGCAAAAAAAGCATCCGCACCATATTTTTGTGCATATAGAGAAATCGTTGGTGCAGAAGGCATTCCAGACACTATAACAGCGATCAATAGCAATGGAGTGGGAATGGATATTGCTGCAAATGGGACCAATAATAGTGGGATAAATAAAAGTTTTGCAATTGCCGCTTTCCAAAGATAACTATTTTTTAAAATGGTAATAAGGGACGCATACTTTACATCAGCGATTAAACTCCCAATTATAATCATTGATAGTGGAATGGTCATCTTTCCAACAATTTCAAGACCATCGGAAATTATATCTGGCCAGGTAATAGGTGATAAAAAAATAACTAAACCTGTAATTGTGGAAAGAATCCCTGGATTTAAAAATAAAATTTCCCACCTTATTCCATCATCGTTTTTACTA
The DNA here is from genome assembly GCF_003966145.1 of Lysinibacillus telephonicus. Taxonomy (GTDB): domain Bacteria; phylum Bacillota; class Bacilli; order Bacillales_A; family Planococcaceae; genus Ureibacillus; species Ureibacillus telephonicus. The sequence goes on from NZ_RXNR01000041.1 coordinate 26,482, forward strand.
AAAAGGTAAATACCATATGTCCATATTAATAGTAAATAACATAAATTAAACATTGTTAAGTATATAATTCCTTGATTACCGAAAATAATGAAAATTACAGCATAACCTATAAATCCTTGGTTTCCAAAAATGATTAATCCTTCGTATACACTATTTTGTTTTTCAGGAAGTTTGGAACGTGTTCCCATCCACTTTGCTAAAAAACAGGATAATAAAAGTACATAAATAGACATTATAATGAGCAACAAAAATTCTTTGACTAAAGTAAAAGAAAAGGAGATATCTAATGAAAATAAAATCAGGGCTGGTAATGTGACGTAAAGAATCAATTGTGTTAATACACCATTTGCATTTTCATTAAGAATTCCTCTTTTCCTAACAATAAAACCCAATATTGCAATCCCATAAAGTGTTAACATTTCTTGTGAAAATGACATTATTGAATCCATAACTTCCCCCCTTGATTAAGGGTATGAATAAAATACGTGGATGGTTATTTAAATTTTATAAGAAGAAGTATGGGTGTTATTAGACTAGTAGTATTGTAATCAATTTATTTATTTTCTAAATTTTCCGATATTTAGAACTTGTTTCTTTTACTTCTTCTCAACAATAAAAAAGATGAAACCTTTTCGATTTCATCTAAAATCTGGCTATTAAATTTGAATAAAGGTTTTACTGTTTCATATGACCCATCTCATTTATACAATCCAGAACAAGGGTAACTCCCTGACTTACTGAAGCTCCGCCACCAAATGCCGCTGTTACACCTATAGTTTCAAGAATTTCCTGCTCAGAGCATCCATGATCAAGACATCCTTTTGTATGATAGATAATGCAATACTCGTCCTGAGCATGGATACTAATTCCTAATGAAATTAAATGTTTTTGTTTTTGGGTTAATGCACCTTCTTTAAAGCACTCTTCCGTAAACGCATTATACTGACTAACAAATTCGGGCATTTTTTCATTAAAAACACCAAGTCCCTTTTTATATTTTGTAAGGGATGCTTCAAAAGAGTTTCCAGCATTCATTTCCAACTCACAATCACTCCTTCACAATTTCACAGCCAATTTATTATGAACAATTTAAAAACAATTTATTTGTTCATTTATCTCTTACTAGAATAAGGAAATCATAAATTTAAAACAAAAAGGGAGAATATTAATAACAAACTAATAAAACGAAGGTGATAGAATGGAAAACCAATCTTATCAGGCTGGAGATATTGTATATGTATTTTACCGAAATCCACATACCCAAGATGTAGCGAATGTCCAAGTAGCAGCAGTAGTAAATAATCCTCAAAAAGAGGATGAGTTGGCTTTGTTTTTATATGAAACGTATTATCCACTTTCTAATGAAATGGCTGTTTATTCTACAGAAGATGAAGCAAATGAAGCGTACAACTATTATTATGGGGATGATACAGAAAGGTTATTGCAATGAACAACCCATTTTTACCCAAACTTGTCTATTTTGAACCTGCTGCATTAGATTATCCTTTAGGAAAAGAACTTTATGAGAAATTTAAAAAGATGGATATCGAAATTCGACAAACCACTTCCCACAATCAAGTACGAAACCTTCCCGGTGATAATGACTTTAAAAAATATCGCGTTGCCAAATCAACTCTTGTAGTAGGCATTCGAAAAACGCTTAAATTTGACACTTCTAAGCCCTCTGCAGAGTACGCAATTCCTTTTGCAACTGGCTGCATGGGTCATTGTCATTATTGCTACTTGCAAACTACGATGGGAAGCAAACCGTATATTCGTACATATGTCAATGTAGAGGAAATTCTTGAGGCTGCCGATAAATATATGGAAGAGCGCGCTCCAGAAATAACAAGATTTGAAGCATCCTGTACATCCGATATTGTAGGAATCGATCATTTAACTCATACACTAAAAAGAGCAATAGAACATTTTGGAAAATCTGAGCTTGGCAAATTACGATTTGTAACGAAATTTCACCACGTAGACCACTTACTCGACGCGAATCATAACGGAAAAACAAGATTTCGTTTCAGTGTAAATGCAGACTATGTCATCAAAAACTTCGAGCCGGGGACTTCCCCTTTAGAGAAAAGAATTGAAGCTGCAGGAAAAGTTGCAAGAGCCGGCTATCCGCTCGGTTTTATAGTAGCACCAATCTATCTTCACGAAGGATGGGAGGATGGCTACTATAAAATGTTTGAGCGTTTAGATAATGAATTACCAGCTGACGCTAGGGAAGACCTTACCTTTGAGTTTATCCAGCATCGTTTTACAAAGCCTGCAAAGAAGGTAATTGAGAAAAACTACCCCATGACAAAATTAGAATTAGATGAAGAAAAAAGAAGATATAAATGGGGAAGATATGGAATAGGAAAATATATTTATCAAAAAGAAGAAGAAGAGGATATTAAAGAACATCTTTACAGTTATATGGAAAAATTCTTTCCTAATGCAAAATTAGAATACTTCACTTAAGGGGTAGATATATTCGATTGCATTAAGTTCAGCTGAACTGCTATCGGCTAATAGAATCGAGGATAAAAATATCAAATACCATTTTTAGTTTTGGCAATAGTATTTGGGATACTAATTTTTTTCGATCATTATCTTTTAATGGGGGTGAGCTACTAGCGTAAGCTCACCCTATTTTTTACGACAACAACTGATAATACAACATTATTTGTGAAAAATGTAATTTCAATAATATGAAAATGCCCATAATACCTAGTTTGAACTAATGTCCCATTCAAATAGCTAAACAATAGAACGCTTCAGAAATGAAGTTTGGAGAAGGATGGTATTTTTAACAATTCCGTGTAGCGTTCTTTAACTCTTGAAGCCATTTATTTAACATTTGAGTTTCATTAATAGCTTTGGAGTCTAATAATACATCTCCAGGTCTATTGCCTTTAGCCAACAAATAATGGTCAAAAGACATGCCCAAAAAAACAAAAATATAATTGAATTGTTGAATCATTGGCAAGCCTTTAATATAAGGTTCATCTCCTCCCACAGCTAATACAATTACCTTCACTTTTTGTAAGTGTTCCTTTAAATTTGGGTAACGTTCATCTCGAATTGCTTGGCTGAGTCGGTCAATCATGACTTTCATTGAACCGGACATGCTATACCAATAGATAGGTGTAGCAAAAACCAAAACATCACTTTTTAAAATTTGTTGGATAATTAAATCATAGTCATCATGAAGTACTGTAAAACCTTCTGAATCATGACGTTTATCCTCAATTGGAACAATGTTAAGATCATACAGATGAAGTGCATCAAAGCAAAATCCTTTTAGTACTTCCCTCGCTAATAATTCACTATTGCCATTTTTTCTAGAACTTCCATAAAACACAGTGATATTCATCTAAAAACTTCCTTTCTTTTTGCCTAATAGAAGTTTATAGTAGAATTAATGATTAAAAAAGATGAATAATTTGATGGGAACAATCGAAAAAATCGATTAAGGAGTTATCTATGGATATTAAGCATTTACAAACATTTTTAACTGCTGCAGAAACTTTAAATTTTACACAAACGGCTAAGCGGTTAGATTACGCTCAATCAAGTATTACTGCTCAAATTAAATCATTGGAAGAGGAATTAGGAATTGAACTATTTGAAAGACTAGGGAAAAGATTGTATTTGACAGTTCCAGGAAGAGAGTTTCAATTATATGCCCAAAAAATGGTTGCCCTACATAATGAAATGATTCAGCAAGTAACGGGACTAGAAGAACAGTATACGACGATAACAATTGGTGCCCAAGAAAGTCAATGTACCTACCGTTTACCCACTATATTAGCAGAGTTTAAGAAAAAATATCCTCAAATACAAGTGATATTTAAACCGGTTCATACGAGAGAAATAGCTCAGGAATTGATTCAAAATGGAGAATTAGATTTTGCAATTATAACCGATACTTTCATATCGTTGCCAACAATTAATTTAATGCCGCTCGTGCAAGAAGAACTTATATTTGCTGCGTCACCTTCAACCGTACATAAGGTACAATCGACTGAATTTTTGAACGATCTTTCTAATCAAACGTTGCTATTAACCGAACAAGGCTGTTCTTATCGCAACCAATTAGAAAATATGTTAACTACACAAAATCACTATCCAAAACAAGTAATTGAATTTGTGAGTATTGAGGCGATTAAACAATGTACTATTGCGGGACTAGGAATTAGCTACTTGCCAAAAATGGTCGTTCAGCAAGAAGTAGAGAAGGGTACATTAACAGCTTTAACAGCGGGTTTCCAAATGGAGCCAATTATCACTCAACTTGCTTGGCATAAAGATAAAAAAATGATGCCCCACTTTAAATTTTTTACTGAGTTAATAAGAAACTATTACAATCAACTGAACTAATGAAAATAGTTAGCTTCTAGAAAAAAAGCAGTTTTTCAATCATATTTGAAGCGCCATTTTTGTGGAATTTCCCTCATCCAGACATAGGCATTCTTATGACTCTTCCTGATAAAATTGGATTTTTATGGTAAAATAAATCTATAAAAAGGGAGGGGTTAAAATGAATTTTAATTTTGGGGACATATTAGGGACTTTATTCGTATTCTTGCCATTAATATTAGCAGCACTCCTTTTAAGATGGGTTAGAATAATTCGAGTGAATAGTGAAATTCAAATTGAACAAAACAAAGAAATTATCTCGTTGCTTAAGGATCAAGCGAGAAATCAATAATATTGAATTTGCATACCTGTTCTAATGAAAATTAAAGTCATTATAGTTCCGTATCGGAATTAATGGAATTACAATCTATCGCAATGTTAGGAAAGGAAAGAGTAATATGATCATTCGCAAACTGAATAAATGTGAAGAGCCGCCAATGGACTTATTGTTATTAGCTGACCCCTCTAGAGAAATCGTAGAGGAGTATGTACAAAGGGGAGAGTGCTTTGTAGCCGAAAATGAAGAACGAATTATCGGGGTTTATGTGCTATTGCCGACAAGACCTGAAACGGTGGAGTTGGTAAATATTGCAGTCATAGAAACAGAGCACGGTAAGGGAATTGGAAAACAATTAGTAATTAATGCAATTGAAGTAGCTAAGTCAAAGGGGTACAAAACAATGGAAGTCGGCACTGGAAATTCAAGTATAGGCCAATTAGCCCTTTACCAAAAATGTGGATTTAGAATAACTAGTATTGATATAGATTTTTTCATTCGGCATTATCCTGAAGAGATTTTTGAAAATGGTATTCAGTGCAGGGATATGATTCGATTATCTCAGGATTTATAGAAGAATAGTTAAATACTTATTAGAAGTAACTTCCACCATTTTTTAGGAAGTTGCTTCATGAATGGCTGGTAAGCGTAATATTAAAAAGTACCTAAGGAGTTACTATCACTTCTTCTTTATTTATTTTGAAATTCATTTAATGATCGCAAAATTATAGTATAAAGCAGATATAATCCTAAATAAGCTCCAGTAATTAAGAAAAAAGGATTTAAAAACACACTGTGAATATTGGTCATGAAGACTTTATTATCTTTTATTATGTTAAATATTGCAATAGAGGCGATATTGCCAAAAATAAGCGCAGATATGAGTGCTGCTAAATTAAAGAAAATATGGTGCTTCCACCATTTCCTTTGAAGTACTACCATTACTATTGGAATAACAATACTGCCCACAATTAAAAAGATCTTCATTATTATCACCTCGTTTTCTCATTCTTCTCTAAATGAAAAAGGATTAAACATTAAACTAAATGCTGCTTGTTTTCAAATAAGGCAGCATGAATTTATTCATCTCCTAATAATTCGATTGATAATCCCTCTTTAAACTACAGGTCCAGAAAGCAAGAATTCCCCTAACAAAGTATATTAAATGAATAGCAGGAAAATAGTCATAAAAAAAGAGGAGAGATTTGTGCGATTTACATAAATAGGAAGCTGCGATAATCTTAATTGTAAGTTAATAGAAAAGATATCGATATGAGGTGAATCTATTTGAAAAGGCAAAAATGGTTAGGATTAGCCTTCTTACTGTCATGTATGCTAGCCGCATGTAGTCAGGAAGAACCAGAAGCTGAAGTTCCTAATCAGCAGGAAGAAGTAAAGGAAAATTTAGCTGAAACAAAAGAAGTTCAAGTATCAGCATCCTCCTCTGAACAAACGACTGAAAGTGAGCCTAACCTACATGATGCGCTGCCTATTCCAAAATCCTTTGTTGAATCTGCAGAATATGAAGGAACAGGGATGTTTGCAGGCAAGAAATTTACAAATCAAAAAGAGATTACGGACGTACTAGACAAATTTCCTGTATTAACGGAAAATTCCTCTGAACAGGAAATTACAGAGGCAAAGCAATACCTACTATCTTTATTTAAGGAAGATTTAAGTATGGTAGATGTTCCAATTGATCAATGGGAATCAATGCAATTTAAAGATCCTAATGAGGAAAGCGAATCGATTCAATTAAAAGAAAACTACAATGTTGTTATTTTGCTCGATTCCAGTGGAAGTATGGCAAACTGGGAAAACAATAAAACACGGATGCAATTAGCTAAAGAATCCATTCAACTGTTTGTAGAAAATCTTCCAGAACAAGCAAACGTATCTTTACGTGTTTATGGACATGTCGGAACTGGAAACGATGAAGATAAGGCAAAGTCTTGTTCCAAAGTTGATGAAGTCTATCCACTTGGAAAATATAATAACAGTAAATTTTCAGAGGCTTTAAACAAATTTGAACCAGCAGGGTGGACGCCAACTGGGCTAGCTATTAAACAGGTTGAAGAAGATTTAAAGAAATTTAACGGTGAAGAAAATACGAATATTATTTATATTGTCAGTGATGGAGTAGAAACTTGCGATACGAACCCGGTAGGTGCGATCAAATCACTAGCAGAATCTAATATTCAGCCGGTTGTAAATATTATTGGCTATCATGTTGACAACGATGGGTTGGCACAATTGAAGGAAATGGCAAAAGTTTCGAATGGGAGTTATGTTAACGCAGTTAGTCAAGAACAACTAAATGCAGAATTTCAACAGACAGTTGATATGGCTAAAATATGGTCAGACTGGCATGACAACGCTCAAGGCACTTTGAACCAATTATTTGATACAATTCAGTTACAATTAAACAATTGGTATGATCAACAACAAATACTCAAAAATCGCGAATACGATAATTTGCTAGTTGCTGTAAATTATTTGAATAAAAAGGGGATTATTGATATGAAAGTCTTTTTAGAATTTGATGATTCTTATAGAGAATATTTCCTTATAGTTGATGATGAGACAAGAGAGATCTTTCTTGAACTAGATGGATTGAATCGAGAATCATTTTTGGATAATTGGGATAGTATCAACGATCGATTATTGGAAAATGTAAACTAAGATAAAAATAGAAGTGGGATAGACTCAACTTTCAATCCTTCCTTTCTAAAGCAGGGAGGGGTTTTTTTGAATTGATATAACCTTGAAAAGATTTCATTGAAAAATATTATGGAAAAATAAATATATAGTTTTTAGTGAACTTAAATAAATTGATTACTCAAATACTAGGTAATCTAGTATTTGAGAATATTTTTTATAAATTTTCGTTTTGTTGTTCAATTTCGGTGCCGGTGATTGCTATATTAGCTTTTTCCATTTCTTTATGTTTATTTACGGAATTCTCCAGTGCATTTTTTAAATATGAATCATTTGCAATAGTTATTTCCTTCTTTTTTGGTGCTGTTGTATGATGGTTATCCTTTTTATCCAATTTTCATCACTCCCTCTATAAATGTTGATATATCAACGGTTTGACCCGTTTTATCTAATAGAAAAAATATTTTTTAAAGAATAATATTTTAGTATTTTACAATACTTCAATTCATTTACAGTTTGAGGAT
>NZ_RXNR01000042.1 GCF_003966145.1 Lysinibacillus telephonicus
AATTCATAGACGGAGTCCTCCTGTGTGATGATGGGTCAATGGCTGTTGACACTCATGCATCATACTAGAGGGCTTTTTTTATTTCAAGACCCTGAAAATCCTTCTAACAGGAATGCTCCTTATTTCTTTTATCAAATTAAAAGTAGCAAAAGTGCTATGAATTTCTGATGTTCCTTCAACAAAACGTTCAACACCATACTCTTTCTTTTAGCCATAACCACCTTTATAACCATAATTAAAAGCAGTCATTTTTTCGAACATCCCATTGTCTTGCTCCTCTTTGATAACGCTTTCTATTTACTCTTGTTTTGATGTCGTTATCATGAATAATTATTCCAAGGGTAACTTATTAAAAAACTGTTATGTAAGATTTGAACATAGCCAATACTTACAAGAAAGATTGCAATATACCACTTAGCTGTTCCCTTTGATTATATGTTTTCTATGTCTTCTCAATGACACTAGAAATCTATGCAATCTATAGCTATTTAATTTTTATTTTGATGGAGAAGAGTAAATTTAAAAAAACTAATAAAAAACTGCTGAGCCCTAAGAAGTAGGCCCAGCAGTTTAAGTTTTATTTTAAATTATAGAAAGATTTTAATCCAAGATATTGAGCTGTTGCTCCTAGTTGATCTTCAATGCGAAGAAGTTGGTTGTATTTTGCTACACGGTCTGTACGTGATGGAGCACCAGTTTTAATTTGACCAGCGTTTGTTGCTACAGCGATATCCGCAATAGTAGCATCCTCTGATTCACCAGAACGGTGAGAAATAACCGCTGTATAACCAGCACGTTTTGCCATTTCGATTGCATCGAATGTTTCAGTTAAAGTACCGATTTGGTTAACTTTAATAAGGATTGAGTTTCCTACACCTTGTTCAATACCTTGAGCAAGTTTTTTCGTATTTGTAACGAATAGGTCGTCACCAACTAATTGAACACGATTTCCGATACGTTCTGTCAGTAATTTATGACCTTCCCAGTCGTTTTCATCTAAACCATCTTCAATTGAGATAATTGGGTATTTAGATGTTAATTCTTCATACCAAGCAACCATTTCTTCTGATGTTTTCACAACACCTTCACCAGCTAAGTGGTATTTGCCATCTTCTTTATTGAATAATTCAGAAGATGCTACGTCCATTGCTAAACGAACTTCTTCACCTGGTTTGTAGCCAGCTTTTTCGATTGCTTCTAAAATAACTGTAATTGCTTCTTCGTTAGAGCCTAAATTTGGAGCAAAACCACCTTCATCACCTACAGCAGTGTTGTAGCCTTTAGCTTTTAATACTGCTTTTAAGCTATGGAATATTTCTGCACCGATGCGAAGTGCATGGCGGAATGATTCAGCACCCACTGGCATAACCATAAATTCTTGAATGTCTACGTTGTTATCCGCGTGAGCTCCACCATTTAAAATGTTCATCATTGGTACAGGAAGTTGTTTTGCATTTACTCCACCAAGATATTGATATAACGGAACATCTAAGTAATCTGCTGCAGCATGTGCAACTGCTAAAGATACACCAAGGATAGCGTTGGCACCTAATTTGCCTTTATTTTCAGTTCCATCAAGTTCGATTAATGCTTTATCAATTACTACTTGATCAAGAACAGAATAGTTTCCTTCTAATTCTTCAGCAATAATAGTGTTCACATTTTCAACTGCTTTTAAAACACCTTTACCTAGATAGCGAGATTTGTCGCCATCGCGCAATTCAACTGCTTCATATTCTCCAGTAGATGCACCAGATGGAACGATTGCACGACCGAACGCACCTGACTCTGTAAATACTTCAACTTCAACTGTTGGGTTACCGCGTGAGTCTAATACTTCTCGAGCGTAAACTTGTGTAATAAATGGCATGGTTATCAAATCTCCTTAATAAGTGGTTTTCCTGTCATTTCCTGTGGCTGCTTTACACCTAATAATTTTAACATAGTTGGTGCAAGGTCTGCTAAAATACCATCTTCGCGTAAAATTAAATTAGGTTTTGTCACAATAACAGGGACAGGATTTGTTGTATGTGCTGTCATTGGTTCACCTTCTAAAGTAACTACTTCATCAGAATTCCCATGGTCAGCAGTTATAATTGCCGCGCCGCCTTTTTCAAGTATTGCGTCAACAACTTTACCTAAACATTCATCAACTGCTTCAATTGCCTTAATCGTTGGTTCAAGCATTCCACTATGCCCAACCATATCTGGATTTGCAAAGTTTAAAATAATTGCATCGAATTTATCTGCTGCAATTTCTGCTAGTAGCGCATCTGTTACTTCATAGGCACTCATTTCTGGTTTTAAATCATATGTAGCGACTTTAGGAGAGGCAATTAATATTCGTTCTTCTCCTGGGAATTTCGCTTCACGTCCACCACTCATAAAGAATGTTACGTGTGGATACTTCTCTGTTTCAGCAATACGGAGCTGAGTGAGCCCATTTCTTGAAATGACTTCACCGACAGTATTGACCAAATCAACATTTTCAAACGCAACAAGTGCATTTACATCCACACTATAGTGCGTGAAAGAAACAAATTTTAAATTTTTCGGGTGCTTTTCTGAACGCTTAAATCCAATAAATGTATCATTTGTAAATACAGTAGATAATTGGATTGCACGGTCTGGTCGGAAGTTGAAAAATACAACGGCATCATTTGAATCAATTGTTGCCACTGGTTTACCCTCTTCTGTAATTACGAAAGGAATAACAAATTCATCATATACTTCTCGTTCATAGGAGGATTGAACACCTATTTTTGCTGATACTGCTGTTTGGCCAATTCCATCAACTAACGCTTTATACGTTAATTCAACACGTTCCCAACGTTTATCACGGTCCATTGCATAGTAGCGACCGTGGATTGAAGCAAATTTACCAACACCAATCTCATTCATTTGCTTTTCACTTTCTTCAATGTAGCCAATTGCTGTAGACGGCCCTACATCACGACCATCTAAAAAGCCATGTACATATACTTCTTCTAGACCGTTTGCTTTTGCTAATTTAAGTAAAGCAAATAAATGCTCATAGTGGCTATGCACACCACCATCTGATAGAAGTCCCATCAAATGGAGTTTTGAATTATTTTCTTTTGCATGTTGAACTGCCGCTAAAAATTTATCGTTTTTGAAAAATTCGCCATCACGAATTGATTTATGAATTCGAGTTAGGTTTTGGTACACAATTCTACCCGCACCAATGTTTAAGTGGCCTACTTCTGAATTCCCCATCTGACCATCTGGAAGACCTACCGCTTCCCCACTTGCTGTTAACGTTGCATGAGGAAATTGGTTCCAGTATCGGTCAAAGTTTGGTTTTTTGCTTTGTGCTACTGCATTTCCAAACACCTCATCGCGAAATGCAAAGCCGTCCAAAATAATTAATGCAACGGGTTGTTTAGGCATTGACTGCCGCCTCCAATTTATATCAATTTCGCCTCGGCTAAACCTAATACAGCATATTTGCCGAGGCTATTGCCTTATTCCCTAATTAAGAAGAATGTAAAAATATTTTAGCGAACACTATTTAATAGAGCTAAATATGAATCTACATTTAGGCTTGCTCCGCCTACAAGTGCACCATCAATATGTTCTTTTGATAATAGTTCTTCAATATTTTCTGGTTTTACACTGCCGCCGTATTGAATTCGAATACTTTCTGCAGTGTCTGAGCCATATAGCCCTCCAACTGTTTCGCGAATTTTACCACATACACTATTTGCATCGTCTGCTGTAGCTGTTTTACCTGTACCAATTGCCCATATTGGTTCATACGCAATGACCATATGCTTTACTTCTTCGTCCGTAAAACCTTCTAGTGCTGCCTTTACTTGGCTTGAAACCTTTGCTTCTGTTTGACCTGCTTCACGTTCCTCAAGAGTTTCCCCACAGCAAATGATAGGTACAATACCATGTGATAGTGCTGCTTTGACCTTTTTATTAATCGCTTCATCTGTTTCATTAAAATACTCGCGTCGTTCTGAGTGTCCTAATATAACGTAATCCACATTAATTGCTGATAATTGTGCTGGGCTAATTTCCCCAGTAAACGCACCTTCGTTTTCAAAATGCATATTTTGTGCACCAATTGCTAGATCAGTTTCAATGGCAATATCAACTAAAGTAGGCAAATAAAGTGCTGGGGCACAAATTACTGAATCTACCTTATCTTCTGACGGAATTTTCTCACGTACTGCTTCTGCAAATTCAACTGCCTCGTCAAATGTTTTATACATTTTCCAGTTTCCTGCAATGATTGGTTTACGCATGAAATTGCCTCCCTATTTACTTATCGTTTAAAGCAACTATACCTGGAAGTTGTTTTCCTTCCATTAGTTCTAGTGAAGCTCCTCCACCAGTCGAAATATGATCCATTTCTTTTGCAACGTCAAATTTTTCTACAGCAGCAGCTGAGTCGCCTCCACCGATAATTGTATATCCTTCTGTTTGTGCCATCGCATTTGCAACAGTCTTTGTACCATTTTCGAATTTTTCCATTTCAAATACACCCATTGGACCATTCCAAATAATCAGTTTGGATTGTTTAATAACTTCTGAATATTTTTCAGCCGTTTTTGGACCGATATCTAGCCCCATCCAGTCTTCAGGGATATTTTCAATATCAACAACTTTTGTTTCAGCATCTTTTGAAAATTCGTTTGCTACTACAGTATCAATTGGCATATGAAGCTGAACGCCTTTTTCTTTTGCTTTTTCGATAAAGTCGCGAGCTAGCTCAATTTTATCTTCCTCTAATAAAGATTTTCCGATTGAATATCCTTGAGCTTTTATAAATGTGAAGGATAAACCTCCACCAATAATTAAGTGGTCTACCTTATCAAGTAAGTTTTCAATAACACCAATTTTATCTTTAACTTTTGCACCACCGATAATTGCAGTAAATGGTCTTTCAGGATTTGATAAAGCTTTTCCTAAAACATCTAATTCTTTTTCCATTAATAACCCTGAAACTGCAGGGATATGCTTTGCAATCCCTTCCGTTGAAGCATGTGCACGGTGTGCTGCACCGAATGCATCATTGACGTATAAGTCTGCAAGTTGTGCAAAAGATTTAGCAAGCTGCTCATCATTTTTTTCTTCGCCTTTATGGAAACGAACATTTTCAAGTAGGATAATATCGCCATCTTGCATATTTTCAACAGCAGTCTCTACTGCTTCGCCAATTGATTCATCAAGTTTTGTTACATGTTGATTCATCAGCTCTTCCAAACGTTTTCCAACCTGTGTTAAACGAAATTCTTCTTTCACTTCGCCTTTTGGACGCCCAAGATGTGAGGCTAATATGACTTTCGCACCTCGATTTACTAAATCCTGTATTGTTGGAATTGCTGCACGAATTCGAGTATCATCCGTAATCTCTCCGTCCTCCATTGGAACGTTAAAATCTACACGTACAAATACTCGCTTTCCCTTAACATCTACGTCCTTCATCGTCTTTTTTATAAACATTGAAGAAAACCCTCCTTCAAATTTTAAATATGCCGATATTTTAATTGTTTCTAAGTGGAACTTTCTTTTCAAGAAAGAGTTTCCTTCAAATCCTAATAGAAATGCGGAATACTTTTAAGCCACTTATGCAAAGCAAAATTTTAAATTTTCTTATCTTAAAAAAAGAAGCGATGGGTATGTACCACCGCTCCCTTACCCTTCATCATTATAAATGGTAATAATTATAAAGGCTATACTTTTTGTGCTTAACTAGATAAATATGTCACATATTTTTAAAAAGTATGTCACATTCAACAAATGGCTTTTATTATTTTCCTTGTTGAGTAATATAGTATGCTAAATCTAATAATCGATTAGAGTAACCAATTTCATTATCATACCATGCTAATACTTTAATCATATTGTTATCTAAAACCATTGTTGAAAGACCATCAACAGTAGATGAATGTTTGTTTCCATTATAGTCAATTGAAACTAGAGGCAATTCATTATAGTCTAGAATGCCTTTTAATTCGCCATTAGCGGCTTCTTTTAAAACATTATTTACATCTTCAATAGTTACAGTTGTATTTAGCTCTGCTACAAGGTCAACGCATGATACGTTCGGTGTTGGAACACGCATTGAGAAACCATCTAGTTTTCCTTTTAGCTGCGGTAATACTTTTGCTACAGCAACAGCAGCACCAGTAGTTGTTGGAATCATAGAAACTGCTCCTGCACGTGCACGTCTTGGATCGCTATGTGGGAAGTCCAAAATACGTTGGTCATTTGTGTAAGAGTGAATTGTTGTCATTAATCCACGTTTAATACCAAATTTTTCGTCTAACACTTTTGCTACTGGTGATAAACAGTTTGTTGTACATGATGCATTTGAAATAACGTCCTGTGATGGGTCATATTGAGTATGGTTTACTCCCATTACGTATGTTGGCATATCTCCTTTAGCTGGTGCTGAAAGAATTGCCTTTTTCGCTCCTGCCTGTACGTGCATCGATACTTCTTCTAGTGAACGGAAACGTCCAGTAGATTCAATTGCAACGTCGATATCCAGCTCTCCCCAAGGTAATTTTGAAGGATCTTTTTCTGACAATACTTGTACTCGTTTACCATCAACAATAAAAGCATCGTCCTCTGAAAGCACTTCTCCATTATAAATGCCATGTACTGAATCAAATTTTAATAAGTGTGCTAGTTGATGAGCATCTGATAAGTCATTTACTGCAACTACTTCAAATTCTGGGTTATTAATTGCCTCACGAAAAACTAATCTTCCAATTCGTCCAAAACCGTTAATTGCTATTCTAATTGTCATTGTTTTTTCCTCCAAATAAATAATTATTTATTTATAAAATTTCTAAAGGCTCTAACACAGTTTTGCCTAGAGAAAAATTAATTAACCATTCAAAATTGCATTTGCTGCCCCTTCATCAGTAATTAATGTAGTTTGACTTGCAGCATTTTTAAAATAAGCTTGGATAGCTTTGGCTTTAAAAGCTCCTCCAGCAACCGCAATTATTTTCGGGCTTTTTTTCACCTGATTAAGCTGGATGCCAATAGTGTTGATTCGGTATATAATTTGCCCCAACTCATCAAAATAATATCCAAAAGCTTCACCAACAGCATGTTTTTGTTCTAACAATTGAACTAGTTCTGAGGTTGCATTGCGTCGAACTGCCATCTCTTTTGCTGTGCCTATTCCGTGAATAACAATATCAATTTTTTCATAAAGATCTAAAATTTCTTTAATAACAGGTTCTTTAATAATGGCTTCATACGCATTTTTACTTAAGTTTTCAGGTAAATACAGGGTGCGAAATGTTGCCTGGCACTTCGATGCAAATTCTGAAACCAGCGTATTTGCTTGGTATTTCATTTCATCACCAATACTGCCTCGTGCAGCAACAAAGGATAATGTATTTAAAGACTTGCTTGGCGTTAAAAAATTAGATAATGAAGCTACACTGCTTCCACCAGTAATGGCAACGGTATTATCTTTTTTCGCAATAGCTGTTAAGTGAGCTACAGCTTCTTTTCCAAGAAGTTGTTTTATCCCTTCGTCTTCTTCCAGATTACCTGGTACGATAACAACCTTTTCTATTCCCAGAAGTTTTGCCAATGCTTTTTCCTTTTGAGCCAAGCCTGATAATTCCTGAAAAATTGGTTTTAACTGTTCAAGTATTGCAAACCCATTTTCAGTACAAACCATTCCTTTTGTTGTAATTTTTATTAGCTTTTGATTTTTAAGCAAAGTTGTTTCGTTGCGAACAGATCGTTCAGTAATTTTTAAAGCATCTTGTATCGCCCTTCTTCCAGTTGGACCAGAAACTGATATCGTTTGTAAAATTCGATACCTTAGTTGAAGTAAGGCCGGCAGTTCTGGTACAAGTTGTTGCACTGAATCACTTGCGAAATTTTTATCCAAAGAATACACCTTCAGCTTTCACTTGGGTATTAATTGCCCCACATTATAAAAAATGCCCCAATTAAAGCAAAAAAATAATTTATATATAAAGTATACATTTTTAAGTAAAATTCGACAATGATTTTAGCCTAAAGTTTACAAATTTTCGAATTAATAAAAATTAAACACGTGATGAATTGTAATCCCTGCTAATGGAGTCTTGCTTACTTTCTTGATGAGGACTCACAAATTCATCACTATAAATGTACGTAAAATTACTGAAGTGCTTCCAACAAAGTAACATAATCCAAATTCCCATATTGGATTACTTTTCCTTCCCTTTCAACTACGGGAATCATTAGCATATATTTTTCGTGTATTTGATCATCATCTTCTATATTAATAACTTCAATTTCAAATTCTACATCTTCTTGAACAAGCTTTAATACTGATAGTCCTTCAACACATAACGGACAATCCGGTCTACTATAAAATTGTACTTTCATTTCAAACTCCTCCAAATTAAAATGAAACTTAAATTCTTATTCGATTTTTCTTAAGTTTTTAACCTTCTATAAAAATAAAAGGTATTTTAAATTAGCATCGCAAAAAAGTGATGAATAATCAAATTTAAGTTACGCAAACTAATGCTGTACGTTTTTGTACATTAAAATCTAGGAGGAGTGTAATTAATGGAAAATCAATTTGAATCTCAAGCTATGCAAGGTAATATGCCTCTTTCGACGAACCATGGTGCACATGAAATTTTAGATGTTCATGAAGTTCTTAGCGCATCGATCGGTGCAATGAATACATTTATTTTCTTACGTCCACATGTACAAGACCAAGAACTTCTTAATATTTTGGACAGACAATACGCATTTATGCTTGATGAGTATAACATCACTGCTGAATGTTTTAAAACTGGACAAGATCCAAGCCACCCAACAGGTTCATACAAAATGCAAATGGGCAACGATACTAAATATGGTTTAACACCAGGTCAGCCTAAAAAACCAATGCAATCAGCAAATGAAATTAACGACGCTATTATCTCTGGCTTCTTGTTAAGCTGCCACAAAATGGGTGCTACAGGTAAAACAACAGCTGCACTTGAGTCAACAAACCCTGTAGTAAGACGTGTATTACAAGATTCTATTCAAAACTGTATTGAAATGGCATACGAATTATCGCTATATCAAAACAAAAATGGATACTACCAAGTTCCACAGCTTTCACCTCAAGATATGCAAGCAATGTTAAATATGTACGGACAAGCTGACAAAGCAAAAGATATGCCTAACTAATAAGAAAAGCGGAGGCGGCTAGTTCTGGCTCGACTTGCGCTGGAAGCTTCCGCCAAGCGTGCTTGCACGCGCAGAAGGAAGCTGAAGCGACACGAGAGCCAAGCCGCCGTAGCTGGACAATAAGAAAAGCGGAGGCGCCCTGGTTAGCCCCGACATGCGCTGGCCGACAAAAGCGCCACATCGTGTGGCATTGTCGGCACTTGCACATCAGTGTGCGGCGGATGGCCCGAATCGAAAGCCCGCTTTCGACCGAGGGACCGAAGCGACCTCGAGGGGCTGGGCGCTGGAGCTAGACATTCAGAAAAGCGGAGGCGGCTGTTCTGGCTCGACTTGCGCTGGAAGCCTTCCGCCAAGCGTGCTTGCACGCGCAGAAGGAAGCTGAAGCGACACGAGAGCCAAGCCGCCGTAGCTGGAGCTAGAAAAGCGGAAGCCTCTCTACTTTTTTAGTACATTAAAAAATCCATTTGATGGCTAGTCAAACCATCAAATGGATTTTACTTTTATAATACTTTTCCTAAAAATGCTTTTGTACGTTCATTTTTAGGATTACTGAATATTTCGGCCGGTTTTCCTTCTTCCACAATGTAACCGCCGTCCATGAATACAACTCGGTCCGCAACCTCTCGTGCAAAGCCCATTTCATGGGTTACAACTACCATTGTCATTCCTTCAAATGCCAGCTGTTTCATTACATCTAAAACTTCATTTACCATTTCAGGATCTAGGGCAGAGGTTGGTTCATCAAATAACATAACTTTTGGCTTCATAGCAAGGGCACGTGCGATGGCTACACGTTGTTGTTGACCACCTGATAATTGCTGCGGATAATTATGTGCTTTTTCGCGAAGCCCTACTTTATCAAGCAACTCCAGTGCCAACTTCTCTGCATCTGGCTTTGACATTTTTCGAATAAGCATAGGCGCCATCGTAATATTATCAATCACCGTCATATGCGGGAAAAGATTAAATTGCTGAAATACCATCCCAACTTCTGTACGAATATCATTAATATTTGTTGACGAATCATTAACTTTGACTCCGTTAATATATACTGCACCATCTGTTATTTCTTCTAGTAAATTGATACATCTTAAAAATGTACTTTTACCTGACCCAGAAGGACCAATAACACAGACAACCTCTTTTTCATGAACTTCGTAGTCAATTCCTTTTAATACTTCAAGCTTATCAAAATATTTGTGTAAATTTTCTACTTTTATCATGCTTCAACCCGCCCTTCTCGTTTTCTTCGCGGATTGTAGTCATTGCTAAATCTCTTTTCAACAAATGCAACTACCTTCGTTACGAGGTAAGTTAATATTAAGTACAGTATCGCTGCTACTAAGTATGGTTCCCAGAAACGTTGGTATGCACCTGCAACTACTTTTGCAGCATATAAAATGTCGTTGGCAGCAATAACAGTAACAAGTGAAGAATCTTTTAATAATGCGATAAATTCATTCCCTAATGGAGGAATCATACGACGGAATGCTTGCGGCAAAATAATTTTTCGCATAGCCTGGCCCTGTGTTAAACCAAGGGAACGAGCTGCTTCCATTTGCCCTTTATCGATTGACTGAACTCCGGCGCGAATAATTTCTGCGTTATATGCACCACTGTTTAAAATAAGTGCTGTTATACCTGAAACCATAAATCCAAATGATTGACCGAAAACCGCGGGAATAAATGCTAAATGAATAATCAAAATTTGTACAAGCATTGGCGTACCACGGAATAAGTCAACATAGATTTTACAAGGCCAATAAATCCATTTTCTTTTAGAGGTTTCACCAAGCCCTACTAAAATACCTAATATGATACCGCCGATATAACCGCAAACTGTTAATACGATCGTTACCCAGATACCACGTAAAAATAACTCACGGTAGTTCCAGATAATGTCCCAGCGTAAATCTAAGAAGTCCATCTGAAACACCCCCAATTATTATTCGATTTCTTGACCTGTAATTTCTGCTAGCTTGCCATTATCTTTAATTTTTTGAAGTCCTTCGTTCAATTTATCAAGCACTTCTGTATTTCCTTTTTTCACCATAAATCCATAGTATTCACTTTCGAAGCTATCATCTTCAATAGAAACTAATTTTTGTTCTGGATTGTTTTTAATGTATTGAAGGACTACTGCGTTATCACCAATAGCCGCTTCAGCTGTACCATTTACTACTTCTTGAATAGCGATTGGAAGGTTTTCATAAGCCATAATATTTGTACTTGTTTGACCTTGTAAATCTTGTGCTGCCATATGTCCTGTTGTGTTAATTTGAACTGCAACCTTTTTATCTGCTAAATCAGCTAATGATTTAATATCTGAACCTTCTTTTACGATTATTAATTGAGTAGCTTCATAATATGGATCTGTAAAATCATAAGTTTCTTTACGTTCATCTGTAATCGTAATCGCTGAAGCCCCCATATCAATTTCACCATTTGTTACTTGTTGGAATACCGGCTCCCAGCCAACATTACGAACTTCAAATTCAACACCAATTTCATTTCCAATAGCATTAAGAATATCAACATCAAGCCCAACAACATTTCCCTTGTCGTCCATATATTCAAATGGTGCGTATGTAGCCTCTGTACCTACTACTAATTTAGTAATTTCATCTCCGCCTTCTGAACCTGTTGAACCAGAAGATGTTTCAGATTCCGAGCCACTTGTACCACAAGCCGCAAGAATAATAGATACTGCTGCAAAAATCATAAACATTGATAAGAATTTAATTTTTTTCAATATTGAAACCCCCTATTAAGTAATTTATTATTTCCAACAACAATTGTCTGATTATTGAAAACAACTATATGATATTTTACATTATATAAATTTCGAAATTTTTATACAATACAAAATTCAATAAAAGAATAATAAATATGAAAAATTATAGTCATTTTATACAATCAAAGATGGAGAAAAAAGTCGAAACATAAGGAATTGTTGGGCTTTTTAACTATTGAAAAAATTTATAAATATAACTTTTTATTTTTTCAAAATAATCAGTATAAGAGGAAATCTAATTCTCTTGTTACATTTTCATGTCATCTATTTCAAAATAAAAAAGGTATTCCAAAGTTCACTTTGGGATACCCGTTTATCATTCAAACCTCAAACTAAAATTATACAATGTATCGTTACTCATAAAAATTTTATATGAAATGATAGGTAATGATAGTTTAAAGAGAATGAATTAAGGGTAAAATGAATTGGTACAGTAATTGCATTTTACCCCATATTTTTCATTCCCCCTGAAGTTTATTAGGCTGCTAAACTAATAAACTTCAGCAAGGTCTAGCTTTTATATTATTTATTTGAAACAGTAAAATGGCGCCCTTATAGGGCATATTGTAACAAACGAAAAACAGCTACAAATCAATAATTTGATGGCTTGATATGTAGCACTAATAAAAACTTATCATTCGTTATAAATCACAACATTAACTAATGTACTAGCTTTCAAGGAAATAATCAACCGTTTTGAATAGTTTTTTTGAAAAATATTTAATAAACTAGTTATTTGTTAATATCTAGAAACTTCAATTTTTCCCCTTCCCTGCTCATGTGAATCCTGTTAATTAAAAAACATTCAAGTTAAGTCGTGTATAGTAATCTATTTATCCGTATTTTAAAGGTAGCACGCTCTTTAATAATAGTACTGTTATATCTTAATAGACTATACAAGAAAAGCCTAAATTAGTAGCTCTGTGCCCATTAAAAAGAAACTGAAAAATACATTAACGTATGAAGGAAGTAAAAAACTAAATGAATATGAAGTTGAAAAAAATGGTTTAATTTTCAAGTTAGATGGAAAAGTTAAAGTGGTAAGTAATATTGCAGTTAATAAACAATTAAACCGAAACTTAAACAAACTCGGCATTAAAGAACTTAGATTCCAAAATCTTCATCAAACTCATGAAGCATTTAGTGTACAGTATGTTTTCCAATAGCACAGCTCTAAATAATCACATTCATTACGAATAGAGAGAAAATGTATAGTATTTGAGCGTCGTTTTATTATCGTTACCTCGAACATGCACTAAAACGTTAAAATACCGCACAAACGTTGATACTCAATGTTTGCACGGTTTTCTCATATTATATATAGGTATCTTAAACAGTAAAATGGCGCCCTCGGAGGGAATCGAACCCCCAGCGGAAGAACCGGAATCTTCTGTGTTATCCATTACACCACGAGGACACTTATAAATAGGTTTACACATTAAACAAGGAAATATTTTAAACATCATTTTGTTCAAATGACGACTTTACTATTATACAAATGTCTGTATCATAATTCAACTGTAAAGTAAAAGTCGTTTCCAATTATTATTTATTTAACGTGGTGATTATTTCTTTTTTATCCATACAATAGGTAGTGAATAATATTTTCTCATCCTCAGAGTTTATATTTGACCTTCCTTGACTATTCTGTGTATGATATTGTTACAGCTGAAGATTACTTCAGCATTATGTAAACAAATTAACCTTTAATAAGGAGGATTTAATAATGAATTTAATTCCTACAGTTATTGAACAAACAAATCGCGGCGAACGTGCTTATGACATTTATTCTCGTTTATTAAAAGACCGCATTATTTTACTTGGTAGTGCTATTGATGACAATGTTGCGAACTCAATCGTAGCGCAATTGTTATTCTTAGCAGCTGAAGATCCAGATAAAGATATTTCACTATATATCAATTCACCTGGTGGATCAATTACTGCTGGCATGGCGATTTTCGATACAATGCAATTTATTAAACCTAAAGTATCAACAATTTGTATCGGTATGGCAGCATCAATGGGTGCATTTTTACTAGCTGCTGGTGAACCAGGTAAGCGTTATGCATTACCAAATGCAGAGGTTATGATTCACCAACCACTTGGAGGCGCTCAAGGTCAAGCAACTGAAATTGAAATTGCTGCGAAACGCATTTTATTCTTACGCGATAAATTAAATAAAATTTTATCTGAGCGTACTGGTCAACCTTTAGAAAAAATTGCACAAGATACTGACCGTGACAATTTCATGACTGCAGAACAAGCGAAAGAATATGGTTTAATCGACGGTATTATTACACGTAGTAACGAGAAAGCTTAATACCTATATCAGCTCATTCTAAAAAGAGTACAATTCAGCTTTAAAAGCTGGATTGTGCTTTTTTGTATGGGCTTAATTTTTTGTACGTTATTATATATTTATTCACTAATATTGGTTTTGCTTCTTAAATAAGAAAGAGCCGCCCAGAAACTATTTTCTGAACAAGCCCTTTGCTTTAATCTAAGTATAATATTTGCTTTTTATGATGGTTACACCAAAACATGCCTATCCTCGGCACAAGGGGCAGTCCAAACTGCCTTTTTAGACGGACCCTTACTGCGAGCGTTTACAAAGCTCTGCCTATTCTTCTTTTTGAATAAGCTTAATTAATCCATCTAGTGCTTCATTTTCATCTTTGCCGTCAGCAATAAGTGTCACTGATGTTCCTCTTGCTATAGCTAAGCTCATAATACCCATAATAGATTTAGCATTTACTTTTTTCTCATCTTTTTGTAAATACACTTCAGACTTATAGCGATTTGCTTCTTGAACAAAAAGCGCCGCTTGTCTTGCTTGCAAACCTGATTTTAATTTTACTTCCACATTGGTTTCAACCATTTTACGATACTCCCTTTCACACCGTTCATCACTATATTTTTATCTTATCTAAATTGTATGAAAAGAACAATGTTAGATTCCTACAATTTTTTGACAAAAATACTACTTTATTGTTTCACCGCGTCTTAAAGCTTCTGCAATTTCATCAATTTTACGCAATCGGTGGTTGACGCCTGATTTACTTACAGCTCCAGTCGACACCATTTCACCTAGTTCTTTTAATGTTACGTCCTGATATTCTACACGAAGTCTAGCGATTTCACGCAGTTTTTCAGGTAACTGATCAAGGCCGATTGTATTTTCAATAAACCGAATATTTTCGACTTGCCGTATAGCAGCACCAATTGTTTTGTTTAAATTAGCTGTTTCACAGTTCACAATTCGATTCACACTATTTCGCATATCTCGGACAATTCGTACATCCTCAAATTTTAACATTGCCTGGAATGCGCCAACCATTCCTAAAAAATCAGAAATTTTTTCAGCTTCTTTTAAATACGTAATAAATCCCTTTTTGCGCTCTATAGTTTTTGCATTTAAGTTAAACTTGTTCATTAAATCTACAAGTGCTTCACTATGTTCTTTATATAATGAGTAAATCTCTAGATGATATGAAGACGTTTCAGGGTTGTTAACAGAGCCACCTGCTAAAAACGCACCACGTAAATAAGCCCGTTTTTGATTTTTATTAGCTAATAAAGAATTGGATAGCGAATGATTCAACTGGAAATCTTCTGACAGAATATCTAAATCTGTTAGTAATTCACGGGCACCTTCACGAACACGGCAAATGTATACATTATTTTTCTTTAAACGCATTTTTTTTCGAACTAATAGTTCAACATTGTATGAATATAGCTTTTTTATTATTGTATATAGCCTTCTTGCAATAGCAGCATTTTCTGTTTGCACATCTAAGCTTAACTGCCGATTTGTAAATGATAGTGTCCCGTTCATGCGGATTAGGGCAGATACTTCAGCCTTTAAACAGCTTTCATCGGCTTCTATTTGCGTTAATTCTTTTTTAGTTTCGGAAGCAAATGACATCTCTTCCCCCCTCTCAAATATGTATGAAGATAATCATAACATACTATTCGTATCTAGAGCTTTGTTTGTTTTATGTTGTAGCTGGAGGCATAATCACATAGCCATTGCGCTATTTTATTCGACTCATGTCTTACTACACCAGATTGGATTGTAGCAATTTCTTTTTTAATTACCTCTAGCCCCATGCTTTCCAATTTTTCAATATCAAACATGACAGGCTCTGCATTTTCTTCTTTATAGTTTTCTTTTATTGGCAAAGGCAGTTCAATGTCATTTACTAAAATGGCATCTAAACATGGCTTTCCTACATGGTCATAAATTGCTTGGACATGATCTGTCGCACGATAATGAATTGTTTCTCCTTTTTGCGTCATCAGATTACAAATATAAATTCTTCGTCCTTTAGCATTCACTAAAGCATCTCCAATTTCTTTCACTAATAAATTTGGAATAATGCTCGTATAGAGGCTTCCTGGCCCCACTAATATGAAATCTGCTTTTCTAATAGCTCGTATTGCTTCGGGAAGCGGTTTCACATTATTTGGAACTAAAAATACACGCTTTAGTGGAAGATGGGATTTTGGAATTTTTGATTCGCCTTCAATGATTGTGCCATCGATTAATTCAGCATGTAATGTGATTTTTTTATTTGCTGCGGGAATTACTTTACCATGAACTTTAAGTACTTTGCTCATTTCTGCAATCGCATGACTAAAATCTCCAGTGATGTCAGTTAAAGCAGTTAGCATTAAATTTCCTAACGAATGCCCACCTAAGTCAACAGATTGTGAAAAACGATATTGAAACATCTGCTCGACTAAAGGTTCTGTATCGGAAAGTGCAGCAATCACATTCCGTATGTCACCCGGCGGCGGGATATCGTAGTCATCTCGAAGACGTCCAGAAGACCCACCATCATCTGCAACTGTTACAATTGCAGTTATGTCAAACGGATAGTTTTTTAATCCGCGCAACATCGTAGATAGTCCTGTACCTCCTCCGATGACTACGATACTCGTCTTTTTATTTTTCATTACTTCAATCCTTTCTGCGATTGATATCTCGATGCGTAATTGCTGTTTTGTATCTGTCACTAAAGAGCTTTCCAAAGTATTCTGCCAACGTAACAGATCTATGCTGTCCACCTGTACAGCCAAATGCGATTACAAGTTGTGATTTTCCTTCACTTATATATTGTGGAATCATAAATTTAAATAAATCTGTCAGCTTTGCTATTAATTCATTTGTTTCCTCAGATGCTAGTACATAAGAAGATACTTCTGTTTGCAAACCCGTTTTATGACGCAGCTCCTCCACATAATATGGATTTTTTAAGAAACGAACATCAAACACTAGATCAGCATCAATAGGAATTCCATTCTTATAGCCAAAAGACATTACATTAATTGAAAACTTTGGACTGTTTGAATTTGAAAATTCGTTGCCAATTCGTTCCCTCAGTTCTCTAGGCTTCATTTGTGATGTGTTATAAACAAATTTTGCTCGCCCCTTTAACTCAGCAAGCATTTCTCTCTCTTTTTGAATGCCTTCTAGGGGTAATCCTTGCGGTGCTAAAGGATGGGATCTTCGTGATTCCTTATAACGTCGAACGAGGGTTTCATTATTTGCATCTAAAAATAATACTCGTGTATTAATATATGCTTCCTTCTCTAACAAATCTAGTGCATCTATTAGTGAATCGAAAAACTCTCCACCACGCATATCCATCACGGCTGCAATGCGTGTAATATTTCGTTCTGACTCCTTCATTAGAGCTAAAAATGTAGTAAGTAAAGCAGGAGGTAAGTTATCGATGCAATAATACCCTAAATCTTCAAAACTTTGAACTGCAACAGTTTTGCCTGCTCCTGACATGCCTGTAATAATGACTATCTCATGTGAATAGATTTCACTATTACCCATGACGACCATCTCCTCTATTTAAGTTCACTCGACGTTTGTATTTTTTCATTTAGTAGTACAAAATCTTTTGTATACTCAAATGTACCATATTGTATGCCTTCTTTTAATGCAGCAAACAATAAATTTCTTCGATCTCCTTCAGCCATTGGAAGTTCATGCAAGCTTTCCAAAGGATGCCATTCTAATACACCTTCTCTTGTCTGTTTAAATGGCTCTCCCTCTACTCCATGGGCAACAAACGTGAATAGCATCCATTCATCAACTTTTTCTTCTCCATCTTTTATAACCATTGTATAGACGCCTTTTAAATGGATATTCTTTGGTTTAACGTTTGTTTCTTCATGAAATTCCCTTAACGCTGCTTCATAAATGGATTCACCGCTTTCCATTTTTCCTCCTGGAGCAACATACCAACCTCTTCTTGGCTTTTGGAGAAGTAAAACTTGCCCATCTTGAATTGCTAGTAAATTTGCTATCCGTTGCATTACACACACCTCAAATCTTCGTTACTCCCTAATCATTATTATACCTTTTAAAATGTCAATCTTACAAAATAATACGTTTGAAAACTAAGAATAATGAAAATCATACACATTCATAATTGTGCATGGAAATTAAATCATGCTTTAGCATGGACGACGGAAGTTAGTTAGTTCCGAAGTTATGCTATGCATACACATTCACTTAGTTTCCGCCAAAAAAAGGTTGCTTCCATTAAAAATTGGAAACAACCAAAATAATTCAAAAAATGGGGGTTTGAGTTTATACCCAAAGTATACCTTTTTAATATTGCAATAAAGTTACAGGATAATTAAATCAATATATCAATAATTTTCCATAATAATTATTGATTAATTTTTTCTTTTAACTCTTCAACATAGCTTTGCACTGATTGAGCTGCAATACTTCCATCGCCTGTAGCAGTTACAATTTGGCGTAACATTTTCTCGCGAACGTCTCCTGCTGCAAAAATTCCTTTTACTGATGTTTCCATTTTATCGTTTGTTACGATATAACCATGCTCATTTACAATGCCTAAATCTTTGAAAGGCTGTGTTAAAGGCACCATTCCGATATAAACGAATACACCATCAGCTGCAAATTCTTGCTCGCTGCCATCAACAGTTGATACAAGTGTTACACTGCCAACTTTACCATCTTTTTCATTAATTTGTTTTACTGTGTGATTCCAAATAAAATCAATTTTCTCATTTGCAAAAGCACGGTCTTGAAGAATTTTTTGTGCACGTAGTTTATCGCGACGGTGAACAATCGTTACTTTGTCAGCAAAACGTGTTAAGTAAACTCCTTCTTCAACCGCTGAGTCGCCTCCACCTACAACAACTAAATTCTTTTGTTTAAAGAATGCGCCATCACATACCGCACAATAACTTACTCCACGTCCACCAAGTTCTTTTTCTCCAGGAACACCCATCTTTTTGTACTCTGCCCCTGTTGTAATAATAATTGAACGTGTTTTATATTCTTTAGCTCCAGCTTTAATAATTTTATATTCTTCACCATCAATAATTTCAGATACGTCGCCATAAGCATATTCTGCACCAAATTTTTTGGCATGTTCAAACATTTTTGTAGAAAGCTCAGGCCCTAAAATTGTTTCAAATCCTGGGTAGTTTTCTACCTCTTCTGTATTTGCCATTTGTCCACCAGGTATACCACGTTCTATCATTATTGTAGATAGGTTTGCACGTGATGCATAAACTGCAGCTGTCATCCCTGCTGGACCTGCTCCGATAATTACTACGTCATAAATTTTTTCAGACATGATATTGCCTCCTCAGGTAAAAAGCTAATAGGCTAGCTAAACTTCAAATTTAATAATAACTTTTGTATATATTATCCTATTGCATTGCTTCAGGAACTTCAAATAAATTGTCTTATGTTAGCTAAAGGATGCTTCCACTTTTCTTAGTCAAATGGCAAAAACTCTATTAATTGTTCTACATACTTTGTTAACGTTGAAACTGAAATGCCGTACTTTTCAGCATATTGTTTTTTCGTTATGTTTTTACTATTAATTGTTGAATAAAACATATACTCTACCGAAGCAGCCAATGCTTTTACATTTTTAAACTTGTAGCCATTTTTTAAAGCTCGTTCACTAAGGACAAACCACATTTGAAATAAATATTGAATTTCTGATGTCACTGTTGAACAGCTAGTAAATAATTCTTCTGCAACTTCCATTGATCTCATAAAATATTTTTCGATTTCATTTTCTTTATTGAAATCATGCTGTAGTGCGTACGCAAGACAAAGCTTTTCAATGCCACTATATTTTGCAAGATCTATTAGTTTAGGATGTGCGATTATTTCTTGTTTATAAATGGATTTGCTTAAAAGGAAGAAACCAAGCATCCGATGAGTACTATATTTGCTGCTTATTTTTTCGATGATAAACTCACGATTATGCTCTAATGAATCACTGTTTGTTTCTTCTTTTAAGTGAAGCCAAGGTTCAAAACCATCCTTAGCTGGATCGATTTCAACTAACAACTTCCATACTGCTTTTCCTTCTTCTACCCGACCTGAAAAGTAAGCAGATTGAGCTAACCAAAAGTAAAATCCTGAATCTCCTTGATAGCCGCGCTTTTTCATACTTTGAAGCCATTTATATGCTAACTCATATTGACCAACTAATGCTAAAGTTGCACCGAGCTTATAGCGATTTTCCCAATCATACGGATTGATTTTTTTCAGCATTTCTAAAAGCGTTGCAAGCTCTTCATCATTTTTTTCATAATATGCAATGACTGCTAGATTGCAAATTGCATGGAGATTGCCGTGGTTTTCCCGCAGCACATTATTTAGCAAAGCTTTTGCCTGCTCTGTATCTCCAACATAAAAATATGCTAATGATAAATTATTGTAAGCTGCCCATAAGTCCGGATAGCGTTCAATTAGTTGTTCTAATACTTCAATAGCATTATGAAATTGGCTATTTTCCATAAAGCGGCGTGCTTTTTCTTGGGCGATTAGTTTTTCCGAATCGTCTTCGTCAAATTGTTCTATTTCATTCTCTTCATACTGAAAGTACTCTAAAATTTCTTCCGCTTCCAAGGCATACATACCATCCGGCTCCATTTGCAAATACATTTCTGCAAACTTTTGAGCATCCCTTATCATGCCGATACAGCCTGAAATTTCAGCTAGAAAAAACACATGCTCAGGCTCGCTTGGATCTAGACTGTATGCAGTGTGTATCAATTCATAAGCCTTTTCAAAGTTTTGAGCTTCCATTTCTAAAATGCCAAATTGCATTAAAACGTGTGCATCATCTGGACTTAATTCTGCAGCCCTTTTCATATATTTATACGCTTTATCCATCTGGTCTTTATCCATTGCTTTAAGCGCTTTATTGAAATAATAATCTCCGTTTGGAATAAACGAAACGACATTATTTAATTTCTCTTTTTGACGTTGATTTCCCAAAATAAATCCTCCAAAGCCTAACTCTATTTGTTAAAGTAACCTTTTAACAAAGTTAAAGGAACGTATTGCTACGTTCCTTTAGACAATTAGGTTTATTATAACATATTTATATACAACGTCATTAGTTTAGCTTCGCACCACGAATCGATTTTATTTTTTTGTGCTTGCTCTTTTTTCTTCGTGGCGAGTTTTAAGCACAGCTAGTACGTCATAAATATTAATCTTTTGTTCCTGCAATAATACTAATAGGTGATAGATTAAATCAGCGGCTTCCCATTTTACTTCTTCCGCATCTCGATTTTTTGCACCGATTACAACTTCAGTAGCTTCTTCTCCTACTTTTTTGCAAATTTTATCGATCCCTTTTTCAAATAAGTATGTAGTATATGCACCCTCAGGCATATCTACTTCACGCTTGCGAATGATTTCTGCTAATTGTGGGATAATTTCAACTGAACCAACTCTATCGTTTTCTAATACTGTTTCAGTAAAACAAGAAGTAGTCCCATTGTGGCATGCTGGTCCAGCAGGCAGCACTTCAACTACTAACGCGTCTTTATCGCAATCTGCTTTAATTGAAATTACTTTCTGCGTATTGCCGCTCGTTTCACCTTTATGCCAAAGCTCGTTTCTTGAACGGGAATAAAACCATGTTTCGCCAGTTTCAAGCGTTTTTTGCAAGGATTCCTCATTCATATAGGCAACTGTTAATACCTCTTTTGATTGTGCATCTTGTACAACCGCTGTAATTAAACCTTTTTCATCAAATTTTAAGCCTTCAATCATCTGACACAAACTCCTTTTTCGCGCAAAGTTGCTTTCACTTCGGCTACGCTTGTTTCTTTATAATGGAAAATAGATGCTGCAAGAGCTGCATCTACATCGACATCTTGCAGTACTTGTAAAAAGTGTTCAGCATTTCCTGCACCGCCGCTTGCAATGACAGGGACTGTTACAGCATCTCGAACTGCCTTCGTTAAAGCCAAATCGAAACCTGATTTCTCGCCGTCCTGATTCATACTCGTTAAAAGGATTTCTCCAGCACCTAGTCGCACCGCTTCTTTGGCCCACTCAACTGCCTGCCATTCTGTTTTATTACGTCCTCCATGGGTATAAACCATCCAAGTACCATCTTCCTCGCTGTATCTAGCATCGATAGCTACAACGATACATTGTGCACCAAAGAAATCGGAGCCTTCTTTAATAAGCTCAGGTCGCTCTAATGCAGAAGTGTTGACTGATACTTTATCTGCACCAGCTCTCAGAATTCTCTTCATGTCTTCTAATGTACGAATTCCACCACCAACTGTAAATGGAATTGCCAACGAAGATGCAGTTTTTCTTACTACATCCACCATTGTTTCACGGCCTTCATGAGATGCTGAAATATCTAAAAATACTAATTCATCTGCACCTTGTTCATCGTAAAACTTTGCCAGTTCAACCGGATCACCAGCATCACGCAGTTCAACGAATTGAATTCCTTTAACTACACGGCCATCCTTTACATCAAGGCAAGGAATGATACGTTTTGTTAGCATGTAAGCACCCCCACACCTTTTAACCATTGTTCAAGCAAGAACACACCAAAGTCTCCTGATTTTTCAGGGTGGAACTGCATACCCGTTACATTTCCAGCCTGCACTACTCCAGGCACTTCAACACCAAAATAATCAGCGCTTGCTACTAGCTGTTCTTTATCAATATTCACTCCATAAAATGAATGTACAAAATACACAAATTTACTTTCAGGAAGTTGTGCATTTTCCAGCCATGTAGGAATTGAATTGAACTGCAAAGTATTCCATCCCATATGTGGAACACGATATTGCTCGCCAGATTGTGAGATTCCCGTGAAACGTGTAATCGTTCCTTTGAAAAAACTGAAACCTTTTGTTGGAGTAACTTCTTCACTTTCTTCAAAAAGCAATTGCATTCCTAAGCAAATACCTAGTAAAGGCTTTTTGGCATCAACTTGACCTCGGATAAATTGCTCTAGTCCTGTTTCAGATAAACGTTTCATTGCATCTGGAAAGGCACCAACCCCCGGTAAAATTAAAGCATCTGCTGCGGCTAAGGCTGTTGCATCTGATGATACTACCACTTCGCAGTCCAAACGTTTTAATGCCTGTTCAACACTGAATAAATTACCCATTCCGTAATCAATAACACCTATTTTCATGTCAACAACCCTTTCGTTGACGGTACGCCTTTTACACGTGGATCAATTTGTACCGCATCATCTATTGCACGAGCAAGTGCTTTAAATATAGCTTCAATAATGTGATGCGTATTATGACCATAAGGAACAATGACATGCACGTTCATTCGAGCTTCTAAAGCAAGTTTCCATAAAAACTCATGAACAAGCTCCGTATCAAATGTACCAACCTTTTGTTTTAATTCAGGTTCCACTCGGTACTCTAGATGTGGACGATTAGAGCAGTCAATAACTACCTGTGCTAAAGCATCATCCATTGGAACAAAAGCATTGCCATAACGTTTAATTCCTTTTTTATCGCCAAGCGCTTCTCGAATAACCTGACCTAAAACAATTCCAATATCTTCAGTAGTATGGTGATCATCTATATGTGTATCGCCATCAGCAACGATCTTCCCATTAAACAAACCATGTTTAATAAATAAATCAAGCATATGGTCCATAAAAGGAACACCAGTATTTACTTCTGCAATCCCTTCACCATCCAAGTCTAATTCTACGGAAATTTTCGTTTCATTCGTATTAC
The DNA here is from genome assembly GCF_003966145.1 of Lysinibacillus telephonicus. Taxonomy (GTDB): domain Bacteria; phylum Bacillota; class Bacilli; order Bacillales_A; family Planococcaceae; genus Ureibacillus; species Ureibacillus telephonicus. The sequence goes on from NZ_RXNR01000042.1 coordinate 24,026, forward strand.
GTTCTATTTTAGCAAAGCGTTGTTTTTGTTCAGCCAACTTATTCATCTCCCTTAGTCCAACCACGAGATTCTACTGCACGTGCATGCCCTTCAAGTCCTTCCATTCTTGCAAGACGCGCAATTTTTGGTGCATTTTCTTCCCATGTTTTCTCGCTATAATAAACAATATTTGATCTTTTAATAAAGTCATCTACGTTTAATCCACTAGCAAAGCGTGCAGTACTATTTGTAGGTAATACATGGTTTGTACCTGCAAAATAATCTCCTACCGGTTCAGAACTATAACGACCGATAAATATCGCACCCGCATGGCGGATTTTTAATGAATCCTCCTCAGCATTTGCTGTAACAACCTCCAAATGTTCAGGAGCTAGAGAATTAATTGCTTCAATTGCTTGCTCCATCGTATCAGCGATATAAATTTGACCGAAGTTTTCAATCGCTTTACGCGCAATTGCTTCACGAGGAAGCTCACGTAATTGTTGTTCAACTTGGTCTGCTACTTCTTTTGCAAATCGCTCACTTGTTGTCACCAATACAGCACATGCTAACGCATCATGTTCTGCCTGCGATAAAAGATCCGCTGCAACCTCATCTGCAAAAGCAGTGTCATCTGCCAATACAGCAATTTCACTTGGTCCCGCAATCATATCAATTGCCACTTCACCAAAAACTTCTCGTTTTGCTAGAGCCACAAAAATATTACCTGGCCCTGTAATTTTATCAACTGGTGCAATTGTTTCAGTTCCGTATGCTAAGGCAGCGATTGCCTGTGCGCCGCCAACTTTATAAATTTCTGTAATGCCTAAAATCGAAGCTGCAACGAGTACCGCTGCCGGTAATTTACCATCCTTGCCAGCTGGAGAAGTAATGACAATCCGTTCCACACCTGCCACTTGTGCAGGGATTACATTCATTAAAACGGAAGATGGATAGGCTGCTGATCCCCCTGGTACATATAAACCTACTGCATCAAGCGGAATAATCCGCTGCGCTAACCAGGAGCCATCAGGTAATGATAGTTTATAGCCCTCTCTTTTTTGTGCTTCATGATAGAAGCGAATATTATCTGCTGCTTCTTGCAAATCCTGTTTTAACTGCTCATCAAAATTAGCAACAGCTTCATCGATTTCTTCTTGCGTAACAAGAAAATCATCCAGAGAGATTCCATCCCACATCTCACTATATTTACGTACTGCCATGTCTCCATTTTCACGAACATCTTGGAGAACTTGGCGTACTGTTTTTAATTGTTCTTCATTTCCACCTTCAAGTTGTCTTTTTAAGGAAATTGAGTTTGATAACTTTGTAATTTTCACAAATAACCCTTCTCTCTAATTGACAAATTTCTTCAAACGAAATACTAATTCTTGGATACGTGCACTTTTCATTCGATAGCTTACTGGGTTTGCAATTAAACGAGAAGATACATCTGTAATGTGTTCATATTCAACAAGACCATTTTCTTTCAACGTTCTTCCTGTTGATACAATATCGACAATGCGGTCAGCTAAACCTATCATCGGCGCTAATTCAATTGAACCGTTCAGCTCGATAATTTCAACTTGTTCACCAATTTCTTTATAATAGTTCATTGCAATGTTTGGGTATTTTGTTGCAATGCGGGGTGCTATTTCATTCATCTTCGTATTTGGTAAACCCGCTGAAGCGATATAACATTGACTAATTTTCAAGTCCAATAATTCATGAACATTTCGTCTTTGCTCAAGCAATACATCTTTCCCAGCAATCCCGATATCTGCAACACCATGTTCTACATAAACAGGTACGTCCATTGGCTTTGCTAAAATAAATCGAATTTTTTCCTCCGGTATTTCAATCATTAACTTGCGTGACATTTCTACTTCCTCAGGTAAATTAAATCCTGCATCAATTAGCATTTGGTATGCTTCTTCAAAAATTCGTCCCTTTGGCATTGCAATTGTTAATTCACTCATTACGCTAAATCCTCCTGGCTGACGTAAACAATCGTGTCAAACTGTTTTGTAAATGCTTCTTCATCCACAAGTCCTTTTTTCGCCTGCAATGTTACACGCTTTCCTTCTTCGCGTAGCTTTTTTGCATGCTCAAGTGCCTTAGTAAACTGTTCATCGTTAAATATAATTGCAACAGTTTGTTTAGCAGATTTATTTGAAGGTACAACTTCGAGCAATCGGTCTACTCGAATTCCAAATCCCGTAGCCCCTACTTTGCTTCCAAAATGGTGCAGCAATCCGTCGTAGCGGCCTCCGTTGCCAAGGGCAAATCCACTGCCTTCTGCAAACACTTCAAATAGCATTCCTGTGTAATAATTCATATGACTTGAAAGTGTGAAATCCAGTGCAACATATTGAGATAGGTTTGCAAAACTAATCAATTCCATAAGCTGTTGCATATATTCTAATGCATCATTTTTCCTTACATATTTTTCGATATCTTCTATAGCACCAATATTCGTAGCTTCATTAATAAATTGAAGTAAAGCGTCTGATTTCGTTTTTGGTAGATCGAATGCTGCAACCGCTTCTTCAAATCCAACATAATTGCGTTCAACTAATAATGTTCTTAATTTATCGGCTTGTTCAGCACTTTCTGTATAGTCCTTTAAGATGCAATTTAATACGCCAGCGTGGCCGATTGTAATTTTAAAAGAGTCAATGCCGAATGCTTGTATTAGATTAATAGCTGTAATAATTACTTCTGCATCTGCAAAAACCGTTCCGTCTCCAATAATTTCAATTCCCATTTGCCCAAATTCAGCAGGACGACCGCCCTCTGTTTGCTGTGCTCGGAAAACGTTGGCAAAATAAGCTAGCCTTAATGGAATTTGTTCTTTTAGTAATTTAGATGTCGCAACTCGTGCAATGGGTGTCGTCATGTCAGGACGTAGGACAAGCGTATTTCCTTGACTATCTACAAGTTTAAATAATGCTGCATCGTAAATAGCAGATGCTTTTCCGACTGTATCGAAATATTCTAAACTTGGTGTTTTGATAAAATCATAACCACGTGCACGCAGGAAATCACGTCCTGTTTGGCGAATTGCCTCGACCTTTTCATATGTAATTGGGAATGTATCGCGCATTCCTAATGGCTTTTCAAACATTTTTAACGATGACATATTAACACATCCTACCATTTTTACTTTAACACACTAGAGAATTAGAGAGTTAGTATATGAAAGTATTTTATCGAATTAACCTTCTGTAGTCAACCTTCATGTTCAACTTTTCTTGATCTTTCTATGAACAATTATACATGTTATTTAATTGAAAAGACTTATTATTCTAAAAATAGTGAGCATTCTTACGTTAATGAGAGGGTTTTTATATTTACAGGGGGGTGTTTTTTTACGCGGTTTTATTGCTTTTTTACGTGGTTTGCTCGATTATTTACGCACTTTTATCTAACTTTTACGCGGTTTTTTTTTATTTACGCGGTTCTATTTTTTTACGCGGTTTTATTGCTTTTTTACGTGGTTTGCTTGATTATTTACGCACTTTTATCTAACTTTTACGCGTTTTTTTTTTTATTTACGCGGTTCTATTTTTTTACGCGGTTTTATTGCTTTTTTACGTGGTTTGCTTGATTATTTACGCACTTTTATCTAACTTTTACGCGGTTTTTTGTTTTATTTACGCGGTTCTATTTTTTACGCACTTTTACTGTTTTTCACTCAGCTCTTACTTATATTAAGAGAACTTTTTTATTCGATTAAGGTCAAACAATAATAAAAAAATCTACTCCATCCTAAATCAGAATGAGCAGATTCTCGCTTTTTTATAAATGAAGTAGTTTAGTATTTAGGTATTCTTTCTTTTTCTTTCTGCCATTTCTTCAGCTGTGTAGATAATGCGCATAGGGTTTCCTCCTGCCATTGCTCCTGCAGGTACATCTCTATTTACAAGTGTTGCAGCAGAAACAATTGCGCCGTCGCCAATTTCTACACCAGGTAAGATTGTTGAATTGGCACCGATCATTACTTCGCTGCCAATTTTCACATCTCCTAAACGATACTCTTCAATTAAATATTCATGAGCTAATATTGTTGTATTATAGCCGATAATCGTATTGTCTCCTATTGAAATTCTCTCTGGGAACATCGAATCTGGCATTACCATCAATGCAAGCGAAGTTTTCTTACCAATCTTCATATTTAAAAACGTCCGATATATCCAATTTTTCACACTCATAAATGGTGTAATGCGTCCGATTTGGATAAATATAAAACACTTCATAACTTTCCAAAAGGACACTGTTTGGTAAACATTCCATAATGAGTTGGCACCTTGAACTGGATATCGTTCCGTTTTTCTCATAGATTTACGACTCCTTCACAATCGTTAATAAATCAGTCATATGTTGAAGAATATAGTCTGGATTATACTGTCTTAAGAAATCTTCACCTTGAATTGACCATGCTACTCCTGCTGTTTTGACACCTGCATTTTTCCCTGCTTCAATATCATGATAATTGTCCCCAATCATCATCGTTTCCTCTTTATTTATACCTAGTTTTTCAATTGCTAATAATACCGGCTCAGGATGTGGTTTTACATTTTTCACATCATCCAAACCAATTAAAAATTCGAACAGATGGTTTGCCCCCATCAAATTTAGTCCTTTTTGTATTGTATCTCTTCGTTTAGTAGAAACGATTGCTAAACGAATGCCTTGTTCTTTTAATTGCTCTAAAGTCGTAATCACACCATCATATTCTGTTACCAATTCATCATGATGTGCTTGATTCCATTCACGATATTTCTCAACCATTTCGTCTACTTCATTTGGCGTAATTTGTTCGAATGTCTCTATTAGTGACGGACCAATAAATTTTATGCAATCCTGTGGCGAATATTGCCCGGGAAATCTTTCATTCAAAACATGCATAAAGGTTTGGATAATTAATTCATTTGTATTCAAAAGTGTTCCATCAAAATCAAAAAGTAAAGCTTTTATCATAGTTGTGTAACTCCTTTATGTGCTTTTAAATCTGCTCTTTTCCATAGATGTGCAACAATAATCGTTAAGACGAATGCTGTGACAACTCGAATAATAAGCAATGGTAATATCGGAATGCCTAAAGGAACAAAAATTAATGTATCTTCAATAACTGCATGACATGCCACTAAAAAGATAAACGCTAAAGTTGCATCCTTTTTGCTTACCCCATCTTCTTCCACGGCTTGGATCATTATTCCTGCACCGTAGGCAAGGCCAATGATTAGCCCAGCTACAAGTGTCATTGACGTATTTGGTTGAACGCCAATCACTTTAGTAAATGGAGCTAATGCATTAGACACTTTCTCTAAGTATTTTAAATCACGTAAATATTGTACGATAATCATTAACGGAATTACGATAATAGCAAGCTGTAAAATCCCGAGGCTTGCCTTTTCGAATCCTAGCAAAACGATTTCTCCCCAACCCGTGGGATTTTGAGTTTGCTCAGAAAAAAAGCCATACTTTGCGATTTCTCCTCCACCTTGCCATACAAATCTTATGATAAGAGCAGAAAATATCGCTAATCCGAATCTTACAGCAAGTATTACCCACAATTTAACTCCCACGCGGAGAGCTACTCCTGTTTCTATAAATAAGTTATGTGAAAAGGAAAGCATAACTGCGAGTATAAATACTTCCTTTACAGTTAACTCAAGAGACAAGATCCCCGCAATCCCAGCATATAAGTTTAATGCATTTCCCAACACTAACGGAATTGCAGCTTCTCCACTTAAACCTAGTAATCCCATTAGTGGTTCCACAAAATTAATAATCCATGTTAATACCGGTGTAAATTGGAGAATTGTAACGATTAATGTAATCGGAAAAATTACTTTACTTAAAGTCCATGTAGTTTTTAACCCCGCATTTAATCCTTTTCGAAGCGATGACATCCCATTTCCCCTCTATTTGTTATCCTTGTAACGAACAACTGGTCGGACTTTCATTCTACGGTAAACAATTGCGGCAATGCCGATAATGATTGCAATAATTGAAACGACCTGTGCAGAACGCAAATTGCCAATTAAATATAAGCTGTCAGTTCTCATACCTTCGATAAAAAATCGCCCAATTGAATACCAAATCATATAGGAGAAGAAAATTTCTCCACGGTGTAAATTGACTTTTCGCAATGATAGTAAAATAATTAATCCTACTACGTTCCATAGAGATTCATATAAGAAGGTTGGATGTACATAAGTGCCAAGCTCTTCGATATACATTTGTTCAATAATCCAGTTTGGCAGCATTAGATTTTCTAAAAAGTCTCGACTTACTGGCCCGCCAAATGCCTCCTGGTTCATGAAATTGCCCCAGCGACCAATAATCTGACCTACTAAAATACTTGGTGCAGCAATATCAGCTACCTTTAAAAAACTAACTCCTCTTTTTCTGCAGAAAATATATGCAGTAATGACAGCACCTATCAAAGCACCATGAATCGCGATGCCGCCATTCCAAATTTGAATGATTTTCCCTGGATTTGCTCCGTAAAACTCCCATTTCATCACTACATAATAAATACGAGCACAGATTATAGAAATTGGAATTGCCCAAATCAATAAATCTGCTAAAAAATTTTCGGGCAATCCACGTTTTACCGCTTCTCTTTGTCCTATGAAATATGCTAGTACAATTCCTGATGCAATTAAAATCCCGTACCAACGAACCTTTATGCTGCCTATTTCAAAAGCAATAGGGTCTATTGCAAGTAAAATATGATCCATTATAAAACTCCTCTCATATAAAAAAGCGCAAGCGCCCTTGTTAGCCCCGCGTCGACGAAATCGCCACATCGTGTGGCTTCGTCGACATGACTCACATCGTGTGAGCCCCAAGCGCTGGCCGACAAAAGTGCCACATCGCATGTCTTGTCGGCACTTGCACATCCGTGTGCTGCGGAGGACCCCAATCGCGAAGCTTTTCCAGCTTTCGACCGAGGGCAGACCGCGACCTCGAAGGGCTGGGCGCTGGAGCCAGACATTTTTTCAAAAACTTAATTCTTTCTTAAATTAATAATCATCTATTTCATCTTGTATTGAAATTACTTCATCTAAGCGTCTTGAAAATTCCTGTGCAGCATTAACACCCATTTTTTTCAGACGATAGTTCATTGCTGCTACTTCAATAATTACTGATACATTTCGACCAGGCTGTACTGGAATTGTTAGTTTCGTAATATCAGTATCGATAATTTTCATTTTTTCTTCATCTAATCCAAGACGGTCATATGTTTTATCTGGATCCCAGTTTTCCAATTCAATAATAAGTGTAATTCGTTTAAATGGACGAATTGCACTTGCACCAAACAAAGTCATAATATCAATAATACCGATTCCTCTAATTTCTAACAAATGTTCTAAAAGAGGCGGTGGGCTACCGATAATTAAATTTTCAGCTTCTTGTCGAATTTCTACACAATCGTCTGCAACTAAACGATGGCCTTTTTTAATAAGTTCTAGAGCAGTTTCACTTTTCCCTACTCCACTTTTACCAATTATTAGCACACCTATCCCGTATACATCGACCAAAACACCATGTACAGCAGCTGTTGGAGCAAGTTTACTTTCAAGATAATTTGTTAATCTACTAGAAAACCTAGTTGTCTTCATAGTAGTTGATAATACAGGAACATGGTTTTCATTAGAAGCAGCAATCAGTTCTTTTGGGACTTCTAATCCTCTTGATACTACAATTGCAGGTGTATCCTGCGAGCAAAGTTTGAACATTCGCTCTTTTTTTAATTCTGTTGGAAGCATTTCAAAAAAAGACAATTCTGTTTTACCTATTAATTGAACTCTATTTGCAGGGTAGTGTGTAAAATAACCAGCCATTTCAAGTCCTGGACGTGAAATATCACTCGTTGTGATGGATCGGCCAATTCCTTCATGTCCACTTACTAACTCTAAATTAAATTTTTCAATTACTTCTTTTGTCCTTACTTGAATCATCAGCCTTAACTCCCCTATCTTTCCTGGCATATAGTATTTATTTTAGCATGTAACAGATAGAATGTATTTAAAATATACCTAAAAGAAAATAGTATCGTCCAATACAGCGTTTTGAGACGTCAAAAGGGGGATTATATATAAAAAAGAAAGACTTCCTAGAAATTCTCATTCTCTAGAAAGCCCTTTCAAACGTTCATTTATTGAATTATTTTTGAGTTGCCAGCCAAGCTGCTGCTGCTTCAGCATCTTCACCTTTTAGTAGTCCAGGAGGCATTTGGTTTTTACCATTTAAAATTACATCTAAAATTTCTTCTTCTGAAAGACGGCTACCAACGTCAGATAACGCAGGTGTTTGACCCATACCTTGCAGGTTTCCTCCATGGCACATTACACAGCCTTCTTTAACTAAAGCTTCTCCATCTGCAGCTGCAGTTTCTCCTGTTCCAGCTGTTTCATCAGTAGTCTTTGTATCATTGCCTTCTTCATTGCCACCGCCGCAAGCAGCTAGAAATAATGCTGAGCCGAATACTAGTGCTAACCATGCTTTTTTCATTTGAACCCCTCCAAAATGAATAAATAAGTGTATTACACTGCCAATTATAGCAAAATCACACTCGCTTGAAACCTTCCCCCAGCACCTCATAGGCATCAGAAACGATGACAAATGCAGACGGGTCAACGGTTTTAATGATTTGTTTCAGCTTTGTGAATTCTGTTTGATAAACAACAACCATTAGCATAAGTTTTTGTTCTCCTGTATATCCACCGAATGCTGGCATCTTTGTAACACCCCGATCAATTTCCATGTAAATTGCATCTCGTACTTCATCCTGTTTATTCGTAATAATATAAACCATTTTTGATTGACTGAATCCTAACTGAACGATGTCAATTGTTTTAGTAGTGACGTATAACCCGATTAATGCGTATAAACCTCTTTCTAAATCGAAAACTAATGCTGCACTAATGGCAATTATTCCGTCTATTAGCAGGACGCTGGTACCTAAAGTTAAACCAGTAAATTTCGTAATAATTTGTGCGAGTAAATCGGTACCACCAGTTGAGGCGTTTCCTTTAAAAACCAAGCCAATACCTAAACCAACAACTATTCCCCCAAAAATAGCTGCCAACAATGCATTATCTGTCCATGCAGACCAATCATTCATTAAAATTACGAAAAACGGTAAGGCAATCGTTCCAATAAATGATTTAAAGCCAAATCTTTTCCCTAGTACAAGAACTCCAGCAATAAACAGTGGTATATTAAAAGCATATTGGACTATTCCAGCATTCCAGCCAAAAAGGCCATTCAAGATTGTACTTATCCCACTTACACCGCTGGAAGCTACTTGATTCGGAAATAAAAACACGCTAAATCCAAATGCTATTACTGCAGCTCCTAGAAGCACATAAATATATTCTTGAATAGTATCATTAGAATTAAATACTTTATTCTTATTTTTTTTGCTCATAAATTTCCTCTCTTATATAAAATTCTCTATTTATTCTGGATGATTATAACAAAGACATATGAAAAAGAGAACTTCATCAAAATAAACTGCTATCTATTACTAAATTGAGGCATTAAAGGATATACATCGATTAATTTATTATTCTAACAAGTAAGCATGAGGTATTCATTTATGTAAAAAAATTAATTCTAATTGCATTTCAGTTAAATTAACTTATATAAGAACATTGCTCTATAATCAAATTCTCCCATAGAAACTATCAATTAAAAGTTTAAATAAAAAATGACTGTCCCACATAATGATATGCTCCCTATTAGGTAGACAGATGAAAAAATAAAAATTCATCTACCTAATAGGGGGCTTTTTTTATGACCTTTTATAAGTATCCAAAAGAATTTATGTTAAAAATTATTCAACT
>NZ_RXNR01000043.1 GCF_003966145.1 Lysinibacillus telephonicus
TCCTTTCGTACGAAGTCGGTTGACCAGACCTGACTTTATTGTACGACTGGAGTTTTTTTTATGTCCATAGCTATAAGCTTTCCGGAACCCCCTGCATAGCAGGGGGTTTTCATTTATACAATAAAAAAGGAGCCGTCCGAAAGTAATTTTTTGGACGACTCCTTGCTCAACGCAACAATAGTAAACCTATTCCTTCTATGACGACAATACAGGTTAAGAATATCGTAGAACTTTAAGCATACACTTATTTACTGCAATAAGGGGGAAATCCAGAAAAATTTACCTACTAAACATCCCTTATTCATCTTATTGCATCAATTTTTCGTCGTATCATTAGCTGGCGTTCAAAGCAAAAGCGTACAATATATTGCTTATCAATATCATCCGTATCTACAAATTGAATTGAAGCAAATTTACGGTTGTCCTTTTCAAAAATTCGAATAACGGTCGCTTCCGTCTTTACATATTGGATATCACCATTTGAAAATGGCAATACAATTGTTAAGAGTATTTGATCCCCATCTTTAAACGGGGGATCAGATTTTAAAATAAGCGCAATACCACCAGCGCTTATATCTTCAGTGATAAATTGATAATAATTATTTTTGAATTCAACTGATACATCTACTGGAGTGCTAACTCGCACAAATTCACGTCTTTGAATTTTTACGAATTCTTCTTCAGGCGGACATGATAGCATAATCGTTGGAATGTTTCCCATTTTACGTCCTAATACTTCAGTATTAAACGCATATGTTATCTTATCACCCGTAATAAATGTAGCACGGAATTGAGCACCATCCACTAAAAAAGCGGTCTTTTTTGTAACTGTATTTATTGGATAATCAATAAATAGAATATTGCCATCCTGCTCGACAACTTTACAATGAAAAAATTCTACACGGTCTGTATAAGTTGGTTCTAAAGTTAATGGAGTCCCGATTTTTAGTTCCATAAGTCTCGCCTCGCACAATAATGATACATTTATTATTGCACGAAACGTTTGTTTTTTCTATACGTATAACATTTTTTTGAAATTAAGCCATATATTCTACTTTTACAACGTCATGAGTTTCAGCATCTACTACGATTCTAAATGTATCATCTATACCATTGTCAAAATGTGCGATTACTTGATAGCATTTTCTTAATTGTAATGCCTCATTTTCTGTGTAAATTAATTTTTCATCTTCTACTAAAGTTCCTGGTCGGAAGAATGTTTCCCAATCAATTGGAATTACTTTTTGGTTTTCATCTATGTTTTCTTTTTGAACGTATTCCATTGCATTTAGCCCAAGTAGCTCCCCACTATCTTTAGATAGTTTTAATTGAACGCCATCTGGATACACAAGTGCTTTATCCTCTCCGGCAACTCTCGCTAATGCGATATGCCAAGCTTCATGATTTTCACGCATTTCAACAATTTGCAAATCATTATAACCAGCTCGTTTTAAAAGTTTATTTGAAATATCTTTTATTTGCTGCTGATTAACATTTCTTTCTTCTGAAATAGGTCGTTCAGATAAAAATGATAATATGTGGCCGCCCTTTACTGTAATATCTGCATACCCAATGCGGCTTCCTTTGACAAATTGGATATGATAGAAAGGATAAGGTGCATCATCTTTACTTGTCGATACAGTATAGGTTGCGTCTTTTACTCCAGGTACAATCAACTCTAATTTTTCAATTGCTTCATCCTTTGTAATTTCTTTATCATTTAGATTTTTTAAATCCCTTTTCTTTTGCCAATCCGATTCACTTGCAGTTAAAGGAAAATCCGTTTCAGAGTAAGATTTTAGGTTTGAGGCAACATTTTTAAATGGAGAATCCTTAGTTTCTTTAGTGGCAACCTGAGACCATTTTGAAAAATCCCCATCATTTTGATAGAAGTTTGATGTCGCCACAGTCCATTCATCAGATAGTGTCTCTAAATTTTTATGGACACCTTCCATTTTTTTATGCCACGTCTCATAATTCCCACTATCGGCAGTAGCTTTTGCTTCTTGACCTATTTTGCCGACATATCGCAGCCATTCATTTGTTATTTCGTTGTTTAACGGCAAACTGCTAATGGAAGAGCGGAACTCATTACTTGTTCGCCAAATGTTATCAAGTTCTTTCTCAAGGGCTTGTTGATCCTGAAACAATAACGATTGAGAAACAGACTGTTGAAGTGTCGATAATTTTTCTGATGCATTTGTTAAAGAATTTGTATATTGCCCATAAATTGCCTGTTCAAGCTGATCATTTCTTTGTTTTGAATCGTATGCATATAATCCAAGAGCTAATACTGCAATTGAAAGTAAATAGATAGCACTTTTCATGTTGTCCCTCCTTTAATAGCAGAAAATATGTTCACCGATTTGTTTAATTTGTGGTCTCGACCAAATCCATGCACTCGTCGCAGTATCTGGGTTAAAGTAGTACAATGCATTTTCAGATGGATCCCAACCATTCATAGCATCCAGTACTGCTTGTTTTGCTCTTTCGTTTGGTGTTAACCAAATTTGCCCATCTGCAACCGCTGTAAAAGCTCTTGGTTGGAAAATAATTTCAGAAATAGTGTTTGGAAAATCTGGTGACTCAAGACGATTCAATATAACAGCAGCAACTGCGACTTGTCCTTCATAAGGTTCACCACGTGCTTCGCCGTAAACTGCATTTGCCATTAATTGCAAATCACGTTCCGTATATTTTGGAGGCAATTGAACGGTAGAATTATTATTAGTACCTTGACCACCGCCACCTCCACCACCTCCTCCGCCGGCTTTTGTTTGATTAGCGAGAGGTGTTCCACCATAATGAGTAAATCGGTTGCCTTGTGAAATTTGTTGCATAACCCAATCTCTATGATATTGACTTGCATTTACTAATTTTTCTTTTGTGCCTGTTCCAACAACTCCATCAACATCAAGACCATATTTTTCTTGGAAATTTCTTACTGCCCAATAAGTTCCATAACCAAAAATACCGTCAATTTTACCTTTATAGAAGCCAATCCACTGCAACCTTGCCTGCAATTCGATGACATCATCTCCAAATGCACCTCTTTCAATCACTTGACTTGAAAATGCTAAAGTTTCATTTTGTTTTACTACAGCAAAAGTTCCAAACAATAAAATGATTGACATAAAGATACTTCTTACCATTTATTTCACTCCTTTCTCATAGCATGTAAAAAACAAAAACTTTTATACGTTAGTCATTTAGAAAAACATAACTTGTACAAAATAGTGCAAGTTCATGCCTTTTGTTATGAGGATTACCTTGTAAAATAAAAAAGCTTTTATTTTCACAAAAGATGAAAATAAAAGCTTTTTAAATTTTATTTTGCTCAAACAAATGCTGAACTAAATGTTGATGGGCTAATTTTACTTTTCGCAATGCAAACCACCATAAAAAAAGCATAAATGGAGCAATTAAGTATACCCAATATCCTTTAAAAGTTAAAATAGAGTTGTAAATAAGATGGAGCAAGATTGGAGCAAACAATGATAATAGTAAATATTCTATTTCTTTATCATTCTTTGCAAATTTACTTTTCCCATAATAATAGCCCATTACAACACCGAATAAGGCATGACTTGAGACTGGCAAAACAGCCCTTATAAATGCCGTATTAATGCCGAAAGATAATAAATACAAGACATTCTCAACTGTTGCAAATCCTAATGAAACACTTGCACCATAGAGTATTCCATCATATGGATCATCGAATTCAATATGCTTAAAGATCACTACAAATATGACTAGCCATTTAAAAAATTCCTCGAGTCCACTTGAAAATAGGACATCTCTTATAAAAGAATTTGAAAATGTACCTTCAGCTTGTAGTACATGTTGAATAAACATAATCGGGAAAGTGATTAGAGCACCATATATAAATGATTGAAATAAAGTTTTTCTTGGTTCAGTTGACATTTGATTGCGCAAATAAAAATAACTTAAAAGCGCTAAGCCTGGGGCAACCGCTGCAGATAATAAAATAAACATTGGTTACGATCCTTTCGTAACAGAATTAATGTTATTATAACATTAATATAGGTAAGAGAAGATTGTTTAAAGGAGATTTTATAATGAAAAAAAGTATTTTATTAATTCATACTGGCGGAACGATTTCAATGAAAATGAACGACGACGCTGGTGCAGTCATTCCGAATGAAAAAAATGCGATTCTTGGTATAAGCGAACAACTTTCACAATTCGCAAATATAAAAGAAATTGAAGCGTTCAATTTACCATCGCCTCATATTACACCGAAAGAAATGCTTGAATTACGAAACATTATTGTAAATTATACAAATGAAAATACAGTCGATGGAATTGTGATTACACACGGAACAGATACTTTAGAAGAAACAGCATACTTTTTAGATTTAACAACTCAAAATGATTTTCCAATCGTATTGACTGGAGCAATGCGCTCTTCTAATGAATTAGGCGCGGATGGTGTTTATAATTTAGTTGAGGCGGTTCGAGTGGCATGTAGTCCAGAAGCAAGAAATAAAGGCGTCTTGGTTGTCATGAATGATGAAATTCATCAAGCATTTAATATTACGAAGACCTCTACTTCAAGTGTTAATACTTTCCAAAGTCCTCAATACGGTCCAATTGGTTTAATAACTAAAAAAATGGTACATATTCACCAGTCCCCTGTAAGAAGAAGGTATGTTGAAGTGCAATCGATTGAAAAACGTGTTGCATTGTTAAAAGTTTATGCAGGTATGGAAGGGGATATTTTAGAGGCTATTTACAATTTGCATTATGATGGTGTTGTATTAGAAGGCTTAGGCCAAGGAAATGTTCCACCGGCAGTTGTTTCAGGAATCAAAAAAATGCTTGAAGCTAATATTCCAATTATTCTAGTATCTCGTTGTTTTAATGGCATTGCAGAAGGCATTTATGGCTATGAAGGCGGTGGCAAAAGCTTAGAAGAGCTTGGTGTTATTTTTGCCACAGGTATAAGCGGACAAAAAGCGCGTTTAAAGCTGCTTATTGGTTTAAACCAACAAAATAACCCAATTGATCTAAAGGAATTTTTTAATTAAATGGGCATGTTTTTGGGAAAAGCGCTCATAAATTCTTGAAAATCGCACATAAAGATTAGGAAACCGCTCATAAACTTCGGAAAAGCGCTCATAAAGTGTAGAAAACCGCACATAAAACCGGTTCTTACCCACTATATACACTATAATCAAACAAAAAATCTGCTCACTTTTTAAAAATGAGCAGATTTCTTTTTTTAGACAGCCTCTATAGTTGCCTACAAGCAATTATTTTTTCATACAAAATGATTTGTACTTAAAACCACCTTATGTGAATGTAATGCCGCAAGTAACAATGAATCCTTTAAATGATGCATATCAATTTTATTTGCCCAGTTGCTTTTTGGAATTGCTAATCCCCTTGTACAACGGCCTTCCTTAATATTCAGATTAGAAGACATCAGCCTATTTAGAAATATCTTTGGATATAAAAATCCTCCAATTGGATGCTTAACTTTTAAATTGATTAAGCATGTCAAAGGTAAATAAAGAGATTAGAAAACTCTAAAAATATTCATTTTTTTGCTCAGGTGTCTATTGACCGGGAAAGTTTACAATTTTTGATAGAAGTATAATATAATATTCTAAAAGAAACAAAGGGATGTGGTTCTAATGAATCCAAAACTAAAAGCAGTTGTTGACGCAATAGATATATACCAACTAACCTATCCGGAAGATGCCTGTATACTTATTTTTGATACCGAGAAAGTCGTTGGTTATAAAGCAGGGAAAAAAGTTGATTTAAAAATTATTATTGGCGAAACAGTGGAACAACATAAAAATACAACGAGTATACGTGCATTAAGAAGCGGAAAACCTCTTCGCGAGGAACGTGGACCTGAACTATTTGGTTTTTCTTATATCGCATCAGCTGTTCCTATTTTCGATAGAGGACAAGTGATTGGTGTGTGCACGGGCGTTATTTCTAATGATAGCATAAATGAATTACGCCTCGTATCAAACGAGTTATCTGCCTCTGTTGCTGATATGTCCGGGACAACAGAAGAGTTAACCATTGCAAGTGCAAACGTTTCAAAACAACTAGAGGAACTTTCTCAGTTGGCAGAAACTGCAACACATGACATTCAACAAATTAACTCCATTGTCACAACCGTAAAAGATATTGCACAAAAATCAAAAATTTTAGGGCTTAATGCCTCAATCGAAGCAGCACGCTCTGGTGTACATGGAAGAGGTTTTGCTATCGTAGCCAATGAAATTCAAAAAATGGCTCAAGGTAGTACCGAAAGCGCCGACACAATTACTAAAGAACTAAATAATATTAAACAATCAATTGAATATATTAATAACTCGACATCACAAATTTCTTCATTCACGCAGGAATTTACTGCTAACATGCAACATATGAGCTATACGTATACAAATCTCAACAACGTCGGTAAAAAACTAATGAAGCTGAGTAATATAAAAGAATAAAACTTGTTGTTAAATCAATTTAATGTTTATTAAACCACCATTTTATAAACAAAAAAACTAGTTACCTAAAGTCAACGCTTTGGTAGCTAGTTTTTTATTGTTTTTGTCTATTTACTCATTGATCTTATATAAAACGTAATGAGTATGATGATTAAAATGCAATAATAATTGGTTACGCCTGTGGTTTTCTTTACACTGTTCCTTCTTAGCCCACAACTATATCGTTGGAGAGGAATTCGATAATTAATTTAATTGATGGGAATAAATCTTATAAATTATTCTCTACATTATTGAAACATAATTCCTAAATAAGTGGGGAAAATTAAGATTTAAAGAGCTACGGAATTTAGAAGGAGAAAAAATAATGCGAAAATATCTTTGTTATCCTATATTGATTCTAGTGCTGACATTTGGACCATATAAAGCAATAGCAGAAGATACTAATAATTTTGCTAATATCACTACTACTTCACAAATGAAGAAGGATGACCTTTATAAAAAAATTCAAATGTTTAATGAACAGCATAAAATTAAACCGATTGATGCAAAAATTGATAGAGTGTGGAAAGCAATTCCAGGATACAATGGGCTAGAAGTAAATATTGAAGCCAGTTATAAAAAAATGAAGAAGGATGGAAAATTTAACAAAAACAAAATTGTTTATAAAGAAATTCCACCAAATATCCATTTAGAAGATTTAAATTCCGAACCAATTTATAGAGGCAATCCTCAAAAGCCAATGGTCGCATTCTTAATTAATGTGGCTTGGGGGAACGAATATATTCCAGGAATCCTCAAAGTTTTAAAGGAACATAAAATTAAGGCAACATTTTTCTTAGACGGTAGCTGGACGAAAAAGAACCCTGATTTAGCTAAGATGATTAAGGAAGCAGGCCATGAAATTGGAAACCATGCATATAGCCATCCGGATCTCCAGCAACGGTCTATGGCAGAGACAACTGAGGAATTGAAAAAAACAAATGATGTTATTGAAGAAATTTTAGGTATAAAACCGAAGTGGTTTGCTCCCCCAAGTGGAAGTTTTAATAAGACAACGATTCAGGTTGCTGAGCAGCTTAATATGAAAACAATTCTTTGGACAGTCGATACAGTAGATTGGAGAAAGCCTTCAACTTCGGAAATGGTTAGCCGAATCGTATCAAAAGTAGAGAATGGATCAATGGTCTTGATGCATCCGACAAAGCCAACCGCTGAAGGAATGGAAGCCATGATAACAGGTATTAAAGAAAAGGGATATCAATTAGGGACTGTCAGCGAACTTATGAGTGAAAAACGAATCGATTAGTTATTAATTTAACAACAGTAAAAAAGTTTTTCCTGAAGTAAGTTGTATCCTATTGTTATATCTACTTCCTTTAGACATTAGGAAAACTTCAGGATTCGGCTTTTTAAAATAATTGTACTATTATCTGAATTTTTTCACCTTACTTAGACTTAAACGAAGCTAAAACAAAAAACAAAGGAGCTGTCCTCGAAGTATGTATAACAAACTTCAGGGACAGCTTTCTTTTTTGAAAATGCTTTGTTAATTTATGAATATATCAATCTTTTACATGATAACGTCCTTTTGGAATTACTAATGGTGTATCTGACACTGGATCAGGAATAACAACACAATTTAAATCGAAAACTGATTTTACCAATTCGCTTGTTAGAACTTCTGTTGGTTTTCCTTCTGCTACAAGCTTTCCGTTTTTCACAGCAAAAATATAGTCCGCATATCGCGCTGATAAATTTATATCGTGTAATACCATCACAATTGTTGTACCATACTTATGATTTAAATTTGTTAGCAAGTCCAATATTTCTACCTGATACGTTATATCTAAAAAGGTCGTAGGTTCATCAAGAAGTAAAATATCTGTTTGCTGTGCTAGTGCCATAGCAATCCAAACTCGCTGCCTTTGACCACCTGAAAGCTCATCAATATCATGATTCGCAAATTCTGTAATATTCATAAATTCCATCGCTTCTTCGACAGCTTCATAATCTTTTTTCGACCATCCACTAAACAAAGATTGATGTGGAAATCTTCCTCGCCCGACTAAATCTGTGACTGTAATCCCATCCGGAACGATAGGAGACTGCGGAAGAAGTCCTAACATACGTGCCAATTGCTTTGGTGGGTATTTGTTAATCGCTTTCCCATCAAGTGTCACATCACCTTCAGTTGGCTTGATCAGTTTAGCCATCGTTTTTAAAAGAGTCGACTTTCCACAACCATTTGACCCTATAATGACGCTAATTTTATTTTTTGGAATCTCAATATCAATTCCATGTATAATTGTTTTATCATCATAGCCAGATACAAGACGGTCAGCTCGAAAAACATGTGTGTTGCTCATTATAATTCTCCTTTTCGGTTCATTCGAATCAGCAGATAAATTAAATATGGTGCTCCGAGCAGCCCCGTAATCACCCCTACCGGGAATCGATATCCAAATGCAAACTGTCCTATTAAATCTGCAAATAATACAAGGTTAGCACCAACTAGACCTGCCGGGAGAATATTTGACGCGCTAGCACCTACTAATCGATTGGCAATCGGTCCTGCTAAAAAGGATACAAAGGCAATTGGTCCGGTTGTTGATGTAGCAATAGCAATGATAATTACGGAACTTACGATTAAAGTAATTCTCAATTTATCAGTAGCTACACCAAGGGACGTTGCCATCTGATCTCCCAATTCCAACATGCTTAATTGTTTACCAAGGGTTAGCAGTATAGGTGTGAATACAACAACAATTAATATTAAGGGAAGTGCTTCACTCATTTTTGAGCCATTTAAACTACCGCTTAACCATCTTAGTGCTACAGCAATATCTTGTTGGGAACTTTTAAGAATCAAGTACGAAATAACTGCATCTAACATCGCCTGCATTCCAATTCCGATAATGATTAGGCGACCAATTGAAAAAGATCGCCCCCGGGATAATACGTACATGACGATGACAGTAATTAATCCCCCACCGACTGCTGCTATCGATACAACTGTATTACTTGAATGCAATACAATAATACAAAATACAGCGGCCACACTCGAACCGGATGTAATACCTAAAATATTAGGATTGGCCAAAGGGTTGCGTAACATTGTTTGGAAAATATAACCAGACACTCCGAAGGCAAATCCTGCAAATAAGCCTGTAATCATTCGGGGAAGCCGTATTGTATTGATAGCAAAATTAGCTCCTGCAATATCTTCACCCATTAATGTACGAACAACTACATTCACTGGATAAATCGTATTCCCTAATAAAAGCATCGCACAACAAAGAATGATTGCTATAATACTTAATATAGTAGTAATAAATATCCAGCGTCTTCTTCTTTGCCGCATTCCTTTTACGATAAAATTCGCATCGTCCAATTGATTTCTCATAATGACCTCACCTTCGATTTCTTAGCTAGTAAGATGAGGATTGGTGCACCAATAAAAGCTGTTACAATACCGACTTCTAGTTCTCCAGGACTTCCAAGCAATCTACCAAATACATCAGAAATAGTTAGAATAATAGCCCCAGCTAAAGCTGACATCGGAACTAAAAAACGCAAATCCGGTCCAATCACTAAACGCATCGCATGGGTGGCCAAGAGGCCGATAAAGCCTATTGGACCGGCTAAAGCAGTTGTTACGCCACATAAAATAACGCCTGCGCAAATTGCAAATACTCGCAGTACACCCGGTCGTACTCCGAGACCAGTTGCAACATCATCACCTAGTGCTAATGCATTTAATGCTGGTGCGGATATAAAGGCAATCAATACCCCAATTAATAAAAAGGGGATGAAAATGGCGACGGAATCCCATGACCCAGAGCCGACACTACCGACTTGCCAATATCTAAATTGATCCATCGCATATTGGCTTGGAATCATTATGGCTGTTACAAGTGAAGAAAGAGCTGCAGTAGTTGCAGCTCCAGCTAATACTAATTTAATTGGCGTTGCACCACCACGCCCCATAGAGCCTATTCCAAATACGAAAACTGCTGTAACAGCAGCTCCGATTAAAGCTAACCAAATGTACTGGCTTGCAGTTGTAATATTAAAAAATGTAATACCGCATACTACAAACAAAGCTGCACCTGTATTAACACCTAAAATACTAGGGTCAGCTAATGGATTACGGGTCACAGTTTGCATCAGGACACCCGCAATTCCTAGCGCTACACCACAGCACAAACTAAAAATCGTACGTGAAATTCGCTTTTGCACCACGTTTGCACCGTAAGAGTCTTGGTTTTGATAAAATAACCCATCCATTAATTCTTGGAAACTGACCACCCGAGCCCCTAATACTAGAGAAGCAATGATAGCAACGATTAATAAGATAAATCCTACTATTAAAATGAGGGAAAAATGCTTCGGTACATGTAAATCTAGTTTCTTTTTATTAGATTCGCCGGTACTATTCTTCAATTTTATCAATTGCCCCACCAATTAATTCTAAATATTCATCAATTGTATAAGCGATTGAAAGTGGGTTTGGAGTTCCAGCTGCAACTAATGGCGTATCACTGGTAATAAACGCAACTGAACCTCTTTCAACTGCTGGAATTTTCCCAAGTAAAGGATCCGCTTTAATCGTTTCGTAAAGTGCATCATCACCATAACCAACGATAATATCTGCATCAAATAAAGCTTCAACATTTTCAGCACTCAATTTTAATGAATAGCTCGATGGATCTGTAATAAGTTCAGTAACACTTTCTGGATACGTCAACCCTAATTCTTCTAAAAATGATACTCGAGAATCAATTGGAGTATAAATATGTAATTGAGATAAATCATCTGCTGAGAAATTAACCCACACTACCTTTTTCCCTTCGATTTGAGGGTAAGCACTTAATTTTTCATCAATTAAACTTTCGATATCTTTAATTAATTGTTCTCCTTCCTCTTTCATACCCATACCTTGCGCATTAAGTTCAACTTGCTCGCGCCATGTAGTAGCCCATGGTGCAGTCGGATAAGCTACAACTGGAGCAATTTGAGTTAATGTTTCGTAATCTTCTGCTGTGATGCCAGAGTATGCAGCAAGAATGACGTCCGGATTTGCATCCGAAATCGCTTCAAAATCTAAACCATCTGTATCTTGGAAAACATTCGGGTCAGTTGCTCCTAGTTCATCTAACTTTTCTTTTGTCCATGGTAATAAACCGCTATCATCCTGAACACCAAAGTTTGCAGCTGAAAAACCTACTGGTACTACACCCAGAGCTAAAGCGACATCTTGATTTCCCCATTGTATCGTCACAACTCGCTCTGGCTTAGCTTCGATAACAGCCTCCCCTAGAGCATGTTTAATTGTAATTGGATATTGGGAATCTGTTTCAGTTTCAGTTGAAGTTGCTGGCTCTTTTTCTACTTCCTCTTCTTTTGAAGACTGACCAGAGCAGCCTACTAAAGCAAAAATGGTAATTATCGTTAGCGTCAACATTAGTAAAAATGATTTTTTATTTTGCATATGTACCCTACCTATCTAAAGTTTTTGACATAACTCATTCGATTGCAAACAAAAAACAATCGATAATGATTATCATTACCGATTAATTTAAACCAATTTTAACAAACTGTCAATAATTTCGAAAATTTACCAACTAAATTACAAGATTACGATTTGCAAATAGCTTTTTAAGATGATAATACCTTCGTCATAAAAACACTATTGGGATCCTCTTTGTAATCTGAAAATGGATTACAATATTCAAACCCAAAGCTTTCGTAGAGCCTTCTAGCAGGTTCAAATGCATTCATTGAGCCTGTTTCTAAACTTAATCTAGTATAACCACGTCTCTTAGCTTCCTCAATTATGTGTTCAAGCATTCTTTTTGCAACACCTTTTCTTAAATGAGAGGTTGCTGTTCGCATTGATTTAATTTCCCCGTGTTGACGATCAAGTTCTTTAAGTGCTCCACAACCAAGTAATTCACTCCCCTCCCATGCACTCCATAAGGTAATCTCTGGTCCTTTTAATTGCTCAAGATTAAGTGCATGTATACTTTCAGGCGGAGAATTTAATGCCATTCCTAAAAGATGTTCCTTTATTAATTCAGTTATTTCGGGACCAGTCAAATCATCAATTTTAATATCCATATTGAATTAATACCTCTCTTTTTAAAAGTTTGAGTGTAAACAGCAGATAAAACTTTTCTTTCTTCGGTTGTTTTATCTCTTCAACAAACGGCTCAAAAATCCCTTGTTGAATAATGAATGATTTAATTGAGAGCAAATAAAATTCATATTCAATTAACTCCACATTTTCTATATAATTTAAATACATTCCAGAAGATTGTATCATTATGAGAAAGGTGAAAACAAAAATGGAAAACTTTTATCTATTTGTTCTAATGTGTATTTTACTAATTATATTACCAGGACCCGATACTGCCATTGTTACAAAAAATACTCTTACTGTTGGAAGACTTGGCGGTCTTAAAACAGCTTTAGGCAGTTGTTGTGGGCTTATTATCCATACCTCTGCTGCAGTATTAGGACTGTCTGCCATCATTGTGAAATCCGCTTTATTATTTTCTTTCTTTAAATACGTTGGTGCTGTTTATTTAATTTATCTAGGAGTTAAAACATTATGGTCATTGAGAACACAAAAAGAGGCAACAACCGATGATGACAATGGACTAAATCAGCTTGATAATAAATCTTGTTTTAAACAAGGGTTTCTTACAAATATCCTAAATCCTAAAGTTGCTGTATTTTTCTTAACCTTTTTACCTCAGTTTGTAGACCAAGGAAACGATACATTTATCCCATTTCTTATAATGGGAATCACTTATACTATACTAACTGTCATTTGGTTTTTACTGTATGTCTATTTAATTACTCAGATTAGTGCTTTTATGAAGAAACCTAAATCACAAAATATTATCGAAGGTCTTACAGGTTCAATATTGATAGGTTTTGGTATAAAACTTGCGTTAGAAAAGTCTCATTAAAAGCTTTGCAATATTTAAGAAAAGGCGGAGTATAGAGAACACAAAGAAAGATATAAATCTTATGTTTTTTATACTCTCAAATAATACTTTTTCAATTGATAAAATATCCACATCTGATTGTCATGGGTGTTGTTTTGTTTAAATAATTTCATTTCAAAGCCTCTTTTCTTCTCAACACACCTTCATACCAAATAAATTTTTCATAATATTTTAGTAACAAGAAACGTAATAAAAAAGCAAGCAACTAAATTTTAGTCGCCTGCTCACTTAACATTATTTCTTTATATTATGTGATTTTACAATGGAAATGAATAGTTTAAAGGATTTAATCCGAGGTCTTCATTTAATAACCCTTGTAACCAATTCAATTTCATCAATTTTAATTATATAATGGTTATCTTTTATAGTTGTATAAGCAAAAAGATATAAAAACTTCAAAAACAAGAACATATGTGCTATGATTTGTGTAATAGTTTGGAAACTCAAGGGTGGTTGGCTCACTCCCCGGGAAAGGGGATGACGCCCGTGACAGTATTTGAAGCATTAATGTTTGCAATAACATTCGCAACATTGATTGTATCAATACTTTCAGAAAACCATAAAAAATAACCCATCCTTGAGTTAACGGCTCAGATGGGTTACCCCTATTAAACAGCCAACCCCTTTAGGGACCAACTATTATGCTTGACTACTTGATGTTGTAGCATCGGGTAGCCTTTTTTAAGTTACGTTCTTATTACCTTAATTATACATAATTTTTGTAGTTTTACAAGAATACATCTTATCCAAAACATTTTGTTAAGGATTCCCCTTTTGTACGCCTCACTTTGAGCAGAATAATAGGCATTTGGAAGCGAAATTATTTTCCCTTGCCCAGGCTCTGTTCCTTTTCTCCCCAGTTAATTTCAGTCCCAGAATGTTGAATACCGTATATATTTCACAAACTTATCATTCTAAAATAATAGTCATCTTTAAGTAAAAAAACAATAATGTAAAAAAGAAGTAGTTCCATGAAAGAGACTACTTCTTATGTTTTATTTCCCTTGTTTATCAACTATATTTTTTGCAATGAAACCTCCATGAAACTTCCCATTTTCAATAAAAATTTCATTGGCATTATTACCTGCAGCGAGTACTCCAGCAATATATAAATTTTCTACGTTTGTTTCCATTGTTTCCGGATCATAAGTTGGGCGTCCTGTATCCTCATCAATAGTTACACCCATTGCACGAATAAATGTATGATCTGGGTGATATCCAGTCATGGCAAAAACAAAATCATTTTTAATTACGACTTCCTTGCCTCCTATATTTAATACAACATCATTGTCGTGTATTTCTTTCACTGTTGAATTAAAGTGCATCGTAATTTCTTCATTTCGCACAAGTGCTGCAAATTCCGGCAAAATCCATGGCTTAATGCTAGGAGAATAGTCGCTGCCTCGATAGCAAACAGTTACCCGTGCTCCTGCTTTATTTAATTCCAAAGCAGCGTCTACTGCTGAGTTTTTTCCGCCAATAACTAACACATCTGTATCAAAAAACGGATGTGCTTCTTTAAAATAATGATACACTTTCGGTAAATTTTCACCTGGAATGTTCATATAGTTCGGTTGGTCATAGTAACCCGTAGCAACGACAACATAAGGTGTTTCATATATTGCTTTATCAGTAGTAACTGTAAAAAAGCCGTTTTGCTCTTTTATTACAGACTCTACTTTTTCAAAACGATTGACATGGACATTTTTCAATTTAACGACTTCACGGTAATAAACAAGCGCCTGATTACGATGAGGTTTTCGTTCTTCCGTAATAAATGGCACATCACCAATGCCCAATTTTTCACTTGTACTAAAGAACGTTTGATGTGTAGGATAATTATAAATGGCATTTACAATATTCCCTTTTTCTATAACAATCGGCTTTAATCCTATATTTTGCAATTCAATTGCTGCTGATAAACCACAAGGTCCTCCACCAACAATAACAGCATCTACTTTTTGCATCCTAAAACATCTCCTTAAAACCTTAACTACTAAATATTATACTGCTACTTATTTGCCAATTGTTTTAATCTGCTCAAAAAAGCAGGCATCCTGCTTATTCTAGAAGTTCCTACCCCCACTGAGAAGAAGGCACTTTGCTTTTAGTTGAAGACCACAACTCGAAGGGCACTTTAAAAACTTTTCATTTAGTAAAATTCAAGTCAATCATGTGACATTGGGGTTTTGCGCCTAATCTCATTGGCAGCAATGTTGTTCCATAACCATTACTAATTATAGTTGCAACACCATCATTCATCTTAAATGAACCATGTGGATGTATCCCAAATTTACCTAGCCTTATTTGACCTCCATGCAAATGTCCTCCTAGCATTACGTCTGCATGATATTGTTGCCGCACCTTGTAAAATACTTGCGGATTATGAGAAATAAATACGATATAATCCTCTTCATTTGTTTTTTCAAATGCCATATCGAATTGTGCATTTTTAGTAGAAGTATCATCGATTGCACTTAACCAAATTTTATTATGAGAGTTTGGCAATGTTAATGCGTCATTTTCAATGATGTGCACATCCAGTTCACTAAAAATGCGGCGAAGCCTTTGCTCTCCCACTTCACGATCATTGTTTCCCCAAACAAAATAAATAGGACCCAATTTCTTTAGTAAATTTATATTTTGGTAAATACGCTCTATTGGTGTACGTTTATCAGCAAAGTCTCCGCCAATAATCACTGCATGTATTGGTCTATCTATTCGTTTTATCATTTGCTCGTCAATTTTACGTACATGAACGTCTGAAATGAAAAAAAACCTCACTTGTTCATTGTCACCAGCTAATTCAATGCTATGATGGAGCAAATTGTTTTCAAAAGCTTGCTTAATCATAAATAGGACTAAGCCAATGCAAATGACTAGAACGAAAAGCAAAACTATCATTCATATGTTCCTCCGTTCTAAAGAAGAAAAGCGCAAGTTCCTGCCCCTACTCCTGTATCTGCGCTTTCGCCCCACATTTTATCCATAAAGCAAGTTTTATTATTTCCTTAACAAACAAAAAGACGAGGCGGAAAAACAGATACCGTCGTCTTTTTAGTATTTCATTCGCAATTAATGCAAATGAGTACATATAAATTTAGTATATGAAATAACAAAACAAATTACACTAATTAGGTATTATTAGTGATTGTCCAACCGAAATGCTATCAGAATTTAAATTATTTGCAGCTTTAATTTTTTCAACACCGCTTGCATCATTATAATACTTCAATGCAATGCGGAATAAATTCTCATTGGGTTGTACAGTATGTACTTGTCCATTTGCTTGCTGCTCTTGCTGTTGCTCCTGCTCTGACTGCTGTTGTTGATTATCTTGTTCTTTATTTGCATCTTTAGCATCAGTTTGTGTTTCAGCTTGAACTGTTTTTTCTTCTTCAGTTATTTCTTTATCTTCAGCTTCCACATCAGAGTCAATTACTGCCTCGTCCTTTTCTTTGCTATTAGCCGACACAATATTATTTGTTTGCAATTCAACAACAGTTCCATCCTCTTCATTTTCAGCTACTTCAGGTTCATTAGGATTATAGAAGAATGATACATAAACTAATATCATAATAGGAATACCAAGTAGTAAAAATAATAATATCGTCATTAATGGATTTTTTCGTTTTTTCTTTTTAACACTACGGCGTGAACGTGACATTCTCGAGTTTTGTTGTTCTTCGAATTCTATTAATTGACGATGTTCTTCAATTTTTTCTCTATAATCTTCATTACTCATGAGTACCACCTCCAACACTATCTTTACTAATTATGACGAAATTTCTCTAAAAAGTAAATGATGGTAAGAGATATTTCCATAGATTTTTGCCTTAAATTAACTCAATTCGACAAAATATTACAAATTTCCTATAAGTAACTTCTCAATACGCTTTTGCCAAGACATTTCATCATGCCCTAGTTCTACTTGTTGGCGCGGGTTTATAATTTCTTGAAGTGAAATTCCGCAAGCTGAACAACAATTATCGGGATTTTTTTCTAAATTTTGACCAAAATATTGAACAAGCATTTTTCGCATACATTGACTCGTTTTAACAATTCGCATCACCTCATTAACCTCTTGAAGTTTTTCATTTTTCATGTTTTGAAGAACATTTTTCACTTCATTAGTAGAAAGTTGATTCATCCAATAATTAAGTACTCGAAAGCCAGTTTCAGATATTTCCCCGTTATTAATCATATTACTCGGAGGTTCATTCCTTACTTTGTAATTGTCATAGATTTCAATATGTACCTCATTAGGCAACTCATCAATTCCAATAAACCTTGCAAAGTCCTCATCACCTTCTGCATAAAGAAGAATAGCTACGGCATCTTTTCCATCGCGGCCAGCTCGTCCTATTTCCTGCATATAATTCGCCATATTCGAAGGAATGGACTCATGTATTACTTGCCGTACATTTTGTTTATGAACACCCATTCCAAAAGCATTTGTTGCAACAATCCATTCAAGAGAACCGTTAATAAATTGCTGCTGTATAAACTGACGATCTAAAGTATCTTTCCCGCCATGATAGGCTGCTGCAGAGAGTCCTGCTTGCAACATTTTTTCGCTTATCATTTCTGTTTTTGTACGTGATTGTGTGTAAATAATCCCTGGACCTTCAGTTTCAGTTGTATGTCTTAAAATCCAATCAATTTTATCCTCTCGATCATAAAACATAAATTTAGTCAAATGTATGTTCGGTCGATCAACTGAATGAATGTATTCAAAAGGCTCCTTCATTTTTAGGTAGTCTTTTATATCACCAACTACCTTATCTGTTGCAGTTGCAGATAAAGCTAAAATAGGCGGTCTATTGTCATTTCCTACTACTTCTCCAATACGCAAATAATCTGGTCGGAAATCAAACCCCCATTGTGAGATACAATGTGCTTCATCTACTACAATTAATGAAAGTTCCATAGTGTTTAATTTTTGAAGTACTTGCTGCTGCATAAGCATTTCTGGTGAAATAAAAATAAAGCGATAGTGATGTAAGGCTTGTACAACATTTCTTTTTTGATGTGCATTTAAAAATGAATTTAGTGCAACAACTCGCTTTTCTTTAAATTGCTTTAATTGATCGACTTGATCCTGCATAAGTGACAATAGAGGTGAAATGATTAAAACCGGTTTATTAAATATGTAACCGGGAAGCTGATAGCAAAGGGATTTCCCCATACCAGTTGGAAGTAAAGCTAAAACGTCATTTCCCATAAGGATTTGTTCAATAACTTCTTTTTGCCCAGGTCGAAAGGAAGTATAACCAAAATATTTTTCTAATAATGCTTCTAGCTGCACTATAAATCCCCCCTTGCTAGTACGAGCCGCAATTGAAAATAAGTTAAATGAGGCAATACTTCATGCAATACTTTAAGTTTTTTCGTATTATAGTCTTCTATCGCATTTAAAACTAACTGTACATCCCGTCCGCTTATAAATTGCTCAATAGAGAAATGAGGCTCATTCATTGCGAGTTCAACAATATGATCTTCAATTGTACTAATTTTTAGTCCGCGTATTTTACTAATTTGTTCTATTGAATAACCCTGTAAAAAAAGCTGTGTACTTTGAAATGCTGAGCCGGTTAATGGAATGTTAATACGAACGTTTTGTGCAACATTATTTAATAAAGGATACTGCTCAGCTTGAGAGGTAATGCTATTTAGCCAACTATGTAAACCTGCAATATATAGCAGTTGAATATCCATCTCGGATACCTTTTCAATGAAGCTTAATTGCTGCCAAGTAAACCCGGCAACCTCATACCCTGCTAAACGATTTATAATAATGCTCTTAACTTTCTCTTCAATATGAGTATTTTCTAAACTATGAATCATCTCAGCCATTAATTGTTCATGAATTGTTCCTTCTTGAAAATTGTTTATTAACAAGAAATTTTTTACCCATTGCTGAATCACCTCATCTTTTTGAATAGGAATAAACGACATCTGCCCTGCCTTTTTATGTGAAAGACTTTGTATTATTAATGATAGTCGTGCAAAAAAAACATGCTCGTTTCCTCGATAATGCCATCCATCGAATGGTAAATTTCCTATGTCCTCAATATGATTATTCATAAGCTCATAAGAACCTGCTTCATCAGTCCTTATAAACTGTTTTTCTATTAATAAAGAAATCTCTTCATCATATTTTTTTCTTGATAGTTTTGGCAAGATTCCAAAAAAATGATGCAATTGATATATCCCTACATCTTGAATTGTTTGTCCTGAACGTTTCCCCCTCAATAAATGGAATGGTGCAGAAATAGTACGTTCCTGGTTCAACTTGTGGAAAATTTGCATAAGAATCTGTTGGAAAATCAAAATCAAATCCTCCGTTTTCGTAGTATTTATGTTGAAAAGTAATTTAAACAGATTTAGAATAGAAAAGAAGCTTAATGGAGCGCACGTAAAAAAGGAGAGATAATCATGCCAAAATATACTATTGTAGATAAAGATACATGTATCGCATGTGGCGCTTGTGGTGCTGCAGCCCCAGATATTTACGATTATGATGATGAAGGTATTGCCTTCGTTATTTTAGATGATAACATGGGTACTACAGAAGTTCCAGAGGATCTATTAGAAGATATGCAGGATGCATTTGAAGGCTGCCCTACTGATTCAATTAAAGTTGCAGATGAATCATTTGATGGCGATCCTTTAAAGTATGAATAATTTATGTGAGGTTGAAGCAAAGGGCCACTTTTGTGACAACCTCATTTTTTATTTCGGTAAAAGCACAGAAAATGTCTCCGACAAAAAGGGACGTCTCAAAATGCTGTGAGACGTCCCCTTTTTTGCAGCGAAAGGCAAACCATTAGTCCTTCTCAATTTGTACCGAAAGCGAAGCGATAGGTACAATTTTTCTACAACGAGGGCAAAGCGACAAGTTTAAAAACTTGATATAAAATAAAGAAAACTGTCCTAGAAGTTTGTCATACATACTTCTAGGACAGCAGACTTTTCCTAATTCGAAGTAAATTAAGAATTATTTCCAATCTATTCTATCATCAATAAAATTTATTTTGCTTCACAAATAGAGTTTATAGTAAAACATCTAATGAGAAAGATTTCCTCATTAAATAAAATAGGTTAATTTAGAAATATGTTTCGCTTTCCCTATCAATAATTAATTCAGTAATTTTTACATCTGATGGTATTAAAGGATGTTGACGAATGACGCTGACAGTATTTTGCGATCCAACTGATAGCACATTCCCATCTAACCATTCACTTAAATTATTTCCAGAAAATTCAGGCTTGCAATTTTCAAAAAGATAATTTAGAATTTGAATCTTCTCTAATGATTCCTTTTCTTGAATAACTTTACTTAGTGTAGTTAGTGAACTCTTTTGTTGATCTTCTTTAGGAGTTATTACAACTATCTCTTGAATATTGTGCTGATAAAGAGCAATAATGATATCCCTCATTATATCATCAAAAGGTGACATAACAGGACTATCGTATTGTAAAACAATACTATTTTCCTTTTGTTTTATTAAATTGTCTATTTCTATATCAGCACAAGTTATATATAATGCTTTTATATTTTCAGCTTTATTCATCAAATTCACTCCATACAATGATTGAATTCTACTTAATTATTAAACTTTAACTGACCATTTATTAAATAAATTAAATACAATAGTCATAACTTGCTTTGTAAATCATCCGAAAGTTTAAAGACCATAATTCGTTCTCCAGTTTTCGTGCTTAAATCGGTATAAAAGCTAACTACTTCTTCACCTGTTATC
The DNA here is from genome assembly GCF_003966145.1 of Lysinibacillus telephonicus. GTDB lineage: Bacteria > Bacillota > Bacilli > Bacillales_A > Planococcaceae > Ureibacillus > Ureibacillus telephonicus. The sequence continues at coordinate 21,268 of NZ_RXNR01000043.1, forward strand.
TCTAATAGTATTTCTTTTAGTTCGTCTACACCTGATTCCACTAAATTGTTTCGATTTATTTTTACTGATAACAATCCTTCTTTATCTTGGCACACAGAATACTCTGCAGGAGTTAATATTCCTTTTAGGACTACAATTACCATATCGCGTAAAATATCTGATTTAACAGATACAGAGCCGCGTCCAAGATAATTTTTCTCCCAGTGAGTTAAGGCTTTACTTATTTCCGCTTCAATAGATCCTTTTGATTTTTCCATAATGACTTCCTTTCATCCTGTTCCACATATCGTTGTTACACATATTTTTTAAAATTTTTTCTTCACCTTTAATCAACATAACCTAAAAAATACTTCTTCATTAATTAAATAAGTTGTAATTTTTGCTACAGACAATTTAGTTAATGCCAACTTTTCCAATTCCCTTCTGGATCAATAGAAGCAAGTCGAATCCATCCATTACGAACCTTTTGAAGAAATGTTTGATTTTGATCAAATAGTCGTTCCACATGCTCTTTTGGTGCTTCAATCACTACTAGCAGTCTTAGTGGATCATGATACCCCTCTTGATCTGACTGCATTACCGACTGCCAAGGAAGACCACTTAATAGGTCACTTGCATTGCCCTGCATAACCCCAATTCCAGCAGTAGCTGTTTGGGTTGTTTTATTTCCACTTCCATAATAATGAGGAACAACAGTGGAAGCGTAATATTGCAGATTAATCCATTGAGCAACTGTTGTAGGGCCAGAAATAATATTTCCGAGTATCGTGCCGTCTTCATCCTTGTGCCAGTTATAGCTGTGTAGAAAAGTTCTTCCATCTAAATTATAGTTTCGAGTAAGCTCCCGATTTCCAATAATAAAAGCTGCATTACGCGCCAGCCCCCATTCTGGCCGTACTTCACTCCAATCCTCTCCCAAGCGTTGCGCTTCTGCCTTAGGATTCTTGGAACTAATTATACTACTAGGTAATTTTACAATTCTTTCAGTAGTAGCTTGGTTGCTCACCTCTGGCAATACTGCTTGGATGCAGTCAAATGCCTCCTTTGCCTTATTTGAAAGTTCAGGAACATATATCCACTGTAGCTCATCCATTGTTGTAATATGCTCCGCAGCTGCAAAGACGGTCTCTTTTGGAATACAAATTCCATCCTCATTGAGAGCTTTTCTAACCTCTGGAAGGTTACACAAAGTTGCCAATACTCTGGCATTAAATCCACTAGATGCCCCCCCACATGCACCACAATCTAATGCAGATGCATATAAATTGTTCGTACTGTGACTGCCATGACCACAAATCACTACTAAAGGCGCAAAATCTTCTATCAAGCCCATCATGTTCAATGCTTGCCGAGTATAATGAACTTTCTCTTCTTCAGTGAACCCAATAGGCAACTCTGTTTCTGAGGTTTGTATACGATTAAGTGATAATTGTGTAGATGGTTTGCGAAGCCATGCTTCTTTAGTTTTTCGGAATAGAATACCTGTACCTCTTGGAAAAAAACTACGAGCTATTGTTTGTAAACTTAACCATGCACCAGTTATTTCAGGCAATATCAAACTTGAAGACATATTGTATTTCATCTTTTTGAATGTGTTGCTTAGTAAACTAACCGTTTGCTGACGTTGTTGATATGATTTGAAATTAGGCTCTGACGAAAATTCATTCACTCTAAATTGTGGTTTAAACAAAATAGGCAAGGATGGATGACTGTGTCTGCTACCTAGTTGACATGTTTCAATCGGTAAACCGAAAAAGCCAGCTGTTCCAAAGGTCTCAAATGGACCTGCTTCTTCAAGCTTACGACGAAAAGGCTCTGAACGCACATCGATACAAAATGCAAATTGGGCCAATGTTGGCTTTACATTTTCTTCTGCATTGCGCGACTTTGAACTAATGATATTCATCAACTGTGCTTCGTAAGTATGTTCCCATGCCTCAAGCAAAATACGATTACGAACAATTTGATCAAAATCATAGGCTAAAGTCAATCTAGCTTTGATTTCTTTTTGAGATAACTGTAACCAAGTTTTGATAGGCAAGTTGCCCCAATTAGCCCAGGATACAATCAATGATTCTAAAAGTTCTATGTTATCTTCAGTTTTTTTCTGTGGTAAAGGAAGATAAGGTTTGACAAGTGCGTACTCCATACAAATTCGGACTGCTAAGTACTCTGTTAGCAAGTTCATATCCTTATCGTATTGCTGTGAGCGCCAAAGCATCATTCCTGCCCATCCTGGTAAAGCGAGTAAATGGGCTTCTAAATAATCTTGAATCTCTAAAAAAGAAATTTCTAAGCCCAGCAATGCTTCCATTAAAGCTTGATCGGCCTCTCGTGGTAAATCATTTAATCTCTTACGTATACTAGAACTTACAGCTGGATCATAATGGACTAGGCTCCTCCATGAAGAATAAAAACCTTTTTCCCGATTTGGCATAGACCAAGCAGCCTGAGATTCATCCAAAAATAATTTACACCACTTTATCATTTGTCCATTAAGAATTTGGGTTATTTTATCGCTGCTTTCTTTATCTATTCGTTTACTATATGTTTGGACTGTATGTTTTTTGGGAATTTCATATTTTAAACGTAGTAGTTCCTTTGCTATTCTCCTCAGCTCAGTTTTTGGTGAGTATTCGAATGTTTGTTTATCTTGAAAAAGAGCCGCTCGACAGTATTGAATTGCAGCTCCACCAGGTAAATCGAGTGACTTCATATCAAGCCATTGTTGAAGTCTAATTTCAATAAATTCTTGATTAATTTCTCCCCGTTTAAATGCAGACTCTAACACAGAATGACTAGGATAAATATCTATATCACTAATAATTTTAAGTCGTCGTGCAACTTCTTCGAACGATTGCTGCTCCATATCTGCCCAGGGGTTGTGTGCAGCGAATTTCGTTATTGGTCCTACTGGCATAATCACTTTACTTGCGGATTTCACAAAATCATTAATATCTAAATCAACATTACTAGGACTTTTTTCTAAACTTAGAGCTTTCACAAATGTTGTGTTCAACGTAACTTACCTCCTTGAGAAAACATTTGTGTCAAATAACTTGGATGACTTTCGATGACATCATTATGAGGCTCCCCTAACCGTACAAGCCAAAGATAAATAATTGCATAAAATCTAGATAAATGTTTGCGTGTTAGCAAAATAGCTACTACACTAGCGAACAGCAACATTAGTACTATCAATATGGCTGCAATGAATGGTGACTGTATACTTTTTTGAACTGTTCCATCTAAGACACTATGTAAAAGATGATGGATGAAAAAATATACACTGCCTCCCCCTACTAATATGAAAAATCCTGCTACGCGCCCAGTTCTGCTCAAGCCAAATGCCACAAGTTGTATCCAAGCTAAAGATACTGACCATCCCAAAATAAAGGCACTTACTAATTGGTAAACCTCTTCAGGAGAAGTAAGCCAGTATCCAATCCCTACTAGAATACCTACTAGACTTCCTGTAATAATCGTTAATAATGACAATGGTTTTTTCGTATTAAAGCTAGACACATTATTTTGGAATACTGAACCGGCTTGTAAAAAAAGCGTAGACTTAAATAAACCGTGCAACACCGCATGAATAATGGCTGCTAAAAAAGCACCTAATGCACATTGGATTAACATAAATCCCATTTGTGCAATCGTAGAACCAACGAGCTGTCTTTTATAATCAACTTGAACCAACATAATTCCAGTACCTATTAACACGGAAATACTAGAAAATACTAATAAAATAATTTGTACTAAATTCCCTTGAAAAATAGGAGCAAAAAGTGTTAACACTATTCCACCAGCGTTGACAATGCCCGCATGCATAATTGCAGAAATCGGGGTTGGGGCAACTACTGAATCTAATAACCACCGTTGAAACGGAAACTGTGCAGCTGGAATTACAACAGCCACTATTATCAGCAAACTAATGCATGTTCTCTCCCATGAATCAAGCTGTAAAAGACTTTCTGAAGTAAGTACATTCGATAACTGCCAATGATTCGTTGCTTGAGTTAGCCAGACAATTGCAATCGTTAATATTCCCCAACTGAATGCAAATAATAGACCACAAGTCTTTGCTGCATTTCTTGCTACTTCCCATTGCTTTTTTAATCCTATAAGCAAAGTTAGCCCTAGTAGTGTAGCTCCCCAACAAAGCAATAACAATCGAAGATCATTACTAAGCCAAGCAACTGAGTCAGCGATTGTAGTAAATGTCAACAAAGCAAAATATTTTCGATAAGAGCTGTCTCCAAGTAAATAATGAATACAAAAACGCTGAACTATTAAGCTGACAGTTAGTACAAAAAAAGCTACTAGCCACGTTAAGGCATTAAAATGTAACGGACCAACAACTATCGGTTCATTATTAAAAAAAAGTGCTAGTAAGGCAACAAAAGGCGGCAAAGCGCTTAAACCAACATGTATATGAGTAAAAGATAAGGGAGTCTTTGAATATAAAAGGATTAAACAGCTCATTGCAGAAATTGCAAGGAGTATTAAAAATACCACTGGTAATAAACCAGAATCCAAGGAATTTAACATTTATCTTTCCCCACTGAAAATTGTTGAATGTAAGTAGCTGACATATCGAACATATAATTCATATCTCCCTGCTTCATAACTAATCATTCCTTTCTAAAAGGTTATTTTTTAAAAGAAAAAAACCGACAATTTCTAAAGTTATGGCATATATAGCCAATAAACTTTGAAAATTGTCGGTTTACTTTTAACTAACCTAAGCTAGGTTTTTTAAATAGTCTACCCTTTATATACATAGCTTTTTCAAGTTTTCTACTTCGCTTTTTTAAATAGTCAATATCAAATTATTAACTATTGTACTAAAGTTAGTATAAAACTAGATAAAATTTATTTATGATTTTAAATTCTAATATTTAGAAAACATTCTGTCAAGTTCAATGTAATTGGACTCTTCCAAATAATGATAAAAACATCATCAGTTATTTTGCTTCACGTGATTTTTTTAAGATGTAAGCAGCTAACAAAAAGAAACAGCCAAGACCAAACCCAGTATATTCGTTTATTTGAACAATTGGTCCAAACGGTTCAAGTGAAATATTTATGAAGAGTACAATCGCCCATATAGAACCAATTAAAATGCCTAGACTCCATAATACGCTTCCCTTGTTTTTTGCACGATTGAATGCATTCTTCTTTAACATTACAAAAACAAAATATACTATAAGAAATAAACTTCCCGCAACACATAATGCAGTAATAGCTGCAGTTCCAATATGAATGGTCTGTTCTTCTTTTGAAATTAGTGGCAAAAATCCCCATGCAACTAAAAACCATCCAAATAAAGTTAAAACATTTTCAAACGCGAATTCTAAAACTTCCTTCATGGATTCTTTAGGCAATGATTCTATAATTTCTTCTGCAAGTTGTTGAGGAGATTTGCCAAACACCTGTTCAGCAGTTTTCCCTTCCTTCTGCGCTTCCAATAGGTGATCAAGCATCTCTAATAAAATCTCTTCAGTGGCACGTTCTTTTCGAAACAAATTTGACCGAATATAAACTAGTAAATTTTCATAGTAGTTTTCATTTTCCGGTAGTAGTAGTTTTCGTTTCTCATTATTTTGTTTAATAAGCTCTTTCACTGTTAACGTCATCTTTCATCACTCCCTAGGATATTTGAGATTGGCGTTGCTATTTGATTCCATTCTTTGCGAATTATTTCCAGTGCCTGTTTTCCTTCCTCTGTTATGCCATAATACTTTCGATTGGGCCCAGTTTGAGACGGTCTCATTTCTCCAACGATGAATTTATTTTTCTGCAATCTTAACAATACTGGATAGATTGTTCCTTCACTTACATCCTCTAATCCTTCTGACTGCAACTTTTTTGATAATTCATAGCCATAAACTTCTTCCTCTTCAATTATTGCAAGAACACAACCATCTAAAATACCTTTTAGTAGTTGGCTTCGAATAGACACTCCTTATCCCCCTTTCAAGTTTTACATTATAGTAAATTAAAATCTATCTTGTTATACAAAGTAGTTAGTTATACTATATTGCATAACAATATAGCTGTCAACTATTTTGTTATGCAAGATACTACTATATAGACATTGATTTTTATATTGTGAACTGTTAAACTCATAATTAGTAGTTGGTACTAATAACTGATATTATTTTAATAGAAGAGAGGTTTGTTAAATGGACTTATTACAAATAAAAGATAAAACAATTGTAGTTATGGGAGTAGCAAATGAACGAAGCATTGCTTGGGGAATTGCAAAAAAACTTTTAGAAGTCGGCGCGAACGTTATTTTTACATATCGCAAAGAGCGTTCAAAAAGTAAAATTGAAAAACTTTTAGCAGACTATACAGAGCACACGACTGCTACCATTGAATGTGATGTAAATAGTGATCAAAGCATTGCAAAAGCATTTACTCAAATTGGGGAACAATTTGGCACTATCCACGGAATTGTTCACTCTGTTGCATTTGCACATGCAGAAGATTTAAAAAATCGTTTTGTAGAAACGACACGCGAAGGCTATGCCTTTGCACAAGATACTAGTGCATATTCATTAGTAGCAGTAGCTAAGGCTGCACTTCCTTACATGACTGAAGGTGGTTCAATTGTAACAATGAGTTACTTAGGTGCTCAACGTGTTCTTGATGGCTACAATGTAATGGGTGTTGCAAAAGCTGCACTTGAAGCTGCAATGCGTTATCTTGCAGCTGATCTTGGTGCGGAAGGCATTCGCGTTAATGCTATCTCAGCTGGTGCTATTCGTACATTAGCAGCTAAAGGCGTTCCAAGCTTTAATACAATTCTGCATAAAATCGAAGAAACAGCACCTTTAAAACGTAATACAAACCAAGAAGAAGTGGCAGATATGACACTTGTTATGTTAAGTCATCTATCTAGAGGCGTAACAGGAGAAACAATTTACATCGACTCAGGTTACAATATCATGGGATAAAAAGTTTTAAAAATAGTAAAAGGGCACTACAATTGTGTAATGCCCTTTTGTAATTTTTATAGCTTTTCTAATAGTAAATAATATGTGTATATTACTTAATTTAAAAAACTTTTTTACTATAAATTCGAATGGAAAACAGCCATGAAATAATATAGAGGAGCATTACCGAAAAAATAATCAGTAAATACATTTGAGTATTACTGAAAGATAACATAATTTGAATTAAATCTCTTATCCTATCATTTAAATCGACAATAAATGTATTAACAATAACCATATAAATAACAAAAGAAACACCAAATCCAATCAATAAATACTGACTTTTAAAAAAATATGAAAATGGAAAAGCGAGTGATATAAATATACCAACAATACTAATAGTGATTAAAATTTGTTCCCGTTGAAGTATTTCTTTATGAATAACCAAATTCCCAATAAAAATTGTAAACAAGACTAGTAAAGTAAAAACGCACGCACTAATATATTTTGAACTAACAATCTCTTTTCGTGTATACGGCAATGAATTTAATAAAAGATTGATTGAAGATTTTTCATCAAATGCAAAAGCATTCATAATGACTACGACACAAAAAACTATAGATACCCAAGTTACAGAAGAACCTGATAATAAATAGATTATTAATAAAGGCAGCATAATTAATAGTGTATTTTTCTGTAATAAAATGTCTTTACGAACGAGATTCAACATTTTCTTCTCTTCCCTTCTTTGTATACAGCATTATATCTTCAAGTGTCGGTTTCTCCATAATAATTGCTTCTCCGAAAATATCCTCAATTCGTTTTTTATTTGCCGTCAAAGCTTCAAATCCATGATTAGATTTTCTAATAGCGATAAATTCGCGTTCAGTGTCGCGGTCTAATAGATTCGTTCCGCCTTTCACAATTGCATATTCTTCCTCAATTTTATAATACTCCTTCGTAAAAATATGTTCTCCGTTGTGAATAAACGCTATATAATCAGCTATCCGATCTAAATCTGTTGTAATATGTGTTGAAAAAAAGATGGTTCTTTCACCATTTTGCATAAGGTCATGGAGAATATCTAGTAGTTCCCTACGATATATTGGATCTAATCCTGATGTTGGTTCATCCATGATAATTAGTTCAGCATGATGTGACAGCGCAATAGTCAAAGATGCCTTCATCATCATTCCCTTTGAAAGGTGTTTTATTTTCTTGTTTAATGGTAGTTCAAATTTTTCTACGTAATGATTAAAAAGCTCATCGTCCCACTTTTTATAAGCAGGTTTAACAAGTTTCTTCATTTCATTTAATGTTATATTTTCATAAAAAATATTTTCATCAAATACAAAGCCGATTCGTTGCTTTATTTCTTTCTCGTGCTTTTTGTAATCCAATCCAAAAATTGAAATGGATCCACTATCTGGTTGTAACAAATTTAAAATCAACTTGATTGTAGTGGACTTCCCTACTCCATTACCACCAATGAATCCAGTAATAAACCCTTTCTTAACCGATATATTTAAATCTTTCAGTTGAAATCCTTTAAATACTTTATTTACATCTTTTAGTTCAATTACATTTTCCATCATACGTCCTCCTTATATAACATCGTAAGAAGCTCCTTTAATTCCGCTAATTCAATACCTATTTCTTTACTATTTTGTATGGCTGCAATTAACTGTTCTTCTATCACTTTCAATTTCCGTTCCCGAATCATTTCATTATTTTGTTCAGAAATGAATGAACCTTTTCCAACTACTGAGTAAATAAAACCGTTTTTTTCTAATTCCTCATAGGCACGCTTTGTTGTTATAACACTTATGTCTAAATCCTTCGCTAGTTGTCTCATTGAAGGTAAAGATTGTCCAGCCTGCAGCTCATTCGTCAAAATTTGTTTTTTTATCTGAGAATAAATTTGCTCATAAATTGGTTCCTTTGAATTATTAGAAATGATAATTTGCATGCAAATACCTCTTTTGCAATATTGTATATATACTATATATACAATATACACACATTGTGAATGATTTACAAATATTTTTTCAAAAAATTGGTTCAATGATTTTATAATTTTGATACTTTACAATTTCTACAAACGGATATTACTTGCTATGCTAGTTGTTATCAAAATAAAAAAGACATATGTCCTTTACAGAACATATATCACCTTTGAATTATATTAAGCTTATTAATAAACTCAATTTTCTTTACCTACAAAATTATTTTACACCTAATTTTTCCTCCAGCATTTCTTCTGTTACAGGTCCGATTATTTGTTCAACCAAAAATCCTTCTTCATTAACAATCATACTTGTTGGGAGTGTCAAAATTTCATAGTTAATTGAAACTTGCCCCTTTTTATCTAGTAAAATAGGCATCGTCAAATGGAAATCGTTAGCAAACTTTCGAATTGGTTCAATTCCACCTTCTTGATCCGTTAAATTGACCGCAAGAATAACGGCATTGTTATCTTCTGCATGCTGTTCATAATAATTTTGTAAAATCGGCATTTCTTCAGTACAAGGTGGACACCATGTTGCCCAAAAGTTTATTAAAATTTTCTTTCCAAGGTAATCCGAGAGTTTCAATGTTTTCCCGTCCAACGTCATTAATTCGAAATCTGGAGCTGGTATATTTAAAGCCGATACTTCAGGCTGCTGTTCCATATGTTCATGATCGTGACTATATAGCACAGATTCATCAATATCAACATAGAAACTCCCCGCATCACCCTGATTATCTTCTACTTGTCCTACTGATGTATGTATTTCTTTCTCTTTTATTACTGGTTGATTTACTTCATTCAGGGCTTCTCCACCATTTTCTTCTTTGTGGAAATTTGAGATGATGCTCCATACAATCGCTAATAATAAAACTGCTGATAATCCAATAGACGTCAAGTATCTTATCACCCTCGACTCTCCTAACCTCTTTTTCTATAATATATGAATAAAAAAATGAGAGATGATGTAATTTGCAAAAATAAACAATCATGAGTTTTTTACACCCAACCCTGGCATGAAAATAAGTACCTTCGGTTCATAATGGTAATGACACAAACAGGATGTAAGACGTGGCTTTTTTTGGTGGCTTTGACCCTGTAAAATAAACTGTTTGAGTGAATTTGGTGTTCAACCCTTTGTTAGCTCCACTTGATAGTAGGATGACTA
>NZ_RXNR01000044.1 GCF_003966145.1 Lysinibacillus telephonicus
AATTTGCGTTTCACTCGATTTTCTGTGCGAGGAAAATCGAAGGTTGAAAATGAAATGGGTCTTGCGTTAATGGCCGTGAATTTAAGAAAATTCACGGCCATTAACTAAGGGAACAGAAGAACTAATGTGAAAAAAGAGAGAAAGGTGAATTTGAGGGAACTCAAATTCACCTTTCTCTTTATTTGAAGCTAGTTATGTCCCAGCCCCATTTTGTTTTCAATAGCCATGGATTTAAATTAGTAGACCTTTGTATTCCTTACGACTATGCTATTTTTTTAGTAAGGATAGTTTACTTTACTTCTGCTTACTAAGCATTAGAGCCAGTTTTAATACAAATGCATCTTCAAAATTTTGTGGCTGGTACCCAGTTAATTCATAAATTTTGTTTAATCGATAAGTAAGGGTGTGTCGATGTATACCTAATTTATCAGCGCATATATTTAATTGAAGATTACTTTCAAAAAACGCTTCTAAAGTACTAATCATTTTTTCAGTTAATCCATTTAATATTCTCGTTAAAAATTTATTAACATCATAACTAGTTCTATTTTTTAATAGAGTATAAATCTCTACCTCTTCAAAAAATGTGACATGTTGATTTTTAGTTGAAAAGGCGAGAGCTGATTTTGCGCCATTAAATGCATGTGACATTTCCATTAAAGAATGAACTACAGGACTGACACCAATATAAATCTCTAGTTTTTTTCGAAGCTTTGAAATTTGGTTGATAATATTTTCCGAGTTATTAACAGAACTTCCACATAACAACACGTAATATTCATTTAAATCAAGCTGACCAAATAGGGCAGGTTGTTTATATAAAATATTTTCAATATTAAGAGATAGAGTATTAATAGCTTCGTATCCCGCTTGTCTTATTAACAAAATTTGAAATGGTTCCTTCATTGAAAAAGGAAGTTTGTGAATACGTTCATTAATTTCACTTTGAATTGGTTCATTTTCTATTAATGCTTTGAAAATAAAATCGCCATTTTTCCGTTGCCATTCGCTTTCACTTTCAGTTAGCACTTGGTGTACGATCATTTCTGTAGTTAATTGCACTAAATTTGAAATTTCCTGCAAATCTTTTGGATTACCTGTTATCCCAATGACACCAAGAATCTTATCATGATATTTTATTGGCATGTTGATGCCTGGTTTACAATTTTGAAATTGTTTAGTAAGCTCCTCATCTATTAAAAGTGGCATTCCTGTTTTGGCAACTTGTATCGCACCTTCATGAATAGAATCAATTCGCTCCTTATCCCCTGAAGCTAAAATAACTCCCTCTGGACTAATGACATTAATATTATGATGCAGTCTTGTCATCGTTTGATGCACAATTTCTTCCGCTAATTTAATTGATAGCATTTTATACACCCCGTATAAAAATAAAACTGTACTAATACAGATAAATTGTACACCCATTATAATGCTTTATTCTACTATCTGTCACTATAATTATTGTAAGCGCTTTAACTTAAAATCTTTAACTTCAACGATTTTTCGAGGAAGTTCGATGAAATTTGAAATCACTTGTTGATTTCAAATACATCTTGGGCATTTGAGGAGAAAGGGGAGAGAGGATGAAAGTTGTAATAAGTCCAGACTCTTTTAAAGGTACATTAACAGCATTGGAAGCTGCCGAGTCAATTGAACAAGGAATAAAACTAGCAAACCCAGAAGTAGAGACGATTTTGCTGCCTGTCGCGGATGGCGGCGAGGGGACGATGGAGGCATTGGTCTTAGCAACAAACGGGCGTTTTGAAAAAACGAGAGTACTTGATCCTCTTGGGCGGGAAATCGAAGCCTCTTTTGGTGTACTTGGCAATCAATCAACTTGTGTCATAGAGATGGCTTCAGCTTCAGGTATAACACTGTTGCATAACAATGAGAAAAATCCGAGAATTGCCTCAAGTTTTGGCACTGGGCAACTAATCAAATCTGCATTAGATCAAGGGTTTAGAGATTTTATTATTTGTATCGGTGGTAGTGCAACAAATGATGCTGGAGTTGGAATGTTAAGAGCTTTGGGATTGCGTTTATTAGATGAATATGGACGTGATGTACAAAAATCTATTGATGGACTATATGAAGTGAAAAAGCTTGATTTTACGAATTGGGATAGAAGATTGAAAGATTCAGCAGTTGCTATTGCATGCGATGTAAATAATCCATTAATTGGTGAACATGGGGCAACGGCGATTTTTGGTCCACAAAAAGGCGTAAAAGTAGATGAAATTGACTATTTTGACCAGGCGCTAACTAATTGGGCAAATGTCGTTGAACAAGAATTTGGCATCCGCTTACATGACTATCCCGGTGCTGGGGCAGCAGGCGGTATGGGCAGTGCATTAATTGCTTTTCTTCAAGGACAATTCCATCAGGGAATTCATCTTGTTCTAGAAGTAATGAACTACAGCGAAAAAATACAGGGTGCTCATTACATTGTTACGGGTGAAGGCAAATCTGATGTGCAAACGCTGCATGGGAAGGCACCAATAGGAGTTTTACACTGTGCAAAGCGATTTAATATTCCAACAATTTTGCTTTCGGGTTTTATTGAAAATCAAGAAAAACAAATGTTAGCCGAGCATTTCCATCAAGTTGTGTCGGTAGTAAATGAGTCTATTTCAACTGATATGGCAATGATGGAAGCTTCTAAATATTTATCGCAAAGGGCATATGAAACTTTTAATAAAATTTTAGATTAAGGGGGAGAAGGAAATGTTATTTGTCATTATTTTAATTGGGGTGTTATTTGTTGTATTTGCTACTGCAAAATTAAAATTACATCCATTTTTAGCATTAATTATAAGTTCATTCTTTGTAGGTATTGCCAGTGGAATGCCATTATTAGATGTAGTAACAAATATTAATACTGGTTTCGGTAGTTTAATGACGAGCATTGGTATTGTTATTGTTGCAGGAACAATGATTGGAGTTATTTTAGAGCGTTCTGGTGCAGCCTACCGTATGGCAGAGGTTGTGCTGCGAATTGTAGGTCCGAAGCGTCCGCAATTAGCAATGTCGATTATCGGTTATATCGTATCAATTCCAGTATTTTGTGATTCAGGATTCATTATTTTATCAAGTTTACAAAAATCTTTAGCAAAACGTGCGAAGGTTACAATTGCATCAATGGGTGTGGCGCTAGCAACTGGTTTATATGCAACGCACGTCCTAGTTCCGCCGACTCCAGGACCAATTGCAGCGGCTGGGAATATTGGTGCAACAGATTACTTAGGGACAGTTATTTTAGTCGGTTTAATTGTGGCGATTCCTGCAGTATTTGTAGGGTATTTATGGGCTGTAAAAGTCGCTTCAAAAATTCAAGTTCCATTGGATCAAGAAGAAGCGTTAGATTACGAAGAAGTAATTAAATCCTTTGGTGAAATGCCATCAACATTTAAATCATTTTTCCCAATAATACTGCCAATTGTGTTAATCGGCGTTGGTTCTATTGCAGCGTTGGTTGGTGATCCGGAATCTACGTTTAATATGATTTTACGCTTTTTAGGAAGTCCAATTGTTGCATTACTTTTAGGGGTATTTGCAGCATTTCCACTACTTCCAAAGTTAAATGAAGAAACGCTGACTGGCTGGATTGGGGATAGCTTAAAAGATGCAGCTCCTATTCTTTTAATTACCGCTTCAGGTGGTTCATTCGGTACTATTATTAAAGAAACAGGTGTAGGCGACTTATTACAACAGATGGATCTTGGTTCATTAGCAACTGGCTCTTTATTCTTGCTTGTTCCATTTATCATCGCAGCAGCACTTAAAACAGCACAAGGTTCTTCTACAACAGCGCTTGTTATTACATCTACTCTTGTAGCGCCAATGCTGGTAACTGCAGGTATCGAAGGAGCATTCCCATTAGCATTAGTTGTAATGGCAATCGGTGCAGGGGCAATGACTGTTTCACACGTGAACGACAGCTTCTTCTGGGTTGTTACTCAATATAGTGGCATGGAAGTAACGCAAGCTTATAAAGCACAAACAATGGCTACCCTTTTACAAGGTGTAACAACGATTGTATTCACAATTATTTTATGGATGATATTTGTATAATAACTCAAGGCATACTTGCACACATATAAGTGCGAGTATGCTTTTTTGTTATCAATTCAAATAAATACGGATAAGTGTAGATTTAATATTTGAAACAAGGAAAGATAATTTACCTTTAATCAGTCTTTTATCAAAGTATAAGAAAAGAAACTACTTTTAAAGTTTTTATTTCATAAAATTTTAAAAGTATCATACTCACCAAATTTCTATTAAAATAATGGCAGTGTTAAGAAAAGGGGTATAATGATTGACTGAAAGAAAGGTAGACCACTTCCCAATATCCCGAGTTCCCGTTAAAAGAGGGGTTACTTTTTTTGAAAAGTACTCGGCATTGCAACGAGAACTACTATACCTCGAGCACAAAGGGTATTATGGGCATAAACTTCTGTATCAACCTTCCATCTTTTCGGATGTATTTCTTCAACAGTCCCAACAGCTTTTAATGTTACTTGTTGGGGAGTTGGTTTTAGGAATTCTACATTAAGACTTGCAGTTACAAAACGGGGAGGTACTGACCCATCACCGATTTCATTGCCATTTTTACGATGTAAAGCAAGTGCAGCAGATCCTGATCCATGACAATCAATTATAGATGCGATTAAGCCACCATATATAAATCCTGGAATACCCATGTATTTTGATTCAGGTGTAAAGAACGTAACTGTCTTGTCTCCTTGCCAACCAGTTCGAAGTTGATGACCATCTTTATTCAATCGCCCACAGCCAAAACACCAAGCAAAGTCATCTGGATAAACATCTTGAATTGCCTTTTCTAATACGAAATCTTCCATTCTTCTTCCTCCTTGATAATGCAGTTTATAGATTTATATTATGGTTTCTAAGCTAGCATTCGATTAAGTATAATTTACTATATTCTTCCTTTCGCAATATATTCTGAATACTCCATCGATTTTAAAGATTTTGTGATGAACTAAGAAGATAATAAATCCGCGACAACTTGAACAATTAATAATAAAAAGATAGTTGGAAGCAAAAATTGAATCCATTTTCCTTTCAAATACGGGATGATTTTTAGTCCGATATGCGAGCCGACGATTGAACCTACTGTGACCGGAATGGCAAAGCCCCAATCCACTATGCCATAAAAGAAATAAAATAAAAATGCGCTTATACAACTTGCAAACATCATAAAGCGGGTTAATTCAGCAGCTTTTAAATAGCTAAATTGTTTTTTCAAAAAGTAGGTAATATTTAAAAGTGCTGATCCTGGTCCAAATCCTCCATCATATATCCCGATAAAAAATGGAGCTATCAAAGTAGTTCGTTGTTCGCCGTCTTGTTCCTCGGTGTCTTGTTGTTCACTGACAAGCCCTTTTTTATTACCTTTTAATACTACGAAAAACATAGCAATTAACACGATACAAGCAATAATATTCATCATCTGTTCCGATAATCTGGTTGCGAAAAATGCACCGCTTATTCCTCCAAATGCAGCGACGAACATGAGTGGGAGCATTTTTTTAAGTCGAACTTTCTTTTTTAAAATAAGTACAAGAACCGTCGATAATGAAGATACGCCAGTGGCAAATTTATTGACGGCAACTGTCGCATGAATCGGAATGCCAACTAATAGCAGGGCAGGTAGTAATACAAATCCTGCAGCTCCGAACATAACCCCAATAATAGCAGCAAGAATACCAATTCCGAATAATAAAAGACCATCCATTGATAGCCATTCCAATAGCAAGTTTTCCAGACAAATCACCTCTCTTTCTCAAAATACTGCTATACTATTCATAAAACAAATATATAAATTTTGTTTATTCATAAAATAAAGTTATGAATGGGTGAAGAAATGAATTTACACACGTTACGTATTTTTACGAATGTTGCAAAGCTAGGGAGTATAACTGAAGCGGCGAACTTCCTACATATTAGTCAACCTGCTGTTACAGCTCAAATTCGTAAATTAGAGCGAGAGCTAGGGGTCAAATTAATCAGTAGTAAGGGAAGAGGGATACAGCTTACATCTGAAGGAGAATTTCTTTATGAGCAAGGATTACGCCTGTTTCATTTAGAACAACAGATCGATGAAAAATTTAAAACATTTCTGGAAAAGAAGGAGAAAGTCGAAATTGCTTCGTCCTATATTTCAACGAATTATATCTTACCTCCAATAATTGCGGGTTATAAGCTAGAAAATCCAAATGTCGATATATATGTATCACTAGGGAATGTACAGTCTGTTGAACGTCGCGTCCTTAATTATGAAGTTGATTTTGGCTTTGTTGTACAAAGCAATATTGGTCATGAAGATTTACACTTTGAAAAAATTACCGATGTTCCATTTTGGTTTGTTGTACATCCAACCCACCCATTAGCAAATAAAAAGATATCGATTTTTGATTTAAGTGAACATGATTTTATTTACAGGGAACAAGGCAGTTCGACGCTTGATTTGTTAAAGGCGATATTTTATACCCATAATTGCCCATTACCGAAATTCGGTATACAAATGCAAGGCGTACTAGAATCGATTAAGGTTGTTGAGGCAGGTTACGGAATTGCCCTCGCGCCAGCTTGCAGCGTAAGTGAAACATTAGCTCAAGGAAAGCTAGCTAGAGTCTTTGTGGAGCAAGCAGAGATTAATCAAAGTTTGTTTATTTGTACGAGGAAGGTGGATGAGAGTGAACATCCGTTCATTCACTATTTGAAAATGCATTTAATCGAGTCATAGGTAACGCAACCTTCTCCTTTTATGCAGTCATTAAGTTGGAAAATAATAAAATATTGATATCTTAATTTAATGGCATGGATCTTCTATTTAAAAATTCCATGTCTTTTCTTTTACTCAACAATCTAAACACAATCTTGCAACTAAAATCGTAGTATATAATTTTCATTTCTCAAGTCTATTTACATACTTTAAAGCCTTTACTAATAGGGCATTGTAAGATAAATGTTTCTATTAACCTTTCTCCCCTAAAAAATACCTCAATATATTTATAAAATTAAATATCAATTTTATATATCCGGAACTAACTAAATATTAAAATGTCGGAAAGGGAAGGAGGAAAAAGCCACTAAATTTTTTAAAAGTCATTAGTTAAATAATGGTGTGGATGAACCAGGATGGAATAAGTCTTTCTTCTATTGATAAAGTAACAGCTCGGAAATAATCTTAAAATTTAAAAAAGTGAGGGGAAATAATGGGGAATCCTGATTTTAAAAAACAACTACTAGAATGGCGACATTATTTGCATAAATACCCTGAAACTGCTTTCGAGGAAAAGAAAACATCGGCTTATATTGCACTAGAACTTAAAAAGATGGGACTGCAGGTTCATGAAAATATTGGTGGTACGGGTATTGTGGCTAGCCTTACTGTTGGGGATGGAAAAGGAGTAATCGGATTACGAGCTGATATGGATGCATTAAATTTAAATGAAATTAAAGAGCTTTCGTATCGTTCACAACACCCTGGAAAAATGCATGCTTGTGGCCACGACGGACATATGACAACTTTATTGGGAGCTGCGAAACTTCTTTCTACTCGAAAAAACTTTAATGGTACTGTCCGATTCATTTTTCAACCTGCTGAAGAAATCGGTAAAGGTGCTCAAGCAATGCTAGACGACAAGTTATTTGAACGTTTTCCTGTAGATGAAATTTACGGTTTGCACAATATGCCGGGATTACCTGTTGGTACAGTACACACTCGATCAGGTCCTATCATGGCTAGTGAGGATAACTTTGTAATTCGTATTAAAGGAAAAGGAGCACACTCATCAAGTCCAAATATGGGTGTTGATCCTTTAGTAATTGCAGCGGAGATTATCCTTGCTCTTCAAACAATAGTTGCAAGAAATCTTGATCCAATTCATACAGCAGTAGTGTCATGCACAGAAATACACTCCGATGGCATTCGAAATGCTATACCTTCAAATGTTGAAATTAAAGGAGATACAAGGAGCTTTATACCAGAAGTCCAAAAACTACTCGAAGAAAGAATGAGAAAGTTAAGCGAAGGAATTTGCACTATGTACGGTGCAGAATGTGAGTTTGAATATACTCATGAATTCTCCCCTACTATAAATTGGGAAAAATGCAGCAAAATAGCCATAGAAGCTGCAAATAATATAGTCGGGAAAGAAAATACAAATAGTGATTGTCCACCGTTAATGGCTTCTGAGGATTTTGGCAAATTCACCGAAAAAATCCCAGGTTGTTTTGTATTCCTCGGCAGTAAAGGTGAGAATGAGGAAATCATTCCGTTGCATAATGCGCTCTATGATTATAACGACAATGTATTAGAGACAGGAGCGGAGTTTTTTGCTGAAATTGTTAAAATTCGCCTTCCTGAATAATATTAGATTTATTTTTTTAGCAACAAACATTTAATTATACAAAAAGAGGTGAATTAAATGAAGTTAGTTAAATTTGATAATCGAAAGAGGGAAATAAAATCTGATATAAAATTTTTAAATATGGAGGAAGCAAAAAAGGTTTATGCTTTTCATAAAAGTTTCCCACAATATAAACCTACACCATTAGCTAAATTAGATAATCTAGCTAAAGAGTTAAATATTAGTAAGGTTTTTGTAAAGGATGAATCATATCGATTCGGTCTAAATGCATTTAAAGCATTAGGTGGCTCTTATGCTATTGGGCACTATCTAGCAGAAAGATTAAATATAAATCTAGCAGACCTAACTTATGATAAGCTTGTCTCACCTGAAGTTAGTGAAACATTAGGAGAACTAACATTTATCACGGCAACAGATGGTAATCATGGCAGAGGTGTTGCATGGACAGCAAAACAATTGAAACAAAAATCAGTTGTTTACATGCCCAAAGGTTCGTCAGAAGAAAGATTGAATCATATTAAATCTGAAGGTGCAGAGGCTTCCATCACGGATATTAACTATGATGATGCAGTTCGCTTAGCAGCTGAGCATGCAGATAAATATAATTGGGTATTAGTACAAGATACTGCATGGGAAAATTACGAAGAGATCCCAAAGAGAATTATGCAAGGGTATATAACAATGGTGTTAGAAGCTTATGAACAGCTAAAAGAGTTGGACGAAAAGCCCACTCATATATTTATTCAAGCTGGTGTTGGTTCACTGGCGGCTACAGTTCAAGGCTTTTTTGCAAATGTTTATGGTGAGGATCGTCCAATTACAGTTGTTGTAGAACCAGAAAAAGCTAATTGTATATTTAAAACAGCTGAAGCAAATGACGGAAAGTTGCATTATGTAAAAGGCGATATGGATACAATTATGGCAGGTCTGGCATGTGGTGAACCAAGTACATTGGGATGGGAAATTTTAAGTGATTATGCTGATGCATTCCTTTCATGTTCAGACAACATTGCTGCACAAGGTATGAGAATTTTAGCAGCACCAATTAAAGATGATCCGAAAGTAATTTCAGGAGAATCTGGAGCTGTTGGAGTAGGAGCTGTGAGTGAAATTTTAAGAAGGAGTAAATACTCAAATTTAAAAGAACAGTTAAATATTAATTCAGATTCGAAAATTTTATTTTTTAGTACTGAAGGAGATACTGACGCTGAGCATTTTAAGAAAGTTGTATGGGATGGAGCGTACCCAATTTAAATTATCATTGAAATAAAAGGTTTAAGTTCAATTAATACAGAACTTAAACCTTTTTACCTTAAATTATATATTCATAATCTCCTAGTCTTAAATATTGGATTATTGCTTATAATTCCATTAAAGGTCCGAGGAGTCCGCGAAATACAGATTAGCATCTTTTATGGATATTTAGTGACAATACTAGTTTAGACATTATGGATTTTATTTTTTTTGTATGCTAAGGGAGTCATGTTCATAGAATCTCTGAATGCTTTAATAAAATAGCTTGTACTATTAAAACCAACCTGATAAGCAACTTCAGTGATATTACAATCATCTTGCTGCAGGAGAGATAGGCTTTTTTGAATCCGATAATCGATTACATAGTTTAAGGGTGTACATTTTAAAAAACGTTTGAAATATCGACAGCATTCAGAACGACTCAACTGACCAGCCCTTGCAATATCCTCTAATAAAATTTTTTCTGCATAATGCTCATGTATCCAACTTAGCATTTGTTTCATTCTTTGACTCTTTAATATTTCTGTCTGAACATATTCTAGTTTAAAACCATTATCGATTAAGTTTTTCCAAATTAACGCTAGTTGAATGGTTATATCAATTTCATAGTATTGAGATTTTTGCTCAATTAATTGATAGATTTTTAAAATTGCATCTAAAATGTTTTTCGCCCAGATTTCATTTGCATCTATATATAAGTAAGGTAAATTGGTCGCTTGAATATAAGGTTTTACATATGTAGTGTAGAGTTCTTGGGATACCACGAAATAAGGAGAAATATTTAAGCAAATATAGACGCAACCCGACTGCTCTTTATCCTGTGCCATGTGAAGGCATCCACTATTAATAAATAGCCCATCACCCTCTTTAACCAAAATCCAATCTTCATTAACTTGAAAAATTGCTTCCCCTTTTACTATTAACACAAATTGAATTTCATCATGCCAATGAAGTGGAATATGGCCGTTTATATTTTGATTAATGGTAGTTTGATAACAAGCAATGGGCATAACAACTGTCTGATGTTTTGTTAGTTCTTTAAAATTTTCATCAATCATAAAACTTTTCATTTGCATGTTAAAACCTCAATATTTTTATATTTTTACATCCAATAATAGTATTATTATTAGAAATATTCAATTAATATGACATTATAATTATATTTAATCAAAGTTGATTTATTGTTATCCTATTTGTTTCTAATCAACTTATCGTAAGGGGGAAGTGAACATGACAGTTACTAATTTAAAACAATCAATCAACTCCGAACGCCTGCTTAAACGCCTTCAAGATCTTGGTCGAATTGGTCTTGACAATGACAACAAGCGAACAAGGTTGGCTGCTTCAGATGCAGATAAGGCTGGACGCGACCGATTAATTGTTTGGATGAAAGAAGATGGCTTGGAAGTTGAAATTGATAGAATCGGTAATATTTTTGGAATTTGGTATAGTACTGAAAATAGAAATGAAGAACCAATTTTGTTAGGTTCGCACATAGACACAGTAATTAACGCGGGTATGTATGACGGATGCTATGGAGTCCTTTCTGGGCTTGAAGTGATTAACACTTTGCAGAAGAAAGGTGTTAAGCCATCTCGTCCAATTGCAGTTGCAGCATTTACCAATGAGGAGGGAGTTCGCTATCAGCCCGACATGATGGGATCCCTCGTGTATGCTGGCGGCCTTTCAGTAGAGGATGCACTTAAAACAGTAGGTTCAGATGGAACACTATTGGGCGAGGAACTTGAGCGTATTGGATATGCTGGTACGAAGGAGCCTGGTTTTTTAAAACCATACGCATACATTGAGCTTCATATCGAACAAGGTCCAATTCTTGATAAGGAGGGAATTTCAATTGGCGCAGTTGAGAACCTTCAAGGTATTTCTTGGCAGCGTATTACGATTGAAGGTATTGCAAACCACGCTGGTACTACACCAATTGTTATGCGACGTGATGCAGGACTTGCCGCTGCACGGGTAATCACATATTTACGAGATCGGGCGAACGCTTCAAATGGGCAAACTGTTGCAACAGTTGGAACGATTAGTTTTAAGCCAAATGCAGTGAATGTCGTTCCATCTTTAGCGACATTCACTGTTGATTTACGCAATCCAAACGAACAGAGATTACAAGAGGAAGAACAAGCACTTGCAAACTACCTTAAAGAACTGGCAGCATCTGAAGAAGTATCAATTTCATCTGAACAATTAGCTCGCTTTTCCCCAGTTTCTTTCGATGAAAACATCGTTAAACTGATAGAGCAAGCTGCTAGTAAACTCGAACTCCACTCAAAAAGAATGACATCTGGCGCGGGACATGATGCTCAAATGATGGCTCGTATTTGCCCCTCAGCCATGATTTTCGTGCCAAGTATAGAAGGAATTAGTCATAATCCGAAGGAGGCTACAAATGATTCCGACTTGATAGCTGGAGCCAATGTATTGCTGGATGTAGTAAATAATCTTGCAGGTAACAAGTAAATCACCATTGATATAAAATAAATGAGATAGCAATTATGTTTATTTAAGTATAATTTCTAGATATTCCAAAATAATATTCCAAAATTGGGCACTTTCCTAGAGAACAAGGAAAGTGTTTTTTTATTGTCAAATTATTTTCATTCGTATTTTGGGTATATGGCTTCCCCCTCACTTCGAATTTATAAGACTTTTGAAATGGATATTTTTTACTAAAAAACAAACACACTTCAATAAATTGGTAATTCTAAATACTTATGAAAATGTAAAAGAATCATATTTTAGGACGATAATATTAGGGACTTCAAAAATATCTCTTTTTATATATTTATTACAATTGGGGGGGAAATTATGAAAAAAAGAGAAAAAGGTAAAATTAATTTTGGATTAAAAAAGAAACTTATCCTTTCTTTTTTAGTTATCTTATTAATCCCTTGTATAGTCATTAGTGCTTCATCATACCAAAGTGCTAAAAATAAGATTGATGATCAAATGGAGGGAATGATAAATGAAAATGTTTCGATTGTCAATCAGTCCATTACACAATTTATTTCTGGACAAATGGAGAATATTGACTATTTATCAAATGCAATTTCGGCTGGAGAAATTGAGAACGACTCCAATGCTGAAATAAGAAAGTTACTTGATACGATTCAATCATCAAAACCAGATGTTGAACAAACTTATGTTGGGACAGAAACAGGACAGTTTATGAATTCACCAACATCTTTTAAAAATCCACCAGAATATGATCCTCGTGAGCGTCCTTGGTATAAAGAAGCAAAGAGTAATGCAGGAAAAGTTATAGTTACAGATCCGTATGTGTCTCAATCATCAAATCAAGTAGTTGTTACATTAGCCAAGGCAACAGCTGATGGACAAGGAGTTGTTGCTGTTAATCTGAAATTGGGAAATATCTCTGAGATGATGAGTGAAATTAAAATTGGTGAAAATGGTTATCTATTTTTAATGGATGATACTGGGAAATATATTAGTCACCCCGAAAATGAGGCAGGTACTGAAGGAAGCGAGAAATATAAAAATACTTTACTTTCTGCAGAATCTCAAACATTAAATATTAAAGACGATAACGAAAATGATGTGAAATTATCCTACATCACCAATGAACTTACTGGTTGGAAAATAGGAGGGGTCATGCATCAAGAGGAAGTGGATCATGCTGTTGCTCCTATTTTTTATACAACGATTATTGTCATTGTTCTTTCCTTGGTGATTGGTGGGGTAATTATATTCTATATAATTAGATCGATTACAAAACCTATTCAAGTTCTTGTTGATTCTGCAAATAGCATGAGCCAAGGTGATTTAAGTACACCAATCAAATTAGTAAATAACGATGAGCTAGGAATATTAGCAAATACATTTAATCAATTAAGAGAGAATCTTGGTTTAATTATTTCTGAAGTGCGTGAAAAATCAAATAATTTAGCTGCATCTTCTGAGGAGCTAACTGCAAGTACGGAACAAAATACTTCAGCGACAGAACAAATTTCTTCCTCTATTCAAGAAATGTCTGCTGGTGTAGAGTTGCAAGCACAAGGAATTGAAGAAAGTTCTAAAATGGCAAAAAATATGTCATTAACAATTCAAGAGATTGCTGAAAGTTCAAATGAAGTTTCAAACACTGCGATTGAAGCCAAAGAAGTGGTTGAAAGAGGAAGTCAAGCAATAGAAGTAACTGTTGGACAAATGAACTTCATCAAACATACCGTGAATGAAATCGCAAATAGTATTAAAGTTTTAGGAAATCATTCACAGCAAATTAGTCAAATTGTAGATGTTATCACTGCAGTAGCAGAGCAAACAAATTTACTTGCTTTAAACGCTGCAATCGAAGCAGCCCGAGCAGGTGAACATGGAAAAGGTTTTGCAGTTGTAGCGGAGGAAGTAAGAAAATTAGCAGAACAATCGGCACAATCAACGGAACAAATACGTGAAATGATTGAAGCGATTCAATTAGAAACATCAAACGCAATTATCTCAATGGAAAAAGGTAATGATGAAGTAGAGAAAGGGATTGAGGTTGTTAATAACGCCGGAGAATCCTTTACAGCTATTACACATTCAGTTAATACAATTAAAGAGCAAATTATTCAAGTTACTTCGAATATCAAACAAATCTCTTCAGGTACCGATCATTTTGTTAATACATTCAATAATATTAAAGAGATTGCAGATAACACTTCTGCAGAGACACAAAATGTATCGGCATCCACAGAACAACAGCTTGCTTCAATGGAGGAAATTAGAGCTTCCGCTGCCTCTCTATCACAAATGGCTGAAGAATTACAGGATGTTGTACAAAGATTTAAGCTATAAAATTATGAGTGGGCTGGCCCAAATGTGAATGATTAATTCATTTTGGGTCAGCCCTTAACTATTAGCATATCTTTTTAATTATTAGGTATTATGTCATATCCGAGAATTCTCTATCTATTATTAAATTATTAGTTGATAATGGTAATAATTGTTCATTTTAAGTAGAATTGTAAATTTATATCGATATTGGAAGCTCTCATTTAGTAAACTAAATTCGAAAGGGGTTTGACTGATGAAAAAAATGATATTAGCAGGAACATTAACAGTTTCATTATTAACAACAGGATTTTCATTTAATGCACAAGCACAGGAGAATTTAGCGGTTCCAACTGCTCTTGCTGACCAAAACTTATTTGCAGCAACAAGTGAAAATCAACAACAAATACATTCTTACGAAGATCTTTATAAAATGATGCTTATTTCAAAGTTAGCATTCGCAGAGGATGATTTAACAATCTCCGCTAATAAAAACAACAATAGTTTTACTTTAAAAGTGTCACTAGAAATGATTAAAAAATCATATGATGAAGATCAAAACCTTTATTATGAAGGTAAAGAAGCATTCTATCAATATTATGAAGAATTAAAAAAGACATTTGGTGATTCTATTCAAGTAAAATTTATTAAATCTGGTGATTCATTCAAAGCAGAAATATATGCTGAAGGAAAATGGCATCAGGTTACTAATGAGGAAGTTCAAGGCGTTATTATGTTGATGAACCGTGCCGACTTTGATTTAAAATCGGGTGGTTATTTTAAAGATAGCATTGGGCACTGGGCAGAAAGCTATATTCAGTTCCTATATCAGATGGGAATTGTTAATGGCACAACAGATACAACGTTTAATCCTAACGGTCAAGTAACTCGCGGACAATTAGCTGGAATGATTTTCCGTGCTACTGGTTTAGATAAAGATGCAGATTATGAAGGTCCAGCAACATATACAGATCTTCAAAATTTCTGGGGTGCAAAGGAAGTTGCTATTCTACAAGACTATGGATTAATTGATATCTTTGATGGCAGCAAATTTGAGCCGAATAAACCTGTTACTCGTGAGGAAATGGCATATGTAACTGCTAGTTTGTTAGTTGCACAAGGGTTAGATCCTGAAGCAGTTGGGATGACTAATACATTTACTGACCAAAATCAAATGCGCGAAGAAACAATTAAGCCAATTGGTTTATTACAACAGTTGGAGCTTATTGGTGGAGAAAATGGAAAGTTCAATCCTAAAGGGAATTTAACACGTGCACAATTCTCTAAAATTATGACACTATCATTATTTGTAATAACTGAAGAATAAGGTGTATGTTGTGAAAGGGACTATTCAGAAAGTATTTCTGGATAGCCCCTCTTTTTGTATGAAGCGACTTCTGTTGTAAACAATCTTTTTACTTGTAAATTAATAGTGATAAAATTATAGAAAATCTAAAAATAAAGTAAATATTATTAGTTTATAGAATTGATGATCAATATTAAAGTGAGGTTGTTTAATGAATGGGACTTATGAATTATGTCTGGAAAAACAACAAAAGAGATATCGATATAAAACAATATGTTTATTATATTAGTTCCTATCATTATAACTGGCATAATGAGCTAGAGCTAATTACAGTTCTACAAGGAGAAATTGAGGTAAGTATAAATGGATCGAATTATATTTTAGAAGAAGATGATATGATGCTCATCAACTCAAATGTTGGACATGCTACTCTTGCAAGAAAGTCAAATTCTATCGCTATGGTTATACATCTTAATCCGATATACTTTAGCAGTTATTATAGTGATTATCATTTGCTTCAATTTACCTGTAGATCCTATGAAAAGACGAGATATAATGAGGATTTTAATTGTTTAAGGAAACTAATTTTCGAAATGATTCAATATATAAAAGGGGATGCACCTTCTGAAAAAATTTACTTCGAATGCCTTCTTAGTCAACTGGCGGCAAATTTAATAATAAATTTTTCTCCAAAGAAGATTTCTTCAATGGAGATGGCAAGTAATAAGAAAAAAACAGATGCTGTAAATAAAATTATTACTTATATTGAAAATAATTATAAAAATAAAATCAGTCTTGAAGAGCTTTCATTAGTATCTGGATACCATAAAAGTTATATTTCTCAAATTGTAAAACAACAGCTAGGTATTAATTACTATGAATATCTTACACGAATTCGACTACGTGAAGCGACTTATGCTCTTTCAGATTTTGATGAGAAAATTTCAGATATAGCATTGTCTTATGGATTTTCTGATGTTAAATCTTTTAATACAGCATTTCGGAACAGTTTTGGTAAAACTCCTTCAGAATACAGAAAACAGCTTTCCTCAGAGAGAACTCTTAATTCTGAATTAAGAGAGAAAAGATACCTTGAAGACAAAGAATTTTATAAATTAATTTCTAATAAAAAAGGAATTCAGGATACTGAAATGACAGCCCAAGAAAAAGATAAAGAAGAAAAAACGCTGAGCGAAGAAGATTTTCAATCACTTAATGAAATTAGTAAATCCCTAGAAAATTTATTATTAAGGATCCAAAGAAAAAAATGAAAAAATAATTTTAATTTAAAAATCTAAAAAATTTACTTAGGTTTTTTTTTAGATTCCCCTTTGTCTGAATTTACTTTAAATTTTGAATATATGTTTTAAAATCCTTGGATTTTGCTATTTGTTATAGCAAGTTCATAAGGGTTTTTTTTATACTTCGCAAGTTCTTCTTTTAGTTTTCGAAAATAGAAACTTAATAGAAACCATAAAAGCAACTTAAATAATTGAATAGCGTAAGCGTTTTCAAAGTTCTAATATTTTATTTAGAAGACGTCTTCAAGCTTATAAGGGGGAAAGGGGATGTTGTATGAGTGCAGAAATTATTACACTACTGTTTTTAATTTTTGCAATTGTTATGTTTGCATGGGAGAAAATTCCAATACCTGTTACAGCAATGATTGTTGCAGTCGGTCTGACAGTAACAGGTGTTCTTGAACCGGCAGATGCTTTTGCTGGTTTTATAGACAGTAATGTTCTTTTATTTATGGCGATGTTTATTGTCGGTGCTGCTTTTTTTGATACTGGAATGGCCCAAAAGGTTGGAGGAATTGTTACAAAATTTGCTAAAACAGAAAAGCAATTAATTATTGCTGTTATGGTCATTACAGGTTTAATGTCCGGATTTCTTTCTAATACAGGAACGGCTGCAGTTTTTATACCCGTAGTTATAGGTATTGCTGCTAGATCTGGTTTCTCACGCTCTAGATTGTTGCTTCCGTTGGTTATAGCAGCAGCTTTAGGAGGGAATCTAAGTTTAATTGGTGCACCAGGTAATATGATTGCACAGTCGGCACTTCAAGAAATCAATATGGAATTTGGCTTTTTTGAATATGCAAAAGTAGGGCTGCCAATGTTAATTATCGGAATTTTGTATTTTAGTTTGTTTGGCTACAAGCTCTTACCAAATAGAAAAGATAATGATCTTGATAAAGATTCTGTTTATAGTAAGCAAATTGATTATTCGAATGTACCGAAATGGAAACAGTATGCAGCTTTAATTGTTCTTGTATTAACGATTGTTGCAATGATATTTGAAAAGCAAATTGGAGTGAAATTATATATATCAGCATGGATTGGAGCATTGATTTTAGTTGCAACAGGAGTTATTTCTGAAAAAAATACAATGAAATCAATTGATATGAATACGATTCTTCTATTTGTAGGTTCACTTGCATTGGCAAAAGCCATTGATACAGCCGGAACAGGAGCGTTAATTGCAGATACAATCATTGGAACTTTAGGAAGCAATCCGTCGCCATACATTCTTTTGTTTGTTATTTTATTGCTCTCTGCTGTTATGACAAATTTTATGTCCAATACTGCTACGACAGCTCTACTAGTGCCAATTGGTCTTTCTATTGCCAGTGCAATGGGCGCAGATCCAAGAGCGGTTTTAATGGCAACAGTAATTGGTGGTTCTTTAGCTCTTGCAACACCAATTGGAATGCCGGCAAACACAATGGTTTATGGCATAGGTGGCTATAAATTTACGGACTATGTAAAGGTCGGTGTACCACTAATTATTATTTTAATAATAGCAGGTATGATTTTATTACCTATTTTCTTCCCGTTCTACACGAATTAAGTAAAAGAAAATTACGAGGAGTGTTTTTATGGATAAAAAACAACAGAAAGAAAAAATGACTGGTTTGATGTCAAAATTTGTTTCACTAGTTAGCTACAAACTACCTGATGATGTAGAAAAAAAATTAAAGGAATTAAGTGAAGAAGAAGATAATCACCTTGCAAAGATTATTTACAAAACAATGTTTGAAAACCAACAACTAGCTTTTGAGTTAAAGAGACCTTCATGTCAAGATACTGGTGTTCTCCAATTTTTTGTAAAGTGTGGCGAGAATTTTCCGTTAATAGGACAATTGGATAATATTTTAAGAGAGAGTGTGTTTAAATCCACTAAAGAAACTCCTTTGCGCCACAATTCAGTTGAAACATTTGATGAATACAATACTGGAAAAAACATTGGAAACGGGACGCCGAGTATCTTTTGGGAAATCGAAGAAGATAGTGATAAAGTGGAAATTTATACTTATATGGCTGGTGGAGGATGTACATTACCTGGTGTAGCAACAGTCCTAATGCCTGGTGAAGGTTACGAAGGGGTTGTAAAGTTTGTTCTAGATCGTATGACAAGCTATGGACTTAATGCTTGTCCACCGCTTCTAGTTGGAGTTGGAGTTGGAACTTCAGTAGAAACAGCGGCATTAAACTCAAAGTTAGCTTTAATGAGACCTGTTGGAAGTCGAAATGAAAATGAAAATGCCGCAAAAATGGAACAACTTCTTGAAGATGGGATTAATGCAATTGGCCTTGGACCTCAAGGGTTAAAAGGGTCTAAGTCTGTTATGGGTGTTAATGTTGTGAATACTGCCAGACATCCTTCTACTATTGGAGTGGCTGTCAATACGGGATGCTGGTCTCATAGAAGAGGGAAAATTACCTTTGATAGAGATTTGAATTATGTAATTGATACACATGAGGGGGTAACACTATGAGTAAAAAAGTATTAACAACTCCAATTAAAGATGAAGATTTAAAGGATATTAGAATTGGAGATATTATTTATTTAACTGGCACACTAGTAACTTGTAGAGATGTTGCTCATAGAAGACTTATTGAAGAGAAAATTCCATTACCTATCGATCTAAAAGGGAAAGCAATCTTTCATGCTGGTCCGATTGTTCGAGATCTCGGTAATGAACAATATGAAATTGTTTCCATCGGTCCTACAACGAGCATGAGAATGGAAAAATTCGAAAAAGAATTTATAGAAGAAACAGGTGTAAAACTCATTGTAGGTAAAGGAGGAATGGGCAAGAATACAGAGGAAGGATGTAAAACTCATAAAGCGCTGCATTTAGTTTTCCCAGCTGGAAATGCTGTTTATGGTGCAACTAAGGTTGAAGAAATCAAAGAAGTACATTGGAAAGATCTTGGTATGCCTGAATCACTTTGGGTTTGTGAAGTAAAAGAATTTGGACCTCTTATTGTTTCAATAGATACAGAAGGAAATAATATCTTCGAAGAAAATAAGATAGAATTCAATAAAAGAAAAGAAGAACAATATGAATATATTAGTCAACAAGTAAGATTCATTAAGTAATTTAAGGGAGTTTTTGATTGGATATGCAAGTGTTACAAAAATCTCAAACAATTGTGAGATATCAAAAACTAGATGGTAATGTTTTTTATGGACGTGTTGAGGGGAACGAAATTCTACAATTGTCCAAAGATTTTATTGATGTTGTAAATAATGAATTTGAAAATAATGATGGTGAGAGAATTAATTATAGCGATGTTAAAATTCTAGAGCCAGTAGTTCCTTCAAAAATTGTAAACTTTGGTTGGACGTTTACTGAACATGCAATTGAGACTGGTGGAAAAGCAAACCTTAAAGAACCATTTTTATTTTTGAAACCAACATCTTCCTTGATTCCAGATCAAGGCGAAATTATCCTGCCATCAAGCGATTTAACAAATCAGGTAGAAATGGAGGGTGAAGTAGCACTTATTATTGGTAGAAATGGTAAAAATATAAAAGAAGAAGAAGCCCTAGATTACGTTTTTGGCTGTACTGTATTTAATGATGTTACTGCACGAGACTTAACAAAAAGTGATCCGCAATTTACAAGGGGAAAAGGTTTTGATACTTTTGGTCCAATAGGTCCATGTATTGTAACGGGTATAGATCCAACTAATTTAAGAATAACTACAACATTAAATGGTGAAGTTGTACAGGATGGAAATACTAATCAAATGTCACTTTCAATACCTTATCTAATTAGTTGGATTTCACAGGTTATGACTTTAGAACCTGGAGATGTTTTGGCAACTGGCTCCCCTTCAGGAAGTTGCCCAATGAAATCAGGAGATGTTGTAGTTGTTGAGATAGAGAATATTGGTAAGCTTAGTAACTTTGTTAAATAGAGTTTTATTACATTTATTAAAATAACTGTATTCTACTAGTTAACCGTTTTTCCCTAAATTACGGTAATAAATTTTTTCAACCATAATACCATCTCACTGAATAAAAACCCCCTCAATGCACTCTTGAGGGGGAATTATATTATATAGTGAACTAATGATTAGTATGTTGCTAATTCTTTTTCTAGTGCTTTTTCAACAGGTACATATTCATACCCAAGGTCTCTTGCTACAGCTTCATATGTGATTTCACCGTTTGCCACGTTTACACCAAGTTTTAATGCTTGGTTTTCAGCAATCGCTTTGAACACACCTTTGTTTGCAATTTGTAAAGCGTAAGGAACTGTAACGTTTGTTAAAGCAATCGTAGATGTTCTAGGAACAGCACCTGGCATGTTAGCAACAGAGTAGTGAACAACACCGTATTTCTCGAAAGTTGGGTTATCATGAGTAGTTACATGATCGCATGTTACAACGCTGCCGCCTTGGTCGATTGCAACATCCACGATTACAGAGCCAGGCTTCATTGTTTTAACCATTTCTTCTGTTACAAGCTTAGGAGCTTTTGCACCAGGGATTAAAACGGCACCGATTAAAAGATCTGCTTCTTTTACCGCTTCTGCGATATTGAATGGGTTGGACATTAATGTTTTAATTTGATTGCCAAAAATGTCATCTAATTGACGTAAACGGTCAGCACTTACATCAATAATTGTTACATCAGCACCTAAGCCGATTGCAATTTTTGCAGCGTTTGTTCCTACAATACCACCGCCAATAATCGTTACTTTACCGCGGTTTACTCCAGGAACTCCTGCAAGAAGGATACCTTGACCGCCGTTTGTTTTTTGCAGGAATTGTGCACCAATTTGTGCAGCCATACGACCAGCAACTTCACTCATTGGAGTAAGAAGTGGAAGAGTACGATTTACTGCAACTGTTTCATATGCAATAGCGATAACGTCTTTATCTTTAAGTGCCTGTGCTAAAGTAGGTTCAGCAGCCAAGTGCAAGTATGTGAATAAAATTAAGCCAGAACGGAAGTATTGATATTCACTTTCAAGAGGCTCTTTAACCTTCATAATCATTTCAGATTGAGCCCAAACATCTGCTGCATTATCAATAATTTCTGCACCGGCATTAGCGTAATCTTCATTTGTGAATCCGCTTCCAAGTCCAGCATCTTTTTCTACTAATACTTTATGACCAACACTTAAAAATGAAACAACCCCAGCTGGAGTAAGGGCAACGCGATTTTCATTATTTTTAATTTCTTTAGGTACACCGATAATCATATCGTGACTTCCTCCTTTAATAACTTGCTTTTGTATTTCCTTGTGAATTCAGTATAAAATGTTTTAATTGCTTTTTCTTTGTTAATAAAGGAGAAAGATTTTTCACGTTTTTGTTGATTATCACAAAAAGTTCTTTAATTATTTAAATTTCTCTAGCTTAAGGTCAATGTAAAGCGTCATTTTTTGGTTCGGATCTTTGAGATTAATCTCTCCAATTTCACTAATTCGTTTTAGTCGATAATTCAATGTATTCGTATGGACATTCAAGGCTTTTGCCGCTTCATTTACATTGTTATCTTTATTTAAAAAGACTTCCAGCGTTTCTACAAGGTCGCTGTTATGTTTTTCATCGTATTCCTGGAGTTTCTTTAAAGCATGATTTTCATATCCATCATTTGTACGTTTCTCCAAAAGGATATCGATAAATTGATAGATGCCAAGATTTTGATAACCATGAATGTCATTTACTTCAGAGGGGAATCTTTCCTTCATTGATAAAACAATTAACGCTTCACGGTATGCTTTTTCTACTTTTTGATAATCATCGTAAATGCTGCTGAATGCCGGGTTAATTGCCTTTACCCCAAATCGTTCAGCCATCTTTTGTACAAATGTACTAACAAAATCATTTAGTAGATTTAAAGGCTGATCTATGCCCTCAAGAGAAATCAACAATATAAGCTGATGGTGGTCAATTGTATAAAGCGCAGTTTTCAAACGCTGATTCGTTTGTAGAAGGTATGAAATTTGCTTTTCCTCTTCATTTGTTATGTCTTTCTGAAATTGAAGAACAGCGATAGTAAAAGAAGAAGGAGGGCTAATTTGCAGCATCTGAAAGTTATCCATTGTTTCTTTATTTGACTGGATATGTCCTGTAAGCAGCTTCCAGAAGAACTCTTGGAAACGCTCTTCTTTTTTATTTTTTCGGTTTTGCAGCTGTAAAAGCTTATTTTTTGCTGCTTCAGCTGCTTGCTTCAGTAAAACTAAAGCTTGTTCATCTAAATGTTTATCCACTTCTAAAGCCCAAATAAAGCCCAGCACTTCTTCTTTCTTCCATATAGAAACAGCTACACGGTCGCCCAATCCAATTTCATCCAATGTTTTTACACGGATAGGCTCACGGCTTTTTAAGAGAGCAGGAATAACGCCTTCTTTCCAAAGAGCGTTAATGACTTTTTCAGGAACACGTCTGCCTATGATAGTAGATACTCTTGCCGGGTCTGTTCTTTCATCATGTGTGCTATAAGCAATTAGACGATGGTTTGCGTCTTCAATTGTAATAGGACAATGAAGAACTTCACTTACAACATCAGCAAATTCCTCCAAACTATCGAAATTTGATCTAAAAGGATCATTTTTTATAAATGTCATAAGAATCCCTCTTTATTTAATAGATTAGATTGATTTATTTTTATTTTTTGATAATATTAATGTTACGATTTGTCGATTTGTGTAAAACTACAAATATATTACTCGAATTTTGGGTACTTCAACAATAAAAAAGTGTTCACAAAAATGTTAGAATTACGTCAATCTAGTTGAAAAAACTTGTTTATTCGACAATGAAAACGTCATCAAGTAGAATGACGGCGAGAAAATGCAAGTTGTATTCTACCAGATAAGTAATGTTGCTATCTACTGGAAAAAGATTGTAACCATATGTTTACACCATTATAAACGTCATTGTGAATAATGGAAAGCTCATTAACCATGGGGATTATACCTTCATGAAATCATCTTAGACAAGCACATTGGGGGAGAAATTATGCAAAATAATACTTCAAACAAGCAATTACAGCGAGGCTTAGAACAGAGACATATTACGCTTATGTCCTTAGGAGCGGCGATCGGGGTTGGGTTATTCCTTGGTTCCGCATCAGCTATTAAATTAGCAGGACCTGGTATTTTATTTGCGTATGCTTTTAGCGGTATGATCATGTTTTTTATTATGAGAGCCCTTGGTGAAATGGCTATTCAAAAGCCTGTAGCAGGTTCTTTTAGCCAGTATGCCCGCGACTATTTAGGACCGCTTGCAGGCTATATAACTGGATGGAATTATTGGTTTTTATGGGTTGTAACATGTATGGCAGAAATTACGGCAGTAGGAATTTATATGGAATTTTGGTTCCCTGACATTCCTCGCTGGATTTGGGCATTAGCTGCATTAGTTATAATGGCTGCAGTAAATTTCCTTGCTGTAAAAGCATATGGAGAACTTGAATTTTGGTTCGCACTAATTAAAATTGTTACAATTATTTTCATGATTATAGTAGGTATCGGTATAATTGTATTCGGCATTGGAAACGGTGGAATTGCAACTGGCATCAGTAATCTTTGGGAGCATGGTGGGCTTCTTCCAAATGGTATTACCGGGGTACTAATGTCTTTACAAATGGTTATGTTTGCTTTCCTTGGTATTGAAATGATAGGTATTACAGCAGGGGAAGTAAAAAATCCAGAAAAAACATTATCAAAAGCTATCGATACAGTTTTTTGGCGAATTCTTATTTTCTATGTAGGTGCTTTATTCGTTATCATGTCTATTTATCCTTGGACAGAAATTGGTACAAAAGGAAGTCCATTTGTTTTAACTTTTGACAAAATCGGTATTCCAGCAGCTGCGGGAATTATTAACTTTGTTGTTTTAACAGCAGCTCTATCTTCTTGTAATGGAGGTATTTTCAGTACTGCTCGTATGCTATATAACTTAGCTCAAAATGGTGAAGCACCAAAATCATATGCTAAGTTAAACAAGAATGGTGTACCTAGTTTTGCAGTAATTGTTACTGCGGGAGCTTTATTGATTGGTGTAGTTTTAAACTATCTTGTTCCGGCTAAAGTTTTTACATGGGTAACTAGTATTTCAACATTCGGTGCAATTTGGACTTGGTGTATGATTCTATTATCGCAAATGCGTTATCGTAAAAGTTTAACTTCAGAGCAAAAGAGAGGATTAAAATATAAGCTTCCTTTATATCCATTCACTTCATACTTATCTTTAGCTTTCTTAATTGGAGTAGTTGGATTAATGGCCTTCTTCCCAGATACACGTATTGCCTTAAAAGTTGGGCCGCTTTGGCTAGTTATTTTAGTAGTGTTCTATTATGGAAAAGGGTTTCATAAAAAAATAAAAAAGGATACAATGCATAATTCATAAATAAGTAGATTAATATTAAGAATATTTAAATTTTATAGCTAATATCCCAGTAAAATAAGGATTACTTATTTACTGGGATTTTTTATTGTCTTTTAAAAGTATTAAGCGAATTTAAATGTTATTATTATAAAATATTATTTAAATTGATAAAAAGGATTTTTAAAGAGGTACTGTTTATGAAAAAATGGATTTTTATTTTGTTTACTTTAACAATTATAAGTGGCTGTAGTCTATCTAATGTTAAAGAAGAGGCGACTGTTAAGACAGTAGAATCAAATGATGATAATTCTTCATATGATATATCTTCATTTAAAGAATTCCCGCTGGTAAGCGTCGTGGACGGAGATACGATTAAAATACTTTATAATGGATCAACGGAATTGGTTCGTTTCTTATTAGTAGATACTCCAGAAACGAATCATCCTACTTTAGGGCAGCAGCCATATGGAGAAGAAGCAAAGGAATATACAAAAAAATTGTTAGAAGACCAAGAGAGTGTTTATTTAGAATTTGATGTTTCATATCGAGACAAATATAATCGACTTTTAGCTTACATATATACAGAAGATGGGAAGAATGTGCAGGAAGAACTATTAAAGAATGGCCTTGCACGTGTTGCTTATATTTATGAACCGAACACAAAACACGTTGATTGGTTTGAGTCAGTTCAAAAAAATGCACAAAAACAGGCAATAGGTATTTGGTCAATTGAAAATTATGTAACTGACCGAGGTTATGACAAAAGTGTATTTGATGGAACGGATAGTGAAGCTAAAAATAATAATGGCAATGATTCAGCTTGTTTAATAAAGGGCAATATCAATTCAAAAGGAGACAAAATATATCATTCTCCTGGTCAGCAAAATTACGAATCTACTAAACCTGAAGAGATGTTCTGCACCGCAGAGGAAGCAGAAACGGCAGGATTTAAGGCAGCCCCAAGATAATTTAAGCTCACGAGTAAATGAGAACTAATCATTAGTTCAAAATTTACTTGTGAGTTTTTTTGGCAATCATGAAAACAATTAATATGTAAGATATAAATGATTTTGAATCAAAAAATGTAGAAGCTTATGATATTACGTACTATATTATATTTATACACCTTTAAATGATAGAGTTCCTGAAATATAGATGGGTGATTGAAGATGAGATAGCATGAGCTAGACAATGACCTCTAAGTTTGGACACTGTGAGAGTTATTAGTGAAATAGTATAAAAATCTACTAATTTAAATAGTCTAAAGCGACTCAAAATATTTAAACTCACTAGAAAAAGTGGACTAAAGAAATAGTTAGAAAAAAATTTCTAGAATTTAGTTCATAAATATACTAGTGAGTTTTTATTGGTACTTATGAAATATTAGAAACTTAATTATGTAAAAGTATTGGGAAAATTCGTATAATGGAAATTATAGTACCTTTTTATCATGTATAATAGAAATAAAAAAAGTCCCCTACATAATAGGGGGAAAAAATAATTGATTTGCGTAAAAAGGTAATAGAATAATTTTAAAAATTTAGAAGCCTACTAACCAAATAAGAGGTTCTACTACTGTTCCTGCAGCAACTAGAGTAACTGCAAATAAAAGCTTAGTGATTGTAGAGTACTTTTTCATAGTTTCCTCAATCCTCCTTTTATACTATTTGATTAAATTGTAATAGAAAAGGAAAATATAAAAATATAATGTAAACTAAATTATACATAATTTTAAACAGGGGGACAGATAACATGGAAATAGGGCAAGTTATTAGAAAAATTCGTAAAAATAAAAACATTACACAACAACAACTTGCAGATGCGATTAATATGACTCGTCCATATATTGCCCGAATTGAATCGGGTAAAAATAGCATTTCCTCAGATAAACTTACAGAAATACTTGATTATTGTAATGTTACATACAATGAGTTTTTTTATATGAAAAATGACTACAAAATTGCATCAAAAATGAATGAATTTAATTATGTCTTAAAGTTGTATTATGCAAACAAGATTAATGAAATATCAATCATGAAAAAGGGAATAAGAGAAAAATATGAGGGTAACGGAGATATTTTTCTAAGACATTTATATATTTTATGTCATTGTATCGAAAATGGATTTGAGCTTAATAGTATTAAAGAAGAATATATTAATGAAATTTCTGATTATTTATTAAGTATCGACGATTGGAGTTATTATGAGTTAGTTATTTTAAATAACTTTATTTTTCTCTTCCCTCCATCAACGGCCTTTTTAATGACAAAAAATTTATTGAATCGAGCAGAAAAGTTTAATGATTTTAATTCAGATACTAAAATAATGAGTTATTTATTTTTCAATCTTCTAGAATTTAGTATTAAATATGAAGGCTACCAATATTCGAGGATAGTATTGGAGGCAGCAAAAAAATATTTTACAGAAAGCTCTCAATTTTTTGAGCAGACATTAATTATTTTCTATGAAGGAATGATTGATATTATCGATCATTCAATTTCTAAAGGAATAGAAAAGTGTAACAAAGCGTTTACTATTTTCCAAACTTTGGGGCATCAATCAATTTATGAAAAATATAAAAAAGACCTAGATCAGTTAATTAATAAAACGATGAGTACTAAAGCATAAAATCAATAGTATAAAATAATGCACAAAAAAATAATGGGTCAAACTTATGTAGTTAAATAAAAATAACTATAGATGATAATATTTCATTATTGCTATGTACCTATAAATATATCTCTATTTGTTTAGTGATTTTGATATATAACTAAGGAGAAAATAATGGGAATAAATAATAGTTATTTTTATTGGTTTAGAAATAAATTGATCTATATATTGGTGAGCATTATTTTAATTACGTTAATGATATTTATATTATTAAATATTCAACTAACAAGCATTTATGGCATCATTTTTTCGTTAGTTATTATTGCACAAATATGGTTAGTTTCCTCTGTGAAATTACTGCCGCAAGATGTCGTTCAAAAGTTGGAAGATACAGAAAAGAGTTTAAAAAAAGCCGAGAACGAAAAGTATTATTTAACTTTTTATGACGGCATTACAAAACTGCCAAATGAACGATTGCTTTTAGAAAAAGTTAAAGAAAAAACAACAGAAAAAGCAGTTCTCGTAATTGATATCAATAGATTGCAAGCGATTAAATCTTCAATAGGGTATAGTTGCTCAAATTATTTATTAAAAATGATTGCAGAACGATTGCGACAGCATTTACCAAACGACTACTTTATTGGGAAATTGCATGAAGATCAGTTTGTATTGCTTATTGAAAACCAAAATGATCAATCAGTTATAGAATCATTTTGTAATAAGCTTATTGAAATAATGGCACAGCCATTTGATATACATCATTATTCATTCAATATAAGTATAAATATTGGTGTTGCCATGTACCCTGAAAACGTGCAAATCGAAGAGAATTTAGTTAAATCAGCGCAATTAGCAATGTTGGAAGCAACAAATACTCTTGAACATATAGGATTTTATAAGCCGTCAATGCTATTGAAAAGAGAAGAGCAATTAAAATTAGAAAATGATTTATATAAAGCAGTTCAAAATAAAGAATTACATCTTTATTATCAGCCCCAGTTAAATTTAAAAACTAAACAGTTAATTTCGATGGAGGCTCTTGTAAGATGGAAACATCCGGAGAAGGGGTTGATCCCTCCAGCTGACTTTATTCCACTTGCTGAGGAATCAGGGTTAATTGTTCCTATTGGAAAGTGGGTTTTAGAAACAGCATGTCGTCAAACAATGGAATTGCAACAGCTAATTCAACGACCTATAAAAGTAGCTGTAAATTTATCAAGGAAGCAACTTGTTCAGGATAATTTTGTTCAAATAGTTGAAAATATTTTAGAAGCGACAAAATTAGCTCCTGAGTATTTACAGTTAGAAATAACAGAAAGTATGACGATGAATACTAAATATGTGTTGCCAATTTTGCACGATTTAAAAAAGCTGGGGGTTTCTATTGCTTTAGATGATTTCGGGAAGGGATACTCATCACTCGCGTACTTAAGGGATTTGCCAATTGATTGCTTAAAAATTGATCGAGAATTTGTAAAAAAAGTCGATGAAAACGCACAAGAACCATTATTAGATATGATAATTTCAATGGCAAAGCATTTAAATTTGCAAGTTGTTGCAGAAGGAATTGAAAAAATGGAGCAATTTAATTATTTGCTAAACAGCGAGTGTGATGCAGTTCAAGGCTTTTTGATAAGCAAGCCAACCCCATTTGAGAGCATAAAGGAAAACTGCAAACGCATCATAGATGAATACAAAATAATACAGTGTAGTATTCAATCACATTACTATGGATTAATTAAAGAAATATTTAAATAAAAGGCCATCCGAATTTCGGATGGCCTCAGACTGTAGACAAACTCGAAAATTCGAGTTTGCCTACAGTCTTTTTTCTTTTAAAATAAAATTAATAACCCTTTTTGAATAAGTTAGTTGATTTCCGTTTCGGCGGACGCTTTCCGC
>NZ_RXNR01000045.1 GCF_003966145.1 Lysinibacillus telephonicus
ATTCCACGCTTCCTCCAGCCCTTATCTCGCGATAAGTACCTTGCGCTTCCTTAGTGGTTGGTCGATGTGTACCTCCACAGTGGACTTTCACCACCTAGATAGTTGCCATGCCTGGCACACACAAAAAAGTGAGTTAACCCTGCTTGGACTAACTCACTGGTATGCTTATTTAATGTACTAAACGACTTGGCAGTACAAGAAGCTGCTGATCCTTTTATACAATGATTTTCTTAATTGTATTACTCTTGTAAACTATTTACTAGTTTCTCTTTTTTCCTAGTAATCATTTTAGTTTCTGAAATGAAAAGGCCAGTTAAAGTTAGAAATGTACCTAATATAGCCATCCAAGTTAAAGGCTCGTGCAGCACAATCATGGCAGTAATGACTGTTATTACAGGAACGAGATAAATATAAATACTTGTTTTAATAGCACCTAATTTTTTTATGGCAAAATTCCATGTAACAAAGCATAGTGCTGATGCACCTAGCCCTAAGAAAAACATATTAAACAAGTTGACTGGATTTGCTAAGCGTTCAAATCCAAGTTTAAAATCAAATAAAAATAGAGTAGGAATCATAAATAAAATACCATAGAAAAACACTTGTCTAGTGGCTTGGATCGTATGATAACCAAAACTACTAATTTTCTTTGAAATAACAGAATAGATTGCCCATACAAGTGTTGCAGCGATAGCGAGCAAATCGCCTAATGGATTTACTTTGAAATTAATAGTTCCATTAAAGCTGATAAGAAATATTCCTATTAACGCTACTACAAAACCAATAAAAAAATTAATTCGTAACGGTTCGTTTTTTAAATAAAAGTAAGTAAGGATAGCTGTAAAAAACGGGACTATCGCACTGATCACACCTACATTGGAAGCCATAGTAAAAGTCAAGGCAATGTTTTCCAGCAGGTAATAAAGTGTTACTCCACATATCCCTGCGGCAGCAAAATATAAATGGTGTTTTCTATCCATTACCTTTAGTCGGTATGGAAATATAATACTTAAAGCAATAATTCCTATGACGAAACGGAAAAATAATATTTCAATAGGAGTAAAATCAATTAATAAAATTTTTGTAGAGATAAATGTTGTTCCCCAAATAATAATGGTAATAAGGGCTGAAATATGTCCCGTGTTCATTTTGATTTCCATTCTCTTTCCTTTCCACTAAAAGCAGCTTATTTTATTTCATCTATGTAAATATTTCGGTATTGTCCAGGAGTTAATCCAATGCAGTCCTTAAAGCAATTACTAAAGTGACTTTGATCCACAAAACCGGTTTGCATAGCCACTTCCAACGGTTTCATTCCTAGCTCCAATAGCTTCTTAGCTTCATTGATACGTACTGTTTGCAAGTAACGATAAGGAGTAATTCCACGCTTTCGTGCAAATGAACGTAACAAGGTGTATTTATTCATATCACAAATTCCCACTAAATCATCAAGAGAAATAGGCTCTGCATAATGCATTTCTATAAAATTACAAATCTTTGCGATTTTCTGCTCAACTTTATCCAATTTAATATCTGCAACTATTTCACAATACTCTTCAATTAATTGTTCCATTAAAAAATAAAACGTTTCCTCTTTCTCAAGATCCAATAACTCATCCATAATCATTTGATGGAGATGCTGCAGCAATTGCGCATGCTCACTACGAAATGCAACAGGATTCGTAAAGTAAGGAAGATAGTCTCTTCCTGTAATCTCTTTTACTACTTTTCGCATAATCTCTGGTTTTATGTTCAAGCATCGATAATCTAATGTTTTATTATCAATTTGTTCACAAGCATGATTATCAAACGGGTTAAAAAAGATAAGATCACCGCTATTAATGACGTAATTTTTATTTTTACACGACAATTTTCTTTGTCCACTCTCGATAAAGCCAATGACATAATATTCATGAAAGTGGTTCGGAAACTTTTGCATGATTCCATAAAAACGATAGGCCTCGATTTGCAAATCATAATCAAAGCAAACTTTCCTTTCCTCCTGTTTCATGTAAAGATTCCCCTTTCAGTCTACTGATAAATAGATTAACACACTTTTCATATCGCCTCTTGTATGATATTGACTAAAAAAATTGTGGTAGCTTGATATTCTAGTTTTGCAACTTATACATAATGATAAAATTTTGTTTACTCTCTTTATCATTGCTTTTTTCAATAAGAAAAGACTGTCAAGGTAGCCTATTTTGGCTGCACGAATTTAGTCTGTTTTAATAAATATAAAATGAGTTGAATTTTACAAATTAATCAGTTAAACTGATTATATATTTTACTGATTATATGTGGAGGTGAATAATTTAATGGACAAATGGAATCATTCCTATGGCTTTTTGCTTGGAAAGGTTCTTCAGCAAATGGAAACTAAGTTTGCTGAAGGACTTGTCCCATTTAATATCAACGCTAGACAGTATGGGGTTCTTTTATTTATTAAAGGAAATCCTTACTCATCACAAAAAG
The DNA here is from genome assembly GCF_003966145.1 of Lysinibacillus telephonicus. Taxonomy (GTDB): domain Bacteria; phylum Bacillota; class Bacilli; order Bacillales_A; family Planococcaceae; genus Ureibacillus; species Ureibacillus telephonicus. Next base: position 2,476 of record NZ_RXNR01000045.1, read on the forward strand.
ATATTTCTGAAAACCTACAAATTGATCGAACAACAATGGTAAGTCATATCGACCATTTAGAATCTTTAGGGTTTGTTGAGAGGACAAGGAATCCTAATGACAGAAGATCATATAGCCTTTTGATAACACCAAAAGGAAATAATGTATTGGATTCGCGTTGGGAATTTTTAAACAATACCGAATTAGAAGTTTTAGCTCCCCTAAATCAGCAGGAAAGACAATTGCTAAAGGAATTGCTTATTAAAGTTTGGAATTCACTATAAAACTGGAGGTAACAAAATGTTGAATGCTCTTGATTATTTTAATGCACGTTTGGAAGCAACAATTAGCCCTATGGATTATTTGAAATTGTCACAAATGGAGCCAGATAAATACTTTTTAATTGATGTAAGAAACGGCCCGATAAATGTAAGAAGTTTAACCATTAAGGATGCTCATGTTATACCTCAACTAGAGCTACCAAACCGTTTAAATGAAATCCCAAAGGATAAGGAAATTATTGTTTACTGTTGGGATGTCTGGTGTAACACAGCTGCGAAGGTCGCAAAGTTTTTATTAGAACGTGGATATAAAGTAAAAGAGTTAACAGGGGGAATTGCAGCATGGAAAGAAATGAACTTTCCTGTTTTAGATTCTTCACAGGATGTAGAAGTGTCTGATAATTGTGGGTGTTGATTTTGATGCAAAATAAAAGGTATTGGATTGGTGTTGCTTCAAGAGACCATGTAATGCATGCTGTCCAAGGTGGTTTTGCTCAACTTTGTCATGGCAAACAGACTCCTTTAAAAAAGATGAATACTGGTGATTGGATTATTTATTACTCTCCAAAGGTCGATTACAAAGAAAATATACCTCATCAAAAATTTACTGCTATCGGAAAAGTTATAGATGATAATGTTTACCAGGTAGATATGGGAAGTAATTTCTTTCCTTATCGAAGAAATATAGATTTTATTCCTTGCGAAGAAATATTAATTCATCCTTTAATTTCGAAACTTTCTTTTATTAAAAGTGTAAAGTATTGGGGTTATTCTTTTCGATTTGGTTATTTAGAGATATGTGAAAAAGATTTCAAAATAATTGCAGAAAGTATGGTTAATGTAGAGAAGCAAGGGGCAAGAGGCATTTTTCACCAATGACTTCATAAATTAACGACATGAATTTGCATTTAAATTGTTCAAAGGAAATGTATTGATTGGAATGTAGTCGGTGGGTGTAGCTTCTCCTGTCGCTTACCTATCATCGCAAATAAATTTGTTAGCTCCGTCTTTTGTTACAGAGCAATTTTTTTCTGTATCAAAGCAACACAACAGGTGCAATGAGCAGAAGGTCCTTCTTCTCGCTGACAGCTGAAAAAATTAGCCGGTTTGAGTCCAGTACAATTTCGAACTCAAACCAGCCAATCAGCTGCATAATAAAAACTCTAACTTTATGGGGTCACTCCCCTTTTATCCCAGCCTCAACGTTTTAGTATCTGAATTTATGTAACCCATAGCAATTTCCATAAGTAAGTTGACCATTTATACTTTTCCAAATATAGCACTCCTTTTTTGAAAAGACTTGACTATATCTATATTGGTTAAAAGTTTAAATAAAACTTTGGTCGAGAGGGTGTAAATCGTGTTGCAACTGGGAGGGCAAAAAGTTTTTGCGAGAATCGTGCAAAATTTTTGTAATAGTATCCCTTGATACAAGTTATTTTGTTAATTTGATAAAGTTATTTTCAATATGTTCCATATTTTTCAACCAAAATACTTTTAGCCTTTCAGTACTTGGGGAAGTCATAACTAAATAAGTTACTTCGTATCGGATGAACTAACTGTTTTGAGCTTCCATCAGTTCAAATATCTTACGAGCGGTATTGACATTTCTTACGGTCACTTGTTTGTATATCTTTGATCCAATAATTTTCGACTTTCCACTTTTAGTTACATTTTCTTTGGCAACCGACCAAAGAATTGCACCAGGAACATATTTAACCGTATCAATATTTGGTTTAATGACTAAATTTTCAAGTACAGATTCATCATCAATCTCATCCCATAAAAACATAACATCACTTGACATGTCTTTATCATTTTTCCATGTATCAGGAATAGCGTTAATAATTTCTCTGACATCATCGATACTTAGAACTACTACTTTAATTTGCAATCCAAAGTCATTATGTATTGCCTCTTCCAAAATACGTGATAGTTCGGGCTTTGACCGTCCATTGTACGAAAAAATAATATTACCTGTATTAATGTATGTCACTACATCGTTCATTCCAGCTTGTTCAAACGTTTGTTTAAGCAGCTTCATGTCAATTTTATTATTTCCGCCTACATTAATTCCTCGAAGAAGAGCAACATAAATCATAACCATCCTCCTTTCAACATTTCACTTTATAGTAATTACATAACCTTTTACACTTTATAATTAATCTGCTCGGTAGTACAAAAAGCATCTAAAACTATTTAGTCGCAATGTGAATCTCAATTTCACCATTAGGGTAATATTTTTCAAAATCAAAAGAGTAAGCTCTCTCCAAAGTCCCTTTCTCTTCACAATTCCATATCTCTTTCCAAGTATTAAATATTCCATTCTCATCCGATGTATCTACTTTAAAAATTTGATATTTATTACTATTCGGAATATTGATAGAAGATTCGTTGTCACTGCCTTCTATAGCTACTCCTAAGGAATAATCGCCTTTATAATTACTTTCGTAATCATAATATAGACCATAAGTAACTTCGTCTTTATTGTTCAAAAGACTCGATGCCTCTTTCCACATTTCGGTAATCTTTTGCATGATATCGTTATCCTTAAAGTTATTAGTTCTAACACTCTTAATGATAGTTAGGTTCATTTGTATTTCTCTCCTTATATGTGGTTTATTAAACTCTATAGTAATTTTATAGTGAACAAACTTATTTATAACTCTTCTAATCTTAGTACAAAACTATCGAACAATTCTTCCGCCTCAGCCCGACGGCGAACTGTACAAACTACAGGATATGTAGGACAAAGTTGGAGCAGCTTCTTCTGCTCTATTTTAACTGGTAAATCACCATCTATCTTTACATCCCAAAATCCTTGCTTATTTTTATATGCAACAGCTTGAAAATTACTTTTCTCATCCCTGTTAAAATAGATATGCCAATGACGTCTAGGTAAATGTTCCTCAATTTCCTTCGCATAATCACTATAAGATGTTTTAATCGAAATAAGTTCCATTTCTTCTGTTACCAGTTCAGAAGGAATGGGTGCCTGACTTGGTAAATCTTCATTATCATAAAGAGCACCAGCTAACAAATAAGCTAATGCCTTTTCTGCATTTTGAACTGCTTCTTTCTTCGTGTGACCCGAGCATAAGGAAAACTCCCATCCGTATTTTGGGAGCAATGTTGGGAAATGAATACCGAATCCTTCTTCTTCTCTCTTTATAAATGCAGGATAAACTACATTTTCAAATGTCATCTCAACCTATACCTAGCCTTTAATGAACAAACGTGTCTAATATTCATTGTTAAAATACACCCTTTTCCCGAGTATTCAAAATTTTCCCGCCATACATGCTATTTAGCTGTTCGGATACGATATACAATTAGAGTAATTTGCATTTAATAAGAAGGTAAAAATTCGGAAAATCAAATCTTTAATTTCAATAGAAAGCTAGACGAATTTAGAAAAGCGATTTTATCCACTATTTCCCCAAAATTTAATAATGGATATAAAGGTTGACGGATTAAATTGGTAAAAGTTTCAAAATTAAAATATTTCTTTTTGAAAAGGCTAGCTTCGCTAGTTAAAACTGTAACAATACGTTCTTTATTTCTATTTATTTGGCAATATTATCTTTATAAAATTTTTATAATCCAACTTCCAAAAAAGACTATTTAAGAGTTTTGGTCATTATAAAATCTATTTGTTCTTCATCCCCCATATAAAAAGAGTGGGCTCCAGTTTGAACAAATCCCATTTTCTTATAAAAGGCAATAGCATTTTCATTTTTTTCCCAAACGCCTAGCCATATTTTCTCTTTATTACTTTCCATTGCAATTTCAATAGCTTTATTTAGAAGGACTTTACCAAGTCCATGTTTTTGATATTTTTTCTTTATATAAATTCTCTCGATTTCAAGTGCCCCATCACCCATCACTTCTGACTGAGCTTCATTTGTATTGACCTTTAAATAACCAGCGACCTCATCATGAAAATAAACAAAAAAGAATTGCGAAGATATATTAGATAGTTCTTTTTCTAATTGCTTTAAATTAAAGGCTCTTTCTAAATACGCATTCATATTTTCAGGTGAATTCTGATCTTTAAATGTATCGTTGAATGTTTCTATGCTTATTTCCTGAAGTGTTTTTAAATCTTCCTCGTTGCACTTTTGAATTTTTATAGTCATTTTAATTTACAGCTCCTTTTTTTATTAATTTGCCTTGTTTCTTTTTTACAAGTTCCTAGTTTGTTTCTTTTTCATGTTCATTGAAGAGGTAAAATAATTGTTCTATTTCTCTTTCGAAAAATTTCATTAATCCAATGATTTTCGAATAATCATTTACCCTATTTATAAATAGGCTATACATTTTTTTATCATTACCCAACCACTCTTGCCAGCATACTAATTTCACATAAAGAATTTTCTTCTTCTGCCCTATCCCCACTTTTGTTGTAAATGCAAAAAAGATGTATTAAATTTAACTTATTTTTGTTGCATTTGCAACAAAACACAACAATAAAGATATGTATTAAAATTTTAATATAGCCCTCTGTTCCTTTCTTTTCATAAGACAATCACAATCTTGCCTTTTAGTCACTTTACGTAGAATCGTTTATAAATAAAATTATTTATGTGAAAAGCTAGGAAATAAGGCTTTAATTTTAAAATGGGTTGTAATTAACTTAGCAAGATCAATATACATTTTCTAACCTTGACTTAAATTTAAATTTGTGTATAATTCAAGGTAATTTCATAAGTTAAAAGTTTTCTAGGGTTCCGCAACTATAAGTGTTGGACTGGTCCGAGAGAAAACTCACAGCTTGCTGTGCCACGGAAGGATAAAAGCCTGGGAGGAACTGTTTTTACAGTTTTCTCTCAGGCTTTTTTATTTTTTGTGAATTATAAATTTGGAGGTGATGTACAAATGAATACAGACTGGATGAAAGTATTCGTTGCTGCTTTTTTTGAAGTTCTATGGGTAATTGGATTAAAGCACGCTAATAATTTTTTTGAATGGACAGGAACTATTATTGCTATCATCATTAGCTTTTACGTAATGATAATGGCAGGAAAAAAACTTCCTGTAGGCACTGTCTATGCAGTTTTTGTTGGATTGGGAACAGCTGGAACTGTTTTTTCTGAAATTCTACTCTTTGATGAACCTTTTAAGTTGGAAAAAATAGTCTTAATTTTAGTTTTATTAGCAGGAGTCATTGGCTTGAAATTAGTTACAAAGGATAAAGTTCAGGAAGGGGATGAATCTTAATGGCATGGATTTCTTTAATATTAGCAGGTCTATGTGAAATGTTTGGTGTTACTATGATTAATAAATTGCATAAAGATCGTAATTGGCAATCTTTAGTTTTGTTAATTGTAGGATTTGGATTAAGTTTTATATTCCTTGCTTATTCAATGGAAGCACTTCCTATGGGAACAGCTTATGCAATCTGGACGGGGATTGGTGCTTCTGGTGGAGCAATTTTAGGGATGTTGCTTTATGGTGAATCGAAAGACTGGCGAAGACTTGTTTTTATAGGAATGGTATTAGGTGCTGCAGTTGGCCTAAAACTTGTCTCTTAAAAGAATTCTCTTAAATTACAAAACAAGAAAAAGTAGTATTAGAAAATTAATCTAATGCTACTTTTTGATATTAAAGTAAAATAAAAGTCTGTGAGAATCCTTCTTGATAAGGGTGCCGGCTCATGCCAACCCGTGGAAAGCGAGCAGACTTTTAATTTATTTATATAGTATAAAAATATCTAAAAAAAGATTTTTGAGTCACCCTCTTATGTAATTTTTCTTCTTGTTCAACTAACCTGTCACTTGAATCATAAGTTCTTATCGAATGTACTTGTGGGAGCCATCACAGTTAGGCATTTTTTTAGAAAGTCCACATGTGCAATCATTTAATCCCTTTCCATTAAGAATTTTTGGGATGCATTTTTCAACCCTTGACGCACGAGTTTTTGATTGTTTAGGTTGAGAAAAATGAAAAATATATGCTCTTTGCCGACCCGGAGTTAATGCTTCAAAAGCTATTTTCAAAGCAGGATTTTCATCCAATCTAATTTGAAATTCTTCTGGAATGATGTATTCTGTATCCTTTTTATAGTTTACATCCAATCCAGCTTTCTCAACTTCTATAGCTTTATAAATATAGGATTTCAAGATAGGTTCCAATTCAACAATTTCTTGAACATTGGTGAAGCGAATCTGCCGCGCAGCCTGTACATTCTCTGTTTGTTGAATTAGTATCCCGTGGGTATCCTGTAACAAGGCACCTTTGTGAAACAGAAGAGCACAATATTCTTTAAAACCATGTATTAAAACGATGTTTTTATTCTTAAACGTATAACAGGGATGCATCCACTTAAATTCCTCTGTCAGTTCACAGTCAAGAACGATATTTCTTAACTTTTCGTATTCATCTTTCCACTTTGTAGCTTTACTTAGAAATTCATCAACCTTAGGATTTTTGCTACTATTTGTCATTAAGGAAACCCCTCTCCAAGTTTTGGTACAATATTTATTGAATCAACGTGCTATTAGCTAGAGTATAAAATTTGTTACTCCCAATACATGCTTATATAATAAATAATCTTTCCGACATAGTCCTTCTTAAATAATTCTTTTTTATACTATAAGTATTTAGAAATATAACTTCAAATATTTTTAATATAAATATTTCTTTCTTTTTAAACTTACCTGCACCATTTTTTGTAGCAACAACATAAAAAGCGTCCCTCCTCCTTTATGAAACGCCTTGAATCACACCCAGTATTATTGATGTCTAAAATCAAATTTTTCTTTAGGAACATTAAGTGTATGACCATTAATCATTACTTTGTCGTTACCTAACCATTGAATGCTAGCAGTTTCTTCACGATAATTCCAATAAATATTTTTTGTTTTATATCCTTTTTCATTAAATACTAACTCTCCTCGTACAGCATAGGATGTTGTAGCACCGCCGTTTGTAACATAAGCTTTTACAGTGTATTTTCCATCAGGTGAAGTTGCTTGGGTGAGGTACTCTCCTGTAGGTAATCTATTCATATCATAAAATGCCCAATAAGCCCCATATCCAATTAGAGCAACAAATAGAGCACACGCTATTACAAAACCTATTAATAGTTTTGTATAATGATTCTTTTTCCCATATTCAAATTTCGTCTCTTTGATTTCCATTATATCCTCCTAAAGTATGTAATCTTTCATACTTTACGGAATTTCGCAGTTCCCAAAAGCTTGACGTTTTTTTAAAAAAGAAGTTCCATATTTTAGGTGATTTTGGAAAGTGTTTTGAAAATCTCAACTTATATCAAAACCCTCCTTTAAGCTGCAATGAATTTATTAACAAGGATGTAAAGACTATGCCTGGTCAATGTACCTCGTTAGTTAAAACTAAATCCTTTTGCCTTAGTGTGAAAATTGAATCACTCTAAGTAGCCATCCTTATAACACAAAATATTACTGAACTACAGGGAATGAAAATTGTTTGGAAATGACTATACTTATAAAGATTTATCACTAATAACCTTTTCTATCTGGATTAGGGTTTTGTTAGTATTGTCATTTTTCCATTTCAGAAGATTTACTTCATGTAGTGAAATACTTTATTTCATACAGTCTTTATAAGCAACATGTTTGATAATAGTATTGGTTTTTGAAACAATAGCGATAGTTATTTAAAGAAAGGGGCTTCTATAAATGCGGGTATTTTTAATTGGTGCGAATGGACAGGTCGGAAAACATATTGTGCAATTACTTAAAGATAGTGATCGACATACTTTAAAAGCAATGGTACGCACAGAGGAACAGGCGGAGGCGTTGAAACAGTCTGGTGTAGATGCAGTTGTTGCTAATTTAGAGGGAAGTGTTGATGATATAGGTGAAGCAATGAACGGCAGTGATGCGGTAATCTTTTCTGCTGGATCTGGGGGTAGCACGGGCGCAGATAAAACATTACTTGTTGACTTAGATGGAGCGGTAAAATCTATGGAAGCTGCAGAAAAAATAGGTGTCAACCGTTATGTAATGGTAAGTGCATTTAATGCACGCAATCGAGAAAGTTGGATAGATAGTCCGATTAAGCCCTATATGGTTGCAAAACATTACGCAGATCGAATACTTTCAGCAAGTAGCTTAAACTATACAATAGTCGGACCAGGACTTTTATTAAATGAACCAGGAACCGGAAAAGTAATAGCTGGAAAAGATATAGAAACGGGTTCAATACCTCGTGAAGATGTTGCAAAAACCGTTGTCGCAGTACTCGATGAGGAGAATACTTATAGAAAAACGTTTGACTTAATATCCGGAGAAAACACAATAGAAGAAGCTTTGAAAGGTTTAAAATAAACCTTATTTATAATTTAGTAAAAATCGAACAGTCTATCTAAGACTTGTTCGATTTTATTTTTTTAGATGTTTTGAATATCACTTAAACATATCGTAATTTAGTACTCCCTTTATTAATAAAGGAACAAGTATTACATCTTGATTGGGATAAAATGTACTGGCATATGTACTTTTTTACCATTACGCTTGTTGTGATAAGCCTTAAGCTTTCCTTCATACACAAATTGAAATTCAGTTCTTTTCTGCAAGTCATTTGGTGCTATAAGTGATGGTGATTTTTCAAAATCAATGATGTGGCATTCCTTTAGCACCGATGCAACAAACTGTGAACAGAAGAATGCTTTTTTTCTTTTTATCGGTTTATTAAGTAAAAACCCAAATAATCCTAAAAAATTATAGCGATAATTTTCTTTTTGCGCTTCAATTTCCTTTATATAACGATTTATCTTTTGCATTTGAACCTCTGAAACTGTAAAAGAATAAATCGCACAATCTGCTTGTTTAAATAAACCTTTCCTTATGTCCTCTTTTACAAATCCACCAATAAACGGATTCCTGGCTGTTTTTCTTCCAAAGCTATATACTTCAGATAATTCGGAGTCGAAGGATATTGACGCGTGATTGTATGGTTTTTTTGTATATAGCTTTATTAACTTTGTAAATACTGTTCCTGTATCTGTTAAAAGAATATATACCCTTTTTTCTGTCATCATCATTCTCCTCTTTGTTTATCAAAGAAATATATTATATTACCAATATACTGGAGAAATCATAAGAAGACCTTAACAGAATTCTTAAGAATTTCTTAAAATTTCATGTACACTTTTATACTAATAAGCAATTAACTTCCCAATCCCAGTTTCCATTGTTTTTTCAGGTTAGATACCGACCTTTTAATAGAGGAATGTAAATATAAGCATCATAATTGTAGGCATCCCCCACACAACAAGGAAAGTAATTAGTAAGTCATTGTTTATGTTCAAATAATCCTCCAAAAAGTTAATCAATTAGAATTGTAATTATCTTATTAAACGATACTTTCCCTATTGTTTAATAGTAATCTACACACAAAATCATACCAAATTTTAACATAAAATCTAAGTATTTCAATTGACAAAAAATGGCATTTTTATTGAAGAAAGGCGCTTTCCTTATCAGAAAAGCGCCCATTATTGAAGTAAAAATTAAATTTTTTCTTGATATATTTCTAATTTTATCGGTTTAGAGTTTAAAGGTATTTTAAATTCCTGAAGATTTTCTATATGATCAAAAAAATCATCTATATCATCATAGTCCATTGACCATTCTGTTACCTTGAACTTTTTTAAGTCATCTGTCGGTTTAAGTAAGCATTTGCAGTATAGTTGTTCAATGTGTGAATAATTATTTTCTTCGTAAATTGTAAACTGGCGTACAAAGTCAAAATGAAATAGTTTCTCTCCGGTAAAATCGTAAACACCACATTGAAATAAAATTTCTTTTTCTTCTTCTCCCTCAACCTGTTCTTTACAAAAAGCTTTAAAGGTTTCCCAAACATTTTTTATATCATCAGTATCTTTACTAATCAGATTTCTAAGGTAACTCTCAGCATTTCTTACAGTAATCATTGCAACACCTCCAATAATATTATGTAATCATTCTTAATAAACTAACCTTTTATTAAAATAATGGTTCAGAATATCTTCGAAAATATAAATTAATTCGCTAAAAATTGTTCAACAATTTGGCCCTAAAAAAGACGCGTTTCTAAATAAACGCGCCCGATTGGAATAGTGAATAGATTTGTAAAAATGGTACCTAAAGCTTTACTTAAGCCTTCTCTATCCGAGTATATTTTTTTATAAATTGATACTCCTGTTACCATCTGGAAAGACGGTAAGTTTTTCTAAATATATTATTAATTTATTAATTCTTGAATAAATTGAACGGGTACATATGTTTTTTCTGGTTCGAGAAGTGCTGGAGCCATTTCGAAATAGCGAAGGGCTTTGTTGTAGCCATATGACTTTTCACCACGTGTAATCGTGTAGGTTTTAGCCCCTTTCGATAGAATTGCTCCTTTACCTGTTGATTCAACCTTATAACCAAGTTCTTCAGCAAGTTGTCGAAGCGGCACCATTTTTATACCGTTCACTTCATAAAAGTCTTTGGCAATAATTTCTTCGATGACAGGGCTTGTTTCAATTTCCTGATCAGTATCCTTTTGATCCAATACAACAACTTTATGAGGTGATGTTTGGGCAGGAATGCTTCTTGTTGTGACTGTATAGAATACAAGTAAATTTTTCTCTGCTAAATCGGAAACTTTTACTTCCTTACCTGATAAACTTGATAGTTCCATTTCTTCACTAACATTTAATTTTAATGACAGGTTAGCATCTAATAAGTTACTATCAAATGTTCCTACTGACGCAGTTCCCATTTCTTCTGTTTCAACAATAACTACCTCTGGGCTATATTGTGGTGGGTAGATTAATATCATTGGTTTATTTGCGTAGGTGTGAGCAATTACTTTGTCTCCTTTTTTCAGTTCAACCTTTTTACCTGTATTATCATAGACAAGTGTATCAGCTGTAACTGCTAGTGTATTTATATTTTCCCCTTCTTTTATAGAATAGTAACTTACATTTCCACGTTTCTCTACACTTTCAATTGTTCCTGCAACCTTAATAAAGATTGGTTGTACCTGCTCCTGTTCACTTGGTACATCGTTTGTTGCAAATGTTGTGTTTGCTACGGCTGTGCTGCCTACTAATAATGCTGTCATAGCAATTGGTACGATTTTTGTCATTTTCATGTAAAACATCTCCTTTTTTCATACTTCAAAGCAGTAGTCGTTTATAAGATGAAAAGGTTACAGTATTGTCGATAATTTTATTTACAGTAACAGAGACCATTATTTTTCTACCTTTTCGTAAAGTATCTCAACAAGCCCTTAATACTAGAACTTCCCATTGCTTACAGACCTATTACCTTCTAAAATATGTATATGTGGGGTTAAAAAAAAGTTCGGTAGTTATAAAAAGAGTTAAATTAAAAATAGCTTCGACTCTATAAATTTTTTAATTATACCAGAAACATTTTTAGTTAATTTAGCAATTAAGGTAAAAATAGATTTAAACATGTAGCATCAAAATAGTCTTAAACTCTTATCCTTTAGACAAGTATTTTCCTACGCTATAATGCATTGTGAGACGATGGGACCCCTGCGCCCATACCCAAATTAAGTAACTATGGAATTTTACTCATTCGTACATAACGATTCTTTGTTATGTATATATGCATTCTCATAAAATCATTCTCTAATACCATTTCTACTAATTTCATAGTTTTAACAAAGCCTTTTCTCATTGTGAAAGGCTTTTTTTATAGGATAAAACTATCAGGTATAACAGCTATTTATCAAACTTTTTTTAGTAAAATAGTCAGTTCATTGCATTGTATTTTTTTTCGATAGCCATTATAGTTATGTAGGAACGGCATGGATTACTTTGCTAAAAAAGTAAAAGGCGCCTACATAATATATTATTTAACCTAGTTACCAAACATTTTTTACTTTTATCGTCATTACCGGTTGTCCATTTTATCAAGTAATTATGGAGGGAAAGAAAATACATATGAAAAAGAAAAAGCTCGAGCAAAAACATTTATCAATGAGAACAAAGTTAATAATGATCATGGTTAGTATTTTATTATTATTAGGATTGGTTACTACGGGACTTTCCTATTACATTGTGAAAAGTAGTAATTTAAAAAATATGGATCAATCACTCTACGATAAGGGAGTAATATTATCGCAGACTATAAATCAGGAAACGTTAAAATCTGTATTGGAAAATCCAAGTGCTAATAATCCAGATGCCCTTCTATTAACTGAGGAAATGGATAAAATTAATGAAGAATCTGAAAGCATTACAAATCTATTTTTGATTACAGTAAACGGTGAAAACATAAATGCTCCAGTGCTTTCCTCAAGTATTTTGGAATTAGGTGCCGAATACAATCAAGATATGATTGCAATGGGGCTTTCGGATGATCTCCTTGCGAGAATAAAAGAAGTATTTGAAACTAAAAAAGCAACGGCAACTGATATTTACAGCGATGAATTTGGAAGTTATAAAACGGGATTAACACCAATATTGGATGAAGATGGATCAGTTTTGGCTACGTATGCAATTGACTATGATGTATCCATGGTAACAGCTAAAGCAATGTCGGAAGTATTACGAATTTTATTTGTTACAATCCTATTTTTAGTAGTATCTTCTATTGCAGTTTATGCATTATTAAAAAGAAAATTAACACCTATCCAACAGCTTTCACAATTATCTAAAAAAGTAGCTGAAGGTAATTTAGAACTTGAACCATTGCCTGTTAAATCTAATGATGAAATTGGCTTATTAACGAGCAACTTTAATCAAATGATTGATTCTTTAAGAAATGTTATTCAAAGTACAGCAAATGTTTCATCACGCGTTTCGAATTCGGCAAAGGTTTTATCAACACATATGCAAGGTGCAACAGAATCATACAATAGTGTTGCTGCTTCCATGCAAGAAATTGCAAGCAGTGCAGATATACAAGCACAAAAAGCAAAAGAAAGTTCAGCAACGATTGAAGAAATTAGTATTGGTATTCAACGCATTGCCATGACATCGAATCAAATTTCAGAATCTTCTATCCGGGCATCAGAGGAAGCTGAAAAAGGAAATATTTCGACTAACAAATCTGTTGAGCAAATGAATGCAATTAGTAAAGCAGTTAATCAATCCGCTTCATCAGTAAAAATGCTTGGTACTCACTCTGTAAAAATTGAAGAGATAGTTGGCATTATTACAGGTATTGCATCTCAAACAAATTTACTTGCATTGAATGCCGCTATTGAAGCAGCTCGTGCAGGTGAAGCTGGTAGTGGTTTCGCAGTTGTTGCAGACGAGGTTCGTAAACTCGCTGAACAGTCAGAAGCTTCCGCAAGAGAGATTTCTACCCTTATCTCACATATACAACATGATACAAATGAATCTGTAAATGTGATGATGCATGCTGTTGATGAAGTAAATAACGGTTTACAAATGATAAATGATTCCGAAAAATCATTTGCTCAAATTTTAAATTCTATTCAGCAAGTTTCAGATCAGATTCAAGATCTTACAGCAACTATCGAAGAAATGTCTGCAGGTATGCAAGAAGTAACTTCTTCTGTACAAGATATGGAGAAATTCTCAGTTCTCTCTAGAGAAAATACTAAGTCAGCTGCTGAAACATCTGCATCTCAATTAAATGCTGTACAAAAGGTGTCAGACGAAGCACAAGTATTATCTCAGCTGTCAACTGAATTAATGAATGTTGTGAATTCATTTATTGTGAAAACAAAATAAAAGTGCATTCGCCCCAATTGTATCCTTCACTTTCGGCATAAAATCTTGCACTTGATTACTGTTACTTGATAGCTAAAAGTGAGAGATTAACAATCCCTACTTTTCATTTTGGATTAGAAAAGTGTGGTGTGAATCAATACGTTGGAAAAGGGAAGTATTCAGTGGAAATTCTTTTCCATTGAATACTTTTTTACATAATAGGAGTTGAATTAAGTGAACATAAAACTAGAACTTAATAAAAAGAAAATGGATGAACAACAAAAACTATATGCGGATCGTTTTCAGTTATTAACAGATGAGGAAAAGTTACTTTACCATTCGTTAAATCAGACAGAAGCACCTTATGAATCAGATAAAACAATACCAGAAGTTTTCTATAAATCTGCAGCAAAATTCGCTGATAATATTGCCTTGTCCTTTGAAGGTGGAACAATGACATACCGTCAATTAAATGAACGTTCAAATCAAATTGCCCATATGCTTCTAGCAAACGGATTGAAAAAGGGTGATTACGTGGCACTTGTCATGGAGCGCAGCAAAGAAACTGTAATGAGCCTGCTCGGTATTCTAAAAGCAGGAGGTATTTATGTACCTATTGACCCAAGTTATCCAAAAGAACGTTGCCATTATTTATTAAATGATACTTGTGCTCCATTTATTTTAACTAAGAGTGAACATAGTAGTTTTCTAAGGGAGTTACTACAGCAGGACTCCCACTCTCGCTCAGTCTTTAAAATAGATCAAATGGAAGAAACATATTCAAAGGAAAATATTGATATTAATAGCAGTCCTTCTGATATTGCCTACATCATTTATACTTCAGGATCGACAGGCAAACCAAAAGGGACAATGCTTAGACATTATTCTGTTGTCAATTTAATTAAAGATCATCAAAGAATTTACCAATCTACTGAGAAGGATGTCTATTCTCAATTTATTTCATATAGTTTTGACCCATCTATTGCTGAAACTTTTACTGCCCTTTTTTCTGGCGCTAGATTACATATGTTAACAAGTATTGAACGGGTTTCAATTGAAGCTTTTGCTGAAATGATAAAGCGAGAGAAAATTACCTCAGCCACAGTCCCTAACGCTTTCTTTAATCAGCTAGCTACTTATCTCCCTGTTGAGATGAAAGAATCGCTAGCATCTCTTAAATACTTGTCAGTTGGCGGCGAAGCTCTAATGGCCTCTGTTATACAAAAATGGCAAGAAAAATTTGGAACAAATATAGAAATCGTGAATGTTTATGGACCAACAGAATGTACCGTTCTGTCTTCCTATTACAAAGTGAAAGGTGAAATAAAGGATAATACAACAAGTATTCCAATTGGAAAACCCATTGCAAATTATGAAATGTATATTTTAAATAATGAAGGCAAGCTATGTCCTGTCAATGAACCAGGAGAACTATATATCGCTGGTATTGGTTTAGCTGCTGGTTATTTAAATCAGCCTGAAAAAACGGCAGAAGCCTTTGTTCCTCATTTATTCTCAAATGATCCGGAAAAGCTAATGTATCGGACAGGTGATTTAGTTCGTTTATTGCCAAGCGGCGTAATTGAATTCGTCGGCCGTAAAGATACACAAATTAAAGTAAGAGGATTTCGAATTGAAATTGGGGAAATTGAAACTGTATTGGCCAATCATCCGAGCATTCATCAAGCAGTAATTCTCGCTAAAAAAATGAATGATGGAAATAATAGCTTATTTGCATATTATACTGTATCACCAGGCAGTCAAATCGAGCAGGAAGAAATAAGAAAGTACTTAGGACAAACCCTACCAGAATATATGATACCTGAACGATTTATCGAAATGGAACAAATGCCATTATCCCCGACCGGAAAAATTGACCGAAAACAATTAGCTGAATTGGAGATTTCATTATCCCAAACTAATGATTATGAAGCTCCTGAAAATGAAATGCAGCAAATATTAGCAAAAGCATGGGAGCACGTACTCGGTATTGAACGTGTAGGAATTCGCGATAATTTCTTTCATATAGGTGGACATTCTTTAAAAATATTAGAAATTCTTGTTCAAGTTAAAAAGCATGCCCCATTTTTGACTATACAGGATTTCTTCCAATATCAAACGATTGCCGAGTTAGATTACTTTATAAAAAACTATAATTTTGAAGAAAACAGCTCTACTAAACAATCGAAAGACTTTGTTTTGAAGGAATTAATGGAGCCGAGTGCCCTGTCAATTAATCCTAAAGTAAAACCACTACCTATGAATAAAGTTTTATTAACTGGAGCAACTGGCTTCCTAGGCAGTCATGTGTTATACGAGCTTTTAGTTAAAACAAACGCCCATATTTACTGTCTAATAAGACAAAATTCAAATATGTCACTGGACAAAAAATTAAAAGATAGCATGCAATTTTATTTCGGTGAGGCAATTATTCCTTTACTTGAAAAACGTGTAACAGTCATTCAAGGTGATTTAAGTAAACAATCACTTAATTTGTCATCTGAAGATATTTCTACGTTAAGCGAGGAAATCGATGCCGTTATTCATTGCGGTGCCGATGTTAGACATTTTGGAGCAGCTGATCATTTCCATAATGTTAATATAGAAGGTACTAGATACTTGCTTGAACTTGCAAAACGTAGGGAAGGCGTTCATTTCCATCATGTTTCAACAATTGGTATTCCAGAGGAACTTGCAGTAAGTCAGTGGGATTATTATGAAGAGCATGGAGATTTTGATTATAACGTTACCCTCGGAAATGTTTACAACCAAAGTAAATTAGAGGCAGAAAAACTTGTTAAAAATGCCATATTAGATGGAATTCCAGTTTCAATCTATCGAGTAGGAAATTTAACATGCCACTCTGAAACTGGTAAATTCCAAAGAAATATGGATGACAATGCTTTTTATAGAATGATAAAATCAATGCTTTGTTTAGGAAAAACACCTGAGGCTAACTGGCATGTCGATTTTACGCCTATAAATTTTGCGAGCCAAGCCCTTGTTGCCTTAGCTAGCCAGCCGAAATCAAGTGGACATATTTTCCACTTATGTAATCCTGCGCCCCTACTATATCTTGATTTAATAGACATGTTAAAGGAAATGGGATATGACTTGGAAGTTATAAAAGCAAATGAGTATGAAAACTGGCTATTAAATGGGGACCATCCAGAAGAATTACAGGAATTTTTATCACTGGCAATTGCCCAGCTTGATGGTGATGGAGCAAGTGATTCACCATTTATATTTAACACAGATAAAACTCAAGAATTTTTAAAGAAAACGGATGTAACTTGTGCAAAGCCAAATCCAACTTTTATCCGAACGATGATTAACTATGGCATTAAAATGGGTTACTTCCCAGAGCCTAAGCCCGTTGGAGTTAGATAATGTCTAAATCATGGAATATGAAAGACTCTCTTCATCTATTCATACTTCCACTGGGGCCACAATTATTGCCTTTGGAATGGGATAAGTACTTTTTAGAGCTTCCAATTGCAGAACGAACTAGAATATTAAAATACAAGCATTGGCAGGATCGGCAAAGGGCACTGTTAGGAAATATTCTAGTTCGTTGGATGCTCAAGAAGTTTACAAATGAGACTCCTATTAACATAGCTCGTAATACATTGGGACGACCCTATCTTGCTAATAATACCAATTGGTCAGGAGATTTTAATCTTTCACATTCTGGGGAATGGATCGTTGCTGCCATAACTAATCACGGTCATGTTGGAGTTGACGTTGAGAAGATTGAACAATTCAATGAAGAAATTATGGCATATACCATGTCAGAAGAAGAAATTAACGAAATAAATCAATATGCTAAATTTGATCGCACAAAGCTATTTTACGAGCTTTGGACGATGAAAGAAGCTATCTATAAAACAGGACTTTTTCCAAACGCAACTCCAGTTTCTATAAATACGATTGAAATTAATAAAAAACGTCGAGACATTCATACACACATCTTTTATATTGATAAAGTACATCCTGTTACAGTTTGTTGGGATTGCGGACAATTTCCTATAGTACGAACAGTACTGAATAGAGATCAGCTAGTTTCATATTTATAATAACTAACAGCAAATTCAATACCATAATGAATATTAAAAAAAATAACGTAAGTTTCAGCCAGTTGACGGACTAATTTATACCGGATACTGGCTGTTTAATTTTATCCTAAAAATATCTTTCCGAATTTAACATTACTGCCCCTATTAGTTATTAGCTTTACTTCAAACTTTATCCTCCATTTAATTATAAGGATAAATTCCACTTTCAATTGATTAAGGGCAATTATTTCTGCTGTAATTGTTTTAATAACTCTATAGTTTCGTTGTTTTGTTCCATAGTTTTTCGTAAATTCCCTTCCATACATAAACAGGTAATTGCTATCACAATAATAGCAATTGTTATAACAAACTCCATAAATTCAAACCTCTTTCCCATATATTTTTATGAACACTTACCGAAAGCTTTAGCGTCATTGTCCAACGCTGTTTGAAGGGTTTTGCAATATTTACAAAAAAGTATTTGCTTATTTTCTTTAATTCTTATATTTATTTTCCCACTCATCTCGCCATTTTTGTAAGTCTCCATGAATTTCTTCCATTGTTTTCCCATCTATCGAATAGAAAGCTCCAATCAATGGTTCCTTTGAGTGTGGGAATGACCAACCTCCAATAACTTCTTCATTAAATATCAGCACAGTTGCATTTGTTTTTCCCATATTAAACAAATTATCTAAAGGATGATTTTTCACCATAAAACTTACCGTATTAATTTCCTTATTTAAAAAGTTATCTGGTTCAGTGTATTGAACTCCCCATATTTGTTCACCTGGTAAATCCAACAAATCAGATTTTGTAAATAATAGCGAGCCTTTGGTCTCATATGAAATAACATCATAACCCAGTTCCTCAAGATAGTTCTTTGCTATGTCTATATTTTTATCTTCTTCCATTTCACTTTGCTGCTTATTATCGTTTAACTGATTGTTACACCCTGCAATTATGAATACTAGAAATAGTACAATAATTCTTTTCAAATTTATCTCCCTTATATTAAGCTAAAAAATCAATCATTATATTAAAAGTTTCTTGGGCAGATTTAACATTAAACTTTGGATTATAAGGGTCGCTAAAACCGTGCTCTCCGCTAAATTTATGTACCTCTAGATTCTTTCGTTCCAAAGAATCTATTAACTCGTCAACATGAAATGAATTTTCATTTTCCGGATAAAATAGTATTGTTGGACATGAAGGATTAATTTCTAAGTAGTTCCTAATTCTCGATCCATAGTAGCAAACAATTCCATCAACATCCTTTTCTTCACTGCATAACCAAGCAATTGTTGCTCCAACACTAAACCCTACAATAAAGATTTTTTCATACTGCCCTTTAATGTCTTGTATAACATTTTTAATTTTATTTGCGCCTTTACTAAAACCTACATTTTCCATAAAGTTTTTATAAGCAGCTTCTTCAAGAAAATAGTCAAATGAACTTTCCTTTTCTAGCAGGTTGGGACAAAGGATATCTAAGCCTTTTTCTGAAAGTGAATGACAAACTTCCTTCATATATCTATTAACCCCATATATTTCATGAACTACGATAATTAATTTGTTTGAGTTGTTTTTTATATGTATCAAAATTTACCTCCGATTAAAATGATTATATAAAGAAATAGCCGATTTTCACCTTCCGCATGCATTTCAACTCCAAAGAAGGCGCTAATCTTCATCTTGTTTGATTAACGCCCAGTAATTTTTGTAAAAATATAATTTTATTTTTTATTCCAACGAGACCAAAACACGACTGGAATTAGAATTAAAGATAAAAATCCTCCAGCAAGTGATAATGTTGCATAACTTGAACTAGCTACTACCATTCCTGATAAAGCTCCCCCAGAAGCCCCTGACAACGCAATCAAAACATCTACTGTACCTTGTGTTTTAGCCCGTGTAGATGTACTAGTTGAATCCACAATAAGAGCGGTTCCACTTATCAGTCCAAAATTCCATCCTAAACCTAGTAAAGAAAGAGCAACTATTAAAAGAATCATAGAGTCCCCTGGTGCAATTGCCGCTACTAGCCCTGCAAGAAGCAATGTAGTTCCAGAAGCAATAGCCATCACAGTTCGACCAAGCTTATCTACTAACATTCCTGTAATCAACGAAGGGAGATACATTGAACCAACATGAAAACCAATAACAAGACCTATTTCACCTAAGTCATGTCCATGCTCCCTCATATGAACTGGTGTCATTGTCATAATGGCAACCATTACTATTTGAGTGAGAAGCATAATTGCTGCGCCAACGATAATACCTCTCTTATTTTCTAACTGGAGAGTTTGCGTCTTATGTTCCTGCTTATCTAGGTTAGACGCTTCAATGGCTCTAGCTATAACTAATGGGTCTGGACGAAGCATAATAAAAAGTACAGAACCTGCTAATATAAATGCAGCTGCTGATAAAATGAAAGGGCCTGCAAGTGATGGAACACCGATAGAAAGAGCAAAATCCCCCATTACATTTACTAAGTTTGGACCTGCAACTGCACCAAATGTTGTAAAAACCATAGCAATACTTATAGCAGTCGCTCGCTGTTTATTACTAGCTAAATCCGTACCTGCGTAGCGAACTTGTAAATTTGTTGCGGTACCTGCACCATAAATAAATAGAGATGCAAATAAAAGCAAAACACTATTTATTATAGCTGCAAATATAACTCCTATTGCTCCAAGTCCACCTACCATAAATCCTATCGTTAAACCCGTTCGTCGTCCAAAACGCTGCGAAAGTCTTCCAACAACTAAAGCAGAAACTGCAGATCCTAAAGTGAATAAAGCTGTTGGAAGACCAGAAAATGCGTCAGTGCCGAGCATTTGCTGTGCAAGAAGTGCACCTACAGTAATTCCAGCTGCTAATCCAGCCCCGCCAAAAATTTGTGAGATGCTTACAATGATTAAAGTACGTTTATATAATTTTTTTTGTTTTTCTTGTGAATCTAAAAAACTTTGATTTAATTCATAGGTTTTACTGGACATTGTTTAATACCTCTTCCCTAATTTTTATATTTTCTTAAACTGACATAGAGGCTGTCCCGAAAATGTGAGCTTCTTCATATTTCTATTTATGTCTCACATCAAATCTTAATACCTTTAAGTTTATTGATTGCCTTCTGCAGTTGACCTCACTAGCTTAGGAAAGGTTTATTGTTCTACTATTAGTTTTGTTAGTAACTTGTCAAATTTGTTTGGGCTTAACATTTCATGTGTAATAAATTTCCCATTATAGAACAGACCAAAAGTCGTCCATATAGTAGGCCCATTTTGTGCTTCTTCTTTTGTCGTTATCCTAAAAGAATTAAACGTAATCCCTTTACCTTCACATACATCTCTTAACTCCTCTAATATACCAACAGCAAAGGGACACTGTGCCGTATAATAAATTGTTACTCCTTGTCCTATAAAAGGTGGATTCAAGCACTTTTTAAATGAAGGAACAACAGCTTGTTCATTGCACTTTAGTGCAACTAACTGAAAATATGGATCTGCCTGGTCTACTACCCCAAAACCCATATGTTCAAAAAAACGTTTTTCACTTAAAAAAGGAAGATTTTTCTTCCCTACTATATGTACAAGACCATCCATTCCTCGAGCAATTGCATCCTTCTTGCAATAATCCAATAATTGTTTTCCATATCCATTGTTTTTGTACTTTCCTGAAACCCATAAACAATTGATGTACATATAATTCGGTGCTTCAATTGGTACCCATGCCATTTCCGCAGGCAAGTATTCAATAAATACTTTTGCTCGCTCGTCTAGACGGTAAAAAACTAATCCTTCCTCCATCCGTTCCATTAACCATTGCTTTTTATCATTTACTGCTTGCTCATATTGTTTTGCACCTAGAGCACAACAAATGTGTTCATATTCCATATTGTTTTTTGTTAATTGAATGTATCCCATTCCCCACCACAACCTTACCATAATTATACAATTATTATACCAAGTTCCTTTCAGAAATCTTTAGTTTTTCTTCAATTAGATTCTTCAATAAAAATCTTTTTATTTTAATCCTCATTTTGAAAAGTATTTATGAGTGACATTTTTGTCACTTTCATTCAATTATTGTCACGGGAATCGATGGATAGGGATGAAAAATCTTCTTAAAATAAATACATATAAGAATCAATTAGAATTCTAATTCTTGCATTGGATTTGTGGAGAAATAGTCTAAAAGAAGGGAGCAACAATAATGAATGACTGTCTAGTTGATTCATACAGCAACTCTATTATTTTTTTCGATGGAGATTGTAATTTTTGTAATAAATCAGTGCAGTTTATTATAAAACGTGATTACAAAGGGCATTTTCGATTTGCATCATTACAGTCAACTATTGCAGAAAACCTTCTTGCTCATTACCAACATACTTCCCGACTTGATTCAATTGTTCTAATGGAAAATGGACAACTATTTACAGAATCAACTGCAGTACTTCATATTTGTAGAAAACTGGATGGGTTATGGAAGGTTTTATATATTTTTATACTTTTTCCTAAACCAATTCGAAATGCCTTTTATCGATGGTTTGCTAAAAATCGGTATCGTTTCTTCGGAAAACAAAGCAGTTGCATAATCCCAACTCCAGAAATCCGAAAAAGATTTTTGAACATTGATCAACAGAATGGAGATAAAGAAAATGAATAATTCAATACTTTGGCGCGTGCTTAAACAATCCATCCCTACTACTTTTCGTTTCTTTTTAGCTTCATCTTTTCTTATTTATGGATTGGTAAAAATAGTGATGGGGCAATTTGGTGCTCCTCCTCCTGAAATAGCAGAATTAAATGGAGAAGGATTTACCCTGGCATGGACATTCTTTGGCTATTCCCGTTTTTATGAAATAGTAATTGGATTAGGCGAGGTCATTGCAGCACTTTTACTTATAATACCCAAAACCAAAACACTCGGAGCTATTATTTATTTTCCAATAGCTATTAATGTTATGTTGGTGAATTATTGTTTTGATATAGGTGTACAGGATTTAAGTACTGTTTTAACATTCATGTGCTTGCTTTTACTTTGGATAGATCGTAAAAAACTATTTGCTATTTTAAAATAATCAGATGATTCTTGAAGAGGAAGAAAAGGGGAGATGGATTCATGACAAATTTTGTTATTACTCAATTAATAGTAATTTTCGCACTTACCACTATCTATTACTTTATTAAAGAACTAAGAACTGATTCAAAGAAAAGAAAGATCTTTAAATAATTTAAAATTTATCTATTGTTTGGATTATTAAAATTTCGAGTATTTTTCAACTAAATATCAGCTTGATAGAAATTGCTACCAACCATCCTTCTATCATATATAGAGAGTATTAAGGGACACTACGGCAAGACTATTTAAAGAAGTATGTCCCTTCCTCACTTAGAGGTTCCGTTAGGATTATATATTGGATAACGGTGTTTTCGGGCGTATGGAACAGTATTTGCATTTTGGATCACTACATGTTGATTCAGTCCAGCTATTACATTTAGGGCAAAAATATGAATCAAAATCTTCATAGTATACTAAATTAAATTCGCACTTAGAACAAAACTGTGTTTTATCAATATGGCCATAAAATTCAAAGTCATTAACTTGTATTTATCTTTTGACTCAGTTATTTTCATAAATAACCTCCTTATTGAACTTATTACAGAGTTGTAATAAGAAAAAACTTAAATTTTTAATAGTTTTTGGAATAAACAAACAATATAACCCCAATGTGCTTAAATAAACATTACTTCAATTCACGTAAGTATCGCCTAAATCCATGTAAAAACTTCAAAGCAATCGGCAAATTTTATATTTTTATATGCTAGCAGTGTAATTTTCATTGATTTTCTATATTTATACTCTGAGAATCGGGAAGATACATAGATTTTCCGAACAAATATGTAGCTCGTATAAAACAATTCAATTAATACGATGCTATAAAATTATCTAATATGTTTGCGTATGGATATATTTATTTTAAGGTTCCTCTCACAGTATTACATAATCAATTTAAATAACGTCGCTAAAAGAAAAAGTGGTACCCCAACGATTAGCATTCCAGCAAAAAGATAACACAAACTTGTTAAAATAAACTTAAAGAAATCAAAAATTGCCCCAGCCAAGTCATCAACAAATCTTATCAAAGTAATTTCCTCCAATCTTTTCATGATAAACTATTTCCCTTATAAAAAATCTTCATTTAGTTTAAGCGTTTATTTATTTCAATTAATTCTTCAAAATTCTCTATCTTCAATTTAACGGTACCTTCCGAATTTGGAATGTAGTAAACCTTTAATATTTGTTCATTAACTTCTTTTATCGCTTCTATCATTTGTTTGTATTTTTCTTGTTGTTGTTCGTTAACCCCCCCATCTTGGTAGTAATTATCTTCAATTCCTTTAGCAATGTTCGATATTTTACTAGCAATAGGTTGAAGCAATGTTTGCCCTGTTCCTCTGTCTATAACATTTGAATAAGCCGTAACATAAATAAGTCTTTCATTCATTTTACTTATAGCGTCTATCGTCAATCCCTTATTCGAATCTTCAATGATACTGTTATAACCTTCCCAGACATTATAAACAGAGTTTCCTATTACTGTCTTAATATTTCCTTCTACTTCTTTTTTACCCGCTTGATAACTAAACACTATTGCTAAAACAATTGCAATTATCCCTAACAAATATCCGATTCTTTTCTTCATTTAAATCCAACTTCCTATATATTTTAAAAATTCAATCTTGCAATTTTAACTAAATTGCATATGTAATTTTTTCAATTTTAGGGTGATACTCATCGTCTAGACACTCCATCGAAAGTAAACCATGTGGGTCCCATTCGTAAATTATTTTCTTTACCATATTTAAAAGTTACTTTATATTTGATCATTAATCCCTGTTCTACAATAAACACCCCTTAAGGTGATGGAAATTCCTTTTTATTTTTTATACGGTTTAAAGGAATAAAAGTTCCAATAATTTCAATTTTATCAATGAATTGTTGCAAAAAAAACTCAAGTCCATCACCCTCAAATTTTACTTAGTAAAAAAACGTTCCTGTTTTTATAGGAACGTTTTAAAAAGTTGAAATTATAAGTACCTTTATTCAAGTTTACAACTGCATTTTTGTAGGTTAACAAGTTTACTGAACACGCGTTCCATTTCTAATAGGTTCATCAGGTTTTAATAGAACTACATCCCCTTCTTCTGGAACACCGCCTATTATCAATACTTCAGATTTAAACCCTGCAATCCGCATTGGTGGAAAGTTAACTACGCCTATTACTTGACGTCCACAAAGTTGTTCAGGATTATATCTATGTGTAATTTGAGCGGAAGATTGCTTTATTCCAATCTCTTCACCAAAATCAATTTCTAATTTTATAGCAGGCTTTCTTGCTTCTGGAAATGCTGCAGCATTGATGACTGTACCAACTCGAATATCAAGCTTTAAAAAGTCTTCTATTTTTGCCATATTGATTTATCACCTTTCTAGAAAGTTTCAATATTACCCATTTTTCCAAGTCCCTGTTCACTTCTTGAATTTTTGGACGACCATATTAATATTCCGATTCCGAGCATTAAAAGGAAGATTCCTAACCAAGAAGTTATGTTTAAATATTCACCTAATAAAAAAACTCCTAATAATGCTGCGGTTAATGGCTCTGCTAACGCAAGTGTTACGGCGGTTGATGAAGAAACATTTACAAGACCTTTAGCAAAAAGAAGATATGCTATCCCTGTGGCTACAATTCCAAGCTGGAGACTTACACCAACACCTTCGATACTCATTATCCAAGACATATCAAAAACAAATAAAAATGGAGATAACCAAATTGCACTAAGAGTGAAAACAACTGCTACTACTGATAATGAAGAATGATTTTCAACCAGAGTTCTGCTTATTAAAGTATAGCAGGCAAAGGATAACCCTGCTCCAAGAGCCATTATTATTCCCATCGGGTCTACAAGCACCGATTCTTTATTACTGAAAAGCATTAGGCACCCTAAAATTGACAGGAAAGTGGAATACCACCAAATTTTAGATGGACGTACTTTTAAATATAACCATTCGATTAAACCCGATAAAATAGGTGCACTCCCTATCGCTACCACCGTACCAATGGCAACGCCTGTAATCGAAACTGCCGTGAAAAACAATGGTTGATACAATGCCATACTTAGAGAAGCCAATATC
This sequence comes from Lysinibacillus telephonicus, assembly GCF_003966145.1. GTDB lineage: Bacteria > Bacillota > Bacilli > Bacillales_A > Planococcaceae > Ureibacillus > Ureibacillus telephonicus. The sequence goes on from NZ_RXNR01000045.1 coordinate 28,665, forward strand.
GTTGTCTTGATAGGCCAATTTGTAAACTCAAATTTTCCAATGATTAAAACAACTAATACTAAAAATATACCGCCTACCGCTAAACGAGTCGCTCCAATAGCAATCGGATGTGCTGTTTCCGGTGCAAATGCTTGGGTTGTACCCGTAGTTCCCCAAAGTATTGCAGCAAGCAATATTAAAAATGGAGACAATTTTTCCTTCATTTTTGTTCACCTCAATAAAAAAAGAAAAAAGAATATTTAAACTTAGAATAGAAAATTTCTTAAAAATTTTCTTTACCAAATTTAATATCCTTTTTATCAATTATTAAGAACTCTATATTTTTGTGGTGATATGTTCTCGCAACTAACAAACCATCTTGTAAACGATGAAGAATTCTCAAAACCTAATTCCTCACTAATCCTCGACATAGACCATGCTGTAGAAGTTAATAAATATTTTGCTTCTTTTAAACGAAGCTCAGATATATAAACTTTTGGGCTTTTTCCGGTCTTATTCTTAAACCATGATGAATAATATGTTGGATGGTAATGTTCTATTTTTGCTAACGTTTCTAATCGAATGTTCTCCTTAAAATGGTTATGTATATAATCAATAGACGGTGGTTTAGATAGTTGAAGTTTACTCGTTACATATCTAGTTAAATCTACTAAGGAGCATTCCTGTTAGAAGGATTTTCAGGGTCTTGAAATAAAAAAAGCCCTCTAGTATGATGCATGAGTGTCAACAGCCATTGACCCATCATCACACAGGAGGACTCCGTCTATGAAT
>NZ_RXNR01000046.1 GCF_003966145.1 Lysinibacillus telephonicus
TCATACACGGGGCAAAGCTTCCGTTTAACAAATGCTTTATCGAAGAAATTGTAAAAATACTGGGTGGCAACACTCTGTATAATTAATTGCAAATCTCTGCACTTTTTTCTTGCAAAATACACCTCCGTTCATCTAGTTGCATGTACTATAACATAGGTTAGTTGTTAAAACAATAAATAATAGGCAATCAAAATAATTTTTAAATACCACACTTCTTTAAATATATCTTACTACCTGTTCAATCGGCAGACGTGATGACCCATAAGCAGGAGCTGCTGCTTCCCCAATAGCAATTAGTAGAATAGGTATTTCATTTTTTGGTAAGTTAAATTTTTCAGCAAATTTAACTTTATCAAAACCACCCATCGGCACTGTATCATATCCCATTTCTTTAGCCAATAACATAATTTGCATTGATATTAGTCCTGCATCAAAATGGACAATGTTTTTTAATGTTTCTTCTGGTAAGTTACCGTATAAAGAAAGTGAATTTTTAATCATTAAATCAGCTACTTCTCTAGCCATAAAACCTTGTTCAAAATTCGCATCATAAATTTGTTGTGCTCGTTTATACATTTCAAGATCTCCAAGTACTGCAATAATTGCGGAAGAAGTCTCAACTTGCTCTTGATCATTAGCAATTTTTCGTAATTCTTTTTTAACTTGTTGATCTTCAATAACGATAAAGCGCCATGGTTGCATATTACTTGAAGAAGGAGCTGTTATAGCATTTTGTAATAAAGTTTCAAGTTTTTCATGTGGAATAACAACGCCCTCTTTATATTTACGAACTGATTTTCTTTCATGCATTAATTGTTCAATTGTTGTTTGTGTCAATGGCATCATTGATACCCCTTTCAGTATATTTATATAAAATTTAAGTATTGAAAAAGAAATTAGTGAGCAATGCGACTTCTAAAAAGCCCTTTTTAACCATTTAGTTTTTCACTGTTATTAAGCAGTTTTTTTACCAAAGTTTGAAGCTGCTGTATCTCTTGCTCTGTACATTCATAAAATAAATCATCAAAAAATTGCTTTCTATCTAAATCACAGTGCTCTAAAGCATTTTTACCAGCATCTGTAATCTCCACAATTACTTCCCGATTATTTTGTTTATTACGATTACGAATAACAAAATTATTTTCTTCAAGTAATTTTAAGTGTCTTGTTATAGCAGCTTGATCAATCTTCAGCGAATACTGTAATTCTATTTGGGAAAGCTGTCCCCTTTTAAGCAATGTGTACAATATTTCATATCTGGTTAAGCTAATCCCCGTTCGCTTTTCAAAATTTTGAGTGACTTGTCTATCAAGATTTTTAAACATAAGGAGTATATGTTTTTTTTCTTCACATGATTGTTGCATTTCTTCCCTCCTTATAGTTGACTAATCAATTGTTGACAAGTCAATTATAGTGCAAAATAATAATTAATCAAGCTTTTTGCTTATAAAAAATACGTAGTCGAAATTAAATACGTACCATGTAATTTTTATGATCGCTTGGGTTATGATTGAATTGTAAAAGGATTGCTAGTAGATTTTCTCTACAAAGCAATCCTTTTAGAATGAAATTTATTTTAGAATTTCTTGCCCACTATCATCGAAATTAATAGTATGTGTTCTTGCTGCTTCTTCGATTTCCTCGAAAGCCCAATGTGATGGTGTAACATCCTCAAAACTTGGAGTTGTTATGCCTGTTAATGGTCCACGTTTGAATAAGTCATTTAACACTTTCACCGCTTGAGCTCTTGTAAGGTTTTCATTTGGACGGAATGTGTTATCTTCGAATCCTACCATCATTTTTGAATCTTTCATGAAGTTAATTGCTTCAAATGCCCAGTGATTAGAAGATACATCATTGAAGTTTGTATTTGGAATGTTTTTCAGCTTCACACAGCTGTCAAATGCATTTGCATCTTTTCCACATTCATTTTGAATCCAGCGATACGCAATCCCCGCCATTTGTGCACGCGTTATATGACCGCTAGCATCAAATGTAGTATCAGTTTTTCCAGTCATAATGCCAGCACCTTTAACTTCCATTACCTCATTATATACCCAATGTGTTGCTGAGATATCTTTATAAGCTTGAGTTGATGGTGTTGCGTCTAAGTTTCGGGCTAACATTCTTGCCATTTGTGCTCGCGACACTGGTTGATTTGGACGGAATTCTGAACCGAAGCCTATAATATAAGGATTATGTGTCCCTTGTTCAGCTGCTTCTTCCTCAGATCCTTCCATGTGAAGGATCGTGAACGTACTGAACTTGTTAACACCAAATTGTAAACCCAATTGACCTTCGTTATATTGAACCACATTTGCTTTTACTAATTGCTTTTCTCCATCACTATGTTCAATGAAAATCACGAGCTCTTTTAAGAATTTTTCCCGTTCAGCTTCTTCTGTTGGAAGGTGAACTTCACGTAATGGCAAAATAAGTGTTACTGGTCTACTTTGCATATTCGTGTCAATTGTCATTGGACGAGCTACGACTTCGATACTTTGATCCTGAGCCATGTCCTTAACGATTTTTTCCACTCTTGCTCGGTCTTCTACATCCTTACGCTGTGCTTCTTCTTTGATTGGAATCAAATGGAAGTAAAGATCCTCATTAAAGTCTATTAGTGATGCTTTTGGAATTGAAATCGTTACATTTTCTGTATAAATATCAAGGTTTAGCTCTCCGCTTTTCAGCTCTGTTAAGGCGGACTTTGGAACCTCAACATTTGTTTCAGATACAACGTCCTTATCATCAGGGATTATAATACGAGCCGTATCATTTCCGGATTCTTTTGCTTTTTGAACCGTATCCTTTGCAATAGTCTCTGGCATGGTTACAAAATCTTTAACAACACCATTTGATTCTGTTGTACGTTTGATTGGCGTCTTATTTAAATTCTCACCATTTTTCCCATCTACGTCTACTGTAATGATTTCCGTATTGGAAGAACCATTGCCACTACCGCCTTTGTTTCCACCTGTTTGAGGCTTAGAAGGTGATTCTGTTTCGTTTCCTCCTGTATTTGGGGGTTCTGGAACGCTTGGAGTCTCTGTTCCTGGAATTTCATTCGGATTCTCCATCCCACTTCCCGGACAAGATCGATCAGTTGGTATGTCTGACATCATCCATTTTAAAGCTGGGTATCCACTTTCACCATCGCAAGTTATATACCATACATTTTCAGTATCCCAATTTACAAATGTACCCTTCTTCATCATATCCAAAGATTTTGTAACAGGTGTTCCATATTCATTTTCTCTGGCTTCTATATTTGAAACTGTGACATCCCAATAAGAGGAGATACCAAAGGTGATAAAAGGTCCGGATGGTTCACTAAAGGGTCCGCTATATGGTGTTCCGGCTAAACCACCGATAGTTGTAGATTCACTATCTGGAGTGGGATGGACTTTAGAAATTGAATAACTATTTATGATATCTGTTGAGTGATCTAATGAACCGACAATGCCACCTACACTCATTTTCCCTGTAACAGTCCCGGCAGAATATGAGTTGATAATATCATAATTCCAACCAACTCCAACTAACCCGCCCACATTTTTTAACCCATTTACATCGCCAACAGAGAAAGATTCTGTAATTTGTCCCGAATTATGACCAACAAGCCCTCCGGTAGTACCACATGCAATATATAAATTAGTAGGATCACATACCTTACCAATAACGGTTGCATCGGACCACGAACGGCTAATAAAAGTATAAGCGTTATTACCAGCTAAGCCACCTACACTACTTACCCCCTCTATAATTCCAGTTACAGAGGAATTATTAATTCCACCACGTGAAATTGATGCTGCTAATGCTCCAACAGTATAATCACCAATTATATTTACATTCCTTAGCTTAATATTATTAAACGTAATTCTTTGAGAAGAAAAATCTATTACCCCATTATTCATATTTGCTTCTTGATCCCAATCAGGATCATAAGTCCCCCCAAATAAACCTACAAACATTTCATTAGGGCGATTAATTTTCAAATTTTTTATTTCATAATTGTTCCCATCAAGAGTTCCTGTAAATGATTCGCTCATGGAACCAATTGGCGCCCAACCTTTTCCGTTATTATATGCTGGGCCACCTTCGCTAACATAACTTTCAAGATCGATATCTTGTCCAAGTTTATAGTGTTTATCCATACCATTTCTAATATTATCTAAATCTTCGGCTGTGCAAATAATAATTGGATTCTCTGGTGTTAATCCATCCCCCAAGCCTGAAACGCATGAATTTTCACTTGGAGGATTACTAGCATTTAAATCTGGATCTTCTCCATTTCCTAAACTATTTCCCCTTGTTAACTCAATCGTATAAGTTGTAGTTTTTCCATCTTGAGCAGTAACTACAATCGTAATTGGATTTTCTCCTACATTTAATGAAATATTCTGTGCATTTCCACTTGTCGCTAATGATCCATTCACTGTCAATGTTGCAGTACTATCGTCAAGCATTGGTGTTACTTCTACACTACTTATTTCGTTCCCTACACTTGCTTTGTATTCTGTTATTCCTGATGCGAAACTTGGTGATAGTGTTCCTTGACTTAAAGTTAAATTACTCAAATTAGCGTTATTTGAAGGAGTAGCTTCAGTTACTACTGTAATCATATAAGTTTTAGTAGTTCCATCCTCTGCTTTTACTTCAACACTAATCATAGTTTGACCATCAGAATCTAATGTAACTGTATCATCGACAGCACCTGGAATAGTAACAGACGCTTTTAAATCAGCGGGTGTAGCACTTAAAGCTATTTCATTAGTTCCGATTGGCACAGTTACAGTGTAGTTTAGCTTATTTGGTGAAAAGCTTTCATTTAAACTAAAAAGTGAGATAGTCAAATTATTTAAATTTGTATTACTTGATAATAAATATGGATAACCATTATTTTTATTTTGATCTAATCCCCATGTATCTCCAAATCCCCAATTAGTATAGGTGCTTTCTTGCTTCATATCCTCGATTGTTTTTGGAGACCCTTTTCCAGAATCATCATCTAAACTAGTAGTTATTAAATCGTAAAAACTGTTAGTAACGGTAGTATCAATGCTTCCAATTAAACCTCCACCATTGCCATTAAATATTACTTTCCCAGTTGCATATGTATTCTCAATAGTACTGTTATTTGCCTGTCCTATAAGACCCCCTACATTAAAGGAACCTGTAACATTTCCAGTAGAGTACGAATTTTTTAAAGTATTAGCGCTTTGCGAAAAACCAATTAATCCACCTACGTTATCAGCACTTGAACTAACTGTAGCTGATGAAGAAACCTTATTGAAAATAACATTAGCTGCATATCCAACTAACCCACCAACTACGCCACCAGTTGCATTAACTGTACCACCATCAATCGTTACACCTTCAATTACTGTAAAATTGTAAGCTTGACCTGCCAGTATAGCCGTTTGATTGGCACCATTAACCTGTGCATCTTTTAGTGCGAAATTTTTTAAAGTTGCGTTATCTACGAAGGAAAACAAACCGATATTACTATTATCTTCAGTTATTTTTAAATTACTGATAACATGCCAATCCCCATTAAAACTACCCCTGAATCCTGCAATAGGAACCCAATTTGAGTATCCTTCTAGGTCAATATCAGCTACCAGAATAAAGTCTTTATCTAAATAATTTCGTACTTCATTTAGTTGATCTGCTGTCGCTATCTGATAAGGATTTTCAGATGTTCCATCTCCTCCAACAAAGGGAATTCCCTCAGCGGCAGCTTTACTGCTTGAACCAATAATCGAATAAAACGGTTGGATAACAAGCAAAAAAATTATAGATATAATAATCCATTTCTTTGTATTCATTTTTTCCTCCATATGTTCATTACTATTCTCTGAAAAATCCATCAATTCAGTAGATAATACTCCTAATTCTACTTAAAGAATTACATGAACCACCCATTTTTTCATTTAATCTCCTATTAAGGAAAAACAAACAAGTAAATTTATATCAATAACAATTATTTTAGAATCTGATATCCTCTCTTTCTTATAAAGTACAAAAAATAATACAAATTTATCACATTTTTTTTAATATATAGGCTTATATATACTAATATGTGACTATATTCGACAATTCACTTTATCACATAGTAGTAAACTAAACAATCCAAATTTTAGGAAATTACCCCTATTTTATTAATGGTGGAAATTGGAGGACAAGTATACTATCTTATTGAAAAGAGTAGTCAAAGTCGGAATACTTTAGCCACACCTAGTATTCGTTATTCATACACTAGTTACTAATACTGCGCCAGAAATAACTTGCTAAGCCATAAATAAAAAATAAAAGGATGGCAAAAGTAGGTATTTTCCTCACTTTAGGCCATCCCTTAAAAAATATTATTCCTCTGTTTCTGCAAAGTTGATTAGAAATTATTTATATTGAAAAACCTAAATCAACCTCACTACTCCGAGCTATTTGTACATTGGAATTATTCTGTTCATTTTGATTAATTTCATTTGCAAAAGCAGATGAAGATATGGGAAATATTAATAAAACTCCAAAAAACTACTAATTTTTTCTTCACCCTCATCACTACTTATCCATAAATATACAAAAAGGGAGATTTCTATTCTACCATTTTTCCTCTGTGTTAAAATAAAGATGTTTAAACCCTTAGTGTTAAGAATTAATAATGCATAAAATCTTTATAATACTTTAGTTATTCTTTTATATCATAAATTAAAGTATCGAATAATTTTTTATCTACATAAAGCAGAATAGCCCATTCCCCAGGCTCTGGAATTTGAACAGATGAAGGTGCATGTGCATTTGCTCCATTGTTTTCACCTCCAAGTTGAAGTGACCAGCCTGTCATCAATATTGGATGAACAGAATTCGTTTCTTTATGAAAGCCTACGATTGTGAGCTCTTTACCAACTGGTTCATCGTTTCCCCATAGGTGCCACATCCATTTTTGACCGTTTAGGCTTGGCATACCTGCACCGATAACGCCTGATTTGTTTTCATTTCCTATGATTCCGCTATCACCGAACATGACTGCTTTTTGATCCCAATCAATGGATTCAAAATCACCGACTTTTACAAAATCTGGGATATCCTCAGGCAGTGAAACTGACTGTTCTTTCGCACATCCTGCTATGATTAAGCACATTCCCAGCATAATTAGTGCCGTTAGTTTTTTCCTCAGCATAAACATCCCCCTTACTTTTTCATCTAAATATATGCTTTACTCCTACGCTCTAACAGCACAGTATCTCTCCAAACACCATTTAGCTTTCCTATTTTTTCACGGGTACCAACAATACGAAACCCTACCTTCTTATGTAGTTGGATACTCGCTTCATTTTCCAGCAACACTGTAGATTGCAAAGTCCAAAAACCATTTCTTTCGCTTTCTTCAATAAGGTTAGTTAGCAACGCTGTACCAATTCCCTTCCCCTTCGCTTTTGGCGATACATAGATGCTTACTTCGCCAACTCCCGCATAAACACAACGACTTGACACTTCACTTAAGGCAACCCATCCTAAACCTCTTTATCTATTACCGCTACGAATCTACAAGTAGGATGATGTGATTGATTCCATTGGTCGAAACTAGGAGCAGTAATTTCAAATGTCGCATTTCCAGTAGCAATCCCATCTAAATAAATGTTTTTTACACTTTTCCAGTCATTATCAACCATATTTCTAATTTCAACTGACATTCCCATTTCCCCTCTTACTATCATAATTTGTAAAAAATATAGCAAATATTAGTTGACACGTCAAATAGTTGTATAATACAATCACCTTAATAAATTACTCTGTGTGGTGAAAAGTATATGAAAAAAGTTGAAGCTGGAAAAGAACATCAACAACTTAGAGAAATGCTTCAAATTTTAATCCGACGCTTTGGTTTACTTGAAAAAGAAGGTGCACAATGCTGTGGTGTTACATTAGTTCAAAGTCATATTTTATTTGAAATTCAACGGGCAAAGCAGCTTACATTAAATGAGCTATCAGCCTCTTTAGGGCTTGATAATAGTACGCTAAGTCGACATATCCAAGGACTTGTGGAGCGAAATTTGGTTACTCGAACACAATCCCCTACCGATCGTCGATACGTTCTTATTTCATTAACCGAAGATGGTGAAAAATATGAAAATGATATTACAGATCAAATGAATACCTACAATTTTGAAATACTTTCACATATTCCTTCAGATAAACGTGAACAAGTGCTAGAAAGTATAGAACTACTTTTACAGGCTATGAAAAACAGCAGTTGCTGTTAGTAGCCTTTCTTTCAGACTAATACTTGTATATTGCAACGGTTGTAATAACAAACCAAAACTATTAGTTGTAAATTACAACTATTATAAGACAAATTAATATAATGGAGGAATTTTTAATTATGTTTGAGTTACTTTCAAAAATCTTTATAGAGTTTCTTTCATTAAGTAAAAATTTATTAGTTTTATTTATCGGAATTTCATTTTTAATCAGTTTCTTGCAAGCCTATGCTCCTATTGAAAAAATCGAGAAATGGATGGGAAGCAAAAATACTTTAGTAGCAAATTTTGCAGGGGCATTTCTTGGATTTATCACACCTTTTTGCTCATGCTCTACCATTCCACTATTAGTGACAATGCTCAATCGAAATATTCCTTTTCAAACAGTTATGACTTATTTATTTAGTTCTCCGTTGCTAGATCCATGGATTATTGCACTCATGGCTTATATGTATGGTGTTAAAGCAACGATTATTTACACAATTACAACATTTATCTTTTCGATGATCATTGGTTGGTATTTAGATAAGAAAAACTACAAAGAGCATGTAAAAAATGTCTTTATTAAAGGAACAATCCCAGAACAAAACCGAGAGCGTAGACGAAATCTTTTGCTTAATATTAAGCTGTCCTTTAAAGAAACTTGGGAATTAATAAAAACTGTGCTTGTTTATATCCTTATCGGAGCACTTGTTGGGGCGATTATTAAAGAAGCTGTACCTACTGATTTTCTAAACTTAATTTCTGATCAAAATCAATGGTGGGTAATTCCATTAGCAGCGGTTATTGGTGTACCACTATATATCCGGTTGTCCACAATGTTGCCTATGGCTCAAATACTACTTGCCAACGGTTTTCCCATCGCGCCGACAATGGCATTGTTAATTGGTGGTGCTGGAGCTAGTCTACCCGAAATTATTATGCTAAAGAGTATTTTTAGTACGAAGTTAATCACAGCGTTTATAACATCCGTGTTTTTAATGGCTACTTTCTCAGGGTATTTATTTTTAATAATTGAATTTTAAAAGGAGGTGAAAAAATGAATATCCTATCACTTTTTAAAGGAAGTCAAAAAAAGAAAGATTGCTGTGACATTCAAATTATTGAAATAGAAGAGGAAAAAATTAATTGCTGTGATGGAAATAGTAACGAGCAATGCTGTACGGATGAAAATAATAAAAACAATTAACATCTTGGTAAATTCGGGCTTGTCGCATGAGATATGGGTAACCCCCTTACATCTCATGCGGCAATTAAGCGCGAATTATTTCTATTGCCTGTTCTTTAAAACTATAGATGAGACATCTAGCAAGTACTTTTTGTTATTCCCCTGTTGCAGCAAAGTGTCTAATTCTTTCACCTATTTCATCGCGAACACGCTGGAAAAATGCCCATTTTTCTTCATCAGTTCCTTGAGCTTTTGCTGGATCATCAAAGCCCCAATGTTCCCGTTTAACCGAAGGGGGTGTAACTGGACATTTGTCTGCTGCATCGCCGCATAATGTAACAACTAAATCTGCGTTGTTTAATATTTCAATATCTATAATATCAGAAGTTTGATTTGAAATATCAATTCCTACTTCATTCATAGCTTTAATAGCATTCGGGTTGATTCCATGTGCTTCTATGCCCGCGCTCTTCACTTCCCAGTCAGTGGGTAAAAGTTTTTTTGCCCATCCTTCTGCCATTTGGCTTCTGCAAGAATTTCCTGTACATAAAAAGTAAATCGTTTTTTTATTCATGCTTGTCTCCTTAAAAATGTTATTAAAATACGATAAGAGTTAAGTATAAACCTAATAATGTAAAGAACAGAATTGGGATTGTTAACACAATACCCGTTTTAAAATACGTTCCCCATGAGATTTTCACGCCCTTTTGAGAAAGAACATGAAGCCACACTAATGTTGCAAGTGACCCAATTGGTGTAATTTTTGGTCCTAAGTCAGATCCAATTACATTCGAATAAATTAGTGCTTCCCTTAAAATTCCTGTTGTATTCGTCTCTGCAATTGCTAAGGCATCAATCATAACAGTCGGCAAATTGTTCATAATCGAAGATAAGAATGCTGCAATAAAGCCCATCGCCATTGTACCTACAAACAGACCCTGTTCTGCAAAAAATTCAATGACACCAGCCAAGGAAGCTGTTAACCATGCATTGCCCATTCCGTAAACTACAACGTACATTCCGATTGAGAAAAATACGATATTCCATGGCGCTCCTTTAACAACAGCTGTTGTATTAACAGCTTTGCTTCTTCTAGCCATTAATATGAAAAAGATTGCAATTATACCCGCCACAAAGGAAACAGGAATATGAATAAATTCACTCGTAAAATAACCAATTAATAATATTCCAAGCACAAACCATGAAAGTCGGAACATTTTATAATCCTTTATTGCTTCTTTCGGAATTCTTAATTTTGATAAATCATAATTAGTTGGAATATTTTTTCTGAAATAAATTAGTAAAACAGTAATAGTCGCAATTAATGAAAAAATGTTAGGGATGATCATTCTTGAGGCGTATTCTGCAAAACCAATATTAAAGTAGTCTGCTGATACTATATTTACCAGGTTACTCACGATAAATGGCAAAGAAGTCGTATCTGCTATAAATCCACTTGCCATAATAAATGGGAAAATTAATTTTTCTTTGAAGTTTAAATTTTTTACCATTGCTAAAACAATAGGCGTTAAGATTAAGGCAGCTCCATCATTTGCAAATAACGCAGAAACAACTGCACCTAAAATACTCACATAGACAAACATTTTAATGCCATTACCTTTTGCGATTCTTGCCATATGTAATGCTGCCCATTCGAACAATCCGATCTCATCCAATATAATCGAGATTAAAATAATTGCAATAAATGTTAAAGTCGCGTTCCATGTAATTCCGACAACCTCAGCTACATCATGAAAATCTACCACACCAACTATTAATGCCAGTACAGCTCCTCCACATGCAGTCCAGCCTATATTTAAACCCTTTGGCTGCCAGATGACAAAAATTAGTGTTATTAAAAAAATGAATGATGCCAATATTGGAGTAATCAACAAACTCCCTCCTCCTACTTACATGAGATGCGCAATCCTTGTTCTTTAAGTTTTTGTAGATGAAAGTCTTGATTAGGGAGATGATGAAGTAAACTTTGTATAATCGGAAAATACTTACACTGCCTATTCAAAGAATAAATAACCCATTGCCCTTTTTTTGTTTCTTGAACTAACCCAGCATCCTTTAATTTTTTTACATGCTGACTAATAGCTGGCTGGCTCACCTTAAAAACTTCCACAAATTCACAAACACAATAATCATGGGATTCCAGCATTTTAATCATCGTTAAACGTGTTTTATCACCTAAAAGCTTTAAGATGGACGCTGTTTCATCTATTTCTTTCACTACTTCCTGCAAAATATTCACCTCCAATTAAGTAGCAAAAAATATATAACAATCCGCTTATATAATAATTCACTTATATATAATTTTCAAGGTTCATACACAATAAATAAAAAAGCAGGACATAGTCAAAAGTTTGACTAAGCCTGCATTGTTACTTACACTATTTGCTTTTCAGAGGTTAGAGAATATAAAATTTTCCCTAAACGTTTAATCCCTTCCTCAATCATTTCTGGAGAAGAGTTTGTATAATTTAACCGCAATGTATTTACGTTTGTTTTACTAGTATAGAATGGATCTCCAGGTACAAAGGCAACTTTTTCTTCCATCGCTTTATAGAAGAAATCAAGAGCCGATGTTCCCTCTTCTAATGTAACCCAAATGAACATACCTCCATCCGGTTTTGTATATTTCACAGTAGATGGGAAGTATTTAGCCATTGCATTCAGCATTGTATTTGCTTGCGTTTGGTAAAGGTTAATTATTTTCTTTACATGAGAGTCTAAATCATTATTTACTAAATAATCATGAATAATAATTTGAGAGAAAATATTTGTGTGCAAATCTGTTGCCTGTTTCGCTGTATTAATATGGTGCATTAACTCTTTATTTTTCGTTACGATATAGCCTAGGCGCATCCCTGGAGTTACGACTTTCGAGAATGAACCAAGCAACACAGAATTTTCTAAACGACCAGCACCGATATATGGCAATTGTTCACCATGCCATCTTAAATCCCCATACGGATCGTCTTCAATTAATACAACATCATAGTTTTTAACTACTTCATAAACGGCTTCACGATTTTCCCTTGAGTACGTAATTCCAGTTGGATTATGGAAATTAGGTACAGTATAAATAAATTTAATATTCCGATTATTTTTTAGTGTATCTTCTAATTGTTCTACATTTAATCCATCTTCATCTAATACAACTGTATAAAAACTAGGTTCGGCTAAAGTGAATGCTTGGATAGCACCTAAATAACCAGGTTCCTCCATCACTATTCCTTCGCCTTTATTAATAAGTACTTGTGATATTAATTGCAACGCCTGTTGAGAACCAGTTGTAATTAAAATATCTTCTGGATCAAAGTCTAAACCGTGACTTTTCTTATATTTTTCGACGATATATTGGCGTAACGGCAAATAACCTTCAGTAGTTGAATATTGGAATAATTTCGCACCATTTTCTTCGATTGCATGATTAATCGATTTTTGCAAATCATCAATTGGAAATGAAATTGGATTTGGTAAACCTCCAGCAAACGAAATGACGTCAGGTGCATCTGTCACCTTTAGTATATTTCGAATGAATGATGATGGAGTATTTAATATCTTATTTGAGTACTTCATTTATATTTCCCTCTTTTTCGGATAGTCGCTGAAAAGATTCTATAAAATCAAATCAGTGTTATCCGATTTTATCAGACTATTTAAAAAATTTCAAAGGGAAAATTAATAAAAAATGATAAAACATAGAAATTATTTATTCATTTCAAAAATAAATATCCATAAACCGCTCGAACAATCAATTTTCAACGAATATACGGTAAATATATTCTAATTTTTGATTTTATAAAAATAACATGAAATTTACATCACTATGTTATGTGAATTTTGCATTAAAAAGTATTCATAAATTTTATGAATTGGACTTTTACAAGTGTTACTCTGCAGATAATTCACTTTCTTTTAACCACTTATGATTTGCTACTGTTTCTCCCGTAGTAGATGTGAAATTTACCATATAAACTGTTGTATCTTCCACTGTATCAATAACACCAGTTGCACCTAGCATGCCTGGTTCGTGATCAGCATTAATGACTACTTCTGCACCTTGGTCAAGAGTTTCTTCTCCATATCCCTTTATTTCTTCTTTAATAACCCATTTATGATTTTCTTGAAATTCATTTCCATTTGTCGGCGTATAGGAAACTGAATAAACAGTTGTATCGTAAGCCCCTACAATTGTTGCTTCAGATCCAAGCATTCCCTCCATATGATCTCCTTTAATAGTAGCTTTACTGCCGACTGGAAATTTAGGGTTTTCAGCTTCTTTTAATCCCTCTGGAACATCACCTGTACTTGAGTGATTCGGGAGTGCTGTATCCCCATCCTCATGTTTATCCATTTCTTCATTGTTATTTGTGACAGTTGTCCCAGTTTCCGACGTATCACCATTGTTCGTATCATTCCAGCCGCAAGCTGTTAGCAAAATAGTTGCAAAGAGTGAAGTTATTAGCAACAATAATTTGTTCTTCATCATATGCCTCCTAAAGTTTTTTGAACAAAATCAGTTCAACTTTTACTTTAAGGATTGACCTTAAACTATTTTCTATTCATAAAGTTAGTCCAAATTAAAGATGCTTTTTTGAATAAAAAAGAAGCTAAATGAATAGCTTCCTAATAGTTTGATGATAAAAGGTTAAAATTATCTTTACTTATCTAGCCTTGCTCTTTGTAATCTTAGTGCGTTTAGGACTACTGATACAGAACTAAATGCCATTGCAGCGCCCGCTACCCAAGGAGCAAGGAATCCAGCAGCTGCAATTGGAATTCCTATGATATTGTAACCAAATGCCCAGAATAAATTTTGTTTAATATTAATCATTGTCTTATGACTCATGATGATAGCATCTGCAATACTGTTTAAGTCACCACGGATTAAAGTGATGTCTGCTGCTTCCATAGCAACATCTGTACCTGTTCCGATTGCCATTCCTATATCTGCTACAGCTAATGCAGGTGCATCATTAATTCCATCGCCAACCATGGCAACCTTCTTACCTGTTGACTGAAGTTTCTTTACTTCTTCCGCTTTTCCTTCTGGTAAAACTTCAGCTATTGTTTGTCCAATTCCAACTTGAGCAGCAATGGCTTTTGCAGTTCTCTCGTTGTCACCTGTCATCATAATAACTTCTATGTTCATTTCTTGAAGACGTTTTATTGCTTTTTTTGAAGTTTCTTTGATTGTATCAGAGACAGCCACTAAACCCGCATATTGACCATTTATACTTGCTAACATTGTTGTTTTCCCGTTGGCTTCTAATTCTTCCATCATGTTCAATATTGAAGTAATATCAATATTGTTTTGATTCATTAATTGGCGAGTACCTACTACAACTGCTTTTTGATTTACAATTCCTTTTACTCCATAACCAGGAATTGCCTCAAATTCTTTAACATCTCTTAGTTCTATTCCACGTTCTAGTATTCCTCGAACAATTGCTTGGGCAAGAGGATGTTCTGATTGTTTTTCAACAGATCCAATAAAAGAAAGAAATAATCTTTCACTGATATGTTCCTCTGCATAAACATCTGTTAATTCAGGTTTCCCCTTCGTAACAGTTCCAGTTTTATCTAGCACAACAGTGTTTATATGCTGTGTTTGTTCTAGATACTCCCCACCTTTAAATAAAATTCCTAATTCAGCTGCTCGGCCTGAACCAGCCATAATTGAAGTAGGAGTTGCTAAACCAAGTGCACATGGACAAGCAATTACAAGAACTGAAATTAAAGCTTCCAGTGCAGAGCTAAATTCTCCAGGTGTAATAAATACAAGCCAGATAATATAAGTAATAATTGCAATTCCTATAACGATTGGAACGAATATACCTGAAATTTTGTCAGCAAGTCGTTGAATAGGAGCTTTTGAGCCTTGTGCATCTTCCACTACCTTTATAATTTGAGATAGAGCTGTATCTCTACCAACCTTTGTAGCAGTCATCTTTACAAAACCATTTTTGTTAATTGTTGATCCATAGACTAACGAGCCGACTGTTTTATCAATTGGAAGACTTTCACCTGTTAACATCGATTCATCGACAGCTGTATTCCCTTCTACAATTACACCATCTACTGGGATTTTTTCACCGGGTTTTACTAAAATCGTATCTCCGATAATTACTTCTTCCAGTGGGACTTCTTTTTCTATCCCGCCCCGAACAACTAAAGCTGTTTTCGCTTGTAGTCCCACTAATTTCTTAATTGCTTCAGATGAACGTCCTTTTGCTTTCGCTTCAAATAACTTTCCTAAAAGAATTAAGGTAATCAGAACTGCGCTTGTTTCAAAATAAAGCTGCGCATGATGATGTTCACCAGATAGAATCGTTTGAAACACACTATAAAAATAAGCAGCAGAAGTTCCGATAACAACGAGGACATCCATGTTGGCGCTTTGATTTCTCAATGCTTTAAAAGCACCTACATAAAACTGCCACCCTATAATAAATTGTACTGGTGTTGCTAATATCATTTGAACCCAAGGATTCATTAAAATAGCTGGAACGTAAATAAAAGAAGTAAAAGAGAAATGACCAACCATTGTCCATAAAAGCGGCAAAGACAAAATCGCTGAAATAATGAATTTTTGTTTTTGTTTTTGAATTGCTTTTTCACGGAAATCTACTGTATCTTGCTCATTTTCCTTTAAATGTGCAAGATAACCTAATTTCTCTACTCTTCCCACAATGTCCGCGACGGAAACTTGAGATGGATAATATTCTACAGTGGCATGTTCAAGCGCTAAGTTAACATTTGCTAGCGTTACGCCCTCCATTTTATTGAGTCCTTTTTCTATTCGATTGGCACAAGCAGCACACGTCATTCCTGTTATAGCAAATTCCTTTTTATCTTTTACAACACCGTAGCCTAATGCTTCAATTTTCTTTTCAAATTCTTGTTGACTTACCTTCTCAGGATTATACTTTATAACAGATTTCTCTAAAGCTAGGTTGACGTTAGCTTCTTCAACTCCATCAATTTTGTTTAATCCCTTTTCTATCCGATTTGCACAGGCTGCACATGTCATTCCGGTAATTTGTAGACTCGTTTCTTTTACTTCATTACTCATTATTTCACCTCTCCCCATATACCTGCATAGGGTATTTAAAAAATGTGAAAGAGAGTGCTTTTTAAGCACTCTTTCGCTCAATATATAAAATGGCTGTTACTATACTACATCATAGCCTTGATCATCGATTGTTTCTTTAATTTCATCTAATGTTACTTTATCATGATCAAATGCAATGTTCACTTTTCCAGCTTCTAAGTTTATCTTTACTTGTTCAACACCTTGTAATGAACCAACACTTCCTTCAATAGCTTTTACACAATGGCCACAAGACATTCCTTTAACGTTTAGTGTTACATTTTCCATAGTTTATTCTCCTTTATAATTAAGTTTAATAGATACTATACAGGGGTATATTTTTTGTAAAAAAAATTATTATTTTTATCTTCTCATTAGTTTTTGAATAGTTATTAATAATTCATCGAGCACCTCTTCATCCCCTTCAGCTAAACGGTCAACAACGCAGCCTTTTAAATGTCCTTGCAGCAGAACTTTTGCTACGCTATTTAAAGCTGATTGAGTTGCCGCAAGTTGAGTGATGATATCATCGCAGTAGACATCTCTTTCAACCATGCCTTTAATCCCGCGAATTTGACCTTCGATTCGATTTAAACGAGTCGTTAAATCTTTCTTAACATGCTCTGGATGATGACTTTTTCTGCATGATTCCAATTCGAATTTTTCGTCGTTTATTTTATCCAGTTTCACCAACCTCCATTCGGTATTCACATTATAAGATACCCATATAGGGTATGTAAATAATACTGTATTTTATAAATAAAAAAATTTATCATACTAAAGTTATTAGTATGATGCTCTCCCGTAATTGAATATATCAATAAAAATTATTGTAGTTTATTGCCTATGCACTGCTACCTATATTGCATATGTTGTTTTGATAACATAATTAAAAGGAGAGAAACTATGGATCCTCGTTTGGCACAACTTCTTCAATTGACAAGTTTATATGGTACATTAGCTAAGTTTTATGAGCATATTGATCCAGAGAAGCACATTTATTTTTATAAAAAACATTTTATGTATGAGAAACAGCTTGTCCAATTATATTGGTCTTTGCACCATGAGTCATAATAGTTATTTTATGCAATATTATAAATGTTTAGTAGTAAATTTTTAATTTTACCCACTAAAAAAGCGTCTCCTACTGGAAACGCTTTTTATTGTATAAAAATTATTCATCATCTTCCATTATTTCATCAAAGGCAGCGGAAACTTTGTCAAATTCCTCATCGCTTTCGATAGCACTAAAGTCGCCCTCATCGTCAACTTTCAAAAAGAAAACGTCAATATCTTCTTCCGTTTCTTCTTTTAAATCTTCTACAAAGCTCACAGCAACATACTCTGTTCCTTCAATATTTATCGAAGCTAATACTTCTACCTCTAACTCCTCTTCATTGTCGTCTGTAATTGTGAAAACCTCGCCTACTTCAATTTTTTCCATGAGCTATTCTCCTTTGAAAAGTATCATATTTCAACATATTATTTTATTTCCATTGTGCAATTGAATCATACAATAAAAAAATTAATTTAAAATCAAGTTCCGCAAAATGTACGATACAGAATATTTGATGGCTCAGGAAGCTTGCAGTAATCATCTTGCTCTGCTGAATATGCATAAGGGTTGGATAGAACTTTTAATAATTGCTCCATCACACTAAAATCACCTTTTTCAACCGCTGCTTCTAATGCCTCTTCAACACGATGATTGCGAGGAATAACGGATGGATTGCTATCCTTCATCAACTGTATAGAATCTTCTTTAGATTGCTGCTGCCTCGCCATTCTTGCTTGCCATTTTTCAAACCATTGATTGAATTCTTCCTTGCCATAAAATGGACTATCCTCGAGTTCATTAAGTGTTAACGCCCGGAATGTATTCGTATAATCTGCTTTATATTGTTGCATCAAATTAAGCAGTGCATCGATTAGGTTTTTATCCTCTTCTTCTTCATCAAACAACCCTAACTTTGATCGCATTCCAGCAAGCCAATAATCTTCATATAACCCCATATATTTCGATATTTCATTTTGGGCTAGTTCAAGAGCTTGGTCTTCATCTTCATGAAGAAGAGGAATGAGTGATTCAGCAAAGCGGGCTAAATTCCACCCTCCAATTATTGGCTGATTTCCATATGCATACCGCCCATGAGTATCAATCGAACTAAATACTGTGGCAGGATCATAAGTATCCATGAAGGCGCACGGACCGTAATCAATTGTTTCCCCACTTATTGTCATATTATCGGTATTCATTACACCATGAATAAAACCAACAAGCTGCCATTTTGCAATTAAATCTGCTTGCCGCTTAATAACTTCCTGAAGTAAACGAAGATAGCGGTTATCACTATTGGGAATTGAAGAGTAGTGACGCAAAATTGTATAGTGAGCCAATACCTGTAGATCTTCAAAGCTTCCCCAATTCGCAACGTATTGGAATGTTCCAACTCGAATATGGCTTGAAGCAACTCTCGTTAAAATAGCTCCTGGCAACTCTGTTTCACGAATAATTGTATTGCCAGTTGTGACAACAGCTAAACTACGTGTAGTTGGTATACCTAATGCATACATTGCTTCACTAATAATATATTCTCGCAGCATTGGACCAAGTGAAGCTCGACCATCTCCGCCTCGAGAAAAAGGTGTACGACCTGAACCTTTTAATTGAATATCAAATCGCTCACCTTTTGGAGTAATTTGCTCGCCATATAGCAAAGCTCGACCATCCCCGAGCATTGTAAAATGGCCAAATTGATGGCCCGCATATGCTTGTGCTAGAGGCTGTGCTCCTTCTGGTGCAGTATTACCTGCAAGTATTTCAACACCTTTTTCGCTTTGCAATTTATCAATGTCTAATCCAAGATCTTCGGCTAACGTTTTATTTAATTTAATTAACTTCGGTAAACTTACAGGGTTTAATTCTACATTAGCGTAAAAAGAGTTTGGTAGACGTGCATAGCTATTATCAAAATTCCATCCTATTCCCATGTTGTCCCTCTTCTCTTTATTTAAATTATCAGCTCATTGACGCGTTTTACCTTCCCTCGAAAACGAAAAAACTTGTTAGTTCAGATATTTCGGCGTACTAGTGTCAACATGGACGTAAAAAGTACTTTTGGGGATAAGCGACAGCCCTTAGTTCTCAAACATGTAAGTTTTGTCGATTATCACAAGGATAAAGGCTATGCGCAGTAAAGGATTCTTAAGTTTTTCTAAGTTATTTTCTACCTTTGCCTGGGAATTATACTTTATGCATGAAACTGTATTTGTGCCTTGCCTTTGGAAAATCCTGTAATTACAAAACAAGCAGTAAATGCAACAAAAGTTACCATAATAGCAAGGAATAATCCAAGCGCTCTCATAAATGTATCATCACCTGGAAAATATGGCTCGATCGTTACATACTTGTAAAGAAAAATTACTGTTAATATTAAATAAAAGCTGCTTCCTATCGCTGCCATTTTTAGACGATCTTTTCTCTTACCTTGCCAAGATTTGTTGATTATGCTCCATAATACAAGACTTGTAATCACTGCAACAGCCATTACAATTAAATGAACATAAGGAATTAAGAAGGCCATTAATATGTAAAGTACTAAACAAGTTAGAAAAAAGAGAAGTCCATTCATGAAAAATAAAAAGAGACCCGAAATCCAAAAGTTTTGAAACCAACTTGTATTTTTTAGTACCATTCCAAATTTATTATTTTCTCCAAGAAAACTGACAACAGATGATTTAAAAAATAAAATTAGCACTACCCCTATTAGGCCTAATAAAAATATTAATGTCAATTAAGTAACCTCCAATTAAATTAATACAATTAATATAAACGACTATTCTAATTGGAAGTTTCCCCCTGTAATACAAGCTATATTTCTATAATTATTTAGTAAGTTTTTATAGTAAATAATTCTCATTACATCCTCCCTTAATTTAAAACGTTTTCATTTTAACAATTTTTTTAACTACACACTTTTTTCATAACTTTTATGGTAATATATTTTCTTATTAAAATACTTTAGAAAGAGGGACATCATGAACGAAACAATTCAAAAACCTCAAGAGAAGTTAAGTTTATTTCATTTAACTTGGCCGATTTTTTTAGAGGTTTTCTTATTTATGTTGATGGGTCTTGCTGATACCTTTATGCTCAGTGCGGTTTCAGATGACGCGGTATCTGGTGTGGGGACAGCTAATCAATATATACACATTGCAATATTAATTTTGGAAGTTGTCGGAAACGGTGCGGCAATTGTTGTCTCTCAATATCTTGGATCTCGCCGATTTTTTGAAGCAGCTAGAATTTCAGCGCTGGCAGTAACACTAAATTTGTGCGTTGGTCTTATTATGTCTGCTGTTTTTATTTTATCAGCCAACCAGCTTATGGTAATGATGAATTTGCAAGGACCAGTACTTGAACATGCACAACACTATTTAATTATTGTAGGTGGAGGTCTCTTTTTACAAGCCATCATCAACTCACTAGCCGCAATTATTCGTGTACACGGTTGGACAAAACAAACAATGTACGTATCACTTGGAATGAATGTGATTCATGTAGTCGGAAACTATATTTTAATTTTCGGTTCATTTGGTGCACCAGAGCTAGGAGTACAAGGTGCAGCTATTTCTTCAGTAGCTAGCCGATTAATTGCTGTATTTATTTTCTTCTGGCTTTTATATCAAGTGTTGGAGATTAAAATCAAGTTTGAATATTATTTTACGTTCTCAAAAGAGTATGTGCGTAAAATTTTATCTATCGGTTTACCAAGTGCCTTTGAACAAATTTTGTATCAACTATGTCAAATTATTTTCTTGTACTATGTGACGTATCTTGGAGCAGAGGCATTAGCTGCCCGACAATACGCAAATAATATTTCAATGTTTACTTATCTATTTGCAATTGCAATCGGAATGGGTACATCCATTATCGTCGGCCGCCTTGTTGGTTCAGGGGAAAAAGATCTGGCTTACAAACAGTTATGGTTTAGTGTAAGAATTGCAATTGTTATTACTATCGCAATGGCCTCACTCGTTACAATTTTCCGTGAACAACTGATAGGCCTTTTTACAACAAATCCAGAAGTAATAAAGTTCGGTGTTTCAGTATTAGTATTAAGTCTATTACTTGAAACAGGGCGTACTATTAATATCACAATTATTAATACATTACGTGCTACAGGAGATGCTCGCTTCCCTGTTAAAATCGGATTCCTATCTATGGTCTGTATGAGCGTTCCACTAGGATACCTTCTAGTGTTCGTTTTAGATATGGGATTAGTTGGTGTTTGGCTGGCAATCGCCGCTGATGAATGGACTCGTGCAATCATTGTTTTATTTAGATGGAGAAGTCGAAAATGGGAACGCTTTGCTCTAGTCTCTCCAAAAAATGACAATGAAGCTGTGCAGGCCTAGTTAATATAAAATGTATAGTTCTCTTTCTTTTTAAATACTACGAACCCCAAAATTCTTTTGATTTTTTGGGGTTTTTATTTTCTTCTTCCCTTCCAAGACATAAAATACATAAAAGGCTAGAAATCTCCTACTCTCATCGATTGTTCTATTTTATTCAATTCTTTCACTATATTTGGTTTATCAAAATAATTTAGAAATATTTGTGTTGCTTCAGTTAAATATCGCTCCTTGAGCCACATAAGGATAGATTCAGAGTAAAACTTTGTATCTGAAAATTGATATGCTTTTAAATTTTGATTTGGAAACTGCTTTAGAACGGATTGTGGTAAAATTGTTGCGCCAATACCCGCATCTACCATAGCGATTATTGTTAATATGTTATTACTTTCAACAACCAAGTTCGGAGTAAATTGATGACGCTCACAATGTTCCAATACTTTCTCATAAAGGCCATATCCGGTATCTCTTTTAAGTAACATTAGAGGAAATTGCTCAATTTTCCTAAAAGGAATTTCAAATGATGGCAAATTTAATTCCCATGAAGCAGGCATTATAAAAACAAAATCTTGTTTTTCAAGAGGAATATATTCAAAGACACCTTCATCGACTGGAAGATTAAGAATAACTAAATCTATTTCTCTAGCATCCATTCTCGTAAAAAGCTGATTGCCGTCAGTATGAACAATTTTAATTTTTATATTCGGATAATCTCTGCAAAACTGTTTAATTCGTTCAAATAAAATAGAAGACTGAAAGATTGCACTATAGAAAATAGATACTGCTAATGTTATTTGCCCTTTTACCCCCTTTCCCAATTCAGTCATTTCCGTTTTCATTTCATCGTATAAATTGATAATTTTCTTCACTCGTTCATATAAAATCTTGCCATGGGGAGTTAAATCAAGCTTCCTTCCTCTTCTTTCAAACAACTCAATTCCAAGAGTTTCTTCAATAATCTTCATTTGCTGACTAAGAGGAGGCTGTGAAATATGCAACCGTTTTGCTGCTTTGGACATATTTACATCTTCTTCAACTATAACCATAAAATTTTTTAAATGTTTCAAATCCATTCCACCACCCCTTCGCGTCATATTTATTAACATAAAAATAACCTTAAAGTATCTAATAATCAATTTTTTTGTACTTATTATTTGAATTTCAAATAGATTTTATTTGAAATTAAGATTTTCAAAATAAAACATGCTATGTTACCTTTTAATCATGTTATAAAAACTAACATAAAGGAGAGGGCGATTATGGAAGGGCGATTTAAGTTGGAAATAGTAAATAACACAAAAATTTTTAAAAAGAATGGAAAAGAATTCATCGCTTTGCGGGATGTCACACTTCAAATTCCAGAAGGACGCTTTGTTAGCATTATTGGTCCAAGTGGTTGTGGAAAGTCTACACTGTTCAACATTATTGCAGGTTTGATTAAACCCACTATGGGGCAGGTGCTGCTTGATGAAAAAAATATTATTGGAGAGAACGGTCATGTAGGATACATGCTGCAAAAAGACTTATTACTTCCTTGGCGGACAATTCTAGAAAACGTTATTTTAGGGTTAGAAGTAAAAGGATATAAAAAGTCTGAAAGCGAAGCGAAGGCCCTTCCATTAATGCACAAATATGGCCTTAAAGGATTTGAAAAGCACTATCCAAGAGAATTATCTGGTGGTATGAAGCAACGTGCAGCTCTACTTAGAACAGTATTATACGATTCCGATATTATTTTGCTTGACGAACCATTTGGTGCACTCGATGCTCAAACACGTTTAGTCATGCAAAATTGGTTGCTTCAAATCTGGACGGATTTAAAGAAAACCGTTTTATTTGTAACACATGATATTGATGAAGCAATTTACCTCTCAGATGATATTTATGTATTATCACCTAGACCTGGTCGTTTAAAAACGAAAGTAACAGTTAATTTACCTAGACATCGCAGCGAAGAAACTATGGCCTCAAAAGAATTTGTTGAATTAAAACAACTTTTATTGAATTTGTTAAAAGACGAAGAAAATGATTCAAAGATTGTTTAATAAAACATCAGGTCAACTAATCCACGGCTGTTTGTATTGATTTTTTAAAAGGAGGTAATTTTTTATGAAAAATTCTGCTGAAATTATAACTGATAAAACATTATTTCAAAAGTCAGCACCTGTTTCAACTGTTGTCATTAAAGATGAAGAAGAAATAAAAAAGAAGATGAAGCAAGCAACAATAGTAGGACAAGTAATACTCGGAGTAGGAATTATTGTACTTTGGGAGTTGCTTACTCGCTTTGGAATTTTAGATACCTATTATTGGAGCAGCCCGATCATCATTGTTCAAACGACTTGGATTGCATTAACTGAAGGTACACTTTTGTTTGACATCGTTTATACGTCTGGCTCCACGATTATCGGTTTTATTCTAGGCACTATTATTGGAGCGTGTATTGGTCTTTCATTTTGGTGGTCCCCTCTTTACTCCCGCATCTCAGAACCATATTTAGTAGCGTTTAACTCGATTCCAAAATTGGCGCTTGCCCCTGTTCTTGTCATCTTACTTGGTATCGGATTTGGCTCAAAAGTAATGCTCGCATTTTTAATGGTTGTTATCGTTACTGCACTTGCTGCATTTAGCGGTGTGAAAGCAATAGATTATGATTTAGAAAACCTACTTTTCTCTTTAGGTGCTAAAAAACATCAAGTGTTCACTAAAGTTGTAATCCCATCTTCTATGCCTTGGATTATTAGTAGCTTAAAGATCAATATTGCACTTGCTCTTGCCGGTGCAATTGTTGGAGAGTTTATTGCCTCAAGACACGGTGTAGGCCGCATGATTTTATATGCTGGTCAAATTATGGATACGAATCTCGTTTGGGTCGGTGTTGTTGCGTTATCTATCCTATCAACGCTAATGTATGTGGCAACAGTTTACTTAGAAAAGCTATTAACAAGAGGCAACTAATTTCAATATTTAAAGGGGGAAATCCTATGAAGAAACTAAAGAAATCATTAATTGGTGTATTATCTCTCTTTCTACTTCTAAGTTTAGCAGCATGCTCTTCAACACAATCAGAAGAAGTGGAAAAATTAGTCATTGCTGAACCTGTACATTCCATCGGCTACTTACCACTCTACGCTGCAGTCCATGAAGGATATTTTGAAGAAGCCGGATTAGATGTTGAAATCATTACTGCAACTGGCGGCGCCCATGTAACAACCGTTGTAAGTGGTGAAGCTTGGGGAAATATTGGAGGGCCAGAATCCAATCAAATGGCAAATAACGGAAGCTCAGATCCAATTGTTTCTGTTGTCAACGTCGTTAACCGCGCGAATGTTTACTTAATGGCAGCAACTGAACTAAACTACCAGCCAACTACAGAGCCAGCAACACTAAAATCATATTTTGAAGGAAAAACAATTGCCGCAGGTCGATATGGTGGAAGTTTAAACCTACTAACTAGGTGGCTCTTAATGGAGGTTGGTTTAGATCCGTCAACAGATGTAAAGCTTGAAGAACCCGCTGACCCAGCTGCCGTTGTTTCATTGGTTCAAAATGGTGCGGCAGATATTGCAAACGGCTCAGAACCGCAAATAAAAAGTGGACTTGATTTAGGAATTTGGAATGAGCCTTTCTATAAATTTACAGATTTAGGCGACTATCCGTATTCAGTTATTAGTGTTAAAAAGTCGACTATTGATGAGGACCCTGAAACAGTACAAGCATTTGTAGACGCTATCGTAAAAGGATTAGAGCTAGTTGCAAAAAATCCAGAAAAAGCAATGGAAGTATTAAAAGCAGAGTTCCCTACTACAGAAGAAGCTAGCTTACAAGCTGCCCTTGACCGTGCTTATGAAGATAATTTATGGAGTGAGGATGGCTTCATTAGTGAAGAATCTGTTGAAAGAGTATTTGATGTTGTAGAAAAAACCGGTATTTATACTGATGGCTATGTATATCAAGAATTAATCGATATGCAATTTGTAAATAAAGAATAACTATGAGGAGGAAGTTTTTATGAATGAAATAAATTCTCTATCGTTACAAAAAACAGCATTAATTGTTGTTGATGTACAAAATGATTTTTGTGATCAAAATGGTGCATTAGGCAAGCAAGGGGCAGATACGTCTATGGTCAAAGAGATGATTCTCAATTTGCAAAATTTAATCCACTCTGCTCGCGAATTAAATCTGCCAATTATTTTTATTCAAACAATTCATGAAGATGCGACTGATTCAGAAGCATGGGTATCTAGAGGAAATACAAAAAATGTTGAACATAACCAAGTATGCCGCAAAAATACCTGGGGGGCAGATTTCCATGTAGTTGCCCCACTTGAAACTGAGACGATTGTTATCAAACATCGATATAGTGCGTTTTATAATACACGACTCGATTCCATTTTAAGAACTTTTGGAATCAATAATTTACTTTTTACAGGAGTGGCAACAAATGTATGTGTCGACAGTACAGCAAGAGATGGCTTTATGAGGGATTATCATATCACAATGATTTCGGATTGTTGTGCTGCTTATTCCGAACAAGCCCACTTAGCGGCATTACAAAACATAGATTCACATTTCGGAAGAGTAGCTACATCAAACGAAATTATCGAGGAATTAAAAAGCAATAAAACTTCATTCATTCGAATTTAAATACAAGAAGGTTGTCCAATCAATCATTTGAAAGTATTGGACGACCTTCTCTAAATTAATAGCTTTAATTGCATTGCGCCTGCATAGTTAGTTTCGTCGTTAAGGAGGCAAACAATGAAGAACAGCTCAAATCCAGCAATGTATGAAACGATGATTCCAAATCGGAAAACATCAGAAATTTCAACGATTGCCATTTTATTAGCCGTTATCCCAGGATCGTTCTTATCCCATTTTTCCGCTGGTCTAGTGAACATTGCGCTAACTGATATTACAAACGATTTTCAAATTTCTCTAAGTCTTTCTCAATGGATTGTAACTGCTTATTTATTAAGTGTAATGATTTTTCTGCCGATTATGGGAAAGCTTTCAGACCAATTTGGACGGAAAACAATCCATAACTCAGGGTATATTTTTTTTGGCATTGGTGTACTTTTTTCATTTTTGTCTCATTCAATCATCTATTTACTACTATCAAGAATTTTACAAGGAATTGGAGCCGCAATGCTGCAATCTGTCAATATGGTGATTATTACAGAAAATGTCCCCACCGAAAAAAGAGTAAAAGCTTTAGGGTTAATTGGAACTTCGGTAGGAATTGGAGGGTTGCTTGGAGCACCTGTTGGCGGAATTTTAATTAATTGGTTTTCATGGAACACCCTTTTTTTGATTCAATTACCTTTTGTACTATGTGCCTTAATCGTTGCGATTCACTTTATTCCTAGTGACCCTAGAGGCACCAAAATTCGATTTGATTTTATCGGTGCATCATTATTCGCATTTTCAATTACTCTTATCGTCTTTGTCTTAAGTCAAATTGGTGAAGGTATCTTCCATTTAAAGCAAGTTGTAATCGTAGGTATTGGATTACTTAGTCTTTTCACTTTTATTAGATGGATAAAGCGCTATCATTCCCCATTTATAGAGCTTTCTATTTTTAAACATCCGATTGTTAAGATTGGATCATGTATTATTATTGGCAGCTATGCAGCGTGTTTTGCGACAATCGTTGTTCTCCCCTTTTATTTAAGAGGAGTATTAGAATATTCAACTACAGCTTCCGGCTTATTGCTAATGATATATCCGCTATTCCTTTCCTTCTTCGGCCCAATTAGCGGAGCAATATCTGCAAGAATAGGTTCTTATAAAGTTGTTCAGATTGCACTTTTATTTATGATTGCTGCATTTACCTTCTTTGCATTTCTTAATATGGATTCACCAATGTGGACAATAATTGTTATACTAGCTGTTTTAGGAATTTCAATGGGGCTTTTAACCTCCCCTAATTATGATTTAATAATGGAAAATATCCCAGCAGCATTTTTAGGAAGCATCGGTGGTACCATTGCACTGCTGCGCAATTTAGGTATGGTTGTCGGTACTGCACTCGGAATTTCCATCGTTAATTTTTCAGCAATTGTTCCTGTGACAAAATGGTTAACATTAGATAATATCGAGGAACAGATAAGTATTTTAAATGGATTTACAAATGTTTTTATACTGTTCATTTGTATTCTTGTCGTTTTATTCATACAACTAAAGATAGTTGGTAGGAAAATCCCTTCATAACAAAAACCCTTCAAGCCAGAAAATTTTAGGTTTGAAGGGTTTTATAATTAATCGTTTGTTTACCGATTCATCGGTTTTATTCTAAATATAAATTGCGACAACAAATTCGCTCGTTTTTCTGAAACTATTAACTTGTTTAATACGTATAACTACTAATACAACCTACATTGGAGAGATAAAAAATGTATGAATATAAATTTGTAAGAATTGAACTTAATTTTTGGG
This sequence comes from Lysinibacillus telephonicus, assembly GCF_003966145.1. GTDB lineage: Bacteria > Bacillota > Bacilli > Bacillales_A > Planococcaceae > Ureibacillus > Ureibacillus telephonicus. Next base: position 28,397 of record NZ_RXNR01000046.1, read on the forward strand.
GTAATAATCCAAAAGATGATTATCAAGATATTATTATCGAACATGGGAAAGAAGGATGGAGATTTGTCCAAATTTTCGCTCCACCAACTAAAGGATATGGTGCTGCTGCATATTTTGAAGTCATTTTTGAAAGACCCATCAATCAATGAAGAAGCGTGTTTTAAAACGGAATCGGACTTAAGCATAGGTCTTTCACTCAATACCAATACGTATAAATTGCTGCTTTTTTTCGATAATTTTTCATTTCATTTATTGCTAAACTATTTTCTAATTAAGCTACCGGGGGTGTCTTATTTTAATAAAAAAGGTTCTATGTCAAATGTTGGGGTGAAGTGATATTACACGGCACCCCGATTATCCTAAATGAACCCCAATTTTCTTATATAAATTATTTAATAAAATTTTCGCTTTAAAGTGTTATAGCTTCTAAAACCATAAGCATTGCGCTTCAAAACTTTTGATTTATTATTAATTCCTTCTAAAAAACCATTTGAATATCCAAAACTTAAACTATTTAAAATTTCAACTTGCCAATTTTTT
>NZ_RXNR01000047.1 GCF_003966145.1 Lysinibacillus telephonicus
TTGTGAGACTACGATAAGGGCTAAAAAAACTAAAAAAGTACTGTACTAATGGGGAAGTTATTTTGCGCCTGTCGCTTCGCTTTCGGCGCAGAAAACGATGTAGTCTCACTTGTGAGACTACATCGTTTTTGCTATAGTTAATCTGGAATAAATAACTTGAAAATATAATTTCTGTCCGAGGAGGATTATCGATGCCATTAGTATCTATGAAAGAAATGTTGATTAAGGCTAAAAGCGAAGGGTATGCGGTAGGGCAATTTAATATTAATAATTTAGAATTTACACAAGCGATTTTATTAGCTGCGGAAGAAGAGAAATCTCCAGTTATTCTTGGGGTTTCAGAAGGCGCGGGTAAATATATGGGCGGATTCATTGCGGTTGTTAACATGGTTAAAGGATTAATGGAAAGCTACAAAATTACTGTGCCAGTAGCAATTCATTTAGACCATGGCTCTAGCTTTGAAAAGTGTAAAGAAGCAGTTGACGCAGGTTTTACTTCTGTAATGATTGATGCTTCTCATCATCCGTTTGAAGAAAATGTAAAAATTACAACACAAGTAGTAGAATACGCACATTCAAAAGGTGTTTCAGTAGAAGCAGAATTAGGTTCAGTTGGTGGAGATGAAGATGGTGTAATCGGTGGAATCATTTATGCAGATCCACAAGAATGTAAAGCACTTGTAGAACAAACTGAAATTGATTGCTTAGCACCAGCTTTAGGCTCTGTTCATGGACCATATAAAGGTGAACCAAACTTAGGTTTTGCTGAAATGGAGGAAATTTCTAAACTAACTGATCTTCCATTAGTATTACATGGTGGTACAGGTATTCCAACAAAGGATATTCAACGTTCAATTTCTTTAGGAACAGCAAAAATTAACGTAAATACTGAAAACCAAATTGCAGCAACAAAAGTGATTCGTGAAATTTTAGAAAATGATAAAAAAGTGTACGATCCACGTAAATATTTAGCACCAGCACGCGATGCAATTAAAGCAACGGTAATTGGAAAAATGCGTGAATTTGGCAGCTCACAAAAAGCGTAAGAAATTTAAAAATTGGAAGCAGAATGGTTTAAAATTCGTAGAAAAATGTTTACTATAATGTAAACAATATGATGCACTGCTTTTCTTTTTATTTTTGAATAGTGTCTAGCGCAAGCACTTGCGGCTCATAAAACTGTCCGAGGCTTACGATGTGGCGTCTTCACCAAAAGAGGTTCTAGGCGGAGCGCTTACGCTTTTCTTATAATGATTTGCAGGAGAAGTGTCCGATTGTTTTTTCAATCGACCTTCTCTTCGTTTTTGATATTGGTAATATAAATAACGTGAAAATAGGGGAGGACCTAATATGAAATTTTTTATTGATACAGCAAACTTCGAAGAAATCAAAGAAGCACATTCATGGGGTATTTTATCAGGAGTAACTACTAATCCATCTTTAGTAGCAAAAGAAGCGAACGTTTCATTTCACGATCGTCTTCGTGAAATTGCCGAACTAGTTGATGGTTCTATTAGTGGTGAAGTTATTTCACTAGATGCAGAAGGTATGATTAAAGAAGGTTTGGAATTAGCGGCTATTGCACCAAATATTACAGTGAAATTGCCAATGACGCCAGATGGATTAAAAGCATGTAAATTCTTCTCAGAAAAAGGAATTAAAACAAATGTTACACTTATTTTTAGTGCAAACCAAGCATTAATGGCAGCTCGTGCAGGTGCAACTTACGTATCTCCATTTGTTGGACGACTTGACGATATTGGTCAAAGCGGTGTTGAGTTGATCGCTACGATTTCAGATATGTTTGCAATCCATGGTATTGAAACAGAAATTATTGCAGCATCTATCCGCCACCCACAACATATTACAGATGTGGCATTAGCTGGTGCTGATATTGCAACAACACCATTTAAAGTATTAAAACAATTATTCCATCACCCATTAACAGATAAAGGGATTGAAGGGTTTTTAGCTGACTGGGAAAATAGAAAAAGTAAATAATTTTTCTATTAAAACTAAGGTGCTTTAAAATAAGTGTTTAAAATTGCCGTGCCAAAAGAAAAAGGTTTATACAATTGCGGCAAGTCCAACAGTCAACAAAAATTGTAAATTAAATAATATATAGAGAAAAATTTTTTAAAATTGAGCTTTAAAATGTAAAAAAGGTAAATAATAATAGTAATGATTAAAATAAGAAATTAATCACCTTATTTTAAGAAAGTGAGCGATAGTTTAGAGTGTAAGGAAAATAATATGTGAAACTTTCCAATCATAAGGGAGAACGCGCAATGGATGTATATAAAATTAATGGCGGAAACCGTCTGAAAGGCACAGTCAAAATAAGTGGAGCTAAAAATAGTGCGGTTGCTTTAATCCCCGCATCAATTTTAGCTAATTCTTCCGTCACTATTGGTGGAATACCAGAAATTTCAGATGCTTGGACGCTAAAAGCATTGTTGGAGGAAATTGGTGGCGAAGTTAGTTTTGAAAATGGTCAAATGACGATAGATCCTAAAAATATGCTTGCAATTCCTTTACCTAATGGAAATGTAAAAAAACTTCGTGCGTCTTACTATTTAATGGGGGCAATGTTAGGACGCTTTAAAAAAGCAGTTATTGGTTTGCCAGGAGGCTGCTTTTTAGGTCCGCGTCCAATCGATCAGCATATTAAAGGATTTGAAGCTTTAGGGGCAAAGGTTACAAACGAACATGGTGCCATCTATTTACGTGCAGAGGAATTAAAAGGTGCGAAAATCTACTTGGACGTTGCCAGTGTAGGTGCAACGATTAATATTATGTTGGCAGCTGTTCGGGCAGAAGGTCGTACGGTAATCGAAAACGCTGCAAAAGAACCTGAAATTATTGATGTTGCCACTTTATTAAATAATATGGGGGCAAATATAAAAGGTGCGGGTACAAGTGTGATTCGTATTGATGGAGTAGATGAACTACATGGTACAAAACATACAATAATACCAGACCGTATCGAGGCGGCTACATTTATGATTATGGCCGCTGCTATAGGTGATGGAGTAACTGTTGACAATATTATTCCTTTCCATTTGGAAGCAGTGACAGCAAAATTGCGTGAGATGGGTGTCGAAGTAATAGAGGGAGAAGAAAGCGTCTTTATTTCAAGAACGGATGTACTGCAAGCTGTAGATGTTAAAACCCTTGTATACCCTGGGTTCCCCACTGACGTCCAACAACCGCTCTCCGTTTTAATGACACAAGCAATCGGTGCCTCAAAAGTAACTGATACGATTTACACAGCTCGTTTTAAACATATTGATGAACTACGACGCATGAATGCGAGCGCTAAGGTTGAAGGAAATACTGCAATCATTCAAGGTCCTACAAAACTTCATGGTTCAAAAGTTACTGCTACAGATCTTCGAGCAGGAGCTGCACTAGTTTTAGCTGGATTAATTGCAGAAGGTGAAACTGAAATTCGAGATATTTATCATATTGAACGAGGCTATAGCTCGCTTATTGAAAAGTTATGTGCCCTTGGTGCTAATATTCGACGTGAAACAATTGCTGTGAGCACCATTAAAAGAGCAGAGTAAAAGATAGAGAAAAATACCCAAAATTAAGATAGAAAAAAATATGTTACAATAGATGGAACATATAGTTTCGGTACTCGCCGAAAACAGGAGGCAAATGAAGAATGGAACGTAGTTTAACGATGGAAGTAGTACGTGTAACAGAAGCAGCAGCAATCGCTTCTGCGAAATGGATGGGACGCGGATTAAAAGAGGAAGCAGACGATGCAGCAACAACAGCAATGCGCGCTTTATTCGATACAATTCCAATGCATGGTACCGTTGTTATTGGTGAAGGTGAAATGGATGAAGCACCAATGCTTTATATTGGTGAGGAACTTGGCCTACGTAACGGCGGACCACAAGTGGATATTGCAGTCGATCCTCTTGAAGGAACAAACATCGTTGCAAAAGGAACAAACGGAGCAATGACAGTTCTAGCAATTGCAGACCGTGGAAACTTATTAAATGCACCTGATATGTATATGGAAAAATTAGCTGTAGGTCCAGAGGCAGCAGGAAAAGTTGACATAAATGCGTCAGTAACAGATAATTTAAAAGCAGTAGCAAAAGCTAAAAATAAAGAAATTTCAGATGTTGTGGCAATTTTATTAGATCGCCCTCGCCATCAACATATTGTAGATGAAATTCGTGAAGCGGGCGCTCGCATTAAATTTATCCAAGACGGAGATGTAAATGCTGCAATTAGCACTGCATTTGATGAGACTGGTATTGATATAATGTTTGGTACTGGTGGTGCTCCAGAAGGTGTAATCTCAGCTGTAGCATTAAAATGTTTAGGCGGCGACTTCCAAGCTAAATTAATACCAGAAGATGAAGCTCAAGTAGAGCGATGCAAAAAAATGGGTATTGATTTAGATAAAGTGTTATACTTAGAAGACTTAGTAAAAGGCGACGATGCTATTTTTGCGGCAACGGCTGTAACCGATAGTGAGCTATTAAGAGGCGTACAATATAAAGGGGATTATTGCTTAACCCACTCAGTAGTAATGCGAGCAAAAACTGGAACAGTTCGTTTCATCGAAGGCCGTCATAGTATTGACAAAAAACCTAGATACGTAAAATAACTTCAATTATTGAGATGCCTGATTATGAAGATTTTTCTTAATACAATCGGGCATCTTTCCTACAATCTTTTCTTACTTTATTACCCTACTGCAAGAAAACTTCCAACATATGAGTATATAAAATTAAATTAAAAGACTGGAGAAATGCTATGTCAGCTCTTACAATAGCTCAATTAGAAAATATGACGTTAAAAGAGTTATATGCTCTTGCACGTGATTATAAGATTTCATATTATAGTAAATTAACAAAAAAAGAGTTAATTTTTGCTATTTTGAAATCACGTTCTGAACAAGAAGGCTTCTTCTTCATGGAAGGTGTCCTTGAAATAGTCAATCAAGAGGGGTTTGGGTTCCTTCGACCAATTAACTATTCTCCATCTAAAGAGGATATTTATATTTCTGCTTCACAAATTCGCCGTTTCGATCTACGTAATGGTGACAAAGTTTCTGGTAAAGTCCGCCCACCGAAAGAAAACGAGCGTTATTATGGATTACTGCAAGTCGATGCTGTTAACGGTGAAGATCCGGAAGTCGCAAAAGAACGTGTTCACTTTCCAGCATTAACGCCACTTTATCCTGACCGACATATCAAGCTTGAGACAACTCCTACTAAGCTATCTACTCGTATTATGGACTTGGTAGCGCCAGTTGGATTTGGACAACGTGGTTTAATTGTTGCACCGCCAAAAGCAGGGAAAACTTCTCTATTAAAAGAGATTGCAAATGCTATTACAACTAACTATCCAGAAGCTGAATTAATCGTTTTATTAATCGATGAACGTCCTGAAGAGGTAACAGATATTGAACGTTCAGTAAATGCAGATGTTGTTAGCTCTACGTTTGATGAGGTGCCAGAAAATCACGTAAAGGTTGCTGAACTTGTGTTAGAGCGTGCACGCCGTTTAGTTGAACATAAACGTGATGTGATTATTTTAATGGATTCTATTACACGACTGGCTCGAGCATATAACTTAGTCATTCCACCAAGCGGACGTACGTTATCTGGTGGTATTGATCCAGCAGCGTTCCACCGTCCAAAACGTTTCTTCGGTTCTGCACGTAATATCGAAGAAGGCGGCAGCCTAACAATTTTAGCAACTGCATTAGTTGATACAGGTTCACGTATGGATGAGGTTATTTATGAAGAGTTCAAAGGGACAGGCAATCTCGAACTTCATTTAGACCGTAATTTAGCAGAACGTCGAATCTTCCCAGCTCTTGATATTCGCCGTTCAGGTACACGTAAAGAAGAGCTGTTAATTCCTTCAGAACAGCTAGAAAAATTATGGGCAATTCGTAAAACGTTTTCAGATGCACCTGACTTTGCAGAACGCTTCCTGAAAAAATTGCGCAGCACGAAAACTAATGATGAATTTTTCGAAAAACTGAATGAAGATATGAAGAAGGCGACAAAAGGAAAAGGGTTAATCTAAAGTAAAGTTTGAGATTTGCCGCATTGTAATGAAATGAGATTATTTTTCTGAAAAAATACAATTTCATCTTTTTGTTGCGTTCATTTTTAATTCTTGCTATAATCTTTTAGGTATGTAACGTGTGCATATGTAACTGGCATATTCGGGTTATGTAAGGCGCAGTACGAATATTACTCTGTTCCAGATGGTTCAGGGCGAGAGGAGAAACGAATATGAAACAAGGAATTCATCCAGAATACAAAACTGCAACAGTAACATGCTCTTGCGGTAACACATTTGAAACTGGTTCAGTTAAAGAAAAAATCACTGTTGAGTTCTGCAACGAGTGCCACCCATTCTATACTGGACGTCAAAAATTCGCGTCTGCTGACGGACGTGTGGATCGTTTCAACAAAAAATACGGTCTTAAATAAGAACTTTATAAAATGCCTGCCAAGCAACTGCTGGCAGGCATTTTTTAGATATATATGGATTGAGATTAAAAAATGTGGGATGATTCAAAGTACGTAAATGCTGTATGAAACCGCGTAAAACTTAAAATACAAAAATAAAACCTAAGCACATAATAGAAAAGAGGTTCGCAATATAACATGGCGCAATTATTTTTTAAGCATGGAGCAATGAACAGTGGAAAATCTATTGAAATTCTAAAAGTTGCACATAATTATGAAGAACAAAATAAGCCGGTATTAATTTTTACTTCTGGGATTGATACTAGAGATGAAGTAGGATATGTATCAAGCCGTATTGGACTTCGCCGCCAAGCGATACCTGTATTCAATGATACAAACCTATTTGAATATGTAAAAAATTATCCTGAAAAACTTTATTGTGTTTTAGTGGATGAAGTGCAATTTCTTACAAAAGAACATGTTTTACAGCTAACTAAAATCGTTGACGAGTTAAACATTCCTGTAATGGGCTTTGGCTTAAAAAATGACTTCCAAAACGAGCTGTTTGAAGGAAGTCGTTATATGCTCATTTACGCGGATAAAATTGAAGAAATGAAGACGATTTGTTGGTTCTGTCATAAAAAAGCAACGATGAACCTACGTGTTGATGAAAATAACAAGCCAGTCTACACAGGTGAACAAATTCAAATCGGTGGCAATGATACATATTATCCGGTTTGCCGAAAATGCCATGTAAACCCGCCGCTATAAGCTGCATTAACTATGAATGTAGCGATTTCCCCATAATTTCTTTATAATGAGATAGTACAAAAATAATGAGAGAATTAAATTGGCGGATACAATTCAAATTTTGGCGGATAAAGCCTAAAAATTGGCGGATACATCCCTAAAATTGGCGGATAAACTCTAAAATTGGCGGATAAACTCTAAAATTTGGTGGATAACCCCAACAGTTTAGAAGATAACCCCAAAATTCGCGGATCAACTAAAAAGCGAATTTCAAACACAAAATAATTGAGGTGAAACCAACCATGTTTGATCGATTACAGGCGGTTGAAGACCGTTACGAAAGATTAAATGAATTACTTAGCGATCCAGATGTCGTTAGTGATAGTAAAAAGCTTCGCGAATACTCAAAAGAGCAATCAGATATCCAAGAGATGGTTGAAGTATATCGTGAATATAAAGAAGTTAAACAACAGCTAGCAGATGCAAAAGAAATGCTCGAAATTGAAAAAGACCCTGATATGCACGAAATGGTAAAAGAAGAATTCAATGAATTAAATGCACGCATTCCAGAACTAGAAGAACGCCTTCGAATTCTTTTAATTCCAAAAGACCCGAACGACGATAAAAACGTTATTATGGAAATTCGCGGAGCAGCAGGTGGGGATGAGGCAAACATTTTTGCTGGGGATCTATTCCGTATGTATTCTCGCTACGCTGAAGCACAAGGCTGGAAAATCGACATTATGGAAGCTACACCAAATGCAATGGGTGGTTATAAAGAGATTATCTTTATGATTAACGGGCAAGGTGCTTATTCTAAGTTCAAATTTGAAAACGGTGCACACCGCGTTCAACGTGTTCCAGCAACAGAATCACAAGGTCGTATCCATACGTCAACTGCTACAGTAGCCTGTCTACCAGAAGTAGAAGAAGTTGATGTTGAAATTCATGAAAAAGATATTCGTGTAGATACATTTGCATCATCTGGTGCAGGTGGGCAATCGGTTAATACGACAATGTCAGCTGTTCGTATGACGCACATTCCTACTGGTGTGGTTGTTTCGATGCAGGATGAGCGTTCGCAAATTAAAAACCGTGAAAAAGCGATGAAAATTCTTCGTGCCCGTGTTGCCGATATGTATCAACAAGAAGCACAAAAAGAAATTGATGCAACTCGTAAATCAGCAGTAGGTACTGGTGACCGTTCAGAACGTATTCGCACATACAACTATCCACAAAACCGCGTTACAGACCATCGTATTGGTTTAACTCTTCAAAAGCTTGATATTATCATGGAAGGTAAGCTGGATGAAGTGATTGATGCATTAATGTTAGAAGAGCAAGCTTCGAAACTTGCACGTCTAAACGATGAACAATAAAACAATTTTTGAGGCCCTTAGTTGGGCTTCTTCTTTTTTAGTAGCTCATGGTCGTGACGAAAATGCTGCAAGACTACTAATGCAGCATATTTTACAAATCAATTACTCGGGATTAATGATGCGAATGCATGATGAAATTTTACCAGCCCACTTAGAACAGTTTAAAGACTATGTAGAGCAGCATGCTAAAGGTCGTCCTGTTCAATACATTACAGGTGTTGAAGAATTTTACGGAAGACAATTTGAAGTCAATGAATCTGTCCTAATTCCACGTCCTGAAACAGAAGAATTGATTGTTGGTGCAATCGAACGAATGAATAAAATATTTGGGCATAATGCCAAAGTAAAAATAGCCGACATCGGAACGGGCAGTGGTGCTATCGCTGTAACCATGAAAGGTGAATGGCCAAATGCAGAAGTGACAGCGACAGATATTTCTAACGACGCACTGCAAACCGCAAAGAAAAACGCTGATAAACTAGACGCAGCGATCGATTTTAGGATGGGTGATTTAACTAAACCAATCGCCAATGAAAAATGGGACGTCATTTTATCCAATCCTCCTTATATTGCTTTCGATGAAGCCAAAGAAATGTCAGAAGTTGTATTGGAGCATGAACCACATACAGCACTTTTTGCAGAAGAAAATGGCCTCATTCTATATCGAAAGCTAGCTGAACAGCTGCCGGCATTATTAAATAAACCTGCTTTAATTGGTGTTGAGATAGGCTACACACAAGGGGAGGCAGTAGAGAATTTCTTTAAATCTAGTTTTCCACAGGCGAAAATTGAAATCGTAAAAGATATAAATAAAAAAAATCGACTAGTTTTTTGTGAAATACATGTATAAAAAATTCTCTTCCTGCCAATTATGATGTCAGGGAGGGAATTTATCATGTTAAACGATTACGAGATTACAAGAGTTGAAAAAACAGTTTATCCGATACTTAGTCTATTAAAATTAATTGCGTGTTCATTAGCAGTGTTCTGTGCCATTCTATTATTACCGAAATTTATAAATGAAGTCTACGAAACTAGAAATAATTTGGTTGACGATTCATTAAAAATTCGAGTGATAGCAAATAGTAATACAGCAGCAGATCAACAATTAAAAAGTGAAATGGTTGCAAGTCTAACACCATATTTTAAGCAAATTCAAGAAAATGAAATTTCCAATGCAGGTAATGAAGAAATATATGAACAGCTAGCTGCTTTTGTGGAAAAAAATTATGCACAGGCTGATGTGAAAATTAATATTGGGGAAAATTTAATCCCGCCAAAAATAGCGGCCAATACATTTTATCCACAATATTTTTATAATTCCATCGTTTTAACGATTGGAGACGGTCGTGGGGATAATTGGTGGTGCAGCATTTTTCCAAATGTTTGTGAGCGTCCAAGTGAAAAAGAAGACACTAAAAAATCCGAAGAAGCTGAAGAAAAAGAAGTGAAGTTTCTTGTTTGGGAATGGATAAAGAAATTATTTAACTAAAATTTATCAACAAAATTTTAAAAATTATGCACAGGTAGTATATAATTATCCACATATTGTGTATAACATAATGAAAATGCCTTTTAATAAAGGAGTTGGAAGGATGGAAACAGTTCGAGTGCTTGTGGATAGTGATGGGGATAATGAGGAAAGTTATTCACAAGCTGTGGATTTATTAAATAATGGGGAAGTTGTCGCGTTTCCGACAGAGACCGTATATGGTTTAGGAGCAGTTGCAACAAATGATTTGGCGGTAAAAAAAATATTTGAAGCAAAAGGCCGTCCTTCAGATAACCCATTAATCGTACATATTGGCACGATTGAAGAAATTACAAATTATATAGAGGAAATTCCTGAAAACGCTAGAAAACTAATGGACGCTTTTTGGCCGGGTCCATTAACGATTATTATGAAAGCAAAAAAAGATGTTCTAGCTCCGAGTGTAACAGCTGGTTTATCGACTGTCGGAATGCGTATGCCCAGTCATGGAGTAGCATTGCAATTATTAAGAAGACTGAAAAAGCCAGTCGCTGCGCCAAGTGCAAATCGAAGTGGAAAACCAAGTCCAACAAAAGCAATTCATGTAGAAGAAGATCTTCGTGGACGCATCCCGCTTATTGTAGATGGTGGAGTAACAGGAATTGGTTTGGAATCTACAGTTTTAGATGTTACCGTAAATCCACCAGTTATCCTGCGTCCAGGCGGAGTTACGAAAGAAATGCTAGAGGGAGTAATTGGACAAGTCATCCAGCCCAATCATGAACAGCAAAAGCTCGATTCAACACCAAAGGCACCAGGGATGAAATACACGCATTATGCTCCAAACGCTCCTGTCTATTTAATTGAAAGCAATAAAGACGTTGTTGAAAAGGCTTTGTTGAAGCTGAAAAATGAAGGGAATAAAGTTGCATTACTTGCACCAGATCAGTTTAAAGAGTTAAAGGCAGATTATTTCTTCCCATTTGGTGAAGAAGGCGATAAACTATATGATGCTTTAAGAGCTTGTGATAAAACAGACGCAGCAATAATCTTAGCAACAGAGACAACAACAGAGGGAGTCGGCGCTGCTATTATGAATCGATTGCAAAAAGCCGCTGGTGGCAAGTGGTTTAATTTTTAGTTATCAGGGGGGCTGTCTAGAAGTGAATTCTGGGCAGCCTCTCTCCGTCTCTAGCAACTACTCCTGCAGTATTTCGCATCCTTCTAATAAGCTCCGAGTGTAAAGACATTTCGAACAGTTTCTTTTTTTATAGCAATGTAAACTAGGAATGATATTAAAAGAGGACGAGGCATAAGATAGTACAAATCAATAAATAGGAAAGAGGACTATTTTGCAGGAAATACTTACGGGACTCATTGTCGCTTTGGATGTAGTAGCTCTTTATCTACTGCTGCCAGATGTAAAAAGACGATTTATACTATCTTTGTATACAGGTATATTACATATGTTTTTTCCAATAATAGGGTTTACTCTAGGAAGATGGATAATGAACATGCTATTACAATGGTCCAGCTTAATTTCGAGTATTTTATTATTTTTTATTGGACTTCAATTAATTCTTTCGACAAAAAATCGTCAAATTATAGCGATTCCAATCTCGATTTTAGCAGTAACAGCAAGTTTAGATACCTTTTCAGTTAGCATTTCTTTTGGTATGCTTAACTTACAAAAGTATTTATTTATACTTAGTGCGGGACTATGTACTTTTGTTCTATCATACATATCCTTGCAAATTGCAAGAAGCCGCTTTACTTTTAAAGGCGATAGTATAAAATGGCTAGCAGGTATTTCATTAATCGTAATTAGTATTTATACATTCATCAACAGTATCGATAATTCTTAAGAGGAAGAGTGACAACATGAATATTTATTTTGTATGTACTGGGAATACGTGTAGAAGTCCTATGGCTGAGGCTATTTTAAAAAGTAAAAACATTGAAGGTCTTCAAGTAAAATCTGCAGGAATTTATGCATTAGAGGGAGGGGAAATTTCCGAAAATGCAAACGCAGTTCTTGAGCAAAACCAGATTCAGTTTGAACATGTTACTGCTCAAGTAAAGAAAGAAGATATCGAGTGGGCTGATTTAATTTTAACAATGACGTTGGCACATAAAAATATGATCCTTCATACTTTCCCAAATGGACAAAACAAAACATTTACTTTAAAAGAATTCGTGGCACCTTATAGTTCAAAAGATGTTTCAGATCCATTTGGAGGAGACATTTATACTTATAAACAAACTTTTCTAGAATTAAAAAAACTAATTGACGAATTACAATTAAAGATTACTGGGGGTCGCACGAATAATGAAAAGTAATAAAACTTTTAGCTTGCGCAGGAAATTAGTTTTATTTGTTGGGGTTCTTGCCCTTGTTACGTATTCTACAAGTTTTGTATTTATTCATTTTCTACATGAAGCATTCTTCTCATCAATTATAGAAAATCAAATATTATTTGAAATTATTACATATGTATTGGGAATTACTTGGTCTTGTATTTTAGCTGCAATTTGTAGTTCTGTTTTAGTAAAACCGTTGCAGCAGCTAGAAAAAACCGCTACTCGTGTGGCGGAGGGTAAAATTGGTCAAGATGTTGAAATGCCGAGAACAAATGATGAGATCCGTTCTGTTGCAGAAGCGTTCCAATTAATGCTGACTAACTTAAGACAAATGGTTGATAGCATTGACGGCAATTTCCAAAAAACAAATAACACAATTATTGAATTGTCTGAGCAAACATCCTCAGCATCTAGAAAAGCAGAGGGAATTGCAAGCACTGTCGGTCAAATTTCAGAGGGTGCTGAAGCTTCAGCGGCAGCAGTTCAAGAAACGGTGGAAGCTATCGAGGATGTACGTGTTTTAGCTTCAGAAGTAAACTCTCGTGCGTTAAACTCTGCTACTCAATCGCGTCAGATAATTCAAAATTTAAAATTAACAACAGATTCAATCCAAGGTTTAGTAAATAGTATTCAACAAATTGCAAAAGGCAATGAAAAAGCACTAGATAACATTCATCAGTTAGAAAAAAATGCTGAACAAATTGAAAGAATTATTAGTTTAGTAGGCGACATTGCTGCTCAAACTAATTTACTAGCTTTAAATGCTTCCATAGAGGCGGCCCGTGCTGGCGAACATGGTAAAGGGTTTGCAGTTGTGGCAGAAGAGGTTCGTAGTTTAGCAGATGAGAGTGCAAAAGCAGTTCAAGGAATTACCGCTCTTATTCAAACGATGCAAGAAAATGTAAATATAGTTGTTAAACAAATGAATGAGCAAGTTACTTTTGCAGTGAATGAGTCATCGAAAGTTTCAGAGACAACGGCTACTGTTGAAGGGATGGCTTCAAGTGTTCGCGAAATGGCAGATGCAGTTGTCGATATTTCACAATTAATTGAAAAGCAAATGACCAATATTGAAACAACAGCTCGTCAATCACAAGAGGTTGCTGCGATTGCTCAAGAAACTTCGGCAGGTGCACAGGAAGTTCGAGGCTCTACAGAAGAACAAGCATATGCAATTGAAGAAGTTGAAAGACTTTCACAGGATTTAAAACGTCAATCTGAACAGCTATACAAAATGATTCAACAATTTGATAGATCCAATTAATTAGAAAAGTTCCGGAATTCTACTAGATGAATTTTCGGGGCTTTTTTTGTTGTATACCAGATGTTAATTGAAAAAAATATTGACACACAAAATATTCGGAATTTTTCGTTGTTTCACGATGTAATACGCTATATACGAATTATAATATTAAAATTTAACTATTTTTTAGCCAAAAAGTGAACGTTGTATTATTTGTAAGCAAAAACATTCGTATTTTACTAAAAATATTCTATATTTCTTTGCAAAATACATGTTATTCTTCAACAATAAGTGGTACACTGTTGATGAAACAAGAGTGTAGGAGGTAACATAGTGAAAATTGCAATTTCTTCAGACCATGGCGGCAATAATTTACGTAAGGAAATTATGTCACTATTAGACGATCTTGATATTAGCTATGAAGATTTTGGTCCACAATCTTCGGATTCTGTTGATTACCCTGATTATGCTAAACCAGTAGCGGATGGTGTTGCCAGCGGTAAATTTGATCGTGGAATCTTAATTTGCGGAACAGGAATCGGAATGTCCATTGCCGCAAATAAAGTAAAAGGCATTCGTTGTGCATTAGTTCATGACGTGTTTAGTGCAAAAGCGACTCGCTGTCACAACGATTCGAACGTACTAGCAATGGGGGAACGTGTCATCGGGCCAGGCCTTGCATGTGAAATCGTAAAAGCGTGGTTAAATACAGACTTTGAAGGTGGTCGCCACACTCGACGCATTGACAAAATTTCTGAGCTTGAAGGGTAAGTGTCAACGAATGACTTCATTACAACACTCGCAAAATCAATTGTCTCAGTTGTTAAATGAACTTGAACAACAAGTGCAATTCAAATCAAAGCAATTGTTTGTTATTGGCTGTTCTACCTCTGAAATTGTTGGATCCAAAATTGGAACTGCTGGAGCAATGGAAGTAGCTGAAGCACTTTACGAAGTATTTGCACGCTTTGCCAAAAAACATGATATTTATTTAGTTTTTCAGGGCTGTGAACATATTAACCGTGCATTAACGATGGAATATGAAGCAGCGGAGAAATATTCATTGGAACCGGTAACAGTTATTCCAGTAAAACACGCTGGAGGCTCGATGTCGGCTTATGCCTATACACAAATGGAAAATCCAGTAGTTGTCGAGCGGGTTAGCGCACATGCAGGAATTGATATTGGTCAAACGTTAATTGGTATGCATTTAAAGGAAGTCGCCATTCCAGTACGTACTTCTATTCGTCAAATTGGAGATGCAATCGTTACAGCAGCGACTACTCGACCTAAGCTAATAGGTGGAGCGCGTGCTATTTATGTAAGACAGAGCGAATAATACTTAAAATTTTATAGAGATTCGATAGAGACCATTTAGATTTTTTCATAGAATAAGAAGTGTAAATTTTTTGAAGAATGACTAGCAAGAGCCACCCAGCCCCTTGAGGTGACAGATTTGATAATGTCATGAGAGGAGCGATTTTTATTAGGGTGCTTACGCTTTTCTTACTATATAAAACAAATGAATGATTAGGGGGATTTTTAACAATGGCATATGAAAAACTAGCAGCACAAGATAAAGCGGTACTTGAAGGAATTTTAGCAGAGAAAAAGCGCCAACAGGCAAACATTGAATTAATTGCATCTGAGAACATTGTTTCAGAAGCGGTAATGGAAGCACAAGGTTCAGTATTAACAAATAAATATGCTGAAGGTTATCCAGGCAAACGCTATTATGGCGGATGTGAACATGTAGATGTAGTTGAGGATATTGCACGTGATCGTGTAAAACAAATCTTTGGTGCAGAATATGCAAACGTTCAACCACACTCAGGTGCACAAGCTAACATGGCTGTATACTTCACAGTTCTTGAACCAGGCGACACAGTGTTAGGGATGAACCTTTCTCATGGTGGCCACTTAACGCACGGTTCACCTGTTAACTTCTCTGGAATTCAATATAAATTTGTAGAGTACGGCGTAACAAAAGATACAAATGTTATTGATTATGAAGATGTACGCGCAAAAGCATTAGAACATAAGCCAAAATTAATTGTAGCTGGTGCTTCTGCTTATCCACGTGAAATCGACTTTAAAAAATTCCGTGAAATCGCTGATGAAGTTGGTGCTTACTTCATGGTGGATATGGCACATATCGCTGGTCTTGTGGCTGCTGGTGAACACCAATCTCCAGTTCCATATGCTGATTTTGTAACCTCAACTACTCATAAAACATTACGTGGCCCACGTGGTGGATTAATCTTAACTTCAGAAGAGTGGGGTAAAAAGATTGATAAATCCGTATTCCCAGGTATTCAAGGTGGTCCGCTAATGCACGTTATCGCTGCAAAAGCTGTTGCATTTGGTGAAGCGTTGCAGCCAGAATTCAAAGAATACGCAAAACAAATTAAAGCAAACGCAAAAGTGTTAGCTGAAACATTAGTATCAGAAGGCTTAGAGCTAGTTTCTGGTGGTACCGATAACCATTTATTATTAGTAAATGTAAAATCAGTTGGTTTAACTGGTAAGGTAGCAGAGCATTTACTTGATGAAGTAGGAATCACTGCCAACAAAAACACAATCCCTTACGATGAAGAAAAACCTTTCGTCACTTCTGGTATCCGTCTAGGTACTGCTGCAGTAACTAGCCGTGGCTTCAAAGAAGAAGATTTGAAGGAAGTTGGTTTAATCATTGCTAAACTTCTTAAAAATCCAGAAGATGAAGCTGTTAAAAAAGAAGCTGCTGACCGCGTAAAAGCTTTAACTGACAAATATCCAATTTATGAAGAATTAGTAACAAATATTTAATTAAAAGCGAATCCTCGTCCAATTTATATTGGATGGGGATTTTTTTAGGGGAATAGATTTCCTTAAATGAGTGATTAATTCACAAAAGTAGGTGATAACTTCACAAATCAGGGTGATAAGGTCATAGAAGGGAGTGATAACTTCACAAATCAGGGTGATAAGTTCATAAAGGGGAGCGATAACTTCACAAATTAGAGTGATAAGAAACAAGCTATTAAAAGAACCTAGTTAAGAAACTTCATTCATTCGACATAATGTTTTATGTTATGACTTTTTTTGATATACTAGGCTAGATAAAGTGAAATTTCATTTAGTTGGTATGATATTTACTAAATGATTGCCACGATTAGATATAGTTAGGAGCGAACCACATTGAGCAAAGTATATGTATTTGATCACCCATTAATTCAGCATAAGCTAACGTATATTCGTGATAAAAACACAGGAACAAAAGAATTCCGTGAACTTGTTGACGAAGTAGCAACATTAATGGCATTTGAAATTACTCGTGATATGCCGGTAGAGGAAATCGAAATCGAGACTCCTGTAACTACAGCAAAAACAAAAGTGCTTTCAGGGAAGAAACTTGCTATTGTTCCAATCTTACGTGCAGGAATTGGCATGGTAGACGGTGTTTTAAAACTAATTCCAGCTGCAAAAGTAGGACATATTGGTCTATACCGTGATCCTGAAACATTAAAACCTGTAGAATATTATGCAAAACTTCCAGCAGACGTTGAGGAACGTGAATTTATAGTAGTAGACCCAATGCTTGCAACAGGTGGTTCAGCTGTAGAAGCTATTAATTCATTAAAAACGCGCGGAGCTAAAAATATCAAGTTCATGTGTTTAATCGCTGCTCCAGAAGGCGTAAAAGCAATTCAAGATGAGCATCCTGATGTAGATATTTACATTGCAGCACTTGATGAAAAACTTAATGACCACGGCTACATTGTTCCAGGTTTAGGCGATGCAGGCGACCGTTTATTTGGGACAAAGTAATCTTGGTAATAAAGTTTTCGCGTAGTTCTGTTTTACAAAACAGGGCAGATTTAGCAGCTTTACTATAATAGAAGGGGGCTCAGAGTAGGTTGTTACCCATGCTGACCTAGGTTAGCCCAACCCCCTTCACTTCTTTACAAAAAGCAGGTAATCCGAACACATATTGGAAACCTACAATACAGCACATAATAAAGGATGGTGCAATTCGTTTGAGTAGAAAGTGGAAAGTAATGACCATATTCGGAACGAGACCAGAAGCAATTAAAATGGCTCCGCTCGTACTAGAGCTACAAAAGCATCCAGATAAAATCGAATCTATCGTAACTGTAACGGCACAGCATCGCCAAATGCTTGACCAAGTATTAGAAACTTTTGAAATACAGCCAGATTACGATTTGAATATTATGAAGGATCGCCAAACATTAATTGATGTAACGACAAATGCACTTCATGGTCTTGATGGAGTAATGAAAGATGCAAGACCAGACATCGTGTTAGTCCATGGTGATACGACGACAACTTTTGTTGGAAGTCTAGCTGCCTTTTACAATCAAATTGCTATCGGACATGTCGAGGCAGGATTGCGTACAGGGAATAAATATTCTCCATACCCTGAAGAAATGAACCGCCAATTAACAGGGGTAATGGCAGATTTGCATTTCGCACCGACTGAAAATTCAAAGGAAAACTTGCTAAAAGAAAATAAAAATGAGCAAGCGATTTTTGTTACAGGGAATACGGCAATAGATGCGTTAAAAACAACAGTTCGTGAAAACTACCACCACCCAGTTTTAGAAAAAGTCGGTGATGATCGTTTAATCTTACTAACTGCACATCGCAGAGAAAATCTTGGTCAACCTATGCGCAATATGTTCCGAGCGATAAAACGCATTTTAGCTGAACATCAAGATGTACAAGTTATCTATCCAGTACATTTAAATCCCGCTGTTCGAGAAGTTGCAGATGAGATTCTTGGAAATGACCCGCGCATCCATTTAATCGAACCGTTGGAAGTATTTGACTTCCATAATTTTGCGGCGCGGTCATACATGATTTTAACTGATTCTGGTGGAATTCAAGAAGAAGCTCCTTCGCTTGGAAAACCAGTGCTTGTTTTACGTGATACAACAGAACGCCCAGAAGGGATTGCAGCGGGGACATTGAAGCTTGCAGGTACTGAAGAAGAAACAATCTATCTACTAGCAAAAGAGCTTTTAGAAGATGCAAATGCATATGAGAAAATGGCCCACGCATCAAATCCATACGGCGATGGGGAAGCATCACGAAGAATTGTTGAGGCGCTGATTAGTTTTTTAGAAAAAAGTGAATAATATGACAGTATCAAAGTTTCGATGTTAGAAGCTTAAAAGAATAACAAATTTAAGGGGATTTGAGAGTTAAATTACTGATTTAAGAAAATACCCCATTCAATAATTTCAAAACTATATCACAAATTTGTCAACAATTTGACAATGTTTCTTTAGTTGTGAAGTTTTTCACCTGAACTAATTGACATCAATTTTCCCCTATTGTATGCTTACAAAGGGTAAGAATGATAAGGGTTTCGAGTCGCCATTTGACCCCCGAAACGCTTGTTATATCAAGTTTCTACTAGATTGGCAGTTGAAACTAATAATTGTCAATTTGCAACGTTTTCAGGCGTCTGAATACTAAATGTTTACAGTGGTGAAAATAACAGATAAATAAAAGATTTTTATGTAAACAAGAATTTTTTATTATTTTTTCGTATTATTGAAACCGCTTGTAATACTTTCGCTACGCTTGATTCCTTAAGTAGGACGATTAAACAATTTACTCGAAAAAGATTTGGGAGATAATTTGCCAATGCTAGATTTGCATCACATTTTCGCTATGCAGAAGAAAGCGTTATTTTTTTTGCTCGCTCTTTGTGCATTAGGATGGGGCTTTACTGCATACTCTACAGTTTTTGCTGGCATAGCTGTTGGTGCTTGCTTTGGTACTTATAACTTTTGGATTCTTGTTCGAAGAATGGACAAGTTTGATCGTTCCATAAGTGAGGGAAAAAAAGTAGTATCACTAGGTTCAGCTTTGCGCTTTGGATCAGGTATTGCAGCAGTCGCTATCGCAATTACGTTGCCACAATATTTCCATACTATTAGCACAATCATAGGGCTAATGATTCCATACGTTTTCCTTGTTGTCGGGGTAATCGTATATCTTATTAGAAACAATTAAGGTAACTAAAGAAAGTGAGGTGAATGCAATAATGAATCATGAAGCTCCACTGCTGACGATAGGATTCTTAACATTCAATTTATCAACAGTTCTTATGCTTGTTATTACTGCAATTATTGTGTTTTTAATTGCATTTTTTGCAACACGTAACTTAAAGCTAAAACCAACTGGCATGCAAAACTTTATGGAATGGGTTATGGATTTCGTAAAGGGAATTATCCAAAGCAATATGGACTGGAAAACAGGTGGCCGATTCCACATTTTAGGGATCACGCTAATTATGTTTATCGCAGTTGCAAACTTGTTAGGGTTGCCATTCTCAGGGATTGTGATCAATCACGAGTTATGGTGGAAATCTCCAACTGCTGATCCAACTGTTACTTTAACATTAGCAGCAATGGTTATGGTATTAGCAACATACTACGGTATTAAAATGCGTGGTGCTAAACATTATTTCGGCACATTCTTCCAACCAATGTCATTCATGTTCCCATTAAAAATTGTAGAGGAGTTTGCCAACACATTAACGTTAGGTCTACGTCTTTACGGTAACATTTATGCTGGTGAGATTTTACTTGGCTTAATCGCAGGTATTGCCGGCTCTGGTTTCTTAGGATTCTTGGGTGGTTTTATTCCAGGAATGGCATGGATAGGATTCTCTATCTTTATCGGCTTTATCCAAGCCTTTATTTTCACAATGTTAACGATGGTTTACTTATCTCACAAAGTGAGTGAGGACCATTAATATAAAGCTTTTAGTGTAATACATTAGATGCTTAAAAAACAAAAATACAAACAATTCCAAGGAGGAAATTTTCAATGGGTTTATTAGCAGCAGCAATAGCAATCGGTTTAGGTGCACTTGGTGCAGGTATTGGTAACGGTCTTATCGTATCACGTACAGTAGAAGGTATCGCTCGTCAACCAGAAGCACGCGGCGTTCTTCAAACTACTATGTTCATCGGGGTAGCATTAGTTGAAGCCCTACCGATTATCGCAGTAGTAGTAGCATTCATCGTAATGAACCGATAATTATCGAATAAAATGTGGCGAAGAATTTTCCACTTAGAAGAAGCTTCGCCATTCCTTTTGTATTAATATTCGCAAGAATTTTCCATTTTTTAAATTTGAATGTTAAAGCAGTACACTATAGATAAAGATAGCTTTTGCTTAGCAGCAACAAGCTAGATATTATTCTTGAAAGCTCTTGAAGGGAGTGAAACAATCGTGAATTTTGATTACCTAGTTCTAGGTGCTGAAGGTCCTTTTAATAGTGGGGATGTCATTGCGACACTTGTGATATTCCTTATTTTAATGTTCCTTCTAAAGAAATTTGCGTGGGGTCCATTAATGGGCGTTATGCAACAACGTGAAGAGTTAGTTGCTAGCGAAATTGAAGCAGCTGAAAACGCTCGCAAGGAATCTGCGAAATTATTAGAAGAACAAAAAAGTTTATTAAAAGAAGCTCGCACAGAAGCGCAGGTCATTATTGAGAGCGCTAAAAAACAAGGCGAAGTACAACGTGATGAAATTATCACTGCGGCTCGTACAGAAGCAAACCGCATAAAAGAATCAGCTGTTCGTGAAATCGAAACAGAAAAAGAAAAAGCAATCGCTGCAGTTCGTGAAGAAGTCGTTTCACTATCAGTTCTTGCTGCATCTAAAGTTCTTGGAAAAGAAATTTCTGAAGAGGACAATAGTGCATTAATTAAAGAAACGATTGCGAAGGCAGGCGAAGCGAAATGAGTAAGTCTACTGTAGCTAAGCGCTATGCCGACGCATTGTTTCAATTAGCTCAAGAGAAAAAAGTTGTTGAAGAAGTCAACAATGATCTTGAGGAGTTAGTAAAAGTAATTGAGACAACACCTGAATTACTTTCATTGCTTTCTTCTCCAAAATTCTCAATTGAACGCAAAAAACAAATAGTAGCTGAAATTTTTGCAAGTGCGAATCCAATCGTAGTGAACACGCTTGAACTTCTTATTGATAAGAAACGTGTGAACGAAGTTGGCTACTTAGCACAAGAATTCAAAGTTCTAGCTGCAGAAGCACAAGGCTTTGCAGATAGTACAGTTTTCTCTACTCGTGAACTTACTGAACAAGAAAAAGCAGAAATCTCTTCTACTTTCGGTAAATTAGTTGGTAAAGAAAATTTAAACATTACAAACGTAATTGAACCATCTTTACTTGGTGGTGTACGAGTTCAAATCGGCAACTACATTTTTGACAACACTGTAGCGAACAAGCTAGAGGGTCTAAAACGTACGTTAGTTGGTTAATTAAATAGAAATGTGAGAGGTGACATTCATGGGCATCAAAGCTGAAGAAATCAGCGTGCTGATAAAAAAGCAGATTGAAAACTACCAATCTGAATTAGAAGTAAGCGAAGTTGGTACTGTAATCACAGTTGGTGACGGTATCGCTCGTGCTCATGGCCTCGACAATGTCATGGCTGGAGAATTATTAGAGTTCTCAAATGGTGTCATGGGTATGGCACAAAACCTAGAAGAAGGAAACGTTGGTATCATTATTTTAGGACCATACTTAGACATTAAAGAAGGCGATGAAGTACGTCGAACTGGCCGTATTATGGAAGTACCAGTTGGTGAAGAACTAATTGGTCGCGTTGTAAACCCACTTGGTCAACCAGTGGATGGTCAAGGCCCAATCAACACTACAAAATCTCGTCCAATCGAAAGTCCAGCTTTCGGTGTAATGGCTCGTAAATCAGTACATGAGCCATTACAAACTGGTATTAAGGCGATTGACGCACTTGTACCAATCGGTCGTGGTCAACGTGAGTTAATTATCGGTGACCGTCAAGTTGGTAAAACTTCGATTGCAATCGATACAATTCTTAACCAAGCAGACCAAGATATGATCTGTATCTATGTTGCTATTGGTCAAAAAGAATCTACAGTACGTGGCGTAGTTGAAACACTTCGTAAACACGGTGCATTAGATTACTCAATCGTTGTAACTGCATCAGCTTCTCAACCAGCTCCATTATTATACTTAGCTCCTTATGCTGGTGTATCTATGGCTGAAGAGTTTATGTTGCAAGGTAAACACGTATTAATCGTATACGATGATTTATCAAAACAAGCTGCAGCTTACCGTGAACTTTCATTATTATTACGTCGTCCTCCAGGTCGTGAAGCTTACCCTGGTGACGTATTCTACTTACACAGCCGTCTTTTAGAGCGTGCTGCAAAATTAAACGAAACATATAAAAATGGTTCGATTACAGCTCTTCCATTCGTTGAGACGCAAGCTGGGGATATCTCTGCATACATCCCAACAAACGTTATCTCAATCACTGATGGGCAAATTTTCTTACAATCTAACTTATTCCACTCAGGTGTACGTCCAGCGATCAACGCCGGTCTTTCTGTATCACGTGTAGGTGGTTCTGCGCAAATTAAAGCGATGAAAAAAGTTGCTGGTACACTACGTCTTGACTTAGCTGCTTACCGTGAACTTGAATCATTCGCACAATTTGGTTCAGATTTAGATAAAGCTACTCTTGCTAAGTTAGAACGTGGTAAACGTACAGTTGAGGTTCTTAAACAAGACCTAAACAAACCAATCAAAGTAGAAAAGCAAGTAACAATTCTTTACGCTTTAACTCGTGGTTTCCTAGATGATATTCCTGTTCAAGATATCACTCGTTTCGAAGCTGAATTATACAGCTGGTTAGATGTAAACCACACAAACGTTTTAGATCATATTCGCACTACAAAAGAACTTCCATCTGATGAAGAAATGGCAGCAGCTCTTAACGAATTCAAAAAGACTTTTGCTAAATCAGAGTAAGTTCGAATAGTACAATGTGTTTTGTGATTAAAAACGAAAAGGTGGTGAAATACCAGTGGCAAACTTACGTGAAATAAAAGGTCGTATTACTTCAACGAAGAAAACGAGTCAAATGACGAAAGCCATGCAAATGGTTTCTGCTTCTAAAAGTAAACGTGCAGAGCAAAATGCAAAATCGTATGTTCCTTACATGGAAAAAGTGCAAGATGTGGTTGCTGCAATCGCATCAGGTAGTACTGACGCATCACACCCGATGTTAGTTTCTCGTCCTGTAAAGAAAACAGCTTATCTTGTAATTGGTTCTGACCGTGGTCTTGCAGGTGCTTATAACTCAAGTATCTTACGTCAATTAACACGCACTTTAAACGAACGTCACAAATCAAAAGATGAATATGTGATTTTTGCAGTCGGTCGTGTTGCTCGTGATTATTTCGTAAAACGTGGTTACAACGTATTAGATAGTATTGTTGGTTTACCAGACCAACCTTCTTTCTCAGACGTTAAACAAATCGCTCGTAAAGCTGTTGGTATGTTCGCTGATGGTACATATGATGAACTTTATATGTACTATAACCACTTTGTCAGTGTTATTTCACAAGAAGTTACTGAGAAAAAGGTATTACCAATTACTGATTTGGCTCCAGCAAGCGAAGGCGTATCTGCTTCTTATGAATTCGAACCATCAGGTGAAGCAATTCTAGAAGTCTTACTTCCACAATATGCTGAAAGCTTGATTTATGGTGCTTTATTAGATGGTAAAGCTAGTGAACATGCTGCTCGTATGACAGCGATGAAAACTGCAACTGATAATGCTAATGAACTTGTTAGCAACTTATCTCTTGTATACAACCGTGCGCGTCAAGCGGCGATTACACAGGAAATTACAGAAATCGTTGGTGGAGCTGCAGCCTTAGAATAGGGCAGCTTTCACCATTTCGTATAAAAGTACGATAGGAGGATACACAGGAATGAACATAGGACACGTTATTCAAGTAATGGGTCCAGTTGTTGACGTTAAATTCAGCAACGGCCAATTACCAGCAATCTATAACGCTTTAACTGTTAAGATTGAACGTCCAAATGAAGAACCAGTTACTTTAACTTTAGAAGTAGCTCTTCACTTAGGTGACGATTCTGTCCGCACAATTGCCATGTCATCTACTGACGGCTTACAACGTGGTGCAGAAGTTACAGACTCAGGAAATCCAATCTCTGTACCAGTTGGTGATGTAACTTTAGGACGTGTATTCAACGTACTAGGTGAAGTTATCGACTTAGGAGAAGAAATCCCAGCGGAAGCTCGTCGTGATTCAATTCACCGCGAAGCTCCAAAATTTGATGAATTAACTACAGAAGTACAAATCCTAGAAACAGGTATTAAAGTAGTAGACTTATTAGCTCCTTATATTAAAGGTGGTAAAGTAGGTTTATTCGGTGGTGCCGGTGTAGGTAAAACTGTATTAATTCAAGAATTAATCAACAACATCGCTCAAGGTCACGGTGGTATCTCTGTATTCGCGGGTGTAGGTGAACGTACTCGTGAAGGTAACGACTTATTCCACGAAATGAGTGACTCTGGCGTTATCAGCAAAACATCAATGGTATTCGGACAAATGAACGAGCCACCTGGAGCACGTATGCGCGTTGCTTTAACTGGTCTTACAATGGCTGAATACTTCCGTGATGAACAAGGTCAAGACGTACTTTTATTCATCGACAACATTTTCCGTTTCACACAAGCTGGTTCTGAAGTATCTGCCCTATTAGGTCGTATGCCTTCTGCGGTAGGTTACCAACCAACACTTGCTACTGAAATGGGTAACTTACAAGAACGTATCACATCAACAAACAAAGGTTCTGTTACATCTATCCAAGCGATTTATGTACCAGCCGATGACTATACTGACCCAGCGCCAGCTACAACTTTCGCTCACTTAGATGCAACAACTAACTTAGAGCGTAAATTATCTGAGATGGGTATTTACCCAGCGGTGGATCCATTAGCATCTACTTCACGTGCATTATCACCTGAAATCGTTGGTGAAGAACACTATGCTGTTGCACGTGGCGTTCAAATGACGTTACAACGTTATAACGAATTACAAGATATTATCGCCATCTTAGGTATGGATGAATTATCTGATGAAGATAAGCAAACAGTTGAACGTGCTCGTCGTATTCAATTCTTCTTATCTCAAAACTTCCATGTTGCGGAACAATTCACTGGTCAACCAGGTTCTTTTGTACACGTAAAAGATACTGTTCGTTCATTCAAGGAAATCCTTGAAGGTAAATACGATCACTTACCAGAAGATGCTTTCCGTTTAGTTGGTAGCATTGAAGAGGTAGTAGAAAAAGCGAAAAGCATGGGCGTAGAGGTATAACACTAGGGACGAGGAGGAAAAAATATGAAGACAGTTCAAGTCAACATTGTCACTCCCGACGGCCCAGTATACGATTCAGAAGTCGCAATGGTTATCGCTAAAACAGTTTCTGGTGAAATTGGGGTTCTTCCAGGACATATTCCTTTAGTTGCCCCACTTGCAATTGGTGCTGTTACACTTAAAAAAGAAGACGGTACACAAGAAGTTGTAGCCGTTAGTGGTGGTTTCATTGAAGTGCGTCCTGAACAAATTTCGGTATTAGCTCCTTCTGCTGAATTAGCAGCTAATATTGATGTTGCTCGTGCTAAAGAAGCAATGGCACGTGCAGAAGAACGTCTTCAAAAGAAACAAGATGACATCGATTTCAAACGCGCTGAGCTAGCTTTAAAACGTGCGATCAATCGTATCAGCGTTCATGAGGGTAATCTTTAAAATTAAGCGGACAGCGTGACTGTCCGCTTTTTTACATAGGTTAGGAGGAATTTTAAATGGAAGTATATCATACTCTAGGTATCCAATCAATTTTAGGTATATTTTCGCATCTTTTATTTATTGCAATTACATTTTATGCATTACAGGCATTTCGTTTAGATCAGTTATTTAAAAAAGGAAGAACAGTTCAAATTCAATTAATTTACATTTTATTAAGTATCACAATAGGTTCGAGTGTATCTAACTTTGTATTAGACTTTTCAAACTGGTCACAAAAGTTACATTATATTTTTTCTTAGGAAATCAACTTTTTTGTCGTTTATGTCTAATTTTTATATGTTATGTAAGGGTAAATGATGTCTCGTTTGTCGTTACATAACATATAATTGTATATTTCCTGGGTAATATTGTTGAAATTTGAAAGAGTAGATTAGGCGTTTTCCAACTAAAAATTCATTTTTCACCCATGTTAAATTCACCAATATGTTTAATGCAGCGTAATATAAAGTTGTAGATAAATATTGAATTTTAGAGTAAAATAGTGATTTGGATGCTTGTTTAACCAAAATAAAAGCAGTATCATAGTGATAGTCTGTGTGTGTAATAGAATAAACTAACTGACAAGGTTTAACAGTTTTGGACAATTGAATTCGGAGGGACGAATTGTGGAGAAAATAATTGTTACGGGAGGCCAGAAATTACGAGGAGTCGTAAAAGTAGAAGGAGCCAAAAATGCCGTACTACCAATTCTAGCAGCATCATTACTAGCTTCTAAGAATATAAATATTATAAAAGACGTTCCGAATTTAGCGGATGTTCATACAATAAATGAAGTACTAAAAAGTTTAAATGCAAATGTAATCTATAACGAAGAAAAAAATGAAATTCATATAAATGCAGAAAAACAATTATCAAGTGAAGCACAATTTGAATATGTAAGTAAAATGCGTGCTTCGATTTTAGTGATGGGATCACTACTAGCACGCAATGGGTATGCCCGTGTCGCATTGCCAGGAGGTTGTGCAATCGGTTCACGTCCTATTGAACTGCATTTAAAAGGCTTTGAAGCAATGGGAGCTAAAATTTCATTTGGTCATGGATTCGTTGAAGCAAAGACTGTGGATGGTTTACATGGCGCAGAAATCTATTTAGATTTTCCTAGTGTAGGAGCAACAGAGAATATAATGACTGCTGCCGCTTTAGCTAAAGGTACAACGATTATCGAAAATGCGGCTAAAGAGCCTGAAATTGTTGACTTAGCTAACTTTATTAACGGTATGGGCGGTCGTGTAGTTGGAGCAGGAACAGACACTATTCGAATTGATGGTGTAAAAGAATTACATGGTGTAACACATCACATTATTCCAGACCGAATTGAAGCTGGGACATTTATGGTTGCAGCTGCAATTACTCGAGGTGATGTGTTCATCGAAAATGCTGTTCCGGAGCATATGACTGCCTTAATAGCAAAACTGCGTGAAATGGGCGTTGAAGTAATCGAGGAAAATGAAGGTTTACGTATACGTGCGACAAACCCGCTTAAAGCTGTTGATATTAAAACGATGCCACATCCTGGCTTCCCAACAGATATGCAAGCACAGATGATGGCATTACTATTAACTGCTGAAGGTACGAGTATTATTACTGAAACGGTATTTGAAAACCGCTTTATGCATGTTGAAGAATTCCGTCGAATGAATGCACAGGCAAAAATAGAAGGACGTTCTGTCTTTATTGAAGGTCCAGTAAAATTACAGGGTGCAGAAGTAAGTGCTACAGACTTGCGTGCAGCTGCCGCATTAATTTTGGCTGGTCTTGTATCGAATGGTATTACTCGCATTACAAAATTGCACCATCTAGATCGGGGATATGTGAACTTCCATAATAAACTTGCTTCTCTTGGTGCTAATATCGAACGTATTGACGATGATACTGACGTTAAGCAAGATGATAAAGTTTCTTTATCCAAAGAAAAAGAACAAACTGTAGAAATTTAAAGCATCCAGGCACAATGCGGGTCTCTATCTCTACATTATTATTATGAAATGCAATAATTAAATATGACTAATTCAACGGCAAAATTCTTTCTTGAGAATTTTGCCGTTTTGCTGTTTAAAAATAGCTATTTTGCGAGGAATTTAAATGAAATCTCATAAATAAGGTTCTATGTCAAATGTTGGGGTGAAGTGATATTACACGGCACCCCGATTATCCTAAATGAACCCCAATTTTCTTATATAAATTATTTAATAAAATTTTCGCTTTAAAGTGTTCATAGCTTCTAAAACTATAAATGTCAACCTTAATATGTACATTTTTGCTCGTTTAAGGATGTACAAAATTACTCGTCTGCTGGTTCAAGATGTTGTTTAAGACGATAGGAATTACCTGTTATTGTTACGACATTTG
>NZ_RXNR01000048.1 GCF_003966145.1 Lysinibacillus telephonicus
ATTCCACGCTTCCTCCAGCCCTTATCTCGCGATAAGTACCTTGCGCTTCCTTAGTGGTTGGTCGATGTGTACCTCCACAGTGGACTTTCACCACCTAGATAGTTGCCATGCCTGGCACACATAAAAAAAGACATTTTCAAAAAGAAAATGTCTCGGATTGCCCAATAATAGATTTTTTTTTAATAACTAGAGCCGCAATTTGGTCTTTCAAAAAAATCCAAGTATATATTCACATGTTTAATTTATAAGATGACGTTAGCTAGCTCTAAAAGAAATGCTCGTATTTTTTAATAACGATTATTTTTTGACTTTCTTTCTAAAATCGCTAAAATTTCTTCACTGCCCCGTTTGCGGTGCGAATGCATTAAAGTTTGTGCTGCCTTACTATCTCGAGCTTTCATAGCAGCAACAATCGCTCGATGCTCGATAATTGAGCGGGCAGGTAATTCTCTATCATTAATGGTATATACTCTTGCACGATAAAGCTGATCAGAATGGCTATCCATTACACTTTTCAGACGTTCATTTTGGGAATAGTCGATAATTAAATTATGAAATTCATCATCTACATCCGCCCAATCTTTTAGATTACTCTCATATAATAAACTTTCCTGTAAATCAATGAGCGACTCCAATTTTTTTATGCTTGCCTCATCAATATTTAAAGTTGCAAGTTCAGCAGCAACACCATCCAGCGCCTCGGCTATTTGACATATTTGCTGAATACTTTCTTTCATAATTGGTTCAACACTAAATCCTTTTCGAGGAATGAGTCGAATCCATCCATCCATTTCTAAACGAACCAGCGCTTCTCTTACAGGTGTCCTGCTCATATCCAGCATTTCAGTCATTTCGCGCTCTAAAAAAGTCTCCCCAGGAGGCAATTGAAGATTTCTAATCGCTTTTCGAATAATTAAATACGCAAGTTGCGGCAAACGATTTTCATTTATTTTATTTTTATATGATAATAAAATGTTTTTTAACTCTGTTTTAGTAGGCTGCATAGAATTTTGTTCAGTATTATCACTCATCATTTTCACCAATTTTCAATTTTTAATAATTACTTACGTGTCAACTTTAGGAAATATTATAACAAAAATACTTGTTGATTGAATTAAGGAACAAATTAAAATTGCCACCCTATTTATAAGAGTGGCAATTCATATTAAAAACTTATTCTATTTTCTTAAACGTGATGTTTGTTTAAGCATGTAACCAATGCGTTCTACAATACCTTCAATTTGCTCTGGACTTTCCATTAAATCGTAGTCATTTATATCTAAACGCAATACAGGGCATGCGTTAAAGTTGTTAATCCAATCTTCATAACGTTTATGCATTTCAATCCAATAATCTATTGGTGTTTGTTGTTCCATTTCACGGCCGCGCTCTTTAATGCGAGCAATAATATCATCGATAGGACCTTCTAAATACACAAGTAAATCAGGATGTGGGAAGTAAGGTGTCATTACCATGGCATCAAATAAATTCGTATAAGTTTCATAATCAATTGGGCTCATTGTCCCTTTATCATAGTGCATTTTCGCAAAAATGCCTGTATCTTCATATATCGAACGATCCTGAATAAAGCCTCCGCCATACTCAAAAATGCGTTTTTGCTCCTTAAAACGTTCTGCAAGGAAATAAATTTGTAGATGGAAGCTCCATTTTTCAAAGTCATCATAAAATTTATCTAAATATGGGTTTGTATCTACTTTTTCAAAAGATGTGCGGAAATTTAAAGCTTGTGCTAAAGCTTTTGTCATTGTTGACTTCCCCACACCTACTGTTCCAGCAATTGTAATAACCGTGTTTGCTGGAATATTATATTTATCTCTTAAATTCATTCTTGGTATGAACTCCTTTTTGTATTGTTTCTTCTACCATTTTCAGCACTGCTTGCAAATCTTCTTCATTTTTTACGAAATCAATATGATCACCATTTAACTGAATCACTGGGATTTCTGGGTGTAAGACGACAAACTGCTGAAAAAATTCATGGTAATCTGCAGCTAACTGCTCTATGTAATCACGGGTAATCATCTTTTCAAATTCTCTTCCGCGCAAAGCAATTCGCTTCATCAATGTATCGAGGCTTGCATGCAAGTAGATAATCATGTTTGGACGTGGCATATCTGCAGTTAAAATATTATAAATCGCCACGTATTTCTCATACTCAGAAGGTTTTAACGTACGCTTTGCAAAAATTAAATTTTTAAAAATATGATAATCTGCTACAACAGGCGACCCAGTCTCTAAAATATGTTTCTTTATATCCGTTAATTGTTTATATCGGTTACAAAGGAAGAACATTTCTGTTTGAAAGCTCCACTCATCAATATCTTCGTAGAACTTCCCTAGAAACGGGTTTTCATCCACAATTTCTTTTAATAGATGATAGCCGAAAAAGTCAGAAACCGCCTTCGACAAAGACGTCTTCCCTACACCAATCGGACCCTCTACTGTAATAAATGGAACAGACACGAGAAGTCCCTCCTTCAAGTCTAAATTCGTCAATGCTATTCATTTTATCATATGAGCATGTCGAAAAACAGATAAAGAGATTGAAGATAATATAAGTAATTATTATATGACCATACAAAATTTTACTAACCCTGCTTAACTAACTATAAAAGTAAATGTTACAGCATGGTCAAAAAATTCTAGATTATATACAAAGGTCTTAATAATCCATTGGTATACCAAGTCTTTCTTAACTTATTCCATATCCCTCTGTCCCTTTAATACCTCCACTTTTTTCGTTTCAAAAATTTCCCATAAGAGAATTTCAATTAAAATTATGTTGTAATATGTAAGTTAGTAAAAATATCAGAGAGGTGTTTTGATATATACCTCTTTATTCAAATTTGGCCACAAGCTATAGCTGCAGACATTGAGGGATAACTTTCTTTCATGATACACTAGCAGCTAAGGAGAGGTTGCTATGGAGAGCTTAAATAAAGACCTAGAATTTATGAAATATGCCATTGAAGAAGCCCAAAAAGCAGCAAAAATAGGTGAAGTACCAATAGGAGCTGTTATTGTCTACCAAAATAAAATCATAGCTCGTGCCCATAATCTGCGAGAAACCTCACAAAATGCAGTAACTCACGCGGAATTAATGGCCATACAACAAGCTTGTGAAGCTATTGGAAGCTGGCGATTAGAAGAAACGACTTTATATGTTACTTTAGAGCCTTGTCCAATGTGTGCAGGAGCTATTTTGCAGTCAAGAATACCGCGTGTTGTCTATGGTGCTAGAGATATGAAAGCAGGATGTGTGGATTCATTATATCGATTGCTCAACGATGCTCGCTTTAATCATGAATGTGACGTAACAGAAGGTGTATTAGCTGAGGAATGTGGTCAAATGCTGACGGATTTTTTCAAAGATTTACGCGAACGTAAAAAAGCAGAGAAGAAAATGAAAAAACAATTAGAGCAAGGGGAAATTGATGGTGCAGTTTAGCAAATTAAAAAAGACTCTTGAAGGCTTTTTATGTGATTCTTTAAAAGGCCGGATTGAAGTACATGCTGCCGTCTATCGACACTCCCATGACGACAAATCTCGTGTTTGGCTAACTCTAGATAAAGATCAACTATTTAGTGCTGCCGACCTTTCTTTTCATATGGCCCATCATTATCTTTACGAAAACATTAAAGAAGAGCTGAAGCTAAAGCCGATTCCTTATAGTAAAAGTTGGGAAGAAATGTTTAACTCTCCTGAGCGAGCCGTAATAGTAGAAGTCTCTGATCATGTAGAACAACAGTTAATAGAACAAGGAATTATGGAAAGCTGGCATTTATATAAAGCATTCATGGAATACCCGAATCTCTCGATTAATGAAGCGCTGTCGTCAAAAGATTCATTCACTAGAGCATTTGCTTTATTTGATAGACGCGTTGGCAAACGCCGATTGTTAAAAATGGAAACTTTGCAGCATCCGCTAGAACAAAAATTTTATGCTATTCGTTGTAAGGCAGAGGGCTTCTAAAACTATTAAGCTTATTGAAGTAAAAAAAGACCTAAGTTCATTACAATATCGAACTCAGGTCTTTATAATATTTACGTTTACTTAATTGGGGAAAATTGGAATTGGAAGTCTACTTTCACCGCGCTAATCTAATCTTTTCGCCTACCTATGATTAGTTATCAATAGTAAAAGACATTCGGAATGATTCGGAAAGTGGGTTACCACTCATAGAATGAATCTGGTTTGTTACGTATAAATAATAGGTTTGATTTGATTCATAGTACTCTATTGGAATTACTTGTATAGTCTTTGAATTTACCAACTTCACATTCACATTTACTTTGTTTCCATTCATGTCCTGTACATATATAGAACTATTTGTGATAGTAGATGGGTTAATAGAAGTGTTAAATGTGATTGTCCATACCTTATCTTGCATAACTTTCTGAGGTGCTTCCATCTCAATGCCATCAAAATCACTTTCAGGTAATCCAATTATAGTAAATGTACTGAATTTAGAACTCTCAATTTCTAGCCCAACTGGTTCTCCTAAAGCACCATATTTTATGTTTCCTCTTTGTACCACTTTTTCTCCATCACTATGTTCAATAAATACAGCTAAGGACTTTAAAAATTTTTCTCTTTCGAATTGATTGCTTGGCAATGGTATTTCTTTTAATGGGAATGTTAAGATAGCATTTAGATCTTGGTAGTTTGTTTCTATCGTCATCGGTCTACTGAGCACTTTAACTTCCTTATCCCCAGCAATTTCTTTAACTACTTTTGCTTTTAAAGCATTTTCAAATATATCTTGCTGCTCAGTTTCCTCTCGAATTGGGATGATACGGAAGAAAAGATCCTTCTTCTTTCCACTTATACTCTGTATGGATTCTTTAGGTAAGTGAATCGACACATCCTCTGTTTCAATTCTTAACTTAAAATTAGACGTAGATAATTGACCAGTAGATTGCTCAGGTAAAGTAACTAAAACTTCATCGGCAGGGTCACTTGGTAAAGTATGAATTAGAATAGTAATTAAATCTTGTTTTTGTTCTAATGCTCCCATTAATGTCTTATTAAGAATAGTATTATCAAACACAACTTGATCAATTTTTTTGTTACTTTTGATTGTACGAATAATATCCACTTGAGTATAATTAGAATTACTTGTTCCAATTCCTATATAGGCTTTACGCTTTGTCCCACTTGATGAAGATCCTCCTGGTTTGGATGAAGATTGACCATTCTTTGTCCACTTCGCATATAGTATTATATTTCCATTTCCCATTGTGAACGTGTCGTTTGGTGAGTAAGACGTTCCTGTTCCATCTGCTTTCGTATTCCATCCAGTAAACTTATGGTTTGTTTTCACCAATTGTCCAGTATTATCTAGTACTGTAACATCCGTGTATTCGCCGTATCTTTGGTTATCTATTGGAACTGTTCCATTAGTCGCACCATTTCCATCATAGGTTACTGTATACGTCATAGGTGCTACTCTAGTGATACTAATTAAATATGTTTTCGTGCTGTTATCTTGTGCCGTTATAACAATGAAAATATCGTTTTCTCCAACTGTTAATGGAATATCCGCACTTGCTTCTCCACTTTTTACAGTTATGTCGTTTACTTTAATGGTTGCTGTACTATCAGCTGCTGTTGGTGTCATTTTTACACTTGTTACGCTATTAACAACAATCGCTGTATATTCGGTTGTATCTGATGAAAACTCAGGGCTTAGTGTTCCGGATGAAAGGGTTAAATTACTTAAATTTGCATTAACATTTGCTTCCCGTGTGATAGTGATGTTATATGTTTTGGTATCTCCACTTTGTGCAGTTACGACAATCGTTATCTCGTTAGATCCAATGTTTAATTGAATATCCCCACTCGCTTCTCCGCTTGAAATTGGTAAGCCATTCACTGTTACAGATGCCGTACTATCAGCTACTGTTGGTGTCACTTTTACACTTGTTACGCTATTAGCAACAATCGCTGTATATTCGGTTGTATCTGATGAAAACTTAGGGCTTAGTGTTCCGGATGAAAGGGTTATGTTACTTAAATTTATTTTACTACCTCGCGCTCGAGTAATTTTAATTATATATGTTTTAGTATCACCACTTTGAGCTGTTACGGTAACAGGTATTTCGTTATCCCCAACAGTTAAGTGAATTTCAGTACTCGCCTGTCCACTTTCGACAAGTACACCCTTTACTGTAACGGTTGCTGTATTATCAGCTGCTGTTGGTGTCACGTTTATACTTGTTATACTATTTGCAACGCTAGCTGTATATTCTGTTGTACCCGATGAAAATCCAGGGCTTAATGTTCCGGATGAAAGGGTTAAATTGCTTAGATCTGCATTACTACTTAGTGCTCTCGTAACAGTGATTCTATATGTTTTTTTGCTGTTATTTTGTGCTGTTACAACAATGGAAATATCGTTTTCTCCAACTGTTAATGGAATATCCGCACTTACTTCTCCGCTTGAAACTGGTACGCCATTCACTGTTATAAATGCCGTACTATCAGCTACTGTAGGTATCATGCTTATACTTGTTACACTATTTGCAACGTTTGTTGTATATTCTGTTGTACCTGGTGAAAACACAGGGTTTAGTATCCCAGTTGAAAGTTTCAAATTACTTAAATTCGCATTATTATTTAATCCATTTGTTGTGAATGTCTGATTACCTCCATAACTTGTACCTTCAGAGTTCGTTGCATACGCTCTAAAGTGATATGTTGTATTTGGAATTAATTCAGTTAGTTCAGTAGTAAAATTTCCAGTGGTACCTGATGCAGTTTCCTTACTATCACTTGTCGTTGGATTCTCACTTACTGCGTAGACAATCCCTCTCTCTTTAATCGATGCACCACCATCCGATGTAACATCCCCGCCAACAGTCGCACTTGTTTGAGTTAGGTTAGACACAACTTTATCTGTTGTAACAGTTGGAGTTGTAGTTTGACTAGAAGTTGTTACTTGCTTCATCATATATGCCGATTTATTTCCAGCAGCATCTCTAACTATGACATTAAAATAATAGGACGTGGTTGGTGATAAATCAGTAACATTGAATATTGCTAAATCTTTCGAAAAACCACTTCCTAGAGGTTTACCATTCTCCTCTATATTATTAACAGTATCGATGTTATTACTGTTAGATTGATAGATTCGATATTCCAAATCCCCTTGAGGTGTAATATTGTCCTCCGCTTTTGTCCAATCTAATGTTACATCAGTTGGATTTATATTAGTCGTATTAATCGTCCCGTCTGATACAACTGGAGGAATATCATCTGCAGTAGTATTCACATTTGCAATCGTGATGTTTTCAAAATTTAAGTTTGAAGGTGGATAAATGCTATAGAATTTCCAAGTAATTTCTATTGATGCAACATTAGCATGATTAAATTGTGCCCCATCGTTAAACAGGGAACTTAATTGTGTAACCTTTTCTTCATTATCTAATTCATAGTCGGTCAATGAATATATTTCATCATTAATTCTTTTGCCATTGGGATCTTTTAAAACTAAGGAAAGATTAGTAAGTGTAAGTCTAGGCGAATCATGATAGAGACTGATTCCTAAATCTTTAAAAGTAAATGTTTTCCCTCCTGTTTTCTTAATAATAAGCGTCTCCTCAGCACTATCCGCGTAATTTGTTGAATACAATTGTGTTGTCCCTGGATCAACCTTAAAACCATTACTTATGACAAACATCTCAGAAAAGGTCGCAAAACCTGGACCTGCACTGTCGTTTTCCCCTACTGTACCACCAAAATCATAAGTAACTTCACCCGCCCCATCCTCTGCCGCTTGCACTTCAACATTAGCAGGTACATATACAAGTGATGTTATTAAATAAATTAAGATTATCAATATCCGAAAAAAGTATCCGCTTTTTTTTCGTGATCGCCTCAATCCTCTGTACTCATTTTCCATACCATGAAATGGATTCATAATTCACCCCCAAATAATTTTCAGCCTCTAGAAGGATATTCACCATACAAGCAAATAATGTAATTCACCGCTAAAAATGGCTGCATATTATTATGAGGCAGGCTGCCACCTACTGCGCCTAGAGCTTGAGGACTCATAACAGCACTTACTTCAGAGTTATACAGTGGATGTTGCTGTGCCGGTCTCCCTGTCGCTACCGTTTCTGACCATATTCGCCCATTCGGATCACCTGATGTGCCGGGATTCGGTATTGCTTGCGGTGTATGACTATGTGCAGGCATTTCCGACTCTAAAAGTGTTACGGTTTCCGTTCCAACTTTTGCCCCAATGCTTCGTCCTGTCAATCCAGGTCCTATACCCTGTCCTATCGGCGCTGCTCCCATTAAATTCGGTAAGGCAAATGTTGTTTTCCCATCTCCTCCATACTGTGTACCTAATATCGAAAAAAGTGCTGTATTTTGCTGAATGCTCATAAGTTGACCGTTGCAAAATGCCCAGTCCTTTGGAGGGAAATTTCCTGCAAAGATTCTTATTTCACCAGTAAATGCATCTGCCATATTTATTACCTCTTTCTATTTAGTTTCTTGATGGATAGATTCCTTCGATAGCTATACAAAATTGGACTCCTAAAAAAGGCTGCATATTATTATGCGGTTGTCCACCTCCAGCTGGAGTTAATGACGCTGAATTCATATCTACGGTAGGACCTGATGCATATAAGTCATTGTGATTTGCCCATACATTTCCTTGAGGAGAAATTGCTTCTGAGGGGGTTGATGATCCTTGAACTTGATGATGATGAGTAGGCATTTCACTTATTGTTAATGTATGAGTCTCTTCACCTGCACTAACTCCAAGTGGGTATGAGGGGCTAACATGTATAGGCACACGTCCGCGCAAATCTGGTAGAGCAAAAGTTGTAACACCATCTCCTCCATACACATTTCCTAATAGAGAATATAAAGCTTGGTTGGTATTAATAGGAAGCATTTGTCCATTACAAGGTGCCCATCCCTCGGGTGCATAATTAATAGAGAATAATCGAATTTCACCTAAAAATGGTTCTGCCATAAAATAATCCTCCTTATTATTCTTAGTATTAAGGCTGTGGTGGGAAGTTCCCATATAGTGAAATAATGAAAGAAATAGGTAATGAAGGCATCATATTTTCATGCGGTTGATTCCCTCCCATAGACATAACAGCAGTTGAACTCATTGGAACTGTAGGAAGTGGATTTCCACTAGAATTTTTATCATTCGAGTAGTTCGAATATCCACTCGTTACCGCCCATAGCATATTGCTTGGTGACGGCTCATTTCCATTTGCTGATGTAGCGTGAACAGGATGTTTATGATTTGGGATTTGACTTTCGGTTAATGTAATTTTTTCTGTACCACCTGAGACACCTAATGGATATTTTGGACTCACATGAATTGGAATACGTCCTCTTAAATCGGGTAAATTAAAAGTAGTTTGTCCATCTCCACCATATGTCGTTCCTATTAAGGCAAACAGCACCTCATTCTCAGAAATATTTAATGTTTGTCCATTGCAAAATGCCCAACCATTCGGGGCAAAATTCCCTGCAAACATTCGGATCTCCCCTACATATGACTCACTCATTAAAAGACACTCCTTTCCAACATTCGGAAAATTTAAATAATTTAAATTATTTTTGCACCACATCAAATCTCATAGCTAAATAGGGATCTACTTTCTCGATAACATAAAAACCACATCGCTCATACAAGTTTTGAGCAGGATTTCCTTGTAATACATATAGCGTGACATCCATCCTTTCCATAATTGCAACTTTTTGTATAGTTTTAATTATTTCCGTTCCATATCCTTTCCCCCTATACTCCGGTAAAAGTGAAATATCAACCAAATGAATACAATGCCTTTTCTTATCAGTAATCATCCTACCAATGCGTACACCCTCAAGGTAAATCATCTCGTAAGTTGCGTTAGGGAATCGAGTGTGAAAAGAATTTTTTTGTGCATCATACTGCATTTTTAACAAAGACTGGATTTGCTTTTCTGATAAATGTAACAATGTAAATTCCTGAATTCTTGTAGAAACAAACAACTTATACATAAAAGACTCATCCTCAGATGTACAATTCACAACCTTTAAAACCAAAGGCATCACTCTCTTCCTTGTTATCAAGTATAAAGGGTATAACTTTATGGATACTTTACCATAACTTAGTAAATATTTGGTTAAATTTTTTGTTAATAGTTTGGTAATTATTAAAAATTTATACTGAAAACTATTGTTCAATAATCTTATCTTTGGTAAGTGTTTAATCCATTGATGGAGCAGATGCACACCAATAGATTTAGCAAAGTTTTTCCCTAGAACATCACCTTCCAAATATTTTTTTACGATTTCTATTTTTAAATTTCACCATAAAAAATACACCTCCAATTGTTATGTGTGTCTAACAATTGGGGCGCAGTTAACTAAATGAATTCGACTTTTTAACATTTATTTATTTAAATTTCTCCATAAACTTCTCTAAGCGATCCATTCCTTTTTCTAACACTTCTAAAGGTTGTGCAAACGAAAGACGAATATAGCCTTCTCCAGCATCCGAAAATGCACTTCCCGGCACAGTAGCAAGCTCTTGCTCCTTTAATAACGCAATACAAAAATCAAAGGATGTCATTTTTGTATTTTTTATAGATGGGAAAATATAAAATGCTCCTTGAGGTTTTACAACATCAATCCCCATTTCAATAAGGCGTTTATATACGTAATTTCTACGTTCCTGATACTCTTTTTTCATTTCAATAGGATCATTTAATCCATTTGTCAACGCTTCAAGAGCTGCATATTGGCTAATGCTCGTTGCACAACTAATATAATAGCCGTTTAATTTCGTCATTTCCTTTGTTATATAGCTAGGTGCAAGAGTATAGCCAATTCTCCACCCTGTCATTGAGTGAGATTTTGAAACTCCATTAATTACGATCGATTTTTCTCTCATTCCTTCATAGGAAGCAATGGATTTATGCGTTTTTTCGTAGATGAGCTCGCTATAGATTTCATCTGAAATGATAAATATTTCTTTATCTTTCATTAATAACGCTATTTTTTCTAATTCCTTTTCATCAATAACCGAACCGATTGGATTGCTTGGAGAAGGAAGGATAATACATCTTGTTTTTTCTGTTAAATGCTTCTCTATTAACCCAGCTGTTAAAACAAAATCTGTTTCCGCTGTATCAACACAAACTGGAACCGCACCACAAAGCTCGATTAGTGGGATATAACCCGGATAAGCTGGGGCAGATAAGATTACTTCACAGCCTTCA
This sequence comes from Lysinibacillus telephonicus, assembly GCF_003966145.1. Lineage (GTDB taxonomy): Bacteria > Bacillota > Bacilli > Bacillales_A > Planococcaceae > Ureibacillus > Ureibacillus telephonicus. The sequence goes on from NZ_RXNR01000048.1 coordinate 11,267, forward strand.
TCTAAAATTGTTCTTAATGCAATCGTTAACGCTCCGGATGCACCATGTGTCACGATAACTTCATCTTGTGGGTTATAACATAGTCCGTAATTTTCTTCATAAAATTTTGTGATAGCTCTACGTAATTCTAAAATACCTGCATTCGGAGTATAGGATGTATAGTTTTGATCAATTGCATCCTTTGCCCTTTCTTTCACATGCATAGGTGTCGGAAAGTCTGGTTGGCCAATTGTTAGATTAATAGCATTTGGATAATCAACGAGCATATTGGTAAACTTGCGAATGCCAGAAAGCTCAATTTTCTTTAAATTTTTATAAATTAAATGTTCCACTATATTGGCTCCTTCTCATATACTTCAGTATTATCGAAATATTTCATTTAGTTTATTATAAAACATTATCGAAACTAAGGGCCCACAATTTAATCCCCGAAGATTTCTCGAAGGAACCTTTCTCGATTCTCTAGAAAATATCTCGTAATTTTATAGTGGTCCGTCTCTTCAAATTCAACCTCGGATATTGTCCCCTCATCAAAACTAAAGATTGTAGCATCCGGGTAACCTAGAAGAATCGGTGAATGTGTAGCAATAATAAATTGGCTATTTCCCTCTGATGCTAGGTCATGTATAATTTTTAAAAACGAGAGTTGTCTTTGCGGTGATAGTGCAGCCTCCGGTTCATCCAATAAATAAATTGATTTTCCTCTAAAGCGATTTAAAAATAGCGATAAAAACGATTCTCCATGGGATTGCTCATGTAAAGAGCTGCCGCCATAAGCGTTATAGACACGTATATCCTCCGCTCCTATTTCATCAATATGTGTAGCAAAATTATAAAAGGATTCTGCTCTAAGAAAGAATCCATCGGTTACTTTTGGCAGCCATGACAGCCGAATAAATTCCCCAAGTGAGGAATTAGAAAATGGCACATTATAATAGTTGTTGCGTCCGCCGCCTGCTGTATTAAAGCCACATTTATCTGCAATTGCTTCCAGCAATGTAGACTTTCCCGAACCATTTTCACCTACGAAAAAGGTTACATTGTTGTCGAAATTCAATTGATGCAAATTTTTTATAGAAGGGATTGAGAATGGGTATTTCTTATATGTTGGAATCAATTCATGCTGAAGTTCAACTCTTTTTAAAAACATTATTTCACAACCTCTGTTTTTTCCAATATTGTAACATTCATCTGGTTATTTTTGTTTTAACTAAACTATAATTCTAAAAGTCTTTTGAATTTCGCCCTATCTTAACTATTGAAGGCTACAGTAAACGAAGCCTCTGTTTTTTCTTTTACTTCATCTACCGTAACCCCATCTGCTGTTTCAATCAATACCATTCCTTCATCTGTAAAATCAAATACCGCCAGGTCAGTTATTAGACGATGTACAACGCTTTTTCCTGTTAAAGGTAATGTACAGGATTTTTTTATTTTCGATTCACCATGCTTGGATACATGCTCCATAATGACAATAACTTTTTTAGCTCCTACAACTAGATCCATGGCGCCACCCATTCCTTTTACCATCTTTCCTGGGATCATCCAGTTTGCTAAATCTCCCTTTTCAGAAACTTCCATGGCTCCCAAAATAGCTAAATCAATATGTCCTCCACGAATCATAGCAAAGGATTCGGCGCTATCAAAAAATACAGCACCTAAAACAGCAGTCACTGTTTCCTTCCCTGCATTTATTAAATCTGCATCTACCTCATCCTCCGTTGGATATGGTCCAATGCCAAGCATGCCATTTTCCGATTGTAATAACACATTTACATTGGGAGGAATCTCATTTGCTACAAGTGTAGGCATACCAATACCTAAATTTACATTCATGCCGTCTTTTACTTCCTTAACTGCTCTTTGAACAATTCGCTGTCTCGCACTTTGCATGATTATACCCCCTTTGTTTGGATTGTTAATCGTTCAATTCGTTTTTCATAATTTTGAACAAGGATAACACGCTGCACATAGACACTAGGAGTATGAATTTCATCAGGATCTAATTCTCCAACTTCCACAATCTCCTCAACTTCTGCAATGGTAATTTTTCCTGCTGTTGCTGCTATAGGATTGAAATTTCGAGCTGTTTTTCGATATACAAGATTGCCTAGCTTATCTGCCTTCCAAGCTTTTACTAAAGCAAAATCTCCTATAATCGCCTTTTCAAGTAAATATTCTTTCCCATCAAAAGTTCTTGTCTCTTTTCCTTCAGCGATTGGCGTTCCAACTCCTGTTGGTGTATAAAAAGCGGGAATTCCAGCACCACCAGCTCTAATACGTTCAGCTAACGTTCCTTGAGGAGTTAACTCAACTTCTAACTCTCCGCTTAAAAATTGTTGTTCAAAAATTTTATTTTCTCCAACATAAGATGCAATGATCTTTTTTATTTGCTTGTTTGCAAGAAGCAGACCGAGTCCCCAATCATCAACACCACAATTATTACTAACTATCGTTAAATTTTTAGTCCCTCTTTTTTGCAATGCTGCAATACTCTTTTCTGGAATGCCGCTTAATCCAAAACCGCCAACAACTAATGTAGCACCATCATGAATATCAGAAACTGCTTCCTCAAATGATGTCCATACCTTCTCATTTGCCATATATGTCTACCTCCTAGTACTAATAAAATAGGCAATTAACCTTGTCCTATTAATATGTATGTTTTTAATCCCGCTCTTAAAACGTATAGTCAATCTTTTAAACTCTTATGAGGACTAAATTTCTCTATTAACGAAATAAATGCATCATTCAAAACATACTATTCTCTTGAAAATACTTTTTCGGTATCTTTCAAAAATAAAACGAAGGGAGAGATTGGAACAATGAAATTTTTAACTAAGCTTTCAAATATGATAATGGAAAAATGTTTACCTGATCCTTATATTTTTGTAGCAATCTTAACCGTTTTAGTTTTATTATTAGGCGTCGTTTTAACGCCTTCATCCCCATTAGATATGGTTGTGTATTGGGGAGACGGCTTCTGGGGATTATTATCCTTTACAATGCAAATGGTCGTCGTATTAGCGGCAGGTCATATCTTAGCAAATAGTCCCGTTTTCAAACGGTTTTTGTCATCTATGGCTAGTAAAATTAAGAAGCCAAGCAGTGCAATCATGATTGTTACATTTGTATCTCTTGTTGCATGTTGGATTAACTGGGGCTTTGGATTAGTTATTGGGGCTTTATTTGCAAAAGAAATAGCACGTCATGTAAAAAAAGTTGATTATCGTTTATTAATCGCTAGTGCCTATTCAGGGTTTATTATTTGGCATGGAGGACTTGCAGGATCTATCCCACTTTCTATAGCAACTGAAGGACATCCATTTGAAGAGCTTATGGGCGGTGTTATTCCTACTTCAAATACCATTTTCTCACCTTATAACTTATTTATCGTCATCGTTATCGGATTTACATTGCCATTATTTAATCGATGGATGATGCCAAAAGAGGAGAATGTGGTAGAAGTAGACCCAAGTTTATTAATAGAAGAGGAGCAAAAATTTCCCCCAGCAGAAAGAACATTTGCTTCTTGGACAGAAAGAAGTTCTTTATTAACAATATTAATTGGACTTATTGGCATTTCATATTTAATTTATCATTTTACGACAAAAGGTTTTGCTCTCGATTTAAATATCGTCAATACGATTTTTATTATTTTAGGTATCATTTTACATGGAACACCGCAGCGTTTTTTAGCAGCGGCTCAGCAAGCGATAAAAACAACAAGCGGCATCGTATTCCAATTCCCATTCTACGCGGGAATTATGGGCATGATGACAACCTCTGGGCTAGCATTTGTATTTTCACAATGGTTCATAAGTATTTCAAATGACTTTACATTCTATTTATTTACGTTTTATTCTGCTGGTCTTGTAAACTTCTTTGTTCCATCAGGTGGAGGGCAATGGGCAGTTCAAGCACCTATTATGCTAGAAGCTGCAAACGTTATTAATGCAGATACTGCAAAAACAGCTATGGCAATTGCATGGGGCGATGCTTGGACAAATATGATTCAACCGTTCTGGGCATTGCCAGCACTAGCCATTGCCGGATTAAAAGCAAAAGATATTATGGGATTCTGCTTATTCGTTCTTATTTTTACTGGAATTATTATTAGCGTTGGACTTTTATTCCTCTGATAACTTGGATTTTAAAATATACTTTAAATTATGTATGTCGAACTTCTGGGGTAGTTTTCTTTACATGAAAATACTTCCACTCCAGCATAGATAATGCGATTGTCTGCTTTACCTTTCGTCGCAGAAATGGGATGTTTCATATGAAACATCCTCTTTTTCTGTAACTTTTCCCTTTTTGAAAAGTCAAATTTAGAAAGGGAGGTGAACAATATGAAGAAACTACTTTTTACCATGATGATCACTTTATTATGTATTTCTTTAATAGGCTGTGGAACTAAAGATGATACCTCAAGTTCGAAAATCCTAAGTAACGCAGAGTTTAATGAAGATGATTACTATGAATTAGTACAACCGAATAACACTCTCGGATTTCAATTGTTATCAACGGCACCTAAAGATAATGAGGGTAATTTATTCATTTCCCCAACAAGTTTGTTGATGGCATTAGCAATGGTTTATAACGGGGCAGACGGAAAAACAAAAGAAGAAATGGCTAAAATTTTAGGCCAGCAAACTGACCAAGTAAATAAAGCAAATGCTTCTTTAATAAACAGGCTATTACAAACTTCCGATAATGTAGAATTGGCAATTGCAAATTCTATTTGGTTAAACGAAAATTATCAATTCCAAGATGATTTTAAAATCAATGTGCAAGATTATTTTAATGCTGAAATTAATGAGATAAATGTAACCGATAATGAGTCAGTTACGAAGATAAATAATTGGGTAAAAAAAGAGACGAATGGAAAAATAAATAAAATTGTACAAGATCCGTTAGACCCCGATTTAGTGTCCATCTTACTGAATGCCATTTATTTTAAAGGAGACTGGAAATACGAATTTGATAAAAATCAAACTAGTGAAGATACATTTTATGGACAAACTAAGTCAGCTTCATTTATGAAGCTTGAGGAGGAGCTGTCGTATCTTGAAAATAATTTATTTCAAGCGGTATCACTTCCTTATGGAGATGGAACATTAAGTATGAAAGTATTCTTACCAAAGAAAAATGTTAGTTTAAAGGAAGTAGAAGATGAACTTACACAAGAAAATTGGCAAAAATGGAGCTCGCAGTTTACTAAAAAAGAAGGGACTCTTCTACTTCCTAAATTTAAGCTAGAGTATGAGATTGAATTGAATGATGCTTTAAAAATGCTCGGGATGCCAACTGCATTTGAAAAAGATGCTGATTTCTCAAACATGATACAAGAAAGCGTTCCACTATGGATTAGCAAAGTGAAGCAAAAAACATACATTGATGTTAATGAAAAAGGAACAGAAGCAGCTGCAGCAACATCAATAGAGGTGGTAACAGAATCTGCAATTATCTCTGATTCATTTTATATGAATGTAAACCATCCCTTCATTTTTTCAATTGTAGATGATGAAACGGGGATGATTTTATTCCTCGGTTCTATTTCAAGTCCAAAAAATTAAATAAACCGAGCTAGGTCTACAAAAAGTAGATGTTGCTCGGTTTTTTTTAATTAAAACAAAATTTACTTTGGTGCAATTACTTCTTTTCCACCCATATATGGTCTTAAAACTTCTGGAATCACAACAGAGCCATCTTGTTGTTGGTAATTTTCTAAAATCGCTGCAACTGTACGGCCAATTGCAAGCCCAGAACCATTTAATGTGTGTACATATTCAGGTTTTGCTCCTTGTTCACGACGGAATCGTATGTTGGCACGACGAGCTTGGAAATCCTCAAAGTTTGAACATGAAGAGATTTCACGGTACATATTTTGCGTCGGCATCCAAACTTCTAAATCGTATTTTTTCGCTGCAGTAAAACCAAGATCAGCTGTACACATTAGTAGTTTTCGATATGGTAAACCTAATAATTGAAGTACTTTTTCAGCATGACTAGTTAATTTTTCTAATTCATCATAAGAATCTTCAGGTTTTACAAAACGAACTAATTCTACTTTATTGAATTGGTGTTGGCGAATAAGTCCGCGCGTATCACGGCCAGCAGAACCTGCTTCTGAACGGAAACATGCACTGTATGCAGCAAAACCTTTTGGTAAAATATCACCGTCAATAATTTCATCACGGAAGAAGTTTGTTACAGGTACTTCTGCAGTTGGAATCATGAAATAGTCAGTGTCTACTAATTTGAATACATCTTCTTCAAATTTAGGCAGCTGACCTGTACCTGTTAAGCTATCACGGTTTACGATGACAGGTGGCAGCATTTCTTCATATCCATGTTCCTCTGCATGTAAATCCATCATAAAGCTCATTAAAGCACGTTCAAGTCGTGCACCTAAACCACGATAAAATACGAAACGGCTACCTGTTACTTTACCAGCACGTTCAAAATCTACAATTTCTAAATCTGTTGCTAAATCCCAATGAGGTTTTGCTTCAAAATCAAAGTTTGGCAACTCTCCCCATTTTAGTACCTCTACATTATCATCTTCCGTAGTACCTACGGGAACTGATTCATGAGGAATATTTGGCAGACGCATCATCATATATTCAAACTTTTCTTCTACTTCACGCAGTTCAGAGTCCAGTTCTTTAATTTCTTCTCCAACTTGACGCATGCGGGCGATTACTTCATCTGCATTTTCTTTATTTCGTTTCATGACAGAAATTTGTTCAGATACTTTATTGCGTTCAGCCTTTAATACTTCAGTTTTTGCTATTAACTCGCGGCGTTTTGCATCCAATTCTTCAAATTCGTCTAAATTTCCTAGATCCTCGTTACGTGTGAGAAGGATTTTTTTTACTTCTTCAAAATTATCACGGACACGCTTAATATCTAACATGTTAATTCCTCCATTATTTTGATTATCGATTATAAAAAGTAAATTTTTCTCTATTTTTATAGAAAAAAATAAAAAAAGCCCTCATCCCTATAAAGGGACGAGAGCTACCCGCGTTGCCACCCTAATTGATTAGACCTACATCTAATCCACTTATCAAATAACGGCTTTTCAACCGGCCTGAGCCTACTGCGAATTCAGCTCGGCAACTCAAGGACGGATTCACAAGTGCTTTTATCAGCTTCCACCACCCGCTGACTCTCTTAAAAAAACGTGCTTGTTACTACTTCCTATCATCGACGTTAACATATATTATGCCTCATTTATTTTCAGTACGAGGCCATTTCTTTCAAGTCGCAATGAAGCAACAGAAAAAAGAAATAAATTTACCCATAGAGTACTATATGCCGTCCAATTTTGCAAGTGAAGTGTGATTGAATTGTTGTATCATATCAACGAAGTATTTAATTATTCGAACATCTTCAGTTAACTCTGGGTGAAATGAACATCCTAAAAAATGACGATCACGAGCGAGTACAATTCGATTATCAAAAGTAGCTAAAATCTCAACATTTTGCCCTACAGAAACAATATGTGGAGCTCGAATAAAAACTGCTGGAATGTTCCGACCAATATTTTTTATAGAAAGCTCTACTTCAAAGCTATCAACCTGTCTTCCATATGAATTCCTCTCAACAACAACATCCATTAAACCAAGGTGAGGTGATTCACATCCTACTACTTTACCTGCTAGTAATATTAAACCAGCACAAGTCCCGAAAACAGGCATTCCTTCCTTAGCTAATGTTCTAATTGGCTCTAACAAATTGTTTTGATCTAATAATTTTCTTATTGCAGTACTTTCCCCGCCAGGTAAAATAAGTCCATTCAAACCTTTTAAATCTTCTGTACTTTTTACAGCAACTGCAACACAACCAACCTTCTGTATTTGTTGAATATGCTCTCTAACCGAACCCTGTAATGCCAACACCCCTATTTTTAACATTACCAACCACGCTCCTGCATCCGTTCACTATCATGGAGTTCAGCTATATCAATTCCTTTCATAGGTGTACCAAGTTCTTTAGAAATTTCTGCAATCAATTTATAGTCTTTGTAATGTGTTGTTGCTTCAACAATAGCACGAGCAAATTTCTCTGGATTTTCTGATTTAAAAATACCTGACCCTACAAATACACCGTCCGCGCCAAGCTCCATCATTAAAGCCGCATCTGCTGGTGTAGCAACACCACCGGCCGCAAAGTTTACAACAGGTAGACGGCCTAATTTTTTAATTTCGACTAGAACTTCATAAGGTGCACCTAGCAGCTTTGCTTCCGTCATTAATTCATCACTATTCATATTAACTACTCGACGAACCTGTGCATTTACTTTGCGAATATGACGAACTGCTTCTACAATATTACCTGTTCCTGGCTCGCCTTTGGTACGCAGCATTGAAGCACCTTCTCCAATACGTCTAGCAGCTTCTCCAAGATCGCGGCATCCACAAACAAACGGTACTGTATAATCGCTTTTTAATAAATGGAATTCTTCATCAGCAGGTGTCAGTACTTCACTCTCATCAATATAATCCACACCCATTGCTTCTAAAACTCGCGCCTCCACAATATGACCGATTCGCGCCTTTGCCATGACAGGAATAGTCACAGCATTCATCACTTCTTCTACGATTCGAGGATCTGCCATACGTGCTACTCCTCCTGCTTTTCGTATATCTGATGGTACTCTTTCTAATGCCATAACGGCAACTGCACCAGCAGCCTCTGCAATTTTTGCTTGTTCGGCATTTATGACGTCCATAATGACTCCGCCCTTTTGCATTTCTGCCATTCCACGTTTAACTCTTTCTGTACCCACTAATTTCATTTTAAAAAACCTCCCCAACATTTATTGATTTTTAGTATAATGAAAATTGACCATATAGAAAGAGTCAATATCACAAAAAATAATAAGGTCAGTTAGGAGTGAGTCAAATGGACATGCTCATTTTTGAACTTGAAAAAAATAGCACAAAACCCTTATACGAACAGCTTTATTTAGGAATAAAAAATGCAATTATTAATAAACAAATCGAAGTAGGAACTAAATTGCCTTCAAAAAGGAAATTAGCCGATTTTTTAAATATAAGCCAAACAACAATTGAAATTGCATATGGTCAATTACTTGCAGAAGGCTATATTGCATCTAGGCCACGTGTAGGTTTTTTTGTTGAAGAAATCGATGAACTTCCATATGTTGAAAAGGAACAAGTAAATCAAACATTTGTAAAACATGAAGCAAAACATTTTGTTTACGATTTTCACCCAGGGAAAATCGATACTGAATCATTTCCATTCTCTATTTGGAGGAAATACGCAAAAGAACTTTTTGATAATAGCTCAAAGGAATTTTTACAAATTGGGGAACCTCAGGGTGAATATGCATTACGTTTAGAAATTGCAAAATATTTATATCAATCCCGTGGAATAGTATGTAAACCTGAACAAATCGTCATTGGATCTGGGACTGAACATTTACTTCCGATGATTTTACGTTTAATTGAAACGGATTCCAAGTTTGCACTCGAAAATCCTGGATACTCTGCGATTCCACGTATTCATTTACAAAACAAAGCTATCCCTATTTCAGTAGATGAGGACGGTTTAATTGTAGATGAGTTAGAAAAAACAGATGCTAATATCGTATATATCACTCCATCTCACCAATTCCCTACTGGCGCCGTTTTATCCGCTGCGAGAAGAACTCAATTATTAAAATGGGCAGCCAAAAGCGCTAACCGGTACATTATTGAAGATGATTATGATAGTGAATTTCGTTATATTGGAAAGCCAATTCCTGCACTTCAAGGTATGGACCAAAATAATAAAGTGATTTATATGAGCACCTTTACAAAATCATTAATGCCTTCCTTGCGCGTTGCTTATTTTGTATTGCCGCCAACTCTTTTACAAAAATATAAAGAAATTTTTAGCTATTATTCAGCTACTGTTCCAAGATTTGATCAGCATATTTTAGCTAGCTTCATGAAGGATGGACATTTTTCAAAACATTTGAATCGAATGCGGAAAATTTATCGAAAAAAACATGATAAGCTTACTCATACGTTGTCCACCTATTATCCTTATATAAAAATTAAAGGTGATCATGCTGGAATGCACATATTAATTTCTATACCAATAGAAAAAAGTGAACAGGATTTAAAAATACAGGCAGCCCTTTCTAATATTGCAGTTTATTCAGTATCGGACTATGTATTAAAGCCGATAGAGGTAGAGTGGCCAACTTTTTTACTCGGATTCGGTGGTATTCCTTTAGAACAAATAGAACCTGCTATCCACCAATTAATGTCTTGCTGGGGTGTAAGAAAAGCATAATTTTTTCTAGTTTCGTGCTATCACAGATCATTCCCTATTAGAAGATACACGATTCATTATGCGAGTTTTAAAGAATAGTCAACATTAACACCAAAAGGGCTTCCTAAATAAGCATTCAGCCAAGATTAATTTTGATCTCAGAATTCGGAAAAACAAACGGAGCTGTCTCTTTAACTTTGAGACGCTCCGTTTTTCTATTGATTTATTAATTCTATATTATAATTTTCAAACCATCGATCAATTTGAATTAAATAAGCAAGCAATTGTGGACCAGCCATTAATTGACCAAACCAAGGCACTTTAAATGAGGCTCCTCCAGTTTGAATAAGTTGGTCTAATTGCTCTTTTTCAAATAGCTCATGTAAAATCGATTCTTTTCTTTGCGTTAAACCTTTTAATACTTCCTTAACTCCCTCTGTGTATAAAGGATGATATGTTTTCGGATACGGGTTCTTTTTACGATATAGTACTTCTTCCGGCAACAATCCTTCTGTCGCCTTTCTCAAAAGTCCCTTCTCCATATTTCCCACATTTTTCATTTCCCAAGGAATATTCCAAACATATTCAACGATACGGTGATCTGCAAATGGTACACGAACTTCTAAGCTTCCACCCATACTCATCCGGTCTTTTCTCTCTAACAATGTTTGCATAAAATAACGCATATTTAAATAAAATAATTCACGTTGTTTTGCTGCTTTCGGGTCCTCTCCTTCAAGCTTCGGTGAATCTTTAATTGCTTCTTCAAATGCATGCTTCATAAATTCTTTTAATTGAAGACGAGATTGCCATTCTTTTCGCAAAAAACCTTCTCTTTCATCAATTGAACGTATCCAAGGAAATAAAGTGTAGTCTTTGTGGAACCATGGATAACCACCGAAAACTTCATCCGCACATTCACCCGATAAAGCAACTGTAAATCCTTCCTTTATTACCTGACAGGCAACTAACAACGAACTATCGATATCAACCATTCCAGGTAAATCTCTAATCATCATTGCTTCTTCTAAGAAATCGATTAATTGTTGTTGAGAGATAATGATGTCCGTATGTTTAGTATTAAATTTGTCACACATTTTATCTATCCAGTAGCGATCTTGACTCGTCTGAAAATCATTTTTTTCAAAGAACTGCTCGTTTCCTTCGTAATCTATAGAATAGGTGTGTAATATTTGACCTTCCCCATTATACGTATTTGCAGCAATTGCCGTAATGATACTTGAGTCTAGCCCACCTGATAAAAAGGTGCAAAGCGGTACATCTGACACAAGCTGACGTTTTATCGAATCTGTCACTAAAAAGCGAACATGTTCAACAGTTTCTTCAAATGAATGTTCATGCTTTTCACTTTTCACATTCCAATAACGCCATTTTTTCAACCCGTCTTTGGAAAATTTCAATGCACTGCCAGGCTCTAACTCTTCTATCCCTTTTAATACACCATTACCTGGTACTCTTGAGGGCCCTATACTTAATAGAGCAGCTAATCCTTGGCGGTCAATTTGTGGTTTTACACTTGGGTGCGCAAGAATTGCTTTAATTTCCGAGCCAAATAAAAAAGAACCTTCACTTAAAGAGAAAAAGAAAGGTTTAACCCCTAATCGATCGCGAAAAGCATAAAACGCCTCTTCTTGTTCATCCCAGACAGCAAATGCAAAAATTCCATTTAAGTAATCAACACATTGCTCTTTCCATTCAATAAATGAAGCAAGCAATACTTCTGTATCAGATTGGGTTGTAAATATATACCCTCTTTTCAAAAGCTGTTGACGCAGTTCCTCTGTATTATAAAGCTCTCCATTGTAAACCATGACAAACGACTTGTTTTGATGCATTTTTGTCATTGGCTGCTTTCCACCAATTAAGTCTATTACAGCTAATCGACGATGCCCTAACAGAGCATGTGTGCTGCACCAAACATTGCCATCGTCAGGCCCTCTCTTTTTTAGTGTTTCTGTCATTCCTTCGACAATTTCTTTGCGATTCTCTATTGATTGTGTAAAATCAATCCATCCTGTTATGCCGCACACTTTTTTCACGCCCCTTCACCTACTAGCATATGAAAGTCTCGTGCAAACTTATTTTGTCCTAGAAAAAAAAGAGTGTGATTGATAAGATGCCTCAAATTCTTTTTGAGACAATCTAATCTTCACACTCATTTACTAATTTAATTATTTAAACAATCCACCGACAAATCCAGTAATGCCACCCCATACGTCTCCAAAGAAGTTGCCGATGCCTTGGAAGAATAGAGAGATAGCTCCTGCACGTTCAACTTTATCAGTTGTTACAACATCTGCCGAGAAATCTTTTCCGTCAATAAAACCATAGTCAGTGCCTTCAGTACGCTCAAGTACTACTTTACCAACTACTGTTCCTTTTTTAATATCAGCTTCTAATGTATCTTTTTCTAATACTAATTTCGGCTTATATAAATCCTTTTCATTTGTTTTTACCATAAATGAAATTGGTTCTTTTACTGCGATATCTACACTATCTTCTTTCCCTTTTGTAACCGAAACTGTCTCATTACCTTCAAACACATAATTTGCTGGAATAATCTCTTGTTTTGAGAACTGGCCAAAACCATAGTCTAATAGCTTGGCCATTGCATCAAAACGAGCAGTTTTATCACTGTCTTTTCCAGAAGAATCAACAGCATTCATTACAACTCCAATTAAACGTGTACCATTACGTTCTGCTGTACCAGTAAAACATGATCCAGCAAGATTCGTTGTACCTGTTTTTAACCCATCGACACCTTCATACTCTGCGACTAAGCCTGGTAACATCCAGTTCCAGTTAGCCATATTAATTGCATCATCCGTACCTTCTCGGAAGACCTTTTTAGGAATACTTGAAGTCTCTAAAACTTCCGGATGATCTTTTAATAGATGATAGGCTAATTTAGCAACAGAACGTGCTGGCATAATATTTTCATCTTCTGGACCTGTACCAGCTGGATGCATGCCAAATAAATCAGAATTATTTAACCCAGTTGAGTTTACAAATTTATATCCTTCAAGACCAATTTCTTCTGCCTTTTTATTCATGAGCTTTAAGAATTCTGTTTCCGTTCCAGCAATTGTTTCTGCAATTGCAACAGTTGCTGCATTTGCAGAATAAATAGCCATCGCTTCATATAACTCACGAATTGTATATGTACCATCCTCGCGAAGTGGAACATTACTTAATGCACGGTCATGTGACATTCGGTATGTATACTCATTAACACGATATTCTTGATCCCAAGAAATCTTACCTGCTTTAATTGCATCTAATAGAATGTATTCAGTCATCATTTTTGACATACTTGCAATTCCTAAAGATGTATCAGCATTTTTTTCATATAATATTTTTCCTGTATCTGCATCAATTAATATTGCAGCATCTACAAGTAAACCTAAATCTGTTTCAGCGCTTGTACTAACAGGCTTAGCAACAAATAAGCTAATCAACAGAATAGGAATCATCATTAAGCTTAACCAAGATGTTTTCCTTGTTGTTTTCACAAAAAAATACCTCCAATATAATTTTTACTGTTCTTTCGCCATTTTATCATAGATTGTGCAAGAAAAGTGTTACGTTTAGATAAAAAAAACTCTTTTAACGTCTAATTATGACGTTAAAAGAGTGAAAAAGTTGCTACTTTTTTGCTAAGTTTTGAGCTTATGCTTTTCTTATTGAATTGAATAGTTAGGTGCTTCTTTTGTAATTTGTACATCATGTGGATGTGATTCACGAAGACCAGCACCAGTCATACGTATGAATTGAGAATTTTCACGTAAGTGTTGAAGATTTGGTGCTCCGCAGTAGCCCATACCTGCACGAATACCACCAACTAATTGGTCGATTGTATCTGCCAATGGCCCTTTGTATGGAAGTCTTCCTTCAATACCTTCTGGAACAAGCTTTTTCGCATCTTCTTGGAAGTAACGATCTTTTGATCCTTGTTCCATCGCTCCTAAAGAGCCCATGCCTCGGTACACTTTAAAACGTCGACCTTGGAATATTTCTGTTTCTCCTGGTGATTCAGATGTCCCTGCAAGTAATGAACCAAGCATTACAACATGTCCACCCGCTGCTAGAGCTTTTACAATATCTCCGGAATATTTAATACCACCATCTGCAATAATCGCTTTACCCATTTCACGAGCAACTGTTGCACAATCATAAATTGCTGTAATTTGAGGTACACCAACACCTGCAACAACACGAGTTGTACAAATTGAACCTGGGCCAATACCAACTTTTACAACATCCGCACCTGCTTCATACAAAGCACGTGTAGCTTCACCAGTTGCAACGTTTCCTGCAATAATCTCTAATTCCGGATATGTTGCACGAATTTCTTTAATTGTATTGATAACACCCTGAGAGTGACCATGTGCTGTATCGATTACAATAATATCTACTTGTGCTTCAACTAGTTTTTCAACACGTTGCATTGTATCTTTTGAAACACCTACTGCTGCACCAACAAGTAAACGGCCAAGACTATCTTTAGCAGCATTTGGGAATTCAATTACTTTTTCTATATCTTTAATTGTTATTAAACCTGTTAATTTACCATTTTCATCAACAATTGGTAATTTCTCAATTTTATACTGTTGAAGAATTTTTTCAGCTTCTTCTAAAGTTGTACCAACAGGAGCTGTAATTAACTCTTCTTTTGTCATAACATCTTCAATTTTTAATGAGTAATCAGAAATAAATCGTAGGTCACGATTTGTAATAATCCCTACTAATGTTTGCTCTTCCTCATTATTAACAATCGGCACACCCGAAATGCGATATTTCCCCATTAAATGTTCAGCATCAAATACTTGATGTGTTGGTGTTAAGAAAAATGGATTCGTAATTACACCATTTTCAGACCGCTTAACTTTTTCAACTTCTTCAGCTTGTTCTTCAATGCTCATGTTTTTATGGATAATCCCAATTCCACCTTGACGAGCCATTGCAATAGCCATTTTTGATTCAGTTACAGTATCCATACCTGCACTAACAATAGGAATATTTAGTTTGATCTTTGGTGTAAGTTGTGTTGATAAATCCACAGCCTTAGGTAATACTTCTGAATGTGCTGGTACTAATAAAACATCATCAAAGGTTAAGCCTTCTTTGGCAAATTTCGTTTCCCACATTTCGTAATGCCTCCTAGTTCTAAAAGAATATTAATTGTAAGATTATCAACATGAATTGTAAGTGTCAAGATTCTTAAAAAAGAAAGATAATTCCGACTATTAGAACTGTATTTTTCTATTAAAAACCCCA
This sequence comes from Lysinibacillus telephonicus, assembly GCF_003966145.1. Taxonomy (GTDB): domain Bacteria; phylum Bacillota; class Bacilli; order Bacillales_A; family Planococcaceae; genus Ureibacillus; species Ureibacillus telephonicus. The sequence goes on from NZ_RXNR01000048.1 coordinate 26,861, forward strand.
GTTATAAATAGTTTATTTTAGTAAATTTACTAAAACGAATGAAATTCTATACTATCTGTTTTTAGTTTTAGTTGATACTTTATCTTCCCCAGAGATTTAATGTTTTTTCATATATTTTATAATAAATTCTTCTTCTTTTATGCAAAATATTCCTATTGATATGAAATCATTTTATAAAAAGGGAACTGCCAAAGATTTTTTTACTTTTTATTTTCTCAGAACGTTTTTAATAGACACCATAATGTAAGAAAGCTTAACAAAAGGGGCTTACAATCAGAAGTACTCATCTATATTGTATTTCCTTACAATGTCCTACTCTCACAGGGGTGCCCACAACTACCATCAGCGCTATCTCGAAACGCAATAACACATCGGATTCCTGCGTCAACTTCGTCAGTGCGGTTCACGAACTTTGTACGCTGCGCTCCTCTCTTCCTCTCTTCCTCGTTTCCTTTCTTTCCTTGGTCCTCATACTTCTCGAATCTTACTGTTTAAATTATTTTTACTTATCGCGCCGAACTCGCCTTCGGCTTTTGGTAGTTGGGGGCTTTATTTTTACATAAAAAAAAACCGCTGAATCTCAGCGGTTTCATTTGCGAAGCGACGTCCTACCCTCACAGGGATATCCACCAACTACCATCGGCGCTATCTGCGAAGTGTGATGACACGGCGGAAATCTTCGTCATCTTCGTCGGTACGATGCTCGTGTACATTGTACACTCCGCTTCGTGCCTCCTCGATTCCTTGTTTTCCTTGGTCCTCACACTTCTCGAATCCTACTGTTTAAATTATCTTTACTTAATCGCGCCGACCTAACCTTCGATTCTTGGTAGTTGGGGGCTTATTTTCTACATAAAAAAAACCGCTGAATCTCAGCGGTTTCATTTGCGAAGCGATGTCCTACTCTCACAGGGGGAAGCCCCCAACTACCATCGGCGCTAAAGAGCTTAACTTCCGTGTTCGGTATGGGAACGGGTGTGACCTCTTTGCCATCATCACTTCACTTGCACATGGATGT
>NZ_RXNR01000049.1 GCF_003966145.1 Lysinibacillus telephonicus
GCAAGTGAAGTGATGATGGCAAAGAGGTCACACCCGTTCCCATACCGAACACGGAAGTTAAGCTCTTTAGCGCCGATGGTAGTTGGGGGCTTCCCCCTGTGAGAGTAGGACGTCGCTTCGCTTGTTTTATGTGGAGGATTAGCTCAGCTGGGAGAGCACCTGCCTTACAAGCAGGGGGTCGGCGGTTCGAGCCCGTCATCCTCCACCATATATGCCGGTGTAGCTCAGTTGGTAGAGCAACTGACTTGTAATCAGTAGGTCGTGGGTTCGACTCCTATCGCCGGCATCATTACTTGGAGGGGTAGCGAAGTGGCTAAACGCGGCGGACTGTAAATCCGCTCCTTCGGGTTCGGCGGTTCGAATCCGTCCCCCTCCACCATTCTAAGAGCCATTAGCTCAGTGGTAGAGCATCTGACTTTTAATCAGAGGGTCGAAGGTTCAAGTCCTTCATGGCTCACCAGTTTTATAATAAATTGCTAGAAAAATTTGGAGCATGCTTTTGCGGAAGTAGTTCAGTGGTAGAACACCACCTTGCCAAGGTGGGGGTCGCGGGTTCGAACCCCGTCTTCCGCTCCAAAAGATGCCGGGGTGGCGGAACTGGCAGACGCACAGGACTTAAAATCCTGCGGTAGGTGACTACCGTACCGGTTCGATTCCGGTCCTCGGCACCATTTTAATTTACTATCAAGATGTAGCGCCTGTAGCTCAATTGGATAGAGCGTCTGACTACGGATCAGAAGGTTGTGGGTTCGACTCCTGCCAGGCGCGCCAAAAGATACGGGAAGTAGCTCAGCTTGGTAGAGCACTTGGTTTGGGACCAAGGGGTCGCAGGTTCGAATCCTGTCTTCCCGACCATAGAATAAAGTTGATTTTTTAATAATATAATTATGGGGCCTTAGCTCAGCTGGGAGAGCGCCTGCCTTGCACGCAGGAGGTCAGCGGTTCGATCCCGCTAGGCTCCACCAAAATTTTATTTATGGCGGCGTAGCTCAGCTGGCTAGAGCGTACGGTTCATACCCGTAAGGTCGGGGGTTCGATCCCCTCTGCCGCCACCATCTATTATAACGGAGGCATACCCAAGTCTGGCTGAAGGGATCGGTCTTGAAAACCGACAGGCGGGTTAAACCGCGCGTGGGTTCAAATCCTACTGCCTCCGCCATTTAAATTAAGTAATAAAGGTCCCGTGGTGTAGCGGTTAACATGCCTGCCTGTCACGCAGGAGATCGCCGGTTCGATCCCGGTCGGGACCGCCATTTAAAATGATGGGTCGATAGCTCAGTTGGTAGAGCATTTGACTGAAGCTCAAAGTGTCGGCGGTTCGATTCCGTCTCGACCCACCATTTTTGCGGGTGTAGTTTAATGGTAAAACCTCAGCCTTCCAAGCTGATGTCGTGAGTTCGATTCTCATCACCCGCTCCATTAGGGGCCTATAGCTCAGCTGGTTAGAGCGCACGCCTGATAAGCGTGAGGTCGATGGTTCAAGTCCATTTAGGCCCACCATAACAATATTCCGAAGTAGCTCAGTGGTAGAGCAATCGGCTGTTAACCGATCGGTCGTAGGTTCGAGTCCTACCTTCGGAGCCACGGCCCGTTGGTCAAGTGGTTAAGACACCGCCCTTTCACGGCGGTAACACGGGTTCGAATCCCGTACGGGTCATAAAAAAACGTGTAGCAATTGCTTGCTACACGTTTTTTAGTGCCTTCAGAATGAAGGGAAAGTTTGGTTAATCTTGTAATCGAGAGGTGGATATTCCTAAGGTGAATTTTTGGGGGAGAAGAAAATAAGATCCATTGTAAGATAAGTTTATCCAGTTATACAATTTATACATAAAGGAATATATCCCTTTGAGATAATATGGTGCGGTGACTTTATTAGGTTCGATTTTCTAATTATTTTTTATTCTAAGTTAATCTTCAAAAAGGGTGCCCGAAATTATTAGCTTTGGGTCACCCTTTTTTAGTTTAGTAATCGTATCAAAGCTTTTTATAATAGTTCCGAAGCTATTGGATTCTACAATGCATAATTAACCCAAGCTATTTTAAAAAAGAGAAGCTCTGGATACTAAGTGCAGCTTTGGTCTAGATCATTTTTTAAACCTTAATTTGTATGCTTATTTATTGGAATCGTTATGGTCACTTTTCCTCCACCAGATAATATATCATTATCAATTAGCAACGTCCCATTATGGTCCTGGACAATTGATTGTGCAATATAGAGTCCCATACCATGGTGATTGCCTGAGCTTCTGCTCGAATCACCTCGATAAAACTGCTTTGTAGCTTTTTTTAAATCTTTTGAGGAAAATCCACAGCCGCTATCAGATACGGTAAAATGTATCGATTCAGCCGAACCTTGGGCAATTAATTTAACCTTTCCATTGTTTGGGGTATGCTCTACGGCGTTTACAATAATGTTTAAAATCGCTCGATAAAAAAGCTCTTTATCAATAAAGATCGACTCTGGAAGCGACACCTTTTGTACATCAACATAAAGCCTTTTTTCTAGAGAAAGAGCCCTCATCTGCTTCTCTAATTCATTTAAAAAGGCATCCGTTTTAACACTGCCTTTTTCACGAACAACATTTTTCTCCATTTTCGATAAATCAATCAGTTCTTTTGTGAATTTTTCTATCTCAATTGTATTTTTCAAAATATAGTCATTATATTGCCTTTGTCTATCGTTTAGCACAGTGCTCTTTAAAAGTTCAGCATTTCCTCGAATAATTGTAATGGGTGTTTTAAGATCATGGGCTAGGGCGGAAATTTGTTCTCTACGTGTCTGTTCTAACTCCCACTGTTGTTTCAATGAAGTATATAATGCATCTTTCATCTGCTCAAATGAAACAGAGATGTCATCTATTTCACGAATTCCCGATGGCTTAATAGTAAAATCTAAATTTTGATTTTGTATTTTTTCAATCGCTTCTTGTAAACCCATCATTTTTTTCTTCAGCTTTCTTCCAAAATGAACTGAAAGAACCGTCACTAGAACCACAATTCCTACAATAAATAATAGGAAGGCAAATAATTGTGGATTTGGCAGGTACTTTCTTAAAGCAGCCGAATGATATTCGGGCACTAATCGGTATCTTAATATACAAATCTCGTTTTCACGTTCTATATACGAATAATATTGAGTGTTATCTCGTTTTTCTCCATTTTGCATCAATTCCCAAGCATGTAAGGCTTCCTTTCTTGTCAGATTGCCTGATAAAAATTCTCCTTGTTTTGAGAAAACAGCGTAGTCAACGAGCTCTGGAATAATATCTGGTGTGACAGAACCGTTTGAAGCAATAAGATTTTTAGATAATGAAATTTGGTTTTCCGCATAATTCGCTGGCAAAATAATATTAGTAGAAAAAGCGAATAGAAATAGACTGAGCAGTAGTGCTACTAAAAGAATAGTTCCAAAACATAAGAAAAGAAGATATCGGAGAAAAAACATGTGAAGACGTGTTCCTTTCCTCGGTGTTAACGTCTCCATTTATATCCAATCCCCCAAACTGTTTCAATTACATCAACGTCAAAGGTATGTAGCTTTGAGCGAATATTTTTAATATGCTCCGTAATTGCAGTGCTGTCGCTTTTCCCGTCATATCCAAAAATCGTTTCGTAAATTTTCTCCTTGGAGAAAACTTGTCCTCTATTACGTGCTAGAAATTCGCATATTTCATATTCGCTTTTTGTTAAAATAACTTTTTCGCCATTAACAAATAACTCTTTGCCAGCGAGATTAAAATGAATTTTATCCGCATACAGAATACGGCGTTTTTCTCTATTTTCCCGTCTTAAGTGAGCATTGACTCTTGCACGCAGCTCACCGATGCCAAAAGGTTTCGTAATATAATCATCTGCACCGATGCCAAGACCGTACATTAAATCTTCCTCCATTGATTTAGCTGTTAAAAACAGGATAGGACAATCAACAGCATGGCGGATTTGGCCACATAAAGTAAAACCATCTATATCTGGCATCATTACATCTAATAAAATTAAATCAAAAGCACCAAGATCCATTTTATATACTTCTGTTACATCCGAAATAATTGTTACTAGATGATTTTCTTCTAATAATGCGTTTTTTACCAACATTAAAATATCTGTTTCGTCATCTACCGCTAATATCTTTGCCATACTTCATCCCTTTTCAATCTCTTACTCTATTTAACTAACAGATTTTCTGCCTTCCCATTTCCAAAACCATATACACGACAGTGTAAATGCAATTAATGTTCCACAAACACAAGCAATGATACCAGTTTTAAGTCCAGTTTCTAATATAGATGGCTCAGCGCCTGACCAATGTAGTGACCATAATGAAACAAAATGACCTCCCCATCCATAGGGGATAAACGACCATATTCCATCACCTAGTCCTGTAAGTAGTAAAGCGACTAAAAGCGATTCAACAATACCAAGGCCAATTGAAGCACCTTTGCCAAAATGAAGACTAACCACAAAATGTAAAACATATATAAATACATGACTAATAAATAAAATGCAAGCTGCTATTACATAGAATCGAAAATCAAAGAAATTTTCATGTAATATCCCAATAAAACCAATGCCAAAAATCCCAATGGACATAAAAATTGCTCCGAAACTAAACATTAATAAAAGTAGGAGTTTGCTAACGAACCCCAATATTTTAATTTTAGTAGAAGTGAGCATTTCCTGAAAATGTCCTGCGCCAGCCTCTTGTTCTGACACCATCGCACAAACTAATCCGATTATTATAGGATATCCGCAAGTAAGTGCCTGCAAATAGGCTATAACTTTGTCACTATAATTCCACGGTGAATATGAATAGTATGCTAAGAATAGCATCGATACAATGATTGGCACAAGAAAATGAATAATTAAAAATGGTGTTCTTTTCGTTTTTAAAAATTCAGATTTAAGCAATCGTATTAATACCATGTGTTATTTCGCCTCCACTTTCTGGAACCAACGTGCAGTAAGGAGGCTAACTATAGCAAACAATGCTAAACTTATTAGTAATCCCGGTAGTATAACTCCTGAGCTTGATAAAGTACTCCCCTCTGGAACAGGGAGGCCATTTGGTAAAATTCCAAGTGTAGGACACATTAAACGTGCAGAAATAGCAAAGGGGTAACTATACCAAAACTCGCTATCGGCAAACACTACAATCCCAACTACATTGGCAACAATATTGATTAAGATAGCCATATAGGTTCCCAATTTAGCTGCAAGGAATAAACAAAGAGGGATTTGCCATAAAAAAGTTAAGAAAATGATCAAACTTCCTACTAGACTTTTGGAGATTGATAAGCTATTCCCAAAAATCCATCCTCCTGCAGTAATTCCCACCAAAAAAATAATTGTTATTAGTAAAAGCCAAGCACTACATGCAAGAATTTTACCAAACCAAATCTTTTTTAGGTCAAGTGGTAATGCGAGAACGCTATGATATTTCAATTTAGCATCTTTCTCTATTACCAATGCACAACATAATGTAAGGGTGCCAGGTAGAAGTAGTACATACCACCAATTATAAGCACCTGTTTGAAAAAAACTTCCTCCCATTAAACCGGCACTCATAAGCAGTGTCACTATGGGTGCAAGCCAAAGTAATTTTGGAATAAATGTTTTCTTCCATTTTAATCTTTCAGCTTTGATGATAGAAATCATGTTATATGCCTACCTTTCTATTAGCAGACACAACCTGCATAAATAGTGACTCTAATTCCTGTCCACGTGGAGCAATCCCTTGATAACCTAATTTTCCTCCAGCTATGATGCCGATTTCATCAACCACCTGCTCAACTTCAGATAATATGTGGCTTGACAAAATAACTGTAATACCGTGTTTTGGAAAAGATCGAATGAGTCCTCGGAGCTCTTGAATGCCAATTGGGTCTAGACCATTTGTTGGTTCATCAAGAATTAAAAGCTTTGGATTGTTTAATAAGGCTATAGCTATTCCTAAGCGTTGTTTCATTCCGAGAGAAAATTGCCCAGCCCGTTTTTTTCCGGTATTAGTCAAATCGACAATCTCTAATACTTCATCTATCCGCTTTTGTGGCAGTCCAAGGGCAATTGTTCGCACCTTAAGATTTTCTCTTGCTGATAAATTGTCATATAGTGGCGGTGTTTCAATTAATACGCCAATGTCCTTTAAATTATCTCGAGTCCATTCCTTACCGTTAAAATATATTTCTCCTGCACTTGGGCGTAACATGCCCGTAATCATTTTTAAAGTTGTTGATTTCCCTGCACCATTTGGACCTAATAATCCATAAACGGAATTCCGAGGAATCTCCAACGATAGATTGTCTACAATTTTTTGCCCCTTAAAACTCTTACAAAGACAATTTGTTTTTAAAATAATATCTTTCATAGTAGTCATCATCCTTTCGATGAATCTATGGTAAAAAGTAATTATAAGGATTTCATAAGGATGGAAAAATTTTATAAAATAATTAGTAATTTAATGGAAGATATTTTACTTTCTTTATCATAGTTGTGAGGATAAAAGGGGGGAGTGGGGTGTAAGTTTTTACTAATTTTCCGAAAATAGTAAAACCAAAAAAAATTCCCTCTTCAAGGTTGAAGAGGGAATGGCTAAAGCCTTGCTATACATTATGTATGGCAAAGCCGCCTTGCCGTAATTATTAATAGAAAGTTTTAAAACCACGACTCCACCAGGTGGGTGCTCGCAGAATAGTTCCTGTATATCGTCATTCACCGGAGTGTGACGCCCGCCATTCCCTATTCGATTAAAACTCCCTTTTACAGTTCAAAGGTTAAAACTTAATATTTGTACGAACAACGCAGCTTTAATGTTATATTAAACGATTATGGATAACAGTGCAAGTAAGTATCTTTTAAAGAAAAAGTCAAATAATTAATACGGTTTTTGGCAATATAATATATGGTTACAAAGCATTTTTTTAAATAATAGTATAGTTTTCAAAAAATGCTCAGTCTTTATACCAAAATAAAAAGCCTTCCTTCAATAGGAAAACTTTTGCGGCTAATCTATTTTATTTAAGATTTCATTTGTTAATGCGGCAATGTTAATTTGCGTTTCTTCGCGCATGACGTCAATCAAAATTTCATCACGAAAATATTTGACGCTTACTTCAAGGGGCATTTGCAGCAGCTTTTGTAAAGCTTGTTGATACATAATTACAAATTCTTTATCTGTATTGCCACGTTTTAACTCTGCAAAAGACTCATAAAATTGATCTAATTTATCCGCAAATTCAAGAAGACGACCTTCAATTGTAGCATCTTTTCCTTCTTTCATTCGATTGAAAAAAACATCCTGGAAGTCGGGGGGTATTTCTTCGCGTATAAATTTTTCCATCATTTTTTCTTCAACATGAGCAAGCATTTGTTTTAATTCGACACTCGCATGTTTTACAGGTGTTTTAATGTCTCCGATAAATACCTCAGCAAAGTCATGATTGATTGTTTTTTCATATAATGATTTCCAATCTACTTTAGCTCCGTGCATTTCTTCAAGTGTACCGAAAAACATCGCATATTGAGACACTTTCCATGAATGGGCTGCAACATTATGTTCCTCAAATTTGAAGCGTCCTGGGGCACGGAAAATACGTTCTAAATCATTTAGGCTTGTGAAAAACTTATGAATTCCTATAATAATCACTCCTAAGTATAATGATGTAAGCATTTCGTATGCTTCCTCTTAATCATATAATGATTCTTAGTTTATTTGGGGTGTTTTACAAACAAATAACATGTGATTAACAAATAACAAATATTTAATTTATAGAATATGCAAGTATTGTTAAAAAGGCAATAAAATATTCCCAAAACAAATAAAGTGTCATTGTTTCCTCAAAATTTAAGCGTTTTCATGATGGTATACTTGTGGTATCTGCAATGATTGGACGTGAAATTAGAATGGTATACACTTTCTTTTTATATACACATATATTAAGCGCGATAATATCAATTGGTCCGTTATTTGCACTATTGCTTATTTTGAAGAAAATGGATAGCTTAGAAGAGTCGCAGCTATGGGGATTTGTACAATTGTTTCAGTCTATTATTACCATTATTAAACATGCGGGTCATGTTCTAGTTATTTCAGGTATCATTTTGATTATTCTCAGTGGTTGGACGTGGACAACTTCATGGGTTGTGTTAACTATATTAGTAATGCTTGGATCTATTATCTTTTTAGCGCGGGCATTTAAACCTACAATACATACTTTTGGGACAACTGACTTTAATAAAGAGATTTTTATAATAAAATTGAGAAAATCCACTTGGCTGTATATTTTTTTGTTATTGGTTATGTTGTGGTTTATGGTAGCAAAACCTGAACTTTGGTAAAAACTTCTCTTAATGGCATGTTGTAAGTAGATGATATATCCGTTCATTTTTTAGAAAATAAAAAGACCCTTGATTTAAATCAAAGATCTCTTTTAGTTTAAACAGATATATCAATTGTGTTTCCTTTGTAAGGATGTACAGCAGTTTGTTCAGGCATATCGTTTAGCATTTTAATTGTACTCGCTGCTCCAATATTCATAGCTTTATCCATAATGCTTATTTGCAAGGTCTGTTGAAGTTGCGAAACCTGTGCAGACATGATTGAATTTATATCCATATATTTACCTCCTTTGCCTTTAATATCGGTCATTTAGAACACTCATTAACTTCATTTCAGATAAATGAGTTAAATGGTATCTTTCTACATTTTAGGAATATTTATATTCCCCGATGGTAATACTCCTCAATAGGAGGGATAACCAAATATGTGGAAAATTAAAATCAGTTTATTGTTAAGTGCAATGGTGCTAGTTCTAAGTGGATGCAATTTATTTGGTGCATTCAACAGCGATGAAGCAATTACAGTTAATGCACCTGAAGCATTACAAGCTACAGCGAAGGTAATTAATACTGAAGGAAAAGAAATTGGCCATGTAGAAATGACTGAAGGGGAAGATGGTGTACTTCTTTCGCTTGGTCTTACAGAAATTCCTGAAGGGGAACATGGAATTCATATTCATCAGGTAGGGAAGTGTGAAAAGCCAACCTTTGAATCAGCTGGAGAACATTTTAATCCTACTAACAAACAGCATGGAATTAATAATCCAAAGGGGCCTCACCTTGGGGATTTACCTAATATAACACCTGAAGAAGATGGTACTGTTCAAGTAGAATTTGTTGCAAAAAATATAACGTTGGAACAAGGCATGGAAAACTCTCTATTTGATAAAGATGGAAGTTCAATTGTTGTTCATGAAAAAGCAGATGATTATGTTACTGATCCAGCTGGTAATTCGGGCGCAAGAATTGCTTGTGGAGTTATAACACCTAAAAACTAAAATTATTAAGCTGTGTATTTGGCGAAATTTCGTCTTTTACACAGCTTATTTTTTTATTTAAGAATAAAAACCAATAGTTAAACCTGACATAACGATGTGATAAGTAAATGGAAGGTTATAAGTCTTAACGTTCATTGGCAAAATTAATTAGCAATACAATATGCTTATTAGTTTGTAAACACTAGTAAATTTTTAATTAATTAGTTAAAAAATTAGCAAAATCGTAGAAAAATATTTTGTACCACAACAGATTAAATTAATTATATAAAATAAAAATTTTTCTGATATATTTAAAATATGTTTACTGTAAACGTTTTCGCTCTGTTAGTTTCGCTATTATTCTATTAGCAGAATATTAAAATGATTGACACAAAAGAATATTAATAGTTAAAATTAATCTGTAATGTAACAAATATTACGCAGGAGGGGTTATTTTGAAGAATAAGAAGTTTTTATTTCTAACAGCTTTATGCCTTATGCTAATTATGGTATTAGCAGCATGTGGCGGAGAAGAGTCTACAGAAACTGAAGGCACTACATCTGAAGAAAATGCTACAGAAGGTGCTACAGAAGAAAAAACATCAGACATTGATTTCTTAAGCTTAGTAACTGGTGGTACGCAAGGTACATACTATGCACTTGGTGGTACATTTGCGGATTTAATTACAGATGAGACAGGCATTAAAACAACTGCGGAAGTATCACAAGCTTCTGCTGCAAACGTAAATGCATTAAAAGAAGGAAATGCTGAAATCGCATTCGTTCAAACTGATATTGCTTACTATGCAAAAAATGGTCAACTAATGTTTGAAGGTGCAGCTGTAGAGGATTTAGTTGCAATCGGTGGTTTATACCCTGAAACAATTCACCTTGTAACAACTGCAAATTCAGGTATTGCTTCTTATGAAGATTTAAAAGGTAAAAAAGTTTCAGTAGGTGCACCAGGTTCTGGTACTTACGCAAATGCTGAACAATTACTTGAAATTCATGGTTTAACAATGGATGATATTCAACCTCAAAACTTAGACTTTGGTGAGTCAACAGATGGATTACAAACAGGTCAAATTGACGCTGCATTCGTTACAGCTGGTTATCCAACAGCTGCTGTTGAAGCTTTAGGTGCTACAACTGATGTTGTAATCGTTCCAGTTGCTGCTGATAAAGCAGAAGCATTAATCGCAAAATATCCATACTATGCTGTTGATACAATTCCAGCTGGTACTTATGGTTTAGAAACAGATGTACCAACTGTATCTGTTTTAGCGATGCTAGCAGTAAAAGCTGATTTACCAGAAGATGTTGCATATGGAATTACAAAAGCTATTTATGGCAACACAGATAAAATCAGCCATGCAAAAGGTTCTTTCATCAAAGCTGAAACTGCTTTAGATGGAATTGGAATTGATGTTCACCCAGGTGCTCAAAAATACTTTGATGAACAATAATTTAAAATTGAACTATTAGTAGTCAAGCATTAAAAAAAGGGGGCTTGAGGAATTTCTTCAAGCTCCTTTTTAATAGTAGTCCTATTTAAGGAAATGTTTGGGGTGGTTGCATGAAACGAGTAGCGTTTGTCTTTTCGTTTGGCATTGTGGCTGCAGTTTTTTTATTTTTACCAATACATCAAGTCTTTTCTTTTACGGAAATAAGAACAAACCATCCAGAAAAGTTTTACATAAACATCTCAGATGAAAACGTATTCCAAATCCGTTATACGCATTCAATTCATTTGACAGATGTTTTAGAAACGTACGAAATTGCGGATGCAAATAATCTGAAGCTTGTGTCAATGGAATATGAAGATGTTTCGATAGGAATGCCAGCATATGCTGAAAAAGGGGAAACATTAGCGTATGAGGATGGAAGATACATATTGTCATTTGAAGATAAAGTGTTATCAGATTTTACATTGTATGTAGGAGATATAGACCTAGATTTGTATTTTTTATATGATGATCAATCATATAATTTAAAATCATTTCTTCAAAGAGGTAAATCCTATTTGTTTGAAATTAAAAAGGTTTCGCTAATTGAAAAATGGAAAGGAGCTGTATTCGATCATGGTGAAGCAGCAGAATGAAAAGACTCAAGAAGAGCTTTTTGAAACATTATCAGCAGAACAGCAACAGGCGCTTTTAGAAAAATATGATACAGAGTCAAACACACGGAATTTAGCTGGTGCGTTTCGTTGGGTAATTTATGTAATATTATTATGTTTTTCTTTGTTTCAGTTGTATACAGCAATTTTTGGGCAATATACAGCACCTATTCAAAGAACAATCCATCTAGGATTTGCTTTAACGGTTATTTTTTTATTGTTTCCAGCACGTAAAAAAGGCTCAAAAACAAAGATTGCCTTTTATGATTATATTTTAGCTCTACTATCTGTTGTTGTTGGTTCGTATTGGAGTTTAAACTATGAAAGATTGGTTAATAGTTTAGGATCAATTACAGATATCGACTTTTACGTAGGTGTAGTAGCGATATTACTAGTATTAGAAGCTGCTCGACGTGCAGTTGGGCTGCCAATTACAATTATTGCTGCTTTCTTTTTGGTTTATGCATTCTACGGTCCGTATTTCCCAGATTTTCTTGCACACCGTGGTCAAACGTTAGAGAGCATTGTTAATTTAATGTTTTATACAACAGATGGAATTCTAGGTACACCTATTAGTGTTTCTGCGACATATATTTTTGTCTTCCTATTGTTTGGTGCATTTTTAGTAAAAACAGGTGTTGGTCAATACTTTAATGATTTAGCAGTAGCATTTGCGGGTAAGATGATTGGTGGTCCTGCGAAAGTTGCCATCTTCTCTTCTGCCTTACAAGGTACAATTTCAGGAAGCTCTGTTGCGAATGTTGTAACATCTGGTTCATATACAATTCCTATGATGAAAAAACTTGGCTATAAGAAAGAGTTTGCAGGAGCAGTTGAAGCATCTGCATCTACCGGCGGACAGTTAATGCCTCCAATTATGGGTGCTGCAGCCTTCCTGATGGTAGAGTTTATCGGAAGAGGAATAACATATTGGGATATTGCAAAAGCTGCGGCAATTCCAGCTCTTTTATATTTTACGGGTATTTGGATTATGACCCATTTTGAAGCAAAACGATTAGGGTTGCGTGGGCTAACTGATGAAGAAATGCCTGATCGTAAAGAAGTATTTAAGAAAATTTATTTATTATTACCGATTATTTTAATAATCGTATTAATGTTAGTTGGCGTTCCTGTAATGCATGCAGCTCTTTACGGAATTATATCTTGTATTGTTGTCGGTGCTATTAATAAAGAAACACGACTAGGCATAAAAGATATTATTGATGCACTAGTAGACGGTGCACGCACTGCATTAGCGGTAGCAGCAGCAACAGCATGTGCAGGTATTATCGTAGGGGTAGTTGTAAAAACAGGTTTAGGATTAAGTTTAGCGAATAGCTTAGTGGATCTTGCTGGAGGGAAAATATTCCTAACACTATTCTTTGTAATGATTGCTTCATTAATTTTAGGAATGGGTGCTCCAACAACAGCAAACTATGTTATTACATCAACAATTGCGGCGCCGGCTATTATTACATTATTAGCACCAGGTGTTGTATCTCAAGATTTAGTGCCTATTACAGTTTTATTATCAGCTCACTTCTTTGTATTCTACTTTGGGATTATTGCTGATATTACGCCACCAGTTGCTCTTGCTGCCTTTGCTGCATCAGGTATTTCAGGTGGAGACCCAATTAAAACAGGTGTGAACTCTGCTAAACTTGCTATTGCAGCGTTTATCATCCCTTATATGATTGTATATTCACCAGCCTTATTAATGATTGATGTAACAATATGGCAAATATTATGGGTCGTAATCACAGCTATTTTAGGTATGATTGCAATTGGATCTGGTGTTATTGGATACTGGTACAGAAAGTTAATGTGGTTTGAACGTATTATTGTCATTGCTGCAGGTTTAGCAATGATTTACCCAGAGTCAATTTCAGATATTACAGGTCTAATCGTCTTTGGTATCATGTTTGTCATTCAATTAATGACAAAAAATAAAGGGAATAAACCAAAGGATACAAATCTAGATACTGCTACAAATTAAATTCTTTTAAGCTTGCACAATTTCATATGTGCAAGCTTTTTTACGAGGCGAGAGAGCTGGTGTAAATAACATTAAGTTTCTGTAAATTGATTTTGTATGGATTGTTTTTTACAGTTTCCTTTTTTAGACTAGATATAGAAAAAACAATTTGGAGGAGCATATGAAAAGCATAGCTGTTGATATGGATCAAGTTTTAGCAGATTTTTTAGGGAAGGCTTTGAAAGCTTTTAATGAGCGATTTAACAAGAATATTTCGAGAGAAGAATTTGATATTTCAAAAATAGAAACACTTTACCCAGAATTAAGTAATGAATTTTTTTTAATGATAAATGAGCCCGACTTTTTCCGTGATTTAGAATTAGAAGATGTAGATGCCGTACCTGTGTTGAAAGAGTTAAACGAGCATTATGAAATCTATATTGCAACTGCTGCAATGGACGTGCCAGGAAGTTTTCATGCCAAGTATGAATGGCTTTTAGAGTATTTTCCATTTTTAAATCCAACCCATTTTATTTTCTGTGGAGATAAAAAGGTTGTAAAGGCAGATTATTTAATTGACGATAACATTAGGCAGCTTCAATCCTTTACAGGAGAAGGAATTCTATATTCTCAGCCATATAATGAGCAATATACTCAATTTAAGCGTGTATATAACTGGAAGGAGATTAAGGAACTGTTTTTGCCCGTTAAGCAATAACTACTGTAGTTAAAATTAATGTTCGAGATTGATTCATATAATTATTCAAAAGAGTGACATCAAAATAGTAATTTCCCGTACTTTAAATACAATTAAGGGAGCATTAGGATGTCTTACGTTGAAATTTAATACTGTAGCTAAAACCAGGTACTTTCTTGAACAAAAGTCCTGGTCTTTTTTATTTTAATGCATAAAATCAAATATTATTTAAGAAGCATTTTATTTGTGAAACATGTGTTAAAACTAAGTGGTATAAATAGTTCTCATTATGAGATGATTTTTATACTTTTTTTGCATATATAACATAAATATGTTGTGTTAGCGAAATGAAGTATGTAGAATGATAATATCAGAAAATTCTAACTAAGGAGTGATTCTAATATGACAAGCTTACTTTCTTCTAAGTTCGAAACGTATTTATTGGACGAAGAACTTGAGTTAGAATATGACAAGGAGATGGAGGAAGTACCATATAATGAGGTACCGAATTACGAAGAGTATCCACCAGGTTTTTTCTCAAGCTTATAATTTTAAATGAAAGCGACAAAACTCGAGCAAGGAGTTTGTCGTTTTTTTCTGCTTATAATATTAGTTTATGGGCAGAAGCGGTTAATATTTGAACACGTGTTATGTATAATAAGAAAAAGTATAATCGAAAAATTTGAGGTGCAAAATGGGGCAAGTAAAAACTTACGAAGAAGTCATCTATGGATGGTTTGAACATTTTCATGATAATCCAGAGGTTAGTTGGAAGGAAATTGAGACTACTAAAAAAATAGCATCTATATTAGATGAATTGAAAGTGCCATATAAATTCTTTTCAGATGTAACAGGCCTTGTAGCGGAAATCGGCCTAGGAGAAGAAGTAATAGCTGTTCGAGCGGATATTGATGCATTATGGCAAAAGGTAGATGGAGTTATGCGTGCAAACCATTCTTGTGGACATGATGCAAATATATCGATGGTGTTAGGTGCACTCATCCAATTAAAGGAATTACCTTTAAAGAAACGAATTCGCTTTATTTTTCAACCTGCTGAAGAAACGGGCGGGGGAGCAATTGAAATGGTGAAGCATGGTGTAATCGATGATGTTTCTTATTTATTTGGTGTTCATTTACGCCCCATTGAAGAATTGCCGCTAGGAAAAGTAACACCAGCAATTCACCACGGTGCAGCGTTATTTTTAAATGGTACAATTGTTGGAGTAGATGCACATGGGGCTAGACCTCATCAAGGGAAAAATGCAATAGATGTCATTTTTGCAATTCAGCAAATGTTAAAAAATATTTATATTAATCCTTTTGAAATTTATAGTGCAAAGTTAACAAAAATTGTTGCAGATGGTGGGAGTATAAATATAATCCCCGGAAGTGCGGCATTTTCAATTGATGTACGCGCACAAAAAAACTCAGTATTAGAAGAATTACAAAAGCGAATTAATGAAGGCTTTAAAACAATAATGGATATGTTTGGAGTAGAAATTAGCTGTGACTGGGTTGATAAAACACCAGGTGCAGAAGTTTCAGAAGAAGCGATGAAAATTGCGAAAGAATCTATTATTGAAGCGTTGGGTATAGAATGTTTAGAGAAACCAATTTCAACACCAGGCAGCGACGATTTCCATTACTACACTATATTAAGGCCTAATTTAAAGGCAGCTATGATAGGAATTGGTGCCGATTTAACTCCAGGGTTGCATCATCCAAAAATGACATTTAATAAAGAAGCATTAATTACAGGTGCTAAAGTGCTAACAACAACTCTACGAAATGCAGTAAATGAATAAACTACAAATAGATGTAGGTGAAAAGGAAGTTAATCATCATGAAAATTAAACAAATTGAAGTTTTTTCGGTAAATTTACCATTAATTAAACCTTTTATTATTAGTTATGCAACATACCCATATATTCGGTCGATTATTGTTAAATTAACAACAGAATGTGGACTTGTCGGTTGGGGGGAGTCGGTACCTGATGAACATATAACTGGGGAAACTCCAGACTCAACCTATGCAATGATAAAAAATACGCTAGCTCCGATACTCATTGGAAAAAATCCTATGGAATTTGAAAAGATACATGAAATAATGGATAAATCAGTACACAGAGCCCCAGCTGCAAAAGCTGCAATTGATATTGCCTGTTTTGATGTTGCAGGAAAAAAATTAGATGTTCCTGTATATCAGCTTTTAGGTGGACGCTATCATGAAAAATTCCCAGTAACACATGTTTTAAGTATAGACGAGCCCGAAAAAATGGCGAATGAAGCTGAAGAAAAATTAAAAGAAGGCTACCGTTCATTTAAAATGAAGGTCGGTGTAGATGTTTCAGGAGATGTAAAACGAATTAAAGCAGTAAGAGAGCGTGTAGGAGAAGATATCGCAATCCGTGTAGATGTAAACCAAGGATGGGGAAATAGTGCAAATACACTTCAAGCCTTACGCCAACTTGAATTTTTAGGCCTTGACTGGCTTGAACAACCTGTCGATCAAGATGATATTGATGCAATGGTTGAAATTAAATCAAAATCTTCTATTCCATTAATGATTGATGAAGGTCTTCGTAATATGAATGATATGCGTCAAATAATTGCAAAACGCGCAGCAGATAAAGTAAATATTAAGCTTATGAAATGCGGTGGTATTTATCCTGCAATGAAGTTAGCAAACATGGCGGAGATGGCTGGAATTGAGTGTCAAATAGGCTCTATGGTTGAATCATCCATCGGCTCTGCTGCAGGTTTCCATGTTGCATTTTCGAAAAAAATTATAAAAAGTGTTGAATTAACAGGCCCTGTTAAATTTTCTAAAGATATTGGTGATTTAAAGGAAAGCTATATTATCCCATGTATCCAATTAAATGAACATCCTGGATTAGGTGTTGCTGTTGATGAGACAGTTCTTGCAGAGCTTACACAATTCAAGGATTTAATACAGTAGGTGAGCAAAATGAAAGAAAAAATTTATGAAGGCTTATTAGGTGAGCAAGCTTACTCAGTACATGTTTTAGATAAAAACTGCTTACCAGAAGTGCTAAAATTGCAAGAAGCTGTTTGTGAAGCATTGCCGAATAAGGATATCTTACAGCCGCTTTCAGAAGAAGAATTTTTGTTTATTTTAGATGGAAACGGCATTATGATAGGAGCTTTTGTAGAAGAGAGATTAATTGCTTTTCGGGCCCTTTTGATTCCTGAAATCGATGAAGATCATTTAGGTTATCATATTGGGTTGGAAAAAGAATCGGATTTAAAACGAGTTCTTTACCAAGAAATTTCAAGTGTAGATCCAATTTATCGTGGACACGGTTTACAAAAAACATTAGCAAAAGTCATTATGCAGCAAATAGATACAACCGCATTTGATTATATTTGTACAACAGTTATGCCGTATAATATTGCAAGTTTAAAAGATAAATTTTTGCAAGGATTTTATATTGTTGCATTAAAATATACATATGGTGAAAAGCTTCGCTATGTATTTGCGTTGGATTTGCGAAAAGAGCCTCAATATGAAGAAGATGCAGCTGCAATTTCAATGGGAGACATAGAAGGACAACAAAAGCTGCTAAAAGATGGTTTTGTAGGTGTAGCTATGAAACAATTAAATGAAGATTGGGTAGTAGAGTATAAGAAGAAAAAATAATATAAATAAGCCATCCAAAAGTTGATTTTGGGTGGCCCTCTTTAGAAAATAACTATTTTCAAGATGAAAGCAAAACACAGTTACTTCGTTGGACAAAATTCACAAACTATCAGTCCAGGGATATCTTTAGAGAAGCAGCAGCTTTTTCGCAAAGGTTTATTAACTAATTCAGCAGGAGCTTTCCCACCTGTGAATTGATTAAACCAAGATTTATTTGAAAATTGCTGCCATACTTTTGTATCCTCTAAAATTTCCAAATCCTCAAAAGCTCGGTCTGCAAGCAAAGGATTATTAGTTATTATATAATAATTCCAAATCATATATCCAAAAACGTTTTCCCATAATGTAAGAGGGGATATTGAAGTCGTTTTACGCAATTGTTGAAAGATTAAATGGCATTGGGTTAAAATGTTTTCAATTACTGCTTCACGCTCATGGTCTTCTACATAGCGAAAATCCTTTGGTGCAATAAACGTTGCAACAGTGTTGTTTCCAAATTCCTTGACATGACTAAAGCGAATATCCTCCAAATTACCGTCCCACACTTCATCATATACAGACAACATATAAAACTGCATTGCAATAAACATCCCATAACGTCGCCCAAAATGAGAAATAGCTGCAGCTTCGGTTTTTGCTTTTGTTATTCCCACCATTAAATTTTTAAAATCAGTTAAATAAAAATCGTTGTGCAGGCTATCTAAGGTGAAAAGTGTACGCTCTGGAATTGCTGTGTAAACACTATATGAATTCAACATCCTTAGTTGATCGTTAGTTAAAGCATGCATAACATCACCTTTCTTTTTTACCATACTATAACACAATATATAATCAAATTTTTCTATACAAAATAAGATTAAACAATTAAAATGTATAAAATGGATAAGAAAGGTTGGTATTATCTTGGCTCAAATACATTCAATACCAAGGCCGCTAGTAAGAACGAATCAATGGGCAATTTTAATTTCTGTCATTTTAACATGGATTTTTGGAGAAGCTTTCATTTTATTAATACCATTAATTTCAAATGTATTAGGTGTTTTATTTAATTTTAATCCGATCATGAAATTTGCAAGAATATTTTTAATTAAAAAAGGGAAGCAATACATCCCGGAAGATGTTACTCAGCAAAAGTTTAATGCGTGCATCGCCATCTTTTGTTTAGCTGGTGGGTATATTAGCTTTCTTGTAGGTTGGAAAATTGTTGGCCTCATTTTTACTATCATGGTTGCTCTTGCTTCATTTATAGCTATTCTAGGTTTTTGTATTGGCTGTTTTATCTTCTATCAAATAAAACAATATAAATATCGCCGATCCTTAAAACAGTCATAAAGTAAACTATAAAATCAGCGTGGTTCCCGTAATTAATACAAAACTTTTTGCACGATAGATGCATTAAATGAGTTGAATTATAATGGCCGAACCAATTTGATTTATGGGGAATTGATTGCTTACCAAGCCTTCCAATTGGCAGGAGATTTATTGCCTGTTAATTTAGAAAAAAAATTTATTGAAATTAGTTGACAGATTAAATGAAAATGATTATCATTATCATATAAAGAAAGAAATACACTTTAAGCTTCTTTCTCCAGAAGAATGCGAATCATTTAAACGTTCTATCCCCCCTTAACTAGAACGTCAACAAAATAGACCGGACTTCAATTTTGAAGTCCGGCTTCTTTTTCTTTTATTACAGATTTTTTAGATAGTAAGACTGTATGGTAGCTATGCAATAGCATCCCAATTACAATCACACCAATACCGATTAGCGCAATTGGATCTGGCAATGGAACCCCTAGTAAAATCATTTCACCGATGATAACGAAAAGTACTTCTGTTGACTGTGTTGCTTCAACGGCAGCGAGTTTTCCTTGATCTTCCCGAACACGGTCTGTAGCAATGAAAAATAATACTGTTGCAATTACTCCAGAGCTAATCCCGACTAATAGTGATTGAAATACTTGATTTGCTGATGGTAGACCTACAGTTATAAAAGCATAGCCTGCTAAAATAATCCACGCGGGCAGGGAAGCAATTGTCATACCAAGAACACGCTGGTAAGTATCAAGTCGACCACCACATACTTCCATCATTTTTCGATTGCCGAGGGGATAGGCAAAAGCTGCGACAACGACTGGTAATGTTCCGAGCAATAAAACATGAATTGATACAGATTGTGCCTGTGGAACTTGAATTAATAAAATACCGATTAGTATAACACTTGAAATAAGCAGAGAAATAACCGGGATTTTTTGGCGAATTTTAACACCGTCTATTGTTCTTACAAATAATGGAGCCAGTAAAATTCCAGCAACAATAGTAAATTGCCATGTTCCTGAAACGAGCCAACCCGGTCCAAAAGAAGCTACATAAGTCAGGGGAGCATAAAATAGTACAAATCCTACAAAACTCCAAAGCAGCCATTTAGTAGGTTGAGCTTTCATCTCCGAAGAGAGCGGCTTCCATCCTTTACGAGAAAGAACAATGACAAGTAGGAAGGGAAGCATGAAAAAATAGCGTAAGGATGAACTCCAAAGCCAGCTGCCGCCTTCTAATTCCATAGAATGATTTAAAATGAATGTAACAGCAAAAAATAGTGCCGCTAGAATCCCTAATATAATCTCTTTCAATCTAATAACCTACTTTCTTACCAAATATAATTTAAAAATATATAATTTTCGCCATGAATACAAAAAATATATAATATTCAGACATCTATTTCAATAAAAAGTGCGAAGCAAGAAATACTTACTTCGCACAAATTAACTTATTTTGCTTGTGCTTCAAATAGCCGAACAATTTCAATAATAACCTTTGTTGCTTTTTCCATTGTTTCTGCTGAGACAAATTCAAATTTTCCGTGCATGTTTTCGCCACCCGCAAAAATATTTGGAGTTGGCAAGCCCATATACGATAACTGAGAACCGTCTGTACCACCACGAATTGGCTCTATAATTGGATCGATATCTAAATTTTCCATTGCGATATAAGCAATGTCAACAATTTCTTTTACAGGTTTAATTTTTTCACCCATATTATAATATTGATCTTCAATTTCTACTGTGATTGCATTTTCACCATATTTATCTTTAACCATTTTTTCAACTTCAAGAAAATGGGCTTTTTTCGCTTCAAACTTTTCACGGTCATGGTCGCGAATAATATAAGAAAGTTTTGCTTCTTCAATATTTCCGTTAAAGCTCATTAAATGAATGAACCCCTCATAGCCTTCAGTCTTTTCGGGAACGGCATCTGCTGGCATTCCATTTTGAAACTTAATCGCCATTGTAATGGCATTGATCATTTTGTTTTTTGCTGAACCAGGATGTACGCTCGTGCCACGAGTTGTTACTTTAACGCCAGCTGCATTGAAGCTTTCGAATTGGAGTTCACCAAGTGGGCCTCCATCCATTGTATAAGCAAAATCAGCTCCAAACGCTTTAACATCAAATTTATGTGGACCGCGTCCGATTTCTTCATCGGGTGTAAATGCTACGCGAATTTTACCATGTTTGATTTCAGGATGTGCGACTAAATATTCCATTGCTGTCATAATTTCAGCGATGCCAGCTTTGTCATCTGCACCTAAAAGCGTTGTACCGTCAGTAGTGATAAGTGTTTGCCCTACATAGTTTTTTAAATTTGGGAAGTAGGTTGGCGACATAACGACATCATCATTTAACTGAATATCACCACCATCGTAATTATCAATACGTTGAGGATTAACGTTTGCTCCTGAAAAATCAGGGGATGTATCAACATGAGCTAAAAAACCAATAGTAGGAATTTTTTTGTCTGTATTTGATGGCAAAGTGGCAAATAAATAGCCGTTTTCATTTAAAGAAATTTCTGTTAAACCTATTTCTGAAAGCTCATCTTTTAATACATTTAATAAATCAAATTGTTTTTCGGTAGAAGGCGTTGTTGAGCTTTCTGGATTTGACTGTGTGTCTATTTTTGCATATCTAATGAAACGATCTATTACTTTTTCTTTCATAGAAGGGCCCCCCTAAAGTTTTAAACTACATTCATTGTAGCACTTTTACTTCGGGATTCAGAATAGTTAGCAATACTTAAAGTCATAAAAAATTGCGCTGCATAATAAGTGAGCATAATAAATTGATGCGAATATTCGATAGGAGCAATAAATTTATTGATTGCCAATATGGAATCAGAAATGATAAATAAAATTGCCCCTATACTTGCATAATTACATCCAGTTCTAAATGATGTCCATCCCATCGTTAGTATAATAATTATATAGGCGCAAACCGCGACTGCAAGGAAGAACTGGTTAGCATCTAATAAAGTAGTTCCAATCCAAATCATCATACTTACTCCATAAATTAAAAGGAGCAGCCTTATCCATAAAGGAGGTTTTTTAACATTCGTTGTTAAAAATGCTCGAATGTAAAAAACGTGGCCAATAAGAAAGCATGAAAGCCCGATAATAAACCACTGCAATGTATAATCGCCAAAAGCACAAAAAATTAGGGCGATGATTATTAAAGTTTTATAGGCAGTAGCGTATTTAGCTGGGGTTATAAATGCGAGAATAATAATTAAAACCATAGGAATCAATTTAAACAGTAGTATTAAAGAATCTAAAATTGTTTCAATGAAGAATATATAGTAGAAACTAAAAACGACAAACATACATAACAAAATTTTCTGCACCAAAAAACTACCACTCCTTTTTATTAAGAAAAGCATAAATTTTTTTGAATAGTGTTAAACGTAAGCTAATGCCTTTAGAAGTATTGGTCTGTCCTTTCAACGAAGGGAGTAGCTTGAGCTAAAGCTAAAGTGAATAATGTTGGTTAGAAGCAAGATAGAGCGTTTTCGCGGGTTAACATCGATGCTCAAGTAAGAACCGCTTATGTTTTTCTTATGTATTTATGAAACTAAAGCCATTACTATTCCGTATAAAAGGTATAAGAAAGGGTGGTTCAGTTGAATCAGTTATTGCTAGCGGCCATAATTGCTGCAGTTGTCACGACAGTTATCATTGTTCCTTTTACATATAAGGCGCAAAAAGGGGAAAAAACTAATAAGTTATGGAAATCTTTAATTTTTAGTCTTATTGCGAGCTTTATTATTTCTTTCCTTTTTATATATATTACGAAAATAGATATGAATTGGACGGTTTTCGCTTATGTGCTGCCAATCATTGCTTTGCTTGGCGTTCTCTTGTCTAAAGGGATCGAACAAAAATTTAAAGGCATAATTTTTTTAGCAAGTTTAATTTTTTTAGGATATATGCTTTTAACTCCATTATGGAATGCAAATGAAAAATTTAATTCCGCAAAAATGGAGGAGCAGGAAGAAATTGAGCCTTTTGATGAAACTAAAACTCCTGCCAGTGTACCACCAAGATTTGCGGAAAATAAAATGAAAAAAGCATTTGGCCAAGTTCCTAATACAAGTTACTACGAACTTGGAAATTTACAAATTCAAAAAGTGAATGGGGAATATGTATATATAGCACCTGTTGAGTTTTCAGGATTTTTTAAATGGTTTAACGGAAAAACAACACCTGGTTATTTTACGATGAGTGCTACAGACTCCAGCGATAATCCGAAGTTTGTTAAAAGTGAGATGGAATATGTCCCTTCTGCATTTTTAAATAAGGATTTAGAACGTCACATGCGTTTGCAAAACCCAGCACTTATTTTTTATGGTGAGTCTCAATTAGAAGTAAATGACGAAGGAAAACCATATTATATTCGATCATACGGAGATTTTATTTCTGCTCGAAATGGATTTGATGTAAAAGGAATTGTTATGGTTGATGCAGCGACAGGGGAATCTGAGCTATTCACATTAGATGAAGTGCCTGAATTTATTGATGGTGCTGTTTCACCTGAATCAGTTAGTCTTCAAAATAGCTACTTTGGTAAATATATTCATGGCTATTGGAATAGTTTGTTTGGGAAAAAAGATGTGAAGTTGCCTTCTGATGAAGGAACAGAGGCAAATGTAAGCCCAATATTTAATGAAGATGGCGAAATGTATTACTTCACAGACTTTACGAGCCCTAAAGAAGGCGTTGATTCAATGCTTGGCTACTCATTAACTAATGCAAGAACGGGTGAATCGACTTACTATACTGGTAATTTGGAAGAATCGTATATGGATTCACGAGGTGCATTGGATATTATTGAGAAGAAATTCATTGAAAAAGAATGGGCAGGTGAGATGCCAATTCTTTATAACTTCTATGGTGAAGCAAGCTGGCTAGCACCTGTACTTGATTCAAATGGTTTCCTACAAAACTACTTTATCGTTTCAGCGGCGAATCCCGAAATTTCTGCTTACGGATCAACACCAAACGAAGCGTTAAAACTTTATAAGACGGCACTTAATCGAAGTGGAGATTCTGTTGATGGAACATCTAATGCAGAAGAGGCAACTATTTCCGGAGATGTGTTGCGTGTTTATAAAGAAAGAATCGGTGATTATACAATTGTTTCATTCTTGCTGAATACAGGCCAAAACTTTATTGTAAGCTCGCAAAATGCTCCGCTTGTTATTTATTTGCAAGAAGGCGACCGTGTGGCAGTGACTTATTACAATACGGATGAACAGTTCCTGCCTGTTAAGGAAATTGTTATACAGGGAATTCCGGCGAAGTAAATAACGGTTTAAATAACTAAAAAAGAATCTGACCCCGTAAACGTTAGACATAATTCTAACTTTGCGGGGTTTTTTAGATTTAACATGAAGATCTTTTTTTAATGTTTTTTTATTGATTGAAAATTTCACTAAACCAAGCATTAAAAATAACATGCTAATAGCCCAAAGAACTCCTGCGATGCCAAGTTTTAAAGATATTTCTTCAGATGCCATTGGGTGGTTTATATCTAATTTTATTGCGTTTAGGACTTGGATAACTGCTAAACTAAAAAATACTAGATACACTAATACCATTCCATATGCAGGTCTATATAATTTGCGATTTTTTGAAAACAATAATCTTAAAACTATAATGAATGCTACACCCATTATGGATGAAAAACCGGCTATTAACAGCCCCATCGTTTCTTGCTCCATTGGCATATCTTTTCACTCCTTAAAGTATCTTCGATTAAATTTAACACATTGTACCAAAATTCCTTTAATTTAGTTTTAATTATTCATTAAATCAAATTATTTAGCTATTATGCTTAATAAATCTCTTACAAATATCACTCTCATGGATTGCAAATAAAAAACAAGCTTAGAGAAAATCTCTAATGCTTGTGGTCGAATTTTAATTGATAGTATTTGCATATTAGCTAGAGAGATGATTCATTAAAGTATCATTCTGCGAGTAAATTGTTTTATAAGCATGAAGGAGGGACATAGGACAGAAAACTTTTGCTTTAATGTCTGGACATATTGATGAGGCCAAGGAGGACTGTACGTATCTTCTTTTATGATCATTTTTCGGATAACTCGTTTTCTTTTTCTGTAATAAATTGAAGCATCTTATGTTTTCGAATTTCAATATGTTCTTCTTTATATGGCTTTAATTTAAAAAATTGCTCCTTTTGTTCGAGAAGCATTCTTCGTTCTTTTATAAACAAACTCTCTGGTTCATTTTTAAATATATAATCCAAATGGAATATTTGAAGTAAAGCGACCTCTGGACTTTCCAAGTTATAAACAAACTTCATATTCCAAATAGTTGTATATGAGACATATTGATTTACATATTCAGAGGCGAATTTGTATTTATCTTTATTTATATTTCCCTCTATATTTTTATGTATTTTTGCAAGTTCTACGTTTACTTCAGCAACTGTACGATAATAATGCCTAACATGTTTTATATGCTGTCGCTCTAATGACATCGCAACTTGTCTATCTCCATTCATAGAAACATCCTTTCAGACCTACAAACTTTCTTATTATTTTAACAAAAAAATAAAGAGAAGATTAGCTTACTATTTTACCGTATTTATGGAAAAGAGAACTTACTTTTTAATTAATCGCTAGTAAGTTCTCTCTTTAGTCACATTTTATTTCCAATTAAATCCTTTTGATGCTAAAAATTCTTTTATTTGTGGACGACGCTGTTCAATTAGGAAGTCCGCCATTTGTTTCGTCCAGTTGGCGATTTTGTTATTAGAACTGCGGCTTGCATAGTAGTTTTCCATAATTGAGTCATATTCATCAAGTAAAGAATCATATTTTTCTACATCATATTCATTTTCATGAAGAACGGCTTCAACTGGAAGGCGAGGTTTTGTTTCATTGCGTTTTGTTGGAGTACCGATTGTCATTGCAAATAGCGGGAAAACGTACTCTGGAAGATTAAATAGTTCGCTAATCTCTGCTGGGTTGTTGCGGGCGCCACCAATATAACAGATGCCATATCCTTCAGCTTCAGCTGCAATAACAAAGTTTTGGGCGAATATTCCAACATCAGCTACACCGACTAATACATTTTCAGCAGAATCTGCAACAATCTCTACTCCATGTTTTTGACCCGCTTTTTGTAAACGTTTGAAGTCTACACAAAATAAAAATGAAGCGCCTGCAGTTTTAAATTGGAACTCATTTTTGGATAATTCACCAAGTTTTTGTTTCTTTTCTTCATCTGTAATCCAGATAACACTGTATGCTTGTACAAAATGTGAGCTTGCTGCCATTTGAGCTGTTTCTATCAATTCAATAACCTTTTCTTTTGGAATCGGCTCGCCTGTATATTTTCGTACGGATGAATGACTACGTAATATTTCTTTTACTGACATTTCGTTATCTCCCCTTTGAATATGGTACTTTCCTAATAAAAATAGCCTTATGAGCTAAACCCCATAAGGCTATATTAGTATATTTTGTTTAGCTTTACAAAAATTAAAACCTTGCTTAAGCGCAGCAGTTACTTTTTCTTAAAAGCTGATGTTAGCTTTGGTTCAGTGCCTAGACGCATTCGATTTATATTTTCAAAATGCAGGAAAAATGCAACTAAAAATAATGTTAAAGAAATGAAAAACGGCCAAATTGTCGGTTCTATTAAAAGGGCAGTAATACAAAAAATAATATATAGGATAAAAACTCCGATAATTAAATAATTTGTTATAAGAGTAGTGATAACAAGAGCCAATATTGCCAACAACCCAAATTTCCAATTTAGTGCTATAAATATTCCAATTAATGAAGCTGTTCCTTTTCCTCCACGAAATTTCATATGGATAGGGAAATTGTGACCTAGTATAACAGCTGCTCCGATTACAAATAGCAGAATTGAAATTTCGCTTTCTGAGAAGCTAGTATAATTTACTAAGACAAGTCGAAGTAATAAGATGGCAACAACACCTTTTGCGATGTCAATTAAAGCTACAAGCACACCATACTTCCAGCCGAGAGACAAGGTTGCATTTGAAGCACCCGCATTCCCATGGCCAACTTCTTTTAAGTTTACTCCTGACAATAATCTCGCAGCATTTGATCCATGAATACATCCGATAAAATAACCGATTATAAGGATGACAATTAATGCAAATAGCAATCTATAAACCTCCTTTCTATTCTAGTATACTCGTTTAATATTTAAGAAGTTTCAAAAAAATTTAAAATCATAGTTGACATAGTAATTTGCTTGGATTATAGTTAACTCAACGATGGAACATGAATCAAATACCTTTATCCAGAGAGGCGGAGGGACTAGGCCCTAAGATGCCCAGCAACCGGTGTTATTAACGCAAAGGTGCTAATTCCTACAGATTCTAATTAGATCTGAAAGATAAGGGGAGGAAAAATTGCTCAGTCAGCGAGCCCTCTTCTTAAAAGAAGAGGGCTTTTTGTTTTTCGGCTCTATAATATTTGTTGGGGTTTGAAAAAATTTCATAAATAAAAAAGCACGTAATCACCGATTTCTATATACTTGAATTGTCGAGAAACAAGCAATGAAAGGTGATACGTGCA
>NZ_RXNR01000004.1 GCF_003966145.1 Lysinibacillus telephonicus
TTCATTTGCACGTATCACCTTTCATTGCTTGTTTCTCGACAATTCAAGTATATAGAAATCGGTGATTACGTGCTTTTTTATTTATGAAATTTTTTCAAACCCCAACAAATATTATAGAGCCATTATTTTTACAGCTCCTCACGCAAAATTAGTTGAACAAGTAGCTATTAATAATAAAAAAGAAGATATTCAAATACCTTTTATTATTAAGGAACAAGCTTACAGTAAATCGAAATGCTGAAATAAGTTGGACTTGGCTCTTTTTGCAGCAAGAATTGTGCTTTTTCTTCATGAAAAGGGCTATAATCTTGAATAATACTCTGTAATCAAATTGGATATTTATGTTAAAATAGAGGCGTAAAGGGATGCACTTAACATAACTGGGAGGATACTTGAGAATTATAGGGGGAGTTACTGATAGATTTAAAAGTTAATAAAAATTATAATTGGTATATTTCGCAATAATTAAAAGAATAATAGGTTGAAAAAGTTCTATTGACATAATTATATTTTAAATAGTTTTTAATAAAAAGAAGGATGGTCGAGTGAGTGGATGTAATTGGTGAATATATAATTTGGTGCTTTAGGGAAGAAAACTTTAATATCTTTATTCAGTTAATTTTCCCATTTATTGCAGGTACTATTGGGGGTTGGCCTCATATGCTATTATGAAGAGAGATGGTGAATCTTTCGATCCAAAAAAACTAGATGGTAGCAAATCCTTACACGTTTGGTTAGGTGGTTTAGCTGGATTTCTTGCTGTCAATCTTTTAAATCCTAGTGGAAATATCGGGCAGGTACTTGTACTTGGTTTCGTGGCTGGATTAAGTGGAGTTACTTATTTGAAAAGAAATGCATTGGTTGAGTCACTAGAAGAAAAGAGGATGTTTGGTAAAGAAAAAAGTAAGTTAATTCAAACTGTACGTAATTTGAATCAGGGTGAGGTACCTACGCCGGATATTGATAATGAGGAAGAAGAATCTTTATTGAGAGAAATCGATGCTGAAGATGACTTTTCAAACGATGTATTAAAAAGAGAATGTGAACCAAAAGCCAATGATTTAAAATGTGATGAACAACCAGATGATGGTGAAACAAAATCTAGTGAACAATCAGAAGAGCAAACAGAAAATGGTGAACTAAAAGCGAATAATTTAAAACCTAGGGAACAACCAGATGATAAAAAAGAAAAAATAATGAATTAAAGATGAAAAATTTTGTGTTTTTAGGTTAAAATGAAGTTATAGGAAGGGGAGATGTTTAAATGACAGTTTTAGAAAAAGAAAAACCAACATTTAAGCCTTCAAAATATCTTTCAAACAACGATAGAGAAAAACTAAGACTACTTGAACTGGCTATTTTACAAAGTGAAAGTCTTAGTGAACTTAAGCAATATGAGAAAGAATTAGAGCGGTTAATTAAAAAGGCGTATTTAAGAAAAAAAAGACGTATTTCGGAATAGGAAAAGCATTAGGTTTTAGATTAATTAATAAACTATAAAAAGAATCCGTCTACTTTATAAAATTAAAGATAATGTACATCACATATATTAGTGGTGTACTTTTTATTTTGTAGCCCTCTTATAATTTACTTAAGCAACGGGGCTGTTTAGTTGAACAAAATTTTTAAAAAGACAGAAAATTAAAGGAGCGTGGTCTGATTATAACCACTTTATCCTCAGTGCTTATAACTTTTTTTATAATGGCTTTCATTCTTACTTTTAAACGTTCTTGGACAATTAATTTTATGATATGGGGCGTGTTCTTAGCGATAATTTTACGCCTATATTCACTGTTGCTGGTTCATTCATTTATAGAGACATTACACAAGATGGATTTGCAGGAATAGGATTTCTGTTTGTATTCGTGCCTCTTGAAATAATTGCAATCCTAATGTTTATTGTTGGATGTGTAGGAAGTATAACGAAAAAAATAAATAAGAAAAAGAAACAAAATGAAAATCCATCTAATGTTCCAATATAATTACTTAATTAAAATAATAGGATCTATAGTCCAATAAGGAAATGTAATTAACATCATCAGCAATCGGGCGCAATTTACAGCAAGAATTGTGCTTTTTTTCATGAAAAGGGCAGATTGTTCACTTTAACTTGACACAAATTAGAATTTACTCTAATATGCAAGTATCCACTTGCATACATAATATAATGAGGAGTTAATCATGGATACTCGTGAAAGAATTTTACAAGCAACTATAGAATTAATAATGGAAAAAGGATTTAAAGGAGCAACTACACGTGCAATTGCACAGAAAGCAGGTGTCAATGAAATAACATTGTTTCGCCATTTTAATAATAAGATGGGTATTGTAAAAGCTGCTTTTGAAAAAGTATCTTACGTTCCTTCTCTTTCAAAGGCCATAAAGGAAAATGTTGAATGGGATTTAGAAAAAGACTTATTGATGTTTTCAAAATTGTATCAACAACTTTTATACGAAAACCGTGATTTAATTATGATTAGTTTAAAAGAAGCGGCCTTACTTTCTGAACTTCAACAACATATTACAGATATTCCTCGGCAATTGAAAGAAAATTTAATTGAATATTTTAATTCAATGAGAGAAGCAGGGAAATTAATTGAGACAAATGTTGAAGCTCAAGCATTGGCATTAATATGGATGAATTTTAGTTTTTTTATGTCTCGATCACAACACGATAACAAGATTACTGATTTAACTGAGGAAGAATTTTTAAAGAATACTGTCAGGGTTTTGGCTAGAGGGTTAACACTCTAGTTAATTTTTTTATTAAAATGCAAGTATGCACTTGCTTTCAATTTATCGAAAGAAGGGGGAATAACATGTTTGAAGTAATACTTATGTCTGTTGAACGGTTTTTACTGGCTCTTATTGTGGGTGGAGGGATTATTATGGCGGTATGTGTTCGTCCACTATTGTTACAAAATTTAAAACAGAAAGATAAACTAGCGTTTGTTAACTTAATTGAGGGGATTTCCATTAATGTATGGAATCGGTATAACATAGTGGCATTTGTAGCTACAGCCATTATGCTGGCTTTGGACATTCTTAGAATTATAATCAGAATTAAATACTCTTATTGGGAGCTAGTCTTAGAAACTATAATTTTATTTTTGTTATTTTTAAAAATCACTTTAGATAAATCATTAAAGAAAAGGCTTTTGGAGTATGGAAATTCTGCTATTAATAGTTCAGAGCAAAATAAAGGGCATCAACTAGTAGAGTTGTTATCTAAAGTTATTCTTTTATTAGCAATAATATTATTGATTATACCACTTCAAATATGAAGTTCTTTCTAATAAGAAAGAAGAAGTAGTAAATCATAAACTTTCTTTAGGGGTAATCTGTTTACTGAACAATCGGCGCTTTCCTTGAATAAGGAAAGTGTTTTTAATAAAGGGCCATATTGTGGTGCAATTTCTTTAAAGGAAAATTGATGTCTTCTAAAAATTTTTAATTAAGATAATAAAATTATGTAGTTAAAAGAATGCGTAGTTCTAGTTGAATAATAGACAAAAAAGACATTCATTTCGAATGTCTTTTAACTGATATTTTCTTTAGTAGCAATATCCTTCACAACATCTTCTAGAGTAAGACTTTTTAAAACCTTCTCCATTGCTAATTGAGCCGATGTAAATAATGGTTCAATTGCATTCTGAATGTTTCTACCTACAGGACATTCAGGATTTGGATTATCATGGACAGTAAATAACTCTCTTTCCTGTACAACATTCACTGCCTTATATACATCAAACAGTGTAATTTCAGATAATTCTTTTGCGAGTTCAGCGCCTGCAACACCTGGTCGGACGTTTACCAATCCTGCCGTTTTAAGCATGCCCATAATTTTCCTGATCACAGCAGGATTTGTATTTACACTTCCTGCTAAAAACTCTGAAGTACTTATTCCACTTTTATTTATCTCAATAAGAGCTAATATATGAATACCTACAGAAAATCGACTACTAATTGACATTTTATCACCTTTCATCATACATAGATGTAACATAATAATACACCTGTAATTCATTTTATTACAAGTATAATTCAAGCCGAATTAATAATGAATGAGCGAATAAAGTAATATGGAATTGAAAAGAATAATAAAAGTGTTGACATGTATATTAAATGTAATTAATATGATTACAGGTAATCGAATAGGTTACAACTGAATAGGAGGATTTTAAAATGAAAATTGCAATTATTGGAGCAAGTGGTAAAGCGGGAAGTCTTATTTTGAAAGAAGCTGTTAGTCGTGGACATGAAGTGACGGCTATTGTAAGAGATGCTTCAAAACTTGATGATAAAAACGTTGCGATTATTGAGAAAACTATATTTGATCTTACATCCAATGATGTGAAAGAGTTTGACGTAGTTGTTAACGCATTTGGTGCGCCTCTTGGTGAAGAGCAAGCACATGTTGATGCTGGGCATGCATTAATTGAGACGCTAAAAGGAACTAATACAAGAGCAATTATTGTAGGCGGAGCTGGAAGTCTTTATGTAGACGAAAACAAAACAGTTACAGTAATGGAAACACCTGATTTCCCAGATATATTTATCCCAACAGCAAAAGGACAAGGACGTAATTTACAAGAATTGCGGGAAACTTCTAATATTACATGGACGTTCATTAGTCCTTCTGCTATGTTCGATGCGGAAGGAAAAAGAACTGGTTCATATAAGTCTGGCAAAGACCATCTTTTGGTTAATTCAAAAGGTGAAAGTTATATCAGCTATGCAGACTATGCTATTGCAGTAGTGGATGAAATTGAAAATCCTCAACATATAAATGAACGTTTTACAGTTGTCGGGGAAGCAGAATAAGTATTTACAATTGGAAAATAATTAAGTGCCATTAGTGTTTACGCTAGTGGCATTTTGCTTTCTCGTTATGGTGTTGGATTAAATATCTATCGGGGAAAGTTAGAGAAAAATGGGATGCCAAAATTACAAGAGGATTCAATTTACCAACACGTTTTGTATTGCATATGTTTGACCGGTTGTTCCGAGAGGTAAAACTCTAACACGCGACAAAAAGATGAATAAGCATCTTGTTATATCTTTTGCCTTGAATTAGCTAATGAGGTTATTCTATAATACATTTGCTTTTCGTAAAATATCAACAGGAGTAATTTGAACTTCCTAAAACAAAAAGCAGCTCACATTGCGATTGATACTGTAAATGATTGACCAGAGAGGGTTAATTAAGAATAAGTAATTATAAATGGAGCCATATTTTAGTTATTCCATTGAAGGACGCTTTTCTGAAAAATAAAGAGAGCGTCTTTCTTTATAAATAGGGCCATATTGCGGAGTAAAGTAAACACTATTTTATATAATGCAATCAGGATTGTAAAGGATTACACTTAAACTAACGGGACAGCTTAGTTAAACAATCAACTTATAAACTAATAATTTTGTAGTGAAGTATCTGAATATGATTTAATTTTTGTTAAGGGCTATATAGGACCACTATTTGAGTAAATTGGAACACATAGTTTTCTACAACATTAAAGAAGGGAGGGGTTATATGGAAAGCGACTGGATCAAAGCTATTGATTCTCTTTCCAAAATTAAAGTTTATTCAAATCCAAATAACGAGCCAGTTACCATAAATGGTGACGCTGATGATATAAAATGCATAGGTATCGGTACAGATGCCGCCGTTTTTCAATCACTTTCTGCCCCAGCTTATGCATTTAAATTATATGCCAAGGACAAAATAAACAAAGTAAAGGTTGAAGCTAATGTTTATCAAATTTTAGGGGATTCACCTTTTTTTCCAACATGTTTTGCTTCATACGACGAATACCTAGTTTTAAGTTACGAGAAAGGGAAAACACTCTTTGACTGTATTTTACAAGGTATTCACATTCCGGAACAGGTTGTAAAAGATGTGGAGGTTGCAAGAGAATATGTTCGGAATAAGGGACTTAACCCACGTGATATTCATTTGAAGAATATTATACTGCAAAATGGAAGAGCAAAAATAATAGATGTCTCTGAATACACAATGTCAGGTAATGATTTTCGATGGGAGCATCTAAAAAAAGGTTATGAGCAATACTATCACTTAATAGATGGAAATTCCGTTCCTTTTTGGCTAGTAGAAACGATTCGAAAGTGGTATAACAATCGGGTGGATAATTCATCTTCATATGAAGAGTTCACAAAAAATATTTTAAAACTTTTATATAAAAAATAGGTGAACTTGCTCTATTCAAAACATTTGTTCAAGAATTTTGATTATTGAATGCGGGGCTTTGTTGAGCTAAGATCTTGGGCGTATTTCTCTAAGAAATGCGTCTATTTTCATATGATAACCATATTTGACAGCGAAATTTATAGTTTATTTAACCAAAGAAGTTAGTATATAACGAGGATTTTAAAGTAACGGAAAAGATGAGACTCCACAATTGAGTGCTATTGTGGAGAAACAGAAGTAAAAATAATCGAACCTATTTATAAAACCTAAATTGCTAAAAATAACCCATTTTGAACAATCTTTTTTCAAAGTGGGTTGTTTTTATTTATCATAAAATGTAGTTTACAAGACATTTTTAATCAAACCTCATTTTAAAGCTACAAATAACGCTATTATTGAAAAGTGAAATATAAAATTTAATTTTCTGAAATTTGAGAAAAAAGAGTTGACGCAAAAATTACAAATCATTAGAATGTAATTAAGCTACAAATATATTTATATTTTTCTGTAGTTTAACTACATGAAGAGTTAGGTGATTTAGGATGGACAATGGGTTGGAACGTATTAGACAAGGTATTCCAATATTAAAACCATCAGAAAAGAAAGTATCAGATTATATTTTGAACAACCCAAAAGACGTTTTGCATATGCCGATTGCACAATTATCTAAAGCAACGAATACAAGCGAGGCAACCATTATACGTATGTGCAAAGCTCTTCAGTTTAAGGGATACAGGGATTTAAAGCTAAGTATTGCTGCTGCAATTCCGCAAAATAAACCGATTGAGCATAACTACCAAGAAATTTCTGCTGAAACAAGTCTTTCTGAAACAATTCAACAAATTGTCTCTAATAATATTTATTCCATTAAAAATATTACTGCAGTCAATGATGAAGAAGATTTAAAAAAAGTAATTCATGCATTAAATACTGCAAGGAAAATAATCATTATTGGCGTAGGTGCTTCAGCGATTGTTGCACTGGATTTTGAACAAAAATTAAAACGCATTAATAAATGGTGTGAAGCATTAACAGATAGCCATTCACAATTAGTATCAGTAACGAACTTAAATAAAGAAGATGTACTTTTTGCAATTTCATATTCAGGAGAAACAAAAGAAATACTTAATTCAGTAAGTATAGCGAAGGAAAATAATACGAAAATAATTTCACTAACTAGTTATAGTAATAACACATTACAAAAAACTTCAACATTCACTCTATTTGTAACCTCAACAGAAAATACAATACGAAGTGCTGCAACCGCCTCTAGAATTTCACAACTTACCCTAATCGATATTTTATATACAGGAATAGCCTCTATACATTTTGATGAATCAGTAAATTATCTAGAGAAAACTAGAGAAGTAATAACAAGGTTTTCAAAATAACAAAATATTAATATTGTAAGCCAAAACGTTTAAGTTTGTTTAATTGGTATTAACCATTAATCACTACAAAACTATTATTCTATTTTGTAGTGAATAACAGGTTTACATAAATTGAAAAAGAGGTGTTGAAATTGAAGAATTCGGTTTACAAAAAAAGCTGGTTATTTTTGCTCGCTGCACTTCTTCTCTTTGTTCTAGCTGCATGTACTAATGATACAACCTCAGAGGATACTGAAACAGAACAACCAGAAACTACAGATGAAGGAACGGAAGAAGCAGGCTCTGGCGAAATTTCAGGACAATTAGAAATACAATATTTCGTAGGTGGATATGGAGATGAATGGTGGAAAACAGTCATCGAAGATTTCAAAAAAGCTTATCCTGATGTAGAAGTTATTGAACATGCTGGTCCAGATATTAATACAGAAATGAACACAAGATGGATTTCGAATGATCCACCTGATGTAGTTTACATTGATGGAAATGGCTCTAGTGAAACACAAATGATTAGTGAAGGGCAACTAATGGATATTAGTGAATGGGCTAAAGGCATCACTATGGAAAATGGAACGCCATTATTAGATAGCTTTATTTCGCCAGCTGAGGAATTAGATGGCGGGAAAATTTATAGTTTACCTCTTGTGTTTGATACTTGGGGCGTTTGGTATGACGGTAACTGGTTTGAAGAACAAGGCTGGGAAGCACCAACCGACTTTGATAGTTGGATAGAATCCATGAAAACTATAAAAGAAGAGGCTGGTATTGCACCATTTATTACGACTGGTCAATATGCTCAATACTTCCAACGAGGCGTCCTATATCCTGCCTTTGCTGCTGCAGGTGGTGAAGAGCTTCTAAATAATTTATCAAATGGCGTTGTTGAGGCATGGGAAAGCGAAGAAGCGTTAGAGGTTATGAAGAAAGTTGAAAAAATTGTAGATGAAGGTTTAGTAGATGAAGGTTTTGCAGCATACAGTCATACACAATCACAAATGAATTTCTTGCTGCATAAAAATGCCTACATTCCAGTTGGCTTCTGGCTGCCAAATGAAATGATTAACGATACACCTGAAGGATTTGAATATTCATTTGTACCAACACCAATGAATGATTCTGGAAATCCAATGGCATTAATCCCAGATATTCGTCCTGTTGCAATTGCACAAGAAGCAGATAATCCTGAAGCGGCAAAAGCCTTCCTTGAATTTATCTTTACAGAAAAATATGCTCAAGCATTTGCTGAATCAACTGGCGCTATTATGAACTTAAAAAATATTGATCTCTCTGCAAATAATAACGTTCCTTCATTTTTAAAAGGAATTAATGAGATGATTAATAACCCTGGAGCAATTCAAATTTACGAAAGAAATACTCCGGTAGATGCTAAAGAACAGGAAATAAATGTTGAAATAACTAATGAAATCAAATTACAAATTGTCGAGATTTTAATGGGCAGAATTGATGCAGAAGAATTTGTTCAAAGAATGACAAATAAAGCAAAAGAATTACGGGGAAGTTAATCTTTTTAAATAGTGCTACTAGAAACTAAGAAAAGTAGCAATTAATGTTGAAAGATGATAAAAATCTGCAGGACTCTACAGGAAAAGCGTGCGGCTGATACCCCACAGGCTCACGGGTGTTAAAAGTGAACGAAGCATATTAACACCACAACCTTGTGGCAACGGCTTTGTGACTAACATCGTGTAGGCCTGAGGAGGCTCAGGCCACGCCTGTGGAAAGGGAGCAGATTTTTATCAATCTCTACATAATTTAATAGAAAGAGGTGATGGGTGTGGTTCAATCAAAAAAACAAAAATATCTCTTTTTGTCTTTTTGTTTACTCCCAACCTTTATAGTGTTCTGTATATTTACTGTCTACCCGATGCTAGGGGGGCTTTATTTTTCTTTCTTTGATTGGTCAGGTACTAGCTCTGTAAAAGAATTTATTGGATTAGACAATTATAAGCAGCTATTAAATGATTCTGTAATTCCAAAAGCGATATTAAACGATTACTTTTTCGTATTCGTAAAGGTTTTTGGAATAATGATTTTATCACTTTTTTTCGCTGTAGCATTAACACAGCTTCGTATTAAAGAGGCACCGTTTTATCGAATTGTGTTCTTTTTTCCGAATATAATGTCTGTCGTAGTAATAGGGATATTATGGCAATTTATTTATGATCCGAATATTGGAATTGTAAATAGCTTATTAAAAGCAATTGGTCTAGAACAATGGGCAAAACCATGGTTAGGGGATATGACATGGGCATTGCCAAGTATTGCGATACCTGCAATTTGGGCAGGGATAGGACTATTTATGCTATTGTTAATGGGCGGCATTACGAGTATTTCAAAGAGCTTATATGAGGCCGCGGAAATTGATGGAGCTAGCGAATGGCAGCAGTTTTGGAAGATAACGGTTCCGTTAATTTGGCCGCAAATCAAAACGTCAATTATCTATATTGTTATTACTTCTTTAAATGGATCCTTTGTTCTTGTTCAAGTTATGACTGGTGGAGGACCTGGAATTGCAACAGAAGTTTTAGGATCTTATTTATATCAAAGGGCATTTGAAGATTTTAAATTTGGTTATGGGGCTGCGATTGGCGTATTAATTCTAGTTATATCACTTTTAACTGTAATCATTTTGCAATTCATATTGAAAAAGGAAAAAGTTGAGTATTAGGAGGGAGGTCATAAATATGATTAGGGCTTTATCTAGATTAGCTGTAAGAATTCCATTATTGATTTGGTCTTTTATCGTCGTTTTCCCTCTAATATGGATGTTTATTGG
This sequence comes from Lysinibacillus telephonicus, assembly GCF_003966145.1. Lineage (GTDB taxonomy): Bacteria > Bacillota > Bacilli > Bacillales_A > Planococcaceae > Ureibacillus > Ureibacillus telephonicus. Next base: position 10,391 of record NZ_RXNR01000004.1, read on the forward strand.
TGCATTTAAAACGAATGCAGAAATTTTTGCTTCACCATGGGCTTTACCCCAAAAGCTAAACTTCCACAATTTTGTCTCTGCTTGGTCGGATTACAGCATTGGAAGTGCCTTTGCAAATAGTTTGTTTGTTACCCTTTTAGGAACATTGTTATGCTTAGCCTTTTCCATCCCAACAGCATATGCACTTGAAAGATTGCGTTTTAAAGGAAGCGAAATCTTACTGAACACTTATTTAGCCTCAATGATGATTCCTTCAGTTTTAGGATGGATTCCTTTATTCTTTTTACTATTAAAATTTAACATGCTGGATAATTTATGGGCATTGTCTTTAATTTATGCTGTATCCCATATTCCATTCACTATTTTCATTTTAATTAGTTTTATGGGAAATGTACCAAAAGAATTGGAAGAAGCAGCAGCTATTGATGGTATGACTCCTTACGGTATTCTTTTTAAAATTGTAACTCCGTTAGTAAAATCAGGTATTATAACAGCTTCGATTTTAAACGCCATATCCTTCTGGAATGAGTATTTTATGGCTTTAATTTTATTGCAGGAAGATAGTAAAAATACTTTGGGTGTCGCAATGGATTTATTAAAAACAAATGCACAATATGAAAGTGCTTGGGGTGTACTGTTTGCAGGTCTTTGTATAGCGGTAATTCCAGTAATTATATTCTATTCTATATTCCAACGCCATATTGTCAAAGGAATGACAGAAGGTGCGATTAAGTAATAGCGAAATAGAATATTAGATAATTGTTACGTTTGGAAGGGGAATGTAATGTTTCAGAAAGTTTCGGAATTTTTAAAAAAAGAAGTACAAGAAGAACATATACCTGGCGTGGTCATTGGCGTTACAACAGCAGAAACAACAATCTACCAACAAGCCTTCGGATATGCTCATTACTCAAAAAAGATCCCCATGACTAAGGAAACAGTTTTCGACTTAGCCTCTCTAACAAAGGTGATTGCTACGCTGCCTTCTATTCTGCAACTGTTGGATAAAGGCGAGCTAGATTTAGACGATTCTTTTGCATACTATTTTCCACAATTTGAGAAATATCATGGGGAACTTACAATAAAGCATTTATTAACACATACGAGTGGTTTTCAGCCTGAGATTAAATTCTATCAAAAGGACATCTCAAAAAATAAAACGGTATCTTTTATATCAAAAGTTAAAGATAAGAAAAAAACAGGGAAACAGGTAATTTATAGTGATTTGAATTTTATGCTTCTTGGCAGTCTTGTGGAAAAGGTTACAGGAATGTCCTTAGCCGAATATACAACTAAGTTCATTTATGAACCATTAGGAATGAAAAAAACATATTTTAATCCTCCGAAAGATGAATTAAATCACATTGCAGCAACTGAATTTATTGAATCCTTAAACGACTTTCAATGGGGAAAGGTTCATGACGAAAATGCCCACTATTTTGGTGGTATAAGTGGACATGCCGGTTTATTTTCCAATCTAGAGGATCTATCTTTATTTGCAAGAATGATTTTAAACGATGGCGTTCATAAGGAAAGTAGGATTCTTTCATCACAATCCATTGCGTTAAGTTCGGAATCATTTACAAAAAATTTAAATTTAAATAGAGGGTTAGGTTGGCAGTTGTATGATACCCCTTCATTTTCAGGGCAATTTTTGCAAAATGGTTTTGGTCATACAGGCTTTACTGGAACATCAATTTGGTTTTCTAAGGAAAGGCATTATGCAGTAATTCTACTTACAAATCGTGTACATTTTGGTCGGAAAACAGATATTAGTCGACTGAGAAGAATTGTTCATAACTTAATAGCACTGGAAACGACGTGAACTTTCAAAATAAAGAGGGAGCGATTATGGAACTTAAAAAAACAGAGAAAAGATGGATTGGTATAGATGGGGGAGGGTCAAAAACAAGTTGTGTAATAGGAGATGAACAGGGACAGATTTTATCATTTGCCTTAGGCACATCTAGCAATATACACTCCATTTCACCTCAAAATGTTTTTCATACTCTAACTCAATTAATTAACAAAGTAATAGAGGAGTCCAAATCCACAATTCATCAGATTGAATCGATTCAACTTTGCTTAGCTGGTGCTGACAGAGAGAATGATCAAAAAGTGATTACAGAATTTTTTAAAGATACTCTATATGAAGAGAAAATAAAGATTAGAAATGATGCAGAAGCTGCTTTAGCTTCGGGTACATGGGGACAATCTGGGATTCTATTAATAGCAGGCACAGGTTCAATTGTTTATGTAATTTGCAATGAAACAAATGAAAGAATGCGTGTCGGAGGGTGGGGCTACTTGCTCGGAGATGAAGGAAGTGGATTTTACATTGGGCAGAGAGCATTGAGAGCAGTTCTGAAAGCATACGACTGCAGAGGCCAAAAAACAGTTTTAACAAATCTAGTATTAGATCATTTTAAAGTACAACAGGTGCCAGAACTCCTAAAGCTGTATTCAGATGAAAATTATGTGCCAGAAGTGGCAAGAATCTCCCAACTTGTATTGGAGGCTGCGAAAAAAGAGGATCCGGTTGCAATAGAGATTTTGCAGGATGCTGTTTTCGAGCTAGTTCAAATGGTGAAGGTGGCTTACCACCATTCTGCATACAAAAAATTAATGCTTGTATTACATGGTGGACTTTTTTCAGATGCGTATTTTAAAAATTTATTTCTGAAAAATTTAAAACCAGTTATTGGAGATGTCGAAATCGCTCAACCAGAATTACCAGCAGTACTTGGTGCGTATTTATTAGCGATTAAAGAATCTGGTCTATTAATTGACGACAAGTTCAAAAAGAATATTAACTTTTCTTGGAATAAGTTAAATCATCAATAAAAGGATGCAGTTTGAAGAGGTGCTTAAGACGCATTCTTAAGTAAAGGAGTTTTATGTATGGAACTATCAAAACTGACGACAGAGAGTAGAAATCCTGCTAGTACAATGTTAGATCAGATGACTATAATGGAAATTTTACAAACAATAAACAATGAAGACAAATCAGTTGCCTTTGCTGTTGAAGAAGTATTGCCAGTAGTAAAAAGGGTTATTGAGAAAACAGTGGAGTCGTTAACAAATGGAGGAAGACTTTTTTATATTGGATCCGGTACGAGTGGCAGAATTGGCATGATGGATGCTTCTGAATGTCCTCCAACATTTATGACTTCTCCAGAAATGGTACAAACGATTATGGCAGGTGGGAATAAAGCCTTTTTTCAAGCGGTTGAAAATGCAGAGGATGACGAGAATCAGGGAGAGATCGATTTAATTTCAAGAAATCTAACGAAAAATGATGTGGTCATTGGGATAACTGCTAGTGGTAGAACTCCTTATCCTATTGGTGGTATTAAATATGCTAAAAAAATTGGTGCATTTACTGTAGGACTTTCAAGCAATACCAACTCACTCATTAATCAATATACAGATGAGGGGATTGAGGTTGTAGTAGGTCCTGAAGTATTAACGGGTTCGACAAGAATGAAAGCAGCAACTGCTCATAAATTGATTTTAAATATGATAAGTACAGCAACAATGGTGAAACTAGGGAAAGTATACGAAAATCTTATGGTCGATGTTAATGCCAATAATTTCAAGCTAAAGGAAAGAGCGAAAAATATCCTTATGGAGACTACCCACATTTCCTATGAAAAAGCGGAAAACGTATTAGAGGAAACAAACTACGAAGTAAAACCTGCAATCGTTATGATGAAAACCAATTCCAGCTATCAACAATCACAATCTGCTCTACAAATTTGCAATGGAAATGTAGGGCAAACGATAACTTATTTGTTAAACAATAAGACCATTGAATGATTGAAGAATGATAGAAGAACCTTCTTACTTTACAAAAAACTTAGAGAATTGTATGGGTAAATCCTCATAAAGAAAGGGTAATAATTAATGACACAACAAATGGACCATATTCTAATTAAAAACGGAACTGTTTATTTAGAAAATAGTATTTTAAAAAAAGCTTCTATTTTAATAGCAGAAGGAAAAATTACAAAAATTATTTTGGATGATGTTATAAACATTGAAAATTTAACTGTTGTTGATGCCACTAATCTTTATATTATTCCTGGTTTTATTGATGGACATATCCATGGAGCGCGCGGTTTTGATGTGATGGATGCTACAGAAGAGGCACTTGATACAATTGCGCAATATTTACCTCAGGAAGGGGTAACGAGTTTTCTTGCTACAACGATTACCCAGTCACATAAAAATATCGAAAAAGCATTAGTAAATGCAGCACAATACAAAAATAAACCGAAGCAGGCAGAAATGATTGGAGTGCATCTGGAAGGTCCATTTGTAAATGAAAAAAAAGCTGGTGCACAACCAAAGAAATATATCGAATTGCCAAGTATTGAACTATTTAAAAAGTGGCAAGAGCTTGCAAACTATAAAATTAAAACAATTACTTTAGCACCTGAACTAGATGAAAAGGGAGAATTTATCCGTTATTTATTTAATGCGGGTATAAATGTTTCAGCAGGACATACTGATGCAAGTTTTCATCAAATAAAAACGGCAGTTGAGCGTGGAGTTCGACAACTAACTCATCTGTGTAATGCAATGAATGGAATTCATCATCGGGATATTGGTGCTGTCGGAGCTGCTTTTCAATTAACCCCATTAAGGTCAGAACTAATTGCGGATGGAATACATGTTTCGCAAGAAATGCTGCAAATCGTTTATGACAATATCGGCAGTGAAAGAATTATTCTAGTATCGGATGCGATGAGGGCAAAGTCGCTTGGACCAGGTGACTATGAGTTAGGAGGTCAGCTAGTAAAAGTGATTAAAGATAAGGCTGTTTTAAAAGATGGAACATTAGCAGGCAGTATTTTAAAAATGCAAGATGCTGCTTTACAGATGCTTAGATTAGAAAACGTAACTATTCAAGATATTATAAAAATGACTTCTACAAATATAGCAAAGCAGCTTGGTATTGATGATAGGAAAGGGGTTATCGAAAATGGGAGGGATGCTGATATAGTAATTATTGATTCAAATTTTACAATCAAGTACACAATCTGTCGCGGTCAAATTTCTTACAAGGGAAAATGATGATGAAAATCATAAAAGTTACAGATTATGAAGAGATGAGTCAAACTGCATGTAATATTATTTTGGGTAAAGTAAAGGATAAGAAGCATCTCGTACTTGGATTAGCAACCGGTTCTACTCCTGAAGGGTTATATCGTTGTATGATTCAAGCATATAAAGAAGGTAAAATATCCTTTCAGAATATAGTAACCTTTAATTTAGATGAGTATCTTAATTTACATCAAGATCATCCAAATAGCTATCACCATTATATGAAGAAAAAATTTTTTGACCATATTGATATTCCTAAGAAGAATATTCATTTACCAGATGGAATGGCAACGAGCTATATTCAAGAGTGCCAACAATATGATGAAAAAATTCGACGTGCAGGGAATATTGATATCCAAGTCCTTGGTTTAGGCGTAAACGGACATATTGGATTTAATGAACCAGGCACTTCTTTTAAAATTAGGACACATGTTGTTAATTTAGATCAAATTACACGAAAAACAAATTCAAAGTTCTTTCGAGATATTCAAGATGTCCCAAAAAAAGCAATCACAATGGGAATTGCAAACATAATGGAGAGTAAAGAAATACTATTGCTAGTTTCAGGGAAAAAGAAGGAGTTGGCATTAGCAAGGTTAATAAACGAGGAAATTAGTGAACAATTTCCAGCGTCAATATTGAAAAGACATCAAAATGTGACAATAATCGCTGATCGTGCTGCACTACCCAATTTGTGCAAAGAAAATAGGCACTAGTTTTTATAGTGAGTTAAACACTAGTATGAGAGGAATGATAGAATGGCAGAATTACGTCTTGAAAATATTCAAAAAAAGTATGGCAAAGATGTATTAGCGGTTGAAGATTTTAATCTGCATATACAGGATAAAGAATTTATAGTTTTTGTTGGTCCTTCTGGCTGCGGGAAATCTACTACTCTACGAATGATTGCAGGGTTAGAGGAAATTTCAAGTGGGGAGTTGTACATCGATGGAATGAAGGTGAACAATGTACCACCAAAGGATCGTGATATTGCAATGGTTTTTCAGAACTATGCCCTTTATCCGCATATGAATGTTTATGATAATATCGCATTTGGTTTGAGATTACGAAAGTTTAGTAAAAAAGAAATCGATCAACGGGTGAAAAAAACGGCAAAAATTCTTGGGTTAGAGGAATATTTGAAAAGAAAACCAAAAGCATTGTCAGGTGGACAACGTCAAAGGGTGGCATTAGGACGTGCGATTGTACGGGAAGCAAAAGTGTTTTTAATGGATGAACCGTTATCAAATTTGGATGCAAAATTACGTGTGCAAATGCGTACAGAAATTTTAAAATTGCATCAACAATTACAAACAACAACGATTTATGTTACACACGACCAAACAGAAGCGATGACGATGGCCACACGAATTGTCGTAATGAAAGGAGGGAAAATACAGCAAATTGGAACGCCGAAAGAAGTTTATGACCATCCAAACAATGTATTTGTAGGCAGTTTTATTGGATCGCCTCCGATGAATTTCCTGCACGGTCGATTTGAGGATAACCATTTCTTTGTAGATGATATCCAAATAGAAGTGCCTGTAGAAAAAAGAAAATTGCTTCAAGACAAAGGCTATTCAAAGAAAGAAGTAATTTTGGGATTTCGTCCAGAAGATATACAAGAGGAAGCTGATAATGTTGTGAAGAATAGTTCTAAAATACAAGCAATCGTAGAAGTTGCTGAATTATTAGGAGCAGAAACATGCCTCTATTCCAAAATAAAAGAACAAGAATTTATAGCACGAGTAAAAGCAAATACAGAGATATCTAATGGGGCAACTGTTAGTTTTGTAATTAATATGGAGAAAGCACACTTTTTTGATACTGAAACAGAAGAGGTTATAAAATAGGCATTTAACTTAAGCCTCTTCAATATTACAAGCAGCCTTCATATAAAAGCAGAAAAGGAGCGAGTAGATGGGGAAGAAAATACGACAATTAGGAGTGAAAATCGGCAAGATGCCTGTTGGAACTAACAATTGTATTACCGATATTGCTGGAGTGAAAGTAGGGCATGTCACCCTCGACTATCCATTAGATCAAAAAGGTGAATATGCCTGTACAGGTGTAACGGCGATTTTACCTCATGGTGGAAATTTATTTCAACAAAAGGTAACTGCAGCAAGCTATGTGTTAAACGGTTTTGGGAAGACAACCGGGCTATTGCAAGTAAATGAATTAGGTTTAATTGAATCGCCTATTATGCTTACTAACACTTTTGCGGTCCCTGCTGTTACACAAGGAACACTTCAATATATGCTGGATAGGAATGAAGATATCGGTATACATACAGGGACGATTAATATTGTCGTAGGTGAGTGCAATGATAGTTATCTAAACTCAATTAGAGCTTGCCCAGTAACTCCATATCATGCAATAGAAGCAATTCAAAAAGCTTCTGAAACGATTGCTGAAGAAGGAGCTGTTGGTGCGGGTAAAGGGATGATTTGCTTTGGATATAAAGGAGGAATCGGATCCTCTTCGCGAATAGTTGACGTAGAGGGAGAGGATATGTCCTATACGGTAGGATGTATGGTTCTAAGCAATTTTGGAAGTAGCGGAGAGTTTTTGATTGATAACTATGTTTCTTCAAGTCGCCAAATTCTATCAACAATATCTCCAACAGACGGGTCAATTATCATTGTGCTTGCAACAGATGCCCCCCTTAGTAGTCGCCAGCTTTTACGTGTCATTAAGAGATGCGGCATTGGGTTAGGTAGAACAGGCAGTCATTTTTCACACGGCAGTGGGGATATTGTCATTGGCTTTTCTACTGAAAATAAAATTCAGCACTCAACTAACGCGTTATTAGAAACTCGTACACAACTGCGTGAGGATCATCCAGTTATAAACGCACTATTTACAGCGGCGGCAGAGGCAACAGAGGAAGCAATCATTAATTCTCTTTCTCAGGCTGAAACTACTGTGGGTCGTAACGGAAATATTGTTCATGCTTATCAGTTTTAAGAAGGTATTAATGGTACTGCAATAAAGCATTAATGATAATCATCAAATAAAGGAGGAACGAGTATTATGAAAGTATATATTAGTGCGGACCTAGAGGGGATTACAGGTACGACTGCATGGATTGAAACGGAATTAAATACACAGGATATCCAACCATTTTTAAAACAAATGACGAAGGAAGTGGAGGCTGCCATCGAAGGAGCAATCGCCGGTGGGGCAACAGAAATAGTATTAAAGGATGCGCATGATTCTGCACGAAATCTTGATATTTCAAATTTACCTCTAAATTGTAAGGTGATTCGCGGGTGGACAGGTGAACCAATGTGTATGGTAGCAGGTCTTGATGCTAGTTTTGATCGAGCGATATTTATTGGCTATCACAGTAAAGGTGGAAGTCATCGAAATCCATTAGCACACACACTCGTTGTAAATGCTGATGTGAAAATTAACGGTGAATATGTTAGTGAATTTTTAATCAATACGTATGCAGCTGCATTGCATGGTGTACCAGTTGCATTTGTAAGTGGTGATGTGGGTTTAACAGAGGAAATAAAAAGTGTAAATGAAAACATCATCACCTTTGCAACAAAAGAAGGAATTGGAAGCGCAACAATAAACGTCAGTCCGAGGCTGACAATTGAAGAAACGAGAAACCTTGTAGAAAAAGCGATGAAAGTAGATAGAGATTTACTCCATGTTAATTTGCCAGAAAAATTTATCGTGGAAATTATTTACCGAGATCATACACGGGCTTACAGAAACTCATTTTACCCAGGTGCAACTTTTAAGCCACACAATACAGTAGAGTTTATAACAGATGATTTTTACGAAGTATTACGTGTTTTACAGTTTTTAACGTAGGACAATATTTTATTATTCATTTAATAAAAATAGCTGAACAAGAAGAAATATCACTACAGCTTTTTAAACGCCGCTAAAATCTCTGTAATGAATTCTGAATATTAAGATAAATGAATATCTAGATATTCTTATGCTTGTATGAAAAATCTAATTGCTGGTCGTCTACTTCATGGAATATCGAATATCAGATGGGGCTAGAATTGGATTTTCATTATAAAAAGACAATAAAAGTGAGGAGGGGTTAAATGAAAAGGATTTGCTTATTGTTACTAGCTGTTATCTTTGCATCATTTTTAGCAGCATGTAGCAACAAAGATGATGAGTCTTCAGGTGAAATCTCAGAATTCCGCAAAGTTTATGCTGGCGAGATAAAAACATTAAATTACTTAAAAACTGCTGAAGCGAATGAGTTTGCGATGTCTGCGAACCTAATTGATGGGTTAATTGAATACGATAAGTACGGAATTGTGCAGCCAAGCTTAGCAGTAGAATGGTCAGCAAATGAAGATAGCACAGTTTGGACTTTCAAAATTCGTGAGGGAGTTAAATGGGTGAATCATGAAGGGGAAGAGTATGCAGAGGTTGTCGCTCAAGATTTTGTAGATGGACTAAATTATGTGTTAGATGCAAAAAATGAGTCATCTACCGCGTGGATTGCAACAGTTGTGAAAAACGGTAATGCTTTCTACAATGGTGAAATTACAGATTTCTCTCAAGTAGGCGTCAAGGCACTCGATAAATATACATTAGAATACACATTAGAAAATCCGACACCTTATTTCCTTTCGATGTTGAATTATGTCTGTTTCTTCCCGGTAAACGGAGACTTTTTAGCTGACAAAGGTGAAACGTTTGGTACAACTAGGGAAACAACTCTCTATAACGGAGCTTACATTTTAGAAAAATTTGAACCTCAAAATGAACGTGTACTTGTAAAAAATGAATCATATTGGGATAAAGACAATGTGTTCATTGATCGACTCCGCTTTAAATACAACAAAGAGGCTTTAACTGTAGCACCAGAATTGTTTTTACGGGGAGAAATCGATTCAGCAGACATTCCAACATCGGTAGTTGAGGAATGGTTTAATGATGAAGAGAAAAAAACAAAGCTTCGTCAAATTCAAAATAACTTCTACACGTATTTTTATGCATTAAACTTTAACCCACAATACGATGCAGAATATGAACCGGAAAATTGGAAAATCGCTGTCAACAACAAGAACTTCCGCAAATCATTGTTCCATGCACTTGATCGTAAATCCGCAATGTTAACAACTGAACCATTCAATCCAGAAAGTTTGTTGAATAACACAATCACACCGAAAAACTTTGTCGATGTAGAAGGTGTGGATTATACACAACTTGCTCCATTGGCGGATATCTCGAATACAGATTCATTTAATGCAGATTTAGCATTAGAGTACAAAGAGAAAGCATTAACAGAACTTGAAGGGAAAGCTACTTTCCCGGTTAAGGTGGTAATGCCATACAACTCTAGTATGCCAGACTGGGCAAACCGTACACAAGTTGTGGAACAGCAACTTGAGAATCTCTTAGGGGCAGATTATATTGACGTTATTGTAGAACCAGGCCCATCTACTGGTTTTTTATCTGAAGTGCGTCATCCAGGAAAGTATTCATTAATGGAAGTTAACTGGGGACCAGACTATGCTGACCCATCATCCTATACAGATCCATTTACTGAAGGGGGAACATACAACAAGCCAGAACTTGCTGAAGGGTACACAGAAGCAAATGGAAAATCTAAATACCAAAACATGGTAGATGCAGCGAAAGCGGAAATGGATATAGCAAAACGCTATGAACTGTTTGCAGAAGCAGAAAGTTTCTTAATTGAGGAGGCATTTGTCATTCCGTATGCGGTAGGTGGCACTGGCTATATTGCATCCAAATTAAATCCATTTGAGGCACAATATTCACCATTTGGCGTAACTTTAGAGAAATTTAAAGGTCAAAAAGTATTAGCAGAACCAATGAGCAATGAAGAGTTTAAAGAAGCGTTAGCTCAATGGGAAAAAGAGCGTGCCGAAGCATTAGCAAAAGCAGGTAAATAAGAGGAAGGAAAAATAAATTAATTAGAAGGGGATGGCCGAGACCAGCTTTCGCATCTCCTTCATTCTGTTTATCTTAATTGATAGTAGGGAGGGTAAATGGATGTTGTGGTATATAGGAAAACGATTGTTACAGTCAATCGTAACACTATTTATTATCGTTACGATTGTTTTCGCATTATTACGCTTAATGCCTGAAGAAGGGTATTTAGGAGCTGCTGCTGAAAAAATGTCACCGGAACAACAAGAAATTTACTTAACGAACTTAGGACTTCGTGATCCGCTAATCGTTCAGCTTGGAAATTTTTATGCGAGTTTGTTGCAAGGGGATTTAGGAACTTCTGTAACATATCGGACGGATGTACCTGTTACAACAATTATATCTGAAAAAATAATGTACTCATTGTTTTTTGGGTTAGGTGCAGTTGCCCTGTCACTAATTGTAGGAGTGCCACTTGGTATTTTAATGGCTCAAATGAAAGGGCGTTGGCTAGATCGATTGGGAACTGGCTACATCGTATTTGTTGTTGCTGTCCCTGCGGCCGTTTACTATATTTTTATTCAAATGTATATAACAGAAATTTTCAATTTACCGATGCTCTTTGACGAATATAATCCTATCAGTTGGTTATTACCGTTAACTTCAATGGCATTGGCTCCAACCGCTTCCTATGCTATGTGGATGCGCCGCTATATGGTGGATGAGTTAAACAAAGACTACATTAAACTAGCACGTGCAAAAGGTGTGAAAGAACGAACATTGATGTTCAAACATGTTATGCGCAATGCTTTTATTCCTTTGGCGCAGTACTTACCTGCAACCATTTTATTTACAATTATGGGTTCAATATATATCGAATCTTTATATTCAATCCCAGGTATGGGTGGGTTGCTTGTTGATGCTATTCAGCGTCAAGATAATGCCGTCGTACAAGGGCTAGTTTTGATTTTCTCCTCTTTGGGAATCATCGGATTGTTTTTAGGAGATTTAGCGATGGCACTTGTAGATCCTCGAATTAAATTAGGAAAAGGGGAGAGTGTGCGTTAATGGGATTGTACTCAGAGGAAATTTCAAATATTTCAAATAGGGCTAGTGAAAATCTATTTGATTTTGCAATTGTAGATGAAAAGAAAGCAGAACAAACTGGCTACTCTAATTATTCTTATTGGCGTTCAACCTGGAAGTCATTTTTGGAAAATCGTTTTGCTGTTTTTTTATTAATAGTCGTTCTTAGTATCATCACCTTTGTGATTATCCAACCATACTTACCCTATCAAAAATCGCCAACCGAGATTTATATTGATGAACAAACTGGTTCGCAGGCGCGAAACATTGCACCAAATGCTGAGTTCTGGTTTGGCACAAATTCAATTGGACAAGATTTGTGGTCCCGTATATGGGCGGGAACAAGAACCTCCCTTCTGATTGGCTTTATCGTGGCATTAGTGGAAGTAATTGTAGGAATTACAATTGGTGCAATATGGGGATTCTCCCGTAAGCTTGAAGCACCGATTACACAAGTTTATAACATCGTCGAAAATATCCCAACGACAATTGTCTTAATTTTGATGTCCTATATTTTACGACCAAGTATATCGACTATCATCATTGCAATGTGTATTACTGGTTGGGTGGAAATGGCAAGGTTTATTCGAAATCAAGTTGTCATTTTACGGGATCGTGAATACAATTTAGCATCCAAATGCTTAGGTACACCAAGCAGCAGAATTATCTTAAAAAATCTATTACCATATTTAATTTCCATCATTATGCTGCGTATGAGTTTAGCAATTCCATTTGCGATTGGCTCAGAAGTTTTTTTAACATATATCGGTTTAGGGTTGCCTATTAGTGAACCATCTTTAGGTAACCTAGTAAATGAAGGCCGTGTATTAATGATGTCCCCGGATTTACGTTATCAATTAATTTTTCCAAGTGTTGTATTAAGTGTTATTACCATTGCATTCTATATTATTGGGAACGCATTTGCAGACGCTGCAGATCCGAAAAATCATGTGTAAGGGGAGATAACGATGGAAGCCACTCAAACAAAATCTACCATTCTATCAATTCACAATTTAGTAATCAAATTTAAACTACGTGGTAAAGTGTTAACGGCGATTCGTGATATTTCTCTTAATCTTTATAAAGGTGAGAGTCTTGCAATTGTAGGAGAGTCCGGTTCGGGTAAATCAGTTCTCGTAAAATCCATTATGGGCCTGCTGGATAAAAACGGTTTTATCGATCATGGGGCGATTATATACAACGATGAAGATTTAGCACACTTTCAAACAGAAAAGGATTGGCTGAAAATTCGAGGTAAAGAAGTCGCGATGGTAACACAAGACCCAATGACCTCATTAAACCCTTTAAAAACAGTTGGAAAGCAAATTGAGGAATGTGTCATTTTACATCAAGGATTAAGGGGCAAAGCAGCCTACGAAAAAACATTACAATACTTAAAAGATGTTGGGATTTATGATGTAGAAAAACGCTATAAGCAATATCCACATGAATTTTCAGGTGGGATGCGCCAGCGAATTGTAATTGCTATTGCCATTGCATGCAAGCCGAAAATTTTAATTTGCGATGAGCCAACAACTGCACTTGATGTAACAATTCAGGCACAGATTCTTCAGCTATTAAAAAATTTGCAACAACAATATGGACTAACAACAATTTATATTACCCATGACTTAGGTGTCGTTGCAAAAGTAGCGGATCGCATTGCTGTTATGTATGCAGGGGAGATTATCGAGGTTGGCCAAAGCCATGAAGTATTTTTCAATGGAAAGCACCCTTATACATGGGCACTTCTGTCATCGCTGCCCCAATTAGGGACAAAAGGGGAAGAACTTTATTCCATTAAAGGGACACCACCAAATCTGTTTAAAGACATTAAAGGGGATGCCTTTGCACCGCGTAATCCATATGCATTAAACATTGATTACGAGGAACGACCACCGTTTTTTAAAGTAAGCGAAACCCATTATGCAAAAACTTGGTTATTGCATCCAAAGGCACCTAAGGTAGAGCCTCCTCATAACTTGCAGGCATTCTTTGAAGAAGGGAGACACTATACCTATGAGTAACAAGGAAGTATTACTTGAAGTGAAAAATCTAAATGTAGTCTTTGGTAAGGGGAAAAGTAAGTTTCAAGCAATTGATAATGTCAGTTTTCAAATTTATAAAGGTGAAACATTTGGGCTTGTTGGAGAATCGGGCTCTGGTAAGACGACAATAGGCAGGTCCATTATGCGTATTAATGAGATTACAGATGGCGAGATTTTGTTTCATGGAAAGCCTATCAACGGCAAAATCGCAAAAGATTGGGACCGCGAAATCACTCAAAAAATACAAATGATTTTTCAAGACCCAATGGCATCATTGAATGAACGTGCAAAAGTAGACTATATCATTTCAGAAGGGTTAATAAATATAAAGAAATATAAAGATAAAAACAGTCGTAGTCAGAAGGTGCGTAATACGCTGTTGGAGGTAGGATTACTCCCTGAGTTTGCAAGCCGCTTTCCTCATGAGTTCTCAGGAGGGCAGCGTCAACGAATCGGAATTGCTCGTGCACTCGTGATGGAGCCAGAGTTTATTATAGCAGATGAGCCGATTTCAGCTTTAGACGTATCCATTCGTGCACAAGTATTAAACTTATTGTCCAATTTACAAAAACAAAATGATTTAACCTATTTATTTATTGCCCATGATTTATCGATAGTTCGCTTTATTACTGATCGAACAGCGGTTATTTATAAAGGGAAAATTGTTGAGCTGGCTGAAACTGATAAATTATTTTCTAAGCCCATTCACCCTTATACGCGTGCCTTGTTATCAGCAGTTCCTGAACCGAATCCGGTGAAAGAGCAGGAAAAAGTTATTGAGATTTATGATCCAACTCAGCACAACTATGAGGCGGATCCACCTTCCTTCATAGAAATCGAAGAAGGTCACTTTGTGCTCGCAAACGAAGAGGAAATGATACGTTACCGTATTATGTTGAAGATAGGGGTGTAACTTAAGTGAGAATTCCGAAGTCATTGAAAAAAGGAGATACGATAGGGCTAATTAGTGCTTCTGGTGCAACGCCGAAGGAAGCATTACCAAAAGCTGTTGAGGCAGTTGAAAAGCTAGGTTTTAAAGTTGTAATTGGAGAGACATGCCGTGAAAGATATGGCTATTTAGCTGGAAAAGATGTACTCCGTGCAAAAGAGGTCAATGACATGTTTCATGATCCAGCAATTGATGGGATTTTTTGCATTCGTGGGGGCTACGGTGCGACAAAAATATTACCATTACTAGACTATGAAATGATTAGTGAAAATCCAAAGGTATTTACGGGTTATAGTGACGTGACAGCACTTCATATCGCATTTAATCAAAAATGTGATTTTGTCACATATCATACACCAATGCCTTCAACGGAATTTATCAAACCGGAGATGGATGAATATTCTTGGTCATCCTTTATAAAAAGTGTAACAAATACGGAACAAAAAAATTACTTTCTTGAAAATCCTTCTAAACAACAAATGACAACTTTTGTTGATGGTGAAGCAACCGGTCAGCTTGTAGGAGGTAATTTATCTTTAGTAGTGGCATCTCTTGGAACACCCTATGAGATTGATACAAAGGATAAGATTTTATTTTTAGAAGATATTGATGAATACGAACGAAGTATAGATCGTATGCTGACACAGCTTAAACTAGCGGGGAAATTAAATGATGCAGTAGGAATTATATTAGGTGCATGGACAAATTGTGGACCACAAAATCCGAATCATCCAGAGGAAAGTCTCCTCTTACAAACCATTTTTGAAGAGATATTAGCCCCATTAAATATACCAATTTTAATGGATGTCGCTTGTGGACACTGTTTACCAACAATGTCGCTACCTTTAGGGAGAATCATTACAATCAATGGTGAATTAAAAACGATTGAGGTAGTTGAGTAGATGAAAGAGAAAGTTCAAAGATTAATAGAGGAAGTTCGTTTCGATGTAAAAGTAGTTGTATCAGAAGCGAATTCTAATGAGTTTCTGATTGGGATAGGAATTGATGATGTTTTTCAAAGTGCAAGTCTTATCAAAGTACCCATTATGTTAGCCGTACTGGATTATGTTGAAGATAATAATGTTTCACTGAAGCAAGTAATCGCAATTAAAGAAGAAAATGTCGTGGATTTCAGTATGATTACCGAGCAGGGCTTAAAAAATAGCACAATTTATGATTTATTAGTCGGGATGATTATAACAAGTGATAATACAGCAACAAACGTATTAATTGACTTCATTGGGATGGACAATCTCAATCAATATTTTAAAAAAATAGGTTTAACGCAAACGATACTTAACCGTAAGATGATGGATTTTGAGCAAGTTAAAAAAGGACTTGATAATGTTACAACTGCAAGAGATATGTCAGTTCTCTTTCGTCATATCTATCGCCAGGATTTGTTAACTCCAAAAAACTGCGAACTAGCTCTGAACATTTTAAAAAGACAAAGAATATATGAATCACTAAAAAGATATTTAGTGGATGATGTCACCATTGCACATAAAACAGGTAGTCTCGATACGGTTGAACATGATGTAGGAATCGTCTTTAGTCCTCTGAAAGATTATATGATTGGTATTTTTGTTACTAATCATTGTGACAATGAAGAAGCAAAACGATTGATTGGAAGAATTTCAAAGGTTGTTTATCAACATTTTGTAAAAAAGGATGAGGATTCAAGATGAAGGCCATCGTCAAAAAAATGATTGCAAATTTACATGCCAAACCTAGTCAAACATCTGAATTGGTGGATGAAGTGTTGTATGGAATGACAGTAGAAATAATCGAAGAAACAAATCATGCCTGGGTATATGTAAAGACACTCTATCAATATGAAGGATATTGTCAGAAAGATAGTTTGTTAATAGATGATGAAAAAACAGAGTCATGGCTAGAGGAAGCATCATTTGTCATCATTCAAAACTTTGCGGATGTGTTATGTGAGCCGAAAATTCAGACTGCCAAATTGGCAACGCTAGTGAAGGGTTCTATTGTACGATATCTAGGACCTACAGAGGACAGTAAAGAATGGGCACAGATACAATTGGTGACAGGACAAATAGGTTATACGAGAACACAATGGATTCAGCGTAGACTTACGCAAAACATTTTACCAGAGCACAAGTTTCGAGAGAATGTTGTCCAAACGGCTTTAAGCTATTTATCAACACCTTATCGTTGGGGAGGAAAAACACCTCTTGGGATTGATTGCTCAGGACTTTGCTCAATGGCTTATCTACTTAATGGTGTAGTGATCTATCGTGATGCCAAAATAGTTGATGGGTTCCCTATTAAACAAATACCTTTTGAACAAATACAAAAAGGGGATTTAATATATTTTCCTGGACATATTGCAATGTACATGGGAGAGGACCTATATGTTCACTCATCACTTGGTGGAAACCAAGTAAGTACGAATAGTTTAAATAAAGAACATCCCCACTACCGTAATGATTTGGCAACTACTATAATAGCAGTAGGAAGTTTATTTGGATAATTCTGTATGTTGCTTTTCGAAAAAACTTTCAACTAGCTTCTTAACTTAAAACACTATTTATCGGAGTGATATACGTGCTATCATTGAAGCCAAAGCAAAGAAGCCCACTTAGAATTTTCTTTGGAAAAATTTATTTCCGTCTCAAGAGATATATAAAATGGGTGAATGGTAAACAAAAATTTGCGTTAGAAAACCATTCAACTAACTTGGACCATCTTATATTCACACATCGCTCATTACTCCTTCGTGAATTGAAAGATGTAGATATGTGGATGCAGCATAATAAGGTGAAGAATCTAAAAATCGCTGTAAAAAAGTTAAATAGAGTCGTCATTAAGCCTGGAGAAACCTTTTCCTATTGGCGGTTGCTAGGGAATACAACAAAGAGAAAAGGTTATGTAGATGGAATGGTACTATTCTATGGACAGGTCAAAAAAGGTACAGGCGGGGGATTGTGCCAATTATCCAATTTAATTTATTGGATGACTTTGCACACGCCATTAACAGTTACGGAAAGACATCGCCATAGCTATGATGTCTTTCCAGATTCTAAAAGAACTCAGCCATTTGGCAGCGGGGCAACCTGCGCTTACAACTATCTTGACCTGCAGATTAAAAATGAAACAAATAATACGTACCAGTTAGTAGTCTATTTAACAGATTCTCATTTAGTGGGAGAGTGGCGGTCAGATGCTTTAGCGATTAGAAATTATGAAGTATATGAAAAGGAACATTGGATAACTCACGAGTATTGGGGAGGCTACGTAAGACATAATAAAATCCATCGCAAAGTATTTAACATAGATAAAATACAAATTGGTGATGAATATATTACCGAAAATCATGCCATTATGATGTACGAACCATTTTTGGAAGTAACAAAATCTTTGTAAATGATGAAACACTTTATTCCAAAGTGCTAAAAACCTAAAGAACTTATAAAAGGAACTTAGAATTTAATCCAAGTTCCTTTTTAAAGTGAGTGTAATCAACGTTGTTGTGTTTTATGATTTATCTATTAAATGTTTCGTATCAAACTGCTTATCTTATTCTTCTTCATTTTATTATTGTTTGTTTTGTTCTTGTGGTTCACCCCTTTGAGGAAGTTCTACCCCAAGTTCCTCCATCTGTGCTTGAGCTTCTTCTTGAGTGATGACTCCGCTTCGTTCCTGTTCCATAATGCTTTGGACTTTTTGTCTAGTTTCTTCATCTAAATTTGAGAACATATCGCCTCGATTTCCTCCTGCACCACCAGGTCCGCCCATTCCACCATGACCTGTATTTGCTTCTGTTACTCCTGTTTCATTTAGCCATGTAACGGTATCGGAAACCGTAAAGTCCACTACACTTGTTCCGCCTTGATAGTCTCCATCTGAAAATAATCCATTGCTTTCAGACCCCGTCGCTGTCCCTCCTGAGTAAAGAGTGTAAGATGCATCTTTAGTCAAAAGTGGTGAACTTATTACGACTGATTGATAGTCTTTATCAGGTGCAAAGGTTATAACTGTGTTTCCTTCGCTATCTTCAAGATGTAGGAGTGTTCCAGCCGTTTGTGTTTCAGGATAAGTCATCATTATAGTGTTTTGTGTGGATTCTTCAGACGTTGCCATTGCCATTCCGGAGCTGCCAGAGGCAATAAGCAAGCCCCCACTAATTTCAAAATTTTGATCATAGTCTAAAGAACCATTGTTATTATTAGTAGGTCCATTTACGATAACAGTTCCGTCCGTCATTGAGATTGAACCATTTGAGTCGAGTCCATCGCCAGTGGCATTTACATAAACAAAGCCTCCATTAATAGAAAGCAAGTTCTCTTCGGTATTTTCAGTCGCAGCAAAGTCCCTGCCTGAACTGTCGTTTCCTCCACCAACGTTAATGCCGTCATCTACCGCATTAACATGAATTTCTCCATCGGCTATTGTGATGGTTTTACTTTCTATACCTTCATAACTCTTCGTAACATTGATACTGCCACCTTTTGTTAAAATAGATGTATCAGCATGAATTCCATCATCACCGGTAGCCACTTTTAAATCGCCTCCGGTAATAGTTATCGAGTTGTTGCTGTGAACAGCATCATCTAAGGAATCAATAGTGAAACTTCCTCCGCCGATTGCTACTTCTACCGAAGCTTTCAGTCCTTTTGTACTTCCAGTTACTTCTTCCGTTTCTGCTGCTGTTTCTGTTTCAGTTTGTGTTTCGGGGCTGGTAGCAGCTGCATTTAGATCTGCCTCAGCAGGTGGTGTCATTTCGCTTGATGGCATTCCTCCAGGCGGTGCCATTCTATTGTTTTCATTTGTTTCGATAGTTTCTGGGCTTCCACCACCGGATGTAATAGCGAATTCTCCGTCTGCAATTAACAGTGAAGTTTCTGCCTGAATTCCGTCATTTGCTGATTCAATGTCAAATTTACCGCCTTCAATTGCGATAAGAGCTTTTGAAGAATCTTTGTCATTTGTGGATTTTATCCCATCTCCACCAGCTTTTATAGTGATATTTCCATCTTTAACTGCAACGAGGTCACGGCCCATTAAGCCATCATCCACCGCATCAATTTGAATTGTTCCACCAGTTATTCTTAATTCATCTTTGGAAGCTATTCCATTATTATAATTACCGTTTACGATCAATGTTCCACTACCATTAATCGTCAAATTGTCTTTACTGAACAAGGCGGCATTGGGCTCATCATCATCTGAATTCTCATACACATATTTTTCCCCATCAGTTAATACGTTTTTCGTTCCTTCTTCTAGAGAAACAATTGTTTTTTCTGCATTTTCTATATAGATAGGAGCATACGTCGAAGAATTAATTTCCACTCCATTAAGGATAAGTTGAACAGTTTCTTCATCTTCAGCATTAACATGAATTTGTCCATCATTCAGCTTTCCGCTAATTTCATAAACCCCAGAAGTCCGAATTGTGATAGTACTTCCATCAATAACGACTCCTCCGTCTCCTTCATAAGTTGCACTGTCTCCATTAAGCTTAATAGAAGTTGCATTATCCCATTCACTATAAAAGTCCTCATCGGAATAAGCTACTTTCTCGCTTATAACACTCGCTACTTCCTGATTGCCGATAGTACTTAAGCTTTCTGCATTGGCTACTGCTGGATTACTAGTAGAGTCAACATCTTCTGTATTATTGCTGCAACCAAATAATAGCCCAGTGCACATAAGAGGTGCAGCTACTTTAAAAAGTTTTGATTTTTGTTTTTTCATAAATGTGTCTCCTTTATGTTCATTTTACCTTTTTGAAAGATAAGTTTCTTATGAGACCCATTATTAAGGATCAACCTTAAACAAACCTTAAAATCAATTTCGCTTTAGCTAACCAGCGTCCGAATTTCGGACTCGTGTTTGGGCCAATATGGTGTTGGTCAGTTCATTCAGCAGGGCTTGGTCCCAATTAATGAAAAAAGAAAAGTTTGCATTTATTGTAAATGGTCCTATAATCAAACGTAGCAAATTAATTAGACAAAAAGGGAGATCGGTTTATGAAGTTATTAATTATTGAGGATGACAAATATCTCTCTGATTCAATATGTGAAACAACAAAAGAATTGTTTCAAGCAGAGCAGGCATTCGATGGAGAAGAAGGGTTGTTTCTTGCAGAACAAAATATCTTTGATGTCATTATATTAGATATTATGCTGCCAGCTATGAACGGATATGAAGTATTGAAAAGCTTAAGGAAGCAAAATATAATGACCCCAGTAATTATGCTGACAGCAAAAGATGGGATTGATGACAAGATTCAAGGGTTTAAAGTTGGTGCCGACGACTATTTGGTCAAGCCCTTTCACCGAGAGGAATTGTTGCTGAGACTTGAGGCGATGGTCAGAAGGAATGGAGGATTATTAAAGGAGAATGTCATTACTTTTAAGGAAATTAAATTGAATATTAAAAACAAAACGGCTGAGATTAATGGGGAAATTCTTAAACTGAACGGCAAGCAATTCGATTTGCTGGAGTACTTGATTAATAATAAAAATACGATTTTAACAAAAGAACAAATTTTTGATAGAATATGGGGATTTGAGTCAGACACTTCAACAACGGTAGTAGAAGTGTATGCAAGCAATTTAAGGAAAAATCTTAAAAAGCATGGTTACGACCAATATATCAAGACGTTCCGTGGGCTAGGGTATATGCTGACGGATAGCGGTGAAGAAGATGTTTAATAAATCCATTTTCACGAAACAGCAACTGAAATTTATGCTCCTTAATTTAATTGCTTTTTCAGTAATTTTTACGATTTTTAGCATCATTATTTTCGGTCAAGTACAAAGAACGCTATATTCCCATGCAGATGAGGAGCTTTTATTATTTAAAGAGAGATTAACTAACAATATGTTTGATAATGAAGCGGCTGGATTTAGGCCACAACTAGGAAATGAAGGTCAAAATAAAGTATTTCCTCCCAAAGATAAAAAAGAAAATCCAAATCCTAGGATTACCGTTATTCATTGGGGCTATGGTGGGAAAATTGTAAATAAAGATGAAATTGGAACCTTATTCTACGAAAATTATCTTCAGGATTATCAGCTTGATAAAACTAAGATAGACGAAATTACGACGACAACTATTAATGATCTGTACGATTTCCGATATATTCTATTTAAAGATACTAATAATCAGGATGATATAGCTTATACACAGCTTTTAATTAATGTGGATGCAGAACAAACAATTATCTCAAATTTTGAAAGGCTAGTTATTATTTGTTCCATCATTTTTACTATTCTTTCGATTTCGGCTAGCTTTATTTTATCTAAAAAAATGATGAAGCCGATTATTCAATCATGGAATAAGCAGGCAGAGTTTGTTGAAAATGCTTCACATGAGCTAAGAACACCGTTAACCATTATTCAAAATAAACTAGAGCTGCTTCTTACATCACCGAATGAAAGAATTGCCGATAAATTTGAAAATATTGCTTTGAGCCTTTCCGAAACACGGCGACTATCAAAACTTACATCAGACTTATTAACACTTGCTAGAGCAGATTCATCTGAAACAGAGCTTACTCTTCAAACTGTTGATGTCGACGCATTTGTGAGGAAAGTATGTGCACCTTATCAGGAAATTGCCGAGTCACAAGAAAAGCATTTTTGGCTAAATTTAAAGTGTCCAATCAATATAAAAGTAGATGAAACCCGTTTTCATCAATTGCTGGTCATTTTGCTTGATAATGCTTTAAAATACACCAGTGAAAGTGACAGTATTGGTGTGAAAACATATGTAGATGACCATAAGGCTGTGATAGAGGTTACAGATACGGGAATCGGAATCAAAGAGAAAAATCTCCCGTATATTTTTGACCGTTTTTACCGCGAGGATAAAGCAAGATCCAGAGAAACGGGTGGTGTAGGTTTAGGATTATCGATTGCCCAATGGATAGTTGAAAAACATAAAGGGTCGATAAAAGCAGTAAAAAATAAAAATAAAGGAACGACTTTTATTATTAAGCTTCAAAAGTAAGTGAGATCACAAATTTGTGGTCTTTTTTTATTTTCCTAAGTTATTTTAAGGTTTGTTTAAGGTTTGTTTTTAATAATGTTATTCGTAAACAATACAGCAAAGGAGAAAGATGACATGGAGGCCATGCGATTAAACGGCGTGATGGGTCGAACTGAATTGAAGCATGAAATTACAAAGATGGATTGCTACCTTTTAAGAAATAAATTAAAGCATTTCATGAAAATAGATCCCCATGCTAAAGAGAATGGAAAATATTTAATTCGCAGTGTTTATTTCGATAACTTCGATAATAAAGTGTTAACTGAGAAAAAGGAAGGATTTTTTCAGCGAGATAAATTTCGAGTAAGATTATATGATTACAACATGGATTTCCTTAACCTGGAAAAGAAGAGTAAGAGGAATAATCTAACGTTTAAACAAAAATGCTCTTTGACTGCGGATGAATATGAAAGAATTAGAATCGGTGAGATTGCGTGGATGGAGAATGATCCGAGACAGCTTATCCAGGATTTATATATTCAAATGAATTTATTTCAAATAAAACCGGTAACGGTCGTTGATTATGAAAGGGAAGTGTTTATATATGATCAGGGCAATGTCCGTGTAACCTTCGACAGTAATATTAAAACAAGCTTTAGAAATAACGATTTGTTAAATCCCGATTTAGCAATGGTTGAAACGAATCCAGAAATCGTCATTCTTGAAGTAAAGTATGACGAATTTTTACCAGATGTTATT
This sequence comes from Lysinibacillus telephonicus, assembly GCF_003966145.1. Lineage (GTDB taxonomy): Bacteria > Bacillota > Bacilli > Bacillales_A > Planococcaceae > Ureibacillus > Ureibacillus telephonicus. Next base: position 34,196 of record NZ_RXNR01000004.1, read on the forward strand.
AAATTTTTGCTTCAGCTAGGAAATAGAAGTAAGGGAACTTATTCAAAGTATCAAATTAGCAGAATGTTTGGCTAAGTTATAGAAATTAATTGGAGGAATTACGATGGAAACAGCAAATTTTAATGATATTTTTAAATCCAGCATTTTAGAAAAAACAAGCAATTTTTCAATAGTCGATTCACTAGTTGGATTACTAGTTGCTTTTTTAATAGGGTTATTTATTTATTATGTTTATAAAAAAACTTTCTCAGGTGTGATTTACTCGCATACTTTTAATATATCTTTAATCATCATGTCTATGGCGACAGCTTTAATTATTATCGGTATCTCATCAAATGTACTATTATCACTAGGAATGGTTGGAGCATTATCAATTGTACGTTTTAGAACACCGATAAAAGACCCGATGGATATCGTATATCTTTTCTGGGCTATTGTTTCAGGTATTTTATGTGGAGCAGGATTTATTCCACTCGTTATTATTGGTTCGATTTTAATTGGTACAGTGTTAATTCTTTTTGGCAACCGTATAAAAGTGGAGAATCCTTATTTATTAGTTGTTCGCTATGATGAAACTTCTATTGAAAACCTATTGGAACATGTGATTTCTGAACAAGTAAAAAAACATTCAATTAAATCAAAATCTGTTATGCCTGGAAATGATTTTGAGGTAACTTATGAAATTCGTGTTAAAGACAATGATATGAGTTTCATTAACAATATTTCAAACTTAGCAGGAGTAAAATCTGCGATTATGCTAAGCTATGATGGAAACTTTACAGCTTAATTAATATAGGTAGATTACCTTAACAAGTCCCAAGTGGAATTCCTTCACTTGGGATTTTAATTTTTCCCTACTTATTCATCGTTAGGTTTAAATGTAGAAACCGTTCCAGAATCTATTAGTTAAGCATATATAAAATTAAATTGGAAAAAAAGTGAATCTTTTCCTTGTCCTAATCGTTGATATGAATGAGAGGTGAAAGTATGAAAAAATGGATTGGTGGAAGTGTTTTACTTCTTTTATTATTGGGATATGGTTATTACTTTCTTGGAACTGAAATTGAAAAAGGAAAGGTGCCTACAGCGGATGGATCAAATGATTATTTAATCATATTAGGTGCGAAAATCAAACCAAGTGGTATTCCATCACTCGCCTTAAAAAACAGGCTAGATGTTGCAATAGACTACTTAAATCAACACGAACATGTTCAAGTGATTGTTTCGGGCGGACAAGGTCATGATGAACCTGCTTCAGAAGCTTCTGTTATGGCAAAGTACTTGATAGATGCTGGGATTGATCCGTTAAGAGTTCAATTAGAGGAGAATTCTACATCGACCTATGAAAACTTGCTATATTCTAAAGAACTATTGCCAGAGGAGGTAAAAGAAATCACAATTATTTCGAATGATTTTCATTTAGCGAGAGCTAAGTATTTGGCAAAGGTAGTCGGCTTGGAAGCGGATGTAGTGGCAGCTCCTACTCCCAAAAGTGTAGAAATAAAATCAAATATACGTGAACGACTTGCTTTACTGAAAACCTATGTCGTTGGAAAATAAAATTAAACACCTTTAAATCTGAATATTAAATAGATTTATAGGTGTTGTTTTGTGAAATATATTAATCACCTCCTCCGCCTCCATCACCCCCGCCACTATCACTAGAACTGCTAGCAGAGTCAGAAGACCACCAAGAGTCAGAGGAACTTGAGTTGGAATTATAGTTGCGTCTTCTTTTTCGTTTCTTTTCTCTTTCTTTTTCATAGGGAGCCAATCTTAGCCATTTAATCCAATTGATAATACTTATTAAAAGTCGGAAAATTAGAAAACAAGCGAGAAAAATTAAATACCCAGAGACAACAATTGCAAAAATACCTAGGATGATACTCATAAGCTCCACCTCAAGTCAGTCCTTTTACTAAATTGTAACAATTGTTTATTACTCTCTTCCAATACATATAGTCCTAAAAGGTGAATAGGGTATAAATTACTACCGATAGTTAGTCAGTAACGATTAATAGCATGATTATCTGAATAGTTATGATATGGATTATCCACGTAATATTGTTATCGAGGTTTAAAAATCAATTTATGCTTTAGGGGTAGAAAAATGAAGAAAATATTAACATTTTTTATCGTAATTGTATTGGCTGTTTGGATTGCTGAATATGTACAAACGGTCATTTTAATATAAAATCTTGATCCATTAAAACCAATATCAGAATTCACTTCCATCTTAGATTTTACACCACTTATTTGATATAACATAACAACAATTTTGGTAATGATTTTTATTTGGGCTGCAAAAAAGGGAATGCTATTGTTTAAGAATAAAAAGGCTTAAGATTAAATTTTTACTTTACCTTTTAAATAACTACTTGGCCAGGAGTTTATGGTAGAAACAGATGACATTAGTCAAGGACTGGTAATACATTATCATTGTATTGTAATAGGGGGAATAGCGGTTAAAGACGGTTTTTTTAAAATAGGTAATTAAAGATATAAAGTTGCAACCGAAAAAATAAAAAGGAGTGAATCCAAATTAAAACTAAAATAAATCACCCATTTATATATTTTTTTCTTGAACCGAATAAAGTTTTTGTATATCGAATTGAGTCGCAAACAAATGTAACTGCACCTGATTTAACAAAAGGTAATCAATGGGAAGTCTATGAAATAAATAATGTTGATGAATTTAAAATATTTAATCATTATGAAAAGAAACCGATAGAAGAGAGTGGAAGAAGTTTTTTTATAAATATGGATGAACTAAATATTATGATAGATGAAATAAACTCACATATTAAAAAGTATCATTGTAAATCTAAATCGGAACAAGAGAGCGATGTTCATATCGTTATTTCAGAATTTACGGCGGGTTCCTTAAGGGTAGCCCTTAAACGACCGAAAAAAGTAATTGGATTTCCAGACTCTTTTTCCATTGGGCCATTATGGAGGTTAAATGAAAAAATAGGTCAATCCTTCCGGAGCCAATGGTTATATGAAAATATTAACGATGAGCTGGATGATTATGAATATGAACAAAAATTTATTAATACATTGCTTGAAATTGAGAATATCTCAGAGCATGTTCCTATCTATCTCTGGTATGGCAATAATGCAGAGGAGCAGACAGGGCTGCGCTTTATTCTCTATTTATTGAAGGATAAAAAAAATGAGATTTATCTTATTAACTCAACATTAGTTTATGAAAAGGTAACAGCTTATAAAATTGAGGAACAGCCAATTTTTCATACAGGGCAGATTGAACCGGAATTTTTAAGGCTAATATTTGACGAAACAACAAAGAATATACCATTAACAGTAGAAGAACGTATCAGATTTCATAAAGAATGGAAATCATTATCCAAAAGTAAGGATGTGCTTCGTTTATTTATTGAGGGTGAAATTCGAGAGGTGCCCGAGAATTATTTTGATTCCATTATTTTAGAAACTATTGACAATTTACATAAAAAACAAGGCAGCAAGGAATTTCTGAAGACTGGTGATGTAATTGTAGAAATTATAACCAAAATGGATGAGATGGTAAATTTGTATTTTTTAGAATATCGGATTCGATATTTAATATATAGTGGAGCACTTGAGTTGCAAGGAATACCAAAATCGATAAGGCACTATCGCGTAAAACTTCCTGATAAAAAATTAAAAAAAGACTGATTTTAAATGGTCATGATTGTATAAAGTTGCACTGAAATTAGAGATATACAATTTGGAATAAGTCAATCAAGAATGAAGCAATCTTTTAAATTCCTCATATAGGTTATAATCCTCTATTTCTCTAGAAGCGAGAATTTTCGTTTCTCGCTTTTCTTGTTTTAATCCCGAATAATCTCGCTCCTGTAATAATCTGATAAATAATTATATTTCTATCTATTTTAGGAAATAGTATAATAATATTTTAGCTAAAGTGTCGAATTTGTAGTTTAAATCACCTAGGAGATCTCTAAATGCAAAAACTAAGTGAAAGATTAACATTAAAACATTTATTTATTGGTGTACTGTCATTAGCTTTTTTGTTATCTGTAGTTAGTAGTATGTATAGTAGTTATCAAGGAAATGTTAGGTTATTAGAAGAACAAACATTAGAAAAGAATCGAGTATATGCTCTAAAACTTTCTCAAATGGTAAATTTGTATTTATCGGAATCTTTAAAAAGACTTGAATACAGCGCTTTAAAAATTGCAAATAACATGAATGATAAAGAAGCATTATTAGATGAGGCAAATCGTCTACTGCTTCAGGAAAATACATTTAATTCTGTTATCATTGCAAACCCCGAAGGCTTAATCATAGAAGGTGCACCTAGCGAGTTTGGTCTTAAAGGAAAACAGATCATATCCAAAGAGAGATTGGAAGTTATTCGAAATCAAGAACCATTTATCTCGCCCCCTTATAAATCGATTACAGGTGAGTATTTGATTACGATATCACAACCGATTTTTTCAAGTGCAGGGGAGTATCAGGGGGTAATTAATGGCAGTATTTACATTAATGAATCGAACTTTTTTCATAAAGTATTAGGAGAGCATCATTATCAGGATGGTTCTTACGTATATGTAGTAGATTCAGAAGGTCACATTATTTACCACCTAAATAAAAATCGGACAGGAGATAATGTATACGAAAATGAAGTTGTAAAAAAATTAACGCTTGGTGAAAGTGGTGCACAGCTTGTAAAAAAAAACATGGAGTGGACATGCTTGCGGGTTTCAGTACAGTCGAATTGACTGGATGGGGAGTTGTAACGCAAACACCGAAATCTGTAGCGATCGATTCAGTGGATAATCAGGTTATAAGTATGCTTTTAATTGAACTTCCACTTATTATTTCGTCAATGATTATCGTCTTTATAGTTGCAGGACTAATCGTAAAACCTTTACAAAATATTGCTATCATTGCCGAAAATAGTATCCAGGAAAGCGAAATGAAGGAACTAAAGCAATTAAATGTATTTTACTATGAAGCACTTCAAATTAAAAATGCATTAATTCAAAGCTTTTCTTTCTTACATAATCAAGTGAGTTTTCTAAAGGATCAATCTACTATTGATCCACTTACCAGTTTAACAAATCGCCGTACATTAGATACTGTTTTACAATCTTGGACATATCAAGGAAAAGAATTTTCTGTCATTATGATAGATATCGACCATTTTAAATTAATTAATGATACAAAAGGGCATGCAATTGGTGATGAAGTTTTAAAATTCTTCTCAGATCAAATGAAAAAGGTGACACGGGAAGAAGATATTTGTTGCAGATTCGGCGGCGAAGAATTTTTGATTTTACTGCCAGAAACAACAGTAAAACAGGCTTATAATATTGCGGAATATTTTCTTAAAATATTAGCTGATACCGAGAGTCCATCTGGCCAACCTTTGACATTTTCAGCAGGCATTGCTTCATTCCCAAGACAAGCTGCAAATTCAAAAGAGCTAATAGAGTTTGCTGATAAAGCCTTATATGCTGCAAAACGAGCTGGCCGCAATCGTATTATTATTGCAAATCAAAAAAATACACCATTAAGCGATTTCCTTAGTTAAAATTGCATTTCCTTATAAATATAAAAATCGTCCCACTTTTAAAAAAACGAGGACGATTTTTTATTTATATGAAGTTTAAATTGAAATTAATTATCTTTAAGTAAGTTTTTAACATCCTCAATTAACTCAATGCACGCATCTTTAGTAGTAGCCCATGAAGTAACAAATCGTATAGCTATTTTATTTTCTACTTCTTCCCAAATCTCAAAGTCGTATAGTGTACTTAATTTCTCAACGATTTCCTTGCTGAAAATTGGGAAAATTTGATTCGTTGGTGATTCACTTAATAGTGGCACTCCTAATTGTTTTAATTGGCTGCTTAAAAAATAAGCTAGTTCATTTTCATGCTGTCCCATTTTAAAATAAAGGTCGTCTTGAAATGCTCTTTCAAATTGAATGCCAAGTACATAGCCTTTTGCAAGCATGGCCGTTTTATTTTTAATATGGTATCTAAAATATGGTTTTAAATGATCGTTGAATATGACGATGCCTTCACCGCTTAGCATCCCAATCTTCGTTCCCCCAATATACATGACATCGCAAAGATCCTTCAGCATATTGAATTGCACATCACTTGCAGCAAGTCCGCTAGAGAGGCGTGCTCCGTCTATATATAAATACAAGTTGTTTTCTTTGCAGCATGCATATAATGCCCTTAATTCCTCAGTACTATAAACAGTTCCAATCTCCGTAGACTGCGAAATATAAACTAAACCAATTTTAACCATATGTTCATCTTGATGTATTTTCAGTGCTTGCAAAATATCAGCTGGATAAAGCTTTCCTTCATGCCCAACGCTTGTATAAACTTTATGACCTGTTGCTTCTATAGCCCCAGTTTCATGTACATTAATATGACCAGTGCTCGGTGCCAACACTGCTTCATAAGGACGTAAAATATGAGAAATCACTGTAGCATTTGCTTGTGTACCCCCAGTTACAAAGTGAATATCACAATTATCACTGTGCAATTTTTCTTTAATTAATTGCTTCGCGTTTTCTGTATGTTTATCTAATCCGTACCCAATATTTTGTTCTTTACTTGCGTTCATAAGCGCAGATAAAATTTCTGGATGACAAAGCTCACTGTAATCATTTCTAAAGCTATATTTCATAGTATTCCCTCATTTACTTATTATTTGAATATAAAATAGTATATCACCAATTTAATAAATTGGAGTGTTGATTGTTTTTTAAGAAATATGAAGGCTATCATCGTTGCAATGTTCAATTAATATTGCTTCTTGTGATAATGCCAATAGCAACACCACTTTCAGAGGTAAATTAAAATTAATGAGATGCTTCGATTAATCTCTCAGCAAAATGTTTTATAACTTTTTAAAATTACATCTCTATTAAGGCATTAAAGAAGGCAATAGAAGTAGCCAATAACAATAAGGGTGAATTATATTTTAATCAATGTAGTTGACACGAAATCATTCGGATCCCTTTCAGCGTATGATTTAAAATATGCCGACAAATTAAAAGAAGAAAATCTTCGAGAAATTAATAAGCTTAAGGACACAGCACATAAAGCAGGGGGAGCAAATGTTGAAATAAAAGCTGAGGCAGGATTCCGCAGGATTACCAATTGAAATTTTAACCGAGCCTTCGGATGTAAACTTACTTATTTGTGGTGCGACAGATGTAAGTGAAATAGAAAAAAGTTGATAGGATCAGTAGCTGAGGGCATCATTCAACATGCAAAATATGATGTGCTAATTGTCCGCTAACTAACAAATAACGTTGTATAGTAAATCTACCTAATTTACAATACAACGTTTTTTATTTTGAAAAAAATGTAGATAAATCTTACTGGTAAAACTGATTGTTGAATAATAATACTAATTTTTTATCGCTATATTTAAATTATTATAATATAATAAATCTCTATTTCTTTCTAGAGCGTGTTTATAACTCATTTAGTTTGTTGTTAAACAATCATTAGTCATGCGAAATAGTATTGTGAAAATGAGTTTCTCTTTTATTAAACAATATTCTATTTTATGTTCGAAAATTTCTTAATTAATTCGAGTGCTAAAAAGCTTGTATTTCATGCTTTATTATATGGATTTCCAAAAAAATAATGGATTGGAAGTTGAAATCTAGGTATTTTTTTATGATTTTAATATAATTTTAAATAATCTTTTATAAATAGGGATAACGAACAGAATATTGCGTTTAGATACATATTTTCTGCTTGTTGCGAAAAAAATCTACTTTTTTTAAATAATTTTTTTAATAAAACTATTGATTTTCATATTTTGTAAATGTTATCTTGGTAAAGTAGTTGTCACAACTTCTTCACATTTAGAAAGAAAGAGGGTAAAAGAGAAGATATGAAAAAAAATCGATGGTTAATTGCACTTTCTGCAATCGCAATCCACCTTTCTATCGGTGGAGCTTATGCCTATAGCGTTTATAAACTTCCAATCGTAACAGAAATGGGTTGGAGTGAAACAAATGTAACAGTTGCATTTACGATTATGATGGGGCTTGCAGGTTTTGCAGCAGCGCTGTTTGGTAGTTTAGTAGAAAAAATGGGTCCAAGAAAATCGGCAATGGTTGCTGCAGTTCTATTTGGAGCAGGACAAGCTGGTGCTGGTGTAGCAATATTAATGGATTCAGTTGTTCTTTATTGGTTAACTTATGGATTATTAAGTGGATTAGGGATGGGAATAGGATATATCGCACCTGTTTCAACTTTAGTAAAGTGGTTCCCTGATCGACGCGGTTTAGCAACTGGTATGGCAGTATTGGGATTCGGTTCAGGATCATTACTTACAGCTCCAATTGCTACTAGCTTAATGGAGAATGTTGGTATTTCAACTACATATTTTATTTTAGGAGCAAGCTATTTTATTTTAATGATTTTAGGTGCTTCTTATATCGCTCCGCCGGCTGCAGGATATATGCCTGAAGGAATGAAAAATCAAGTTGAGGCTGGTACTAAAGTAGTAAAACAAGACTTAGCTCAAATGATGGCTAAAGAGGCAGTGAAAACAAAACAATTCTGGATGTTATGGTTAATGCATTTAGTGAATGTTACAGCTGGTTTAATGATGATTTCTGTTGCATCGCCAATGGCACAAGAAGTAGTTGGATTATCCGTTACAGCAGCTGCTGCAATGGTTGGTGTTATGGGACTATTTAATGGTGGTGGACGTTTACTTTGGGCTGCTGCTTCAGACTACATCGGTCGTCAAAATGTTTTCGTAATCTTTTTCGTTATTCAAGTTATTACATTTGCGGTATTACCACATACAACAAATATTTTATTATTCCAAGTGTTTATTTTCTTAGTAGTTAGTTGCTATGGTGGTGGATTCTCAAACCTGCCTGCATATGCAAGTGATTTATTTGGTACGAAACAGCTTGGCGTAATCCATGGCTACTTATTAACAACTTGGTCTCTAGGTGGAATCTTTGGTCCAATCATAGTGAATACAGTTAAAAATATGACAAATAGTTATATCCCTGTGTTCTATATTTTTACAGTATTAATCGCTATTTCTTTACTGATTGCATTATTGCTTCGTGCTGATGTAAATAAAAGAAAGAAACAAATTGAAAAAGATAAAAAGGATAAAGTTGGAGATCTCTCAACTATTTAAATTAATAACATTAAACAAGAAAAAATTGCCGAATAATTGTCATTTCCCACATGACATTATTCGGTTTTTTATTTTGAAATAAAAAGTACTCATTGTTATATAACAAGAATCGATTCTTTATTAAACTGTAATACAGTTTGCTATTTTCGTCAACTTGACTGTAAAAAATTCTGGGGAATTCCTACTGAAACAGCATTTTTATGTTTAAAAGTGTATAAGGGTTATTTTATTTTTATGAAATTGGGTGCAGGTATGATAAATATCATTCCAATTTTATTACATATTGCTCTATACAAATTTCACCTTCGTGACATAATGAGTACAAGAGGTGAATGAAATGGCGCAAATGGTTGCTGTAGAAAATGGGTATAGTAAAAAAGAGGAGTTTTGGAATGCACTGACACATGGAATTGGAGCTATATTGACAATTCCTGCTACTATATTATTAATTCTAAAAGCTCAAGTCTCCAGCTCGAAAATGGAGCTGATTAGCTACATAATATTTGGTATTTCGATGTTTTGTTTATATGCTGCATCAACCTTGTATCATTCTTGGCCAACACATAAAAGCTTTTTTAAAAAGCTGGATCATAGTTCAATTTTTCTTTTAATTGCCGGTACTTATACACCAATCGCTTTAGTAGCAATTGGAGGACGAACTGGTTGGATGTTATTTTTTATTGAATGGGGTCTTGCTTTAATCGGAATCGTGTTAAAACAATTTTTTGTTCATCAATATAAAGTTCTTTCTTTGCTTGTTTATATCGGGATGGGATGGCTTGCTATATTTGTTTACAAGCCAATTGTTGAGTACATTACTATAAATGGATTTTTAACATTATTAGCCGGTGGGCTTATTTATACTATTGGTACGTATTTTTATAAAAATAAAAAAATCCCATACAATCATGCAATTTGGCATGTATTCGTAATGGGAGGAAGCTTCTTTATGTTTCTTGCTGTCTATCTTTATATTTAAGGAGATTTATTTAGAATATTTAACTTGAGGCTGGGACAAAACTAAAAGACGCCATTTTTCTTGATGAGAAAAATGACGTTTTTTTTGCTAGGTGGAAAATTGATTTCCGTTCCGGGGACGCGCATCCAGGGCTGGCCCAGAGCCTCCTCGTTACTACGCTCCTGCGGGGTCTCGAGTCACGGGCTGTTCCCGCAGGAAGCTTTGTACCTGACGCTTCGCTTTCGGTACAGAAAAACATTGCTCTGTAGGAAAAGCGCAGCCGGCAGCTACACTCGCCCCTTCACTTCAATCAATTTTCAAAATATATCAGATTCTTATTAATGATAAAAGCGAATTCTTACAAAAAATCCACTTATGTTCTAGCCCCTTTTTTATTTGTAAATGGAATTAATTTGGGTATTATTTCATATTTCAACTACTGATTTATAGAAAAAAAGTCTATAATTCTAGTTTTCTTGAATTAATATGGGAAAATACAAGCCTAGTAATAAAATTTTTGATATGATGGAAACAGAGGAAAATAATACAAAAAATATAAAGGGGTTTTAACGTGAGATTTAAAAAAAGTATAACCACTTCAATTGCTGCCGTATTACTTGCTTCTGGAGCTACTTTTACACAAGCAGAGGATATTGCATTTACTGATGTAAAAGAAAGTGATTGGTTCTATCCATCCGTACAAAAACTTGTTCAATTTAACATTATTAATGGATATGAAGATAATTCTTTTAAACCAAAAGAAAATATTAACCGCGCTCAAGCAGCTGCTATAATTGCAAGAGCACTTCAATTAGATTTAACAAGTGTAACGAATCCTGGCTTTACAGATGTATCTGAAAATTATATACACTATAGAGCTATTGCCAAATTGACAGAGCTTGGCGTATTTACCAAAGGTGAAAAATTTAATCCAAATGAAAACTTAACACGCGCTCAAATGGCGAAAATTTTAGTTGTTGCTTTTAATTTAAATGCAGCTCAATTAAAATCATTTGAAGATGTGCCTGCTGATGACTGGAGCTACACATACATCGGTACACTTGGCGGCTTAAATATTACAACAAATGATGGTCAATTTAATCCGAAAGATCCAGTTGGACGTGCACATTTAGCTGCATTTATCGAACGTATTATTAATCTTAAACGTAGCGATAACACTGCTGACATTTGGGATACATGGAAAGGATGGGGTGGTGAAGTAAATCCAGAAACTCCTGCCGAAAATCCAAATACAACTCCTGATAAAACAGATGATAAAGACAAAGAAGATGTTGTTAATTATGTCGAGCTTGATGATGACGAAATAGAAGCATTAATTGATAAGTTAGACGACGCAATGGATGCGATCGATGAAGATATGGATGCCTTAGATAAAGTAATCGAAGACTACAAGGAAATTCTAGGTGATAGAAAGTCTGATGAGGATGACTATTCTAGAGGTGAAGATAAAGTAGAAGATGCACAGGATGACTTGGAAGATTCAATTTCAAAAGCTCAATCAGAACTTAATAAAATCCCTAACGTGAAAGACAATAAAGTACTAGATTCGAAATCTAAACTTGAAAAGTTAGTGAAACAAGCAAAAGAGAAAGTTGAAGATGCTAAAAATGTAATAGTGGATATTGAAGACCTTAAAGACGATTTAATTGACTATAAAGAGGACTTAGATAAGTTAGTAAAAGAAGCTGATGCTGCTATTGATAAAGAAGATAAAGATGATATGGAAGATGTCTATGATGAATTAGACGAATTAATAAAAGAAGCAAAAGAAGTATTTTCAAAATATGAAGCAAATCCAATCAAGGTAATTGAAGATGAAGCAGATGATTTTGAACGTTCACTAGATAAAGCGAAAGATATTTTAGAGGAATTAAGTGAAGAATTAGGTAATCTAGAAGGAGATTATAAAGAGGACATCGAAGAAATGATTGATGATTTAGAAGAATCTTCTCGTCTATTGGATGAAGCGGTTGATGACAAAGATAAAGAAGATATTGCATACTTCCAAAAAAGATTACAAAAATTAATCGACGAAGCTGAAGATTTATATGATGATGTTGATGATCTAAAAAGTGAAAAATTAGAAGATGATTTAGAGGATTTAGAAAAAGCAATTGAAGATGCTGAAGAAGTTCTTGATGATTCGAAATAATCATTGCTTCTAACTTATTTGCTCTAAAAATTAAAAGAAATAGAAAGCCCTTCAAACGAATTGTAAGGTTTGAAGGGCTTTTAGTTTATTCTAAATTAATTAAAAATTTAATCACTATTGATCTTACTCTTCATATATCATTTTCTTCGTCATCCCGCCATCAACCGTTAAATTAATTCCGGTAACAAAGTCATTACGATCATCTGTTAAGTAGAAGCATGCACGTACGATGTCGCTCGGTTTGCCAACGCGTCTTGAAAAATGCTGTTCATGATCAATCGGACGTAAAGCATCATAGTCCTTTGTTTCTATCCAACCAGGTGAAATACAATTTACGCGGATATTGTCTGGACCGAGTGATGAGGCTAAAGCATGTGTTAGAGCAACAATTCCACCCTTTGTTGCCGCATAGGACTCTGTATGTGGTTCTGACATAAACGCTCGGGTTGATGCCATCGAAACAATTGCCCCGCCCTTTTCGTTTAATCTCATAAACTTTGCAGCTTCTCTTGAGCACATAAAAACGCTTCGTAAATTTGTGTGTATCACATCGTCCCATAAATCCATCGTTATATCGTAAGGGGAAATTGGGCGGAAAATTCCAGCGTTATTAATTAAAATATCAATTTTTCCATATTGGTGAATGGCACTTTTCATTAATGACACGACATCATTTTCTTTTCGCACATCAGTCTGCACAAAAATGGAAGAATAACCTTCACTAACAATTTCTGAACATACTGCCCGTCCTAACTCATCATTTAAATCAGCTAATACAACTTTTGCGCCTTCTTTTGCATATCCTACTGCAACCGCTTTTCCAATTCCTTGAGCAGCACCTGTAACAATAACTACCTTGTTTTGAAACATAAGAAACCTCCTTAAACTTCCATCGACAATTTAGTGATGTTTAATATAATAGAAAAATTCATATGTAGAATTGTTATCTGTATAACAATAATAACAAAGGATAGAAAAACAGACATTTCATCTGTTTCTCTATCCATCTTTTTATTAGCTCCAACTATTTATGAAATTCGAAAATTGCAAGAGATTTTATTATCTTTCGTCGTGTGGACCAACATGTAGTGGTGGTGGCACTAACCAACCTTTACTTTTGTTTAGACGTAAAAATTTTGCTCCAAGCTGTGCTTTTGCCATATGGAATTGTCCATACATATAAGCAATATCTTCACGAGTACATAACCCCATAGCTGTACTGCAAGCAACTAATCCTTTAGCAAGGTTCCCTGCTATCATAGCACTGATTTCTGGGTCATTATATCTAGCGCCGACTGGTATATCTTCAAGTCGTGCATTTGGACGTTCAGGAGGTGCTGGCGGTAGTCCAACACCATTTAATTTTAATATTTCTTTTAATTGTTTATTTTCTTCTTCCATTCCAACAATAGATTCCTCAACAAGCTTTGCTAATTCACGATCTCCCGTATGATTGTACAGCGTTTGATATGCTGCAATCATTCCGTTATTTGATAAAATATTAGTCCAAATTGTAAAAATTTCGCCATAGTGTAACGGTTCATCTTTTGGGTTTCTGCTCATTACTCCCATTTGTTGCACTCCTTAATATTGTTATTTTATTACTAGGACTAGAATGGACAAGAATAAAAATATTATTCATTAGCAAATAATTGTAACAAGAATTTAACAATATCTATTAAAAAAGGATCTATCATCCCGATCGATAGGTATTTCATATGATGATTTCAACCCTAAGCAACTAAGTCTCTTTGCTGTGTTTTTTCGCTTATTCTCATTCGATTAAAAATAAGAAAGGAGGGTAAATACTTTGAGCAACAATTATATTTTTTGAATTGTGTTGTTCAGAAATTCAATAAAAGGTAAAATAACATCAAATGAAGAGGTATTATTCATTGTGACATCCGGGAGTGAGACGTTTGAAAAGAAAACAGAAAAAATTAACAACATTTAATAATGTCGTACTATTTCCTGGGGTAGTTGAAAAATTAGTTGAGCAGGCACATGAATATGTGGAGAATTATCAATATGATTTAGCGAATCAAAAATTTGAGGAAGCCTTGAAATACAGTGAAGGCGATGAGTTAACACTTAGTGTTTATGCGTATTCTTTGTATGAAGCAAAATCATTTGAAAAAGCAAAAGACGTTTGTGAACAACTTTTAAGTATAGGGCCTTCGATGTATCTTGAAGTTATGGAATTATATTTAACTATTTGTATGCAATTAAAGCAGTATAAACAAGTAGAAAGTATTATAAGTTCCTTATTAGAAGAAGGGGCTATTCCGCAAGATCAAATCGAAAAGTTTGAAAGACTTAAAGATATAAACGCAAACATTGCTGGAAACATGGAAAAGCAAGAGGAATTAGAAAATCATACGATTGAAGTTAATCTTGAAACATTTTCACTTGATTATTTCATGACTCTTTCTCCAAATAAACAGCTTAATGAGGTACATGAGCTAACATCAAGAAATATTCGACCGATTGTTCCCCAATTAAAAATGATTATTGAGAATGAGACGACACATCCATTTATAAAAAGCATTATACTTATTTTACTTGTGGAGCAGGAAGTCGATATAAAGATTACGATTAGCAAATTTGGAGAGGAAATGAATATCAATCCATCCACTTTATCTCTACCAACAAAAATGCCTCAGTTCAATCATATATCGAAGATTGTAATGGATAAATTAGATAAAGATCCTTCAACCTTAGAACTTGTTGAATATTTAGTTGCGAAGCATGCAATCGTCACATATCCATTTGAATGGTTGCATTATGATGCAGAGGATGTTGCTCTTAGTTATATAGATTTTGTTCGTACAATGTTTGGCAGTGTACATGAAATGGATTATGAAATTGTGGAGTTTTTGCAAAATCTTGAAAAGCTAACGGAACTACAATAAGTATGAAAAAAGTTGAAACTCATGCTAACTATGATATACTAAAATGGTTGTCAAAATCGTATAAACGAGTGGTTTGTCTAACAATTGTAAACTATTTTTGGAGGTAATATAATGTCAGCAAAATGGGAAAAACAAGAAGGAAATATCGGTACTCTAACAATTGAAGTGCCAGCTGAAGAAGTAAATAAAGCATTAGATAAAGCTTTTGCAAAAGTTGTAAAAGAAATTAATGTACCTGGTTTCCGTAAAGGTAAAATGCCACGTCAAATTTTTGAAAAACGTTTTGGTGTAGAAGCACTTTATCAAGATGCTTTAGAAATTCTTGTTCCTGATGCATATTCAAATGCTATCGATGAAACTGGTATCGTTCCAGTTGATTACCCTGAAATCGACGGTACTGAGTCTTTCACTAAAGGTGAAAGCTTCACATTCACTGCAAAAGTTACTGTAAAACCTGAACCGAAATTAGGCGAATACAAAGGCTTAGAAGTGAAAAAATTAGAAACTGAAGTAACTGACGAAGAAGTAGAAGCTCAAATTCAAGAGCAATTAAACCGCAAAGCTGAGTTAGAAGTTAAAGAAGACGAAGCAATCGTAGAAGGCGACACTGCTACAATCGATTTCGAAGGTTTCGTAGGTGACGAAGCATTCGAAGGTGGAAAAGGTGAAGACTATCCACTAGAAATCGGCTCTGGTTCATTTATTCCAGGATTTGAAGAGCAATTAGTAGGCTTAAAAGCTGGCGAATCTAAAGATGTAGTTGTAACATTCCCTGAAGAATACCATGCAGCAGAATTAGCTGGAAAAGAAGCTACTTTCAAAGTAACTGTTAAAGAAGTAAAAACAAAAGTTCTTCCAGAATTAAATGATGAATTCGTTAAAGAAATCGACCCAGAAGTTGATTCTGTAGAAGCTTTACGTGCAAAAATTAAAGAGCAAACTGCTGAACAAAAGAAATCAGAAGCAGAAAGTGCACTTCGCGATGAATTAGTAGAAAAAGCAGCTGAAAATGCTGAAATGGACATTCCAGAATCTATGATTCATAATGAAATTCACCGTATGATTGATGAATTTGGTCAACGTTTACAAATGCAAGGTATGTCTTTAGATCTTTACTACCAATTCTCTGGTCAAGACGAGCATGCTTTACATGAACAAATGCGTCCAGAAGCTGAAAACCGTGTACGTGTTTCATTAACTCTTGAAGCGATCGGTAAAGCTGAAAACATTTCTGTAACTGAAGAAGATATTAACGCAGAATTAGAAAAAATGGCTGCTCAGTTTGGTATGACAAATGAACAAATCATTACTGCATTAGGTGGATCAACTGAAATTCTTGAAAACGATATCCGCACTCAAAAAACAGTAGAATTTTTAGTTGACAACGCAAAAATTACTGAATAATTTTCAACTTTCTAGTAAAATGAAAATAACTAGGTAAATTGTTAAATGTTAGATAAATAATTAAATGTAAAACAAGGTACGGCGTTTTACCGTGCCTTGTTTTAACATACTAATACATATCAATAAAATGCTTATAATAAATCATATTGTGAGCTTAAACGAAACAACTTATTTGATAAAGATTGCAGAATCTTGTAAGATTGTTGCTTGAATAGGGGTGAAGCAAATTGTTCAAATTTAATGATGAAAAAGGCAATTTAAAGTGCTCATTCTGTGGGAAGCCACAAGAACAAGTACGAAAATTGGTAGCTGGACCTGGCGTATATATTTGTGATGAATGTATCGAACTATGTTCTGAAATTGTTGTTGAGGAATTAGGGATAGAAGAGGAAGTTGAATTTCAAGACATCCCAAAACCGAAAGAGATACTATCAATTTTAGACGAATATGTTATTGGACAAGAGCGCGCCAAGAAAGCCTTAGCTGTTGCTGTGTACAATCACTATAAACGTATTAATTCAAACAGTAAAATAGATGATGTTGAATTATCCAAATCAAATATCGTTTTAATTGGACCAACTGGTAGTGGGAAAACACTCCTTGCACAAACATTAGCCCGTATTTTAAATGTACCGTTTGCTATTGCAGATGCGACATCTCTTACAGAAGCTGGTTATGTTGGTGAAGATGTAGAAAATATCCTATTAAAATTGATCCAAGCAGCAGACTATGATATTGAACGTGCAGAAAAAGGAATTATTTA
This sequence comes from Lysinibacillus telephonicus, assembly GCF_003966145.1. Taxonomy (GTDB): domain Bacteria; phylum Bacillota; class Bacilli; order Bacillales_A; family Planococcaceae; genus Ureibacillus; species Ureibacillus telephonicus. The sequence goes on from NZ_RXNR01000004.1 coordinate 51,583, forward strand.
TATCGATGAAATCGATAAGGTTGCTCGCAAATCAGAAAATCCTTCGATTACACGTGATGTATCTGGTGAAGGTGTACAACAGGCATTACTTAAAATTCTTGAAGGGACTGTAGCAAGCGTTCCCCCACAAGGTGGACGAAAGCACCCACATCAAGAATTTTTACAAATAGATACTACAAATATTCTATTTATCGTAGGTGGAGCGTTTGATGGTATTGAACAAATCATTAAGCGTCGCCAAGGCCGTAAAGTAATTGGATTCGGATCAGATTCAGTCAAAGAAGAAGAAAACGTATCACTGCTTTCTCAACTAATTCCAGAAGATTTACTAAAATTCGGTTTGATTCCAGAGTTCATTGGTCGTCTTCCAGTTTTAGCATCTTTAGAACAATTAGATGAAGAGGCGCTTGTAAGAATTTTAACTGAACCGAAAAATGCTTTAGTTAAGCAATACCAAAAAATGCTTGAGCTTGACAAGGTTGAATTAGATTTTGAAGAGGATGCATTAAAGGCAATTGCAAAAGAAGCAATTGAACGAAAAACAGGTGCACGCGGATTACGTTCTATTATTGAATCAACAATGCTGGATATGATGTATGAGCTTCCTTCACGTGAAGACATTGTAAAATGTGTTATTACGAAGGAAACAATTACTGATAAAGCTACACCAAAATTAATTCTTGCTGATGGTACAGAACTAAATAAAAATGACAAAAAAACTTCAGCATAATTAGCTTTAGTTCAGCGTTCAATGACAAGTAGAGAGCTGACTTCGAATTTGCGTTTTCACGCTTAGTCGTAAGTCAGCTCTTTATTCCAATAAAAAAATATTTAAATGCATACATATGAATTGTCTAATTCAAGCTTTTATTTACATAATAAGTAGTGGGGATAATAATCGAACTATTTTACTTATTTGAAAAAATTACTATGATTATGTAAGTGAAATGTTGCATTTTTATCACATACTAACAAAGCGGGTTGATACGGAAAATGTGGATGGAGGTGAATACCCGCATGAGTAAAACAAAAGAGAATATTCCATTACTGCCTTTACGTGGTTTATTAGTATACCCTTCAATGGTTTTACATATTGATGTCGGTAGAGCACGGTCAGTAGCAGCATTAGAACATGCAATGATGAATGAAAATCAGATCTTTTTAGCAACTCAAAAAGATTTGCGTGTAGAACAACCAAATCAAGATGAGCTTTATGATATTGGCACATTAGTAAATGTAAAACAAATGCTTAAATTACCGAATGGAACGTTACGCATTTTAGTTGAAGGAATTAGTCGTGCAAAAATCGTTAATTATGAAGAACGTAAAGACTTTACGATGGTAAATCTTGAAATTCACGAAGATGAAACAGAGAAGGATGTTGAAATTGAAGCGTTAATGCGTACTTTGATTAGTTATTTTGAAAAATACGCAAAATCTTCAAATAAAATCACTACTGAAACAATCGATTCTGTTGTTGATATTGAAGAACCAGGTCGTCTTGCGGATATAGTTGCTTCTCATTTGCCATTTAAAGTTGCTGATAAGCAAGAAGTCTTAAGTATGTTCAATGTAAAAAAACGGTTAGATCATTTAATTATCCGTCTTCATGATGAGCAAGAAGTGCTTAATCTTGAAAAGAAAATTAACTCTAAAGTTAAGCAAGCGATGGAGCGTACTCAAAAGGAATATTATTTACGTGAACAAATGAAGGCTATTCAAGCTGAGCTAGGCGACCGTGAAGGTAAAACCGGTGAAGTAGCGGATTTGCGTAAGCGTGTTGAAGAAGCAGGGATGCCTGAGTCTACAAAGAAGATTGCCATTAAAGAGCTTGACCGCTATGAAAAATTGCCTGCTGCAAGTGCTGAGAGCGGAGTAATTCGAAACTATATTGAATGGCTAATTACAATTCCTTGGACTAAAAGCACTACTGATAGATTAGATATTAATCACGCAGAAGAAATATTAAACCGTGATCATGATGGACTTGAAAAAGTTAAGGAACGAATTTTAGAATATCTTTCTGTACGACAGCTTAAGAATTCCGTTCGTGGACCGATTCTTTGCCTAGTAGGACCACCTGGGGTAGGGAAAACTTCATTGGCTCGTTCAGTTGCAGAAAGCTTAGACCGTAATTTTGTTCGCGTTTCCCTTGGAGGGGTTCGTGATGAATCCGAAATTCGTGGACACCGCCGTACGTATGTAGGTGCAATGCCAGGGAGAATTATTCAAGGTATGAAAAAGGCTGGTACAATTAACCCGGTGTTTTTACTCGATGAAATTGATAAAATGTCAAATGACTTCCGAGGAGATCCTTCTGCTGCGATGCTTGAAGTGTTAGATCCAGAGCAAAATAATACTTTTAGTGATCATTACATTGAAGAACCGTATGATTTATCAAAAGTAATGTTTATTGCTACAGCAAATGATCTAAGTACGATTCCAGGTCCACTTCTTGACCGTATGGAGGTTATCTCAATTCCTGGGTATACAGAAATTGAGAAAATGTTAATTACTAAAAATCACTTGATTCCTAAGCAAATTAAAGAAAACGGGTTAAAGAAATCTCAGCTTTTAATTAAGGATGAAGCGATTATTGACTTAGTTCGCTACTATACTCGTGAAGCAGGAGTGCGTAATTTACAACGTGAAATTGCATCTGTTTGTCGTAAAGCTGCTAAAATCATTGTTTCAGGTGAGAAAAAACGAGTTACTGTTAATTCTAAGGTATTAGAGGATATGCTTGGGAAACACCGTTACCATTACGGCCAAGCAGAAACGGAAAACCAAGTGGGCGTTGCTACTGGTTTAGCATATACAACGGTTGGTGGAGATACACTTCAAATCGAAGTATCCCTTACATCGGGCAACGGAAGGTTACTATTAACTGGTAAGCTTGGTGAAGTGATGAAAGAATCTGCACAAACAGCATTATCATTTGTAAGATCGTTATCAGAGAAGCTTCAAATTGATAATAATTATTTTGAGCAGCATGATATCCATATTCATGTACCTGAGGGAGCTGTACCAAAGGATGGCCCTTCAGCAGGTATTACAATGATGACCGCATTAGTTTCAGCAATCTCAAATAAGCCAATTAAACGAGAAATTGGGATGACTGGTGAAATTACATTGCGCGGTAGAGTACTGCCTATCGGTGGATTAAAAGAAAAATCATTAGGTGCGCATCGTGCTGGTTTAACAACGATCATTATTCCGAAAGATAATGAAAAAGATATTGATGATATTCCAGAAACTATTCGTGAGCAGCTTACGTTTAAACCGGTATCATCTGCAGAAGAGGTGCTGCAATTAGCACTTGTTGGAGGTTTTGATTAATGAAAGTCCATAACGTAGAAATGGTTATAAGCGCAGTCAAACCAGAACAATATCCAATCGATGGACTTCCTGAGTTTGCTTTAGCTGGTAGATCAAATGTAGGGAAATCATCGTTTATCAATCGAATGATTGGTCGAAAATCGATGGCTCGAATTTCATCTAAACCAGGAAAAACACAAACGTTAAACTTTTATAAAATTGAGGAACAATTATTTTTTGTTGATGTTCCTGGCTATGGTTATGCAAAAGTATCAAAAACAGACCGAGAAGCATGGGGAAAGATGATTGAACGATATATAACAGCACGTAAAGAGCTACGTGCTGTTGTACTAATTATTGATTTGCGTCATCCCCCTACAAACGATGATTGCATGATGTATGACTTTTTAAAATACTACAATATACCAACAATTATTATTGCTACAAAGGCTGATAAAATCCCTAAAGGAAAATGGGATAAGCATAAAAAAGTTGTAAAAGAAACGTTAAACATGGATAAAAGCGATCCAATAATTGTGTTTTCATCAGAATCAGGAATGGGAATGGAGCAAGCCTGGGATGAAATAGAGAAGCGGATGTAATCTTTTCTACATAGTTAACAATTAGGCTCGACACAATAAAAGAAAATACACGTAAAACACCGATTTCCTAACTTTATAGGATTCGGTGTTTTTATTTTAACTCTTATTACTGGGAGTTAATAACCATTTTAGGGAGTTAAAGTAAATATTAACTTAATAATGTCGATAAAGTAAATATATTCAGTTTTCATAGAGTAAATCAGATTTTAATAGGGAGAAGATGAAAATGCAGGTTAACTTGAATTACACAGGGGCGCAAAGTGCAATTGCATCTAAACACAGAAAAGAAATTGATGTATTCTCGATGGCAGGCCAAACTATTGAAGTTGAACGAAATGGACAAGCTGTTAAACTTACTTTTTCTGATGAACTAATAGACTTTTCAAGTAAACAGTTGCAGGTAAGTGATTTATACACCCATGAAATAGATGAAAATGACCCGTTTTCCTATAAACCAAATGACCAATGGCTAATTTTTAGTCAGTTTTTACATGATGAAGGTGTCTTTGATGGGAAGACTATAGAAGAAGTAAATTCAATTGAAAATACGTTGCAAAGCATTACGGATGGTCTAGATAGTTTAAGTCATGGAGGCATTAGCTTTTTTGGGCAAATAAAGGAGGAACTAGATTCACATGAAGCACAGCTTGAACTAGGTGCTTCTGTTGCAGCATTACAACTATTTTCCGAAAAATTTTTAACAGGTGAAACAAAAGAAAATTTCTATCGATTAATTGATCAGTATAAAGTGCACAATCAACCAATTGTTGCAAATCATCAGTCATTGCAGGAGAAGTTCTATGCTGTCAGAGCTAAGGTAAAAGGTTTAAATGCGAATTTAACCTCCGAACAGGCAAATGAACTAGCGATTACAAATGCTTATAGCAAACAACAACAACCTGTACAAGCAAAATTACAACAAGTTGAAAAATATCAGTCATTGTTTTCTTCAATTCAAGATCATAAAGATATTAATAAAACAGTAGAAGAAGCGAAATTAATGCTAACAGAATTTGCACTTCAAAATATAAGCAAAAAGGAAAAAGATAAAACGGAAAATTGGTTAGAAAATCGAACACAGGACACATTTTCAAGAATTCAAAACTACTTTATGAAGCTGATGTAAGTTTCATATATTGATAAGCTCCCCTTTTGGTAGACAGATGTTTACCTCAAGGAGAGCTTTTTGTTTGCCCTAATGATGTAATTTCGAAAGACGTGAACAAAACCATGCTTTTTTTATTATAAAATTAAATTAGATTGTAAAGAATTACAAATGATGTAACTGTGCTAACTCAATATAAAACATGTGCAAATTGTCCAGCGATTCTCCATATTAAAAAACTAAGGTGGAATGAAAAAATAATGTTAGAATGCGCAATAATTGGCGGCGGACCAGCAGGGTTGAACGCAGCACTTGTCTTAGGCAGAGCTAAAAGAAATGTGATTCTCTTTGATATTAATCAACCAAGAAATGCAGTAACACAGGAGTCGCACGGGTTCATTACTAGAGATGGGGTTACACCTAGAGAATTTAGAAACTTTGCTCATCAGGATATTCGTAATTACCCATCTGTGAAAATTAAAGAATTCAAAATTGTAAAAGTAAAAAAAGAAAGTAATTCTATATTTCAACTTGTTACTCATGAGGGAGAGGTATATTTAAGCAAAAAAGTCATTATTGCAATTGGTCTTAAAGAAAGATTGCCCAATGTAAAAGGGATTAGAAATTATTATGGAAAGAGTATTTTCAATTGTCCTTATTGTGATGGTTGGGAATTAAGAGAACAACCTTTGGTATTAATCTCTGAAAATAATCATGCTACACATATGGCGAAGGTCCTTTATCAATGGAGCAAGGATTTGGTTGTTTGTACAAATGGCAAAAAGGTAATATCCGATGCTGATGTGCAGTTGTTCAATGAGAAAGGTATTCGGATAAAACAGCAACAGATCATCAAATTGAGTGGGCAAGATGGCAAATTAAAAAAGGTGATTTTTGAGGACGGTACAGAAATTGACAGAGTAGGCGGTTTTGTTACACCAGATCTTGAACAACCGAATAATATTGCGCAAGAGTTAGGGTGTGAATTTAGCGAAAATGGCGGGATTATAATCGACAGTTTAGGCAGAACAAATGTAGAAGGTATATATGCTGCAGGAGATACAACATTGGCTGCTCCTACACAATTAGTCATCGCTGCTAGTGAAGGGAACCGTGCAGCAATGGGAGTAAATTACGATTTGACAATGGAGGAATTTAATTAAAAGATGAAGTTATTAAAAAGTAAATTTAAAAAAACTTAATTAGCAACCCTCGATGTTTATTTTACAAAAGTTAATTTTCCATTTAAATGAAAAGAGCAGAAGTGTCTTGCTCTTTTTTTATATGTAAATATTTTCTCACTCTTTCAATAAAAATAATCCACTTCTTAATCTATAATTCCCACTGATGATAGATTTACTTTATGGTATAATTTACATGTCAAAATAATGCCAAAAAAACCTTGATTTAGCTAAGATGTATCCGATAACTAGTATAGGGGGTGAAGTAGTAGTTTTAGCAATATTTCCAATGATTAATAGATAGGTTCATAGTTGATTTTTTCTACGGAAATATTTCGAAGTAGTTATCTTGGCAAATTGAACAAGTAAATGATTATCGTATCATCTATCTTACTTCACTAATTACTTTAAATTTATATAATACCAATGCTACAGGAGGAGAGCGATTTGGCAAAGAAACTGTCATACATAGTTTGCATGCTGCTGTTAGTTGTTTCAACGTTGTCATTACCTAAAGCAGCAGATGCGGCAACCATTATCAACGGGACATTTGTAGGCGTTGATTATACTGAAACCGTAGCGAAAGACGGTACAGTTGAAAGAAAATTAAGCAAAATAACTTTAGAAAATAGCTCTGGGAGAACAAGTACTTTTAACATTGATAATAGTGCAAAACTATATATCAACAATACGCTAACAACCATCGATGGATTTAAAGCGGGTATGAAAGTACAAGCGACGGTTAACTTGCGAAAAGTAAAGGAGCTTCGAGGTACTTCTGAAATAGAGCAAGGAGCTATTTCTCAAAATAGCAAGGAAAAAGCTGGAGTTGTAACAAAAATTGATCCAAATGGGATGTATATTAGTGTAAAGCTCGACGGCGGAGTTGAAACAACTTACTACATCAACCGCAATACGAATTTCATTAAAGGATCTTCAGCATCTAGGTTAAGTGAATTGTATGAAGGAGACCGAGTAAAGCTTAGATTTTCCAGCGCATCTACTTCTGTCGTTTCAGAGATTGAAATTATTGCCTCTGGTGTAGCAATTGAAAATTTATATAAAGGTTCAATCCAATTAGTCAATTTATCCGGTAATAAACTGACGGTGAAAAATGCGCAAAATTTTGAGAACTGGATGTTTGGTACATCTAATAACAGTAGTTTAACAACATATACTTTCACAAATAATACGGATATTTACGCTGGGAACAAAAAAATTTCTAAAAATGATCTTCGTCAATATCGGGACAGTGAAGTATACTTTGCAACCGTTGAACAGTTTGGGAACGAAGTTATTAAAAAGATTATAGTTCTTGAAAATTATGAACGTTCTTATTACGAGGATATGACGGCAGTTAACACATCATTTAACTTTATTAATTTAAAAACAACTGGCCGTATTTATTTCCATGAGGGGACAATTCTAGTTCGCAATGGCCGCTTAGTAGAGCCTTCGACATTAACAAATGCTGGTACTGCCTATGTTGTAACAGATGGAGTAACGAAGGATAATTATGCACATGTCATCAACATTACAAATGACAGTATGTCGTCGCCAAACTTAGTGAAAGATGGATTGTACTTCGCTGAACTATCATATGTAGATGGTTACTTGGCAGAGTTGCAAGATGTTGTACACCTTGATAACAACTATTGGAAATCTACTAATGATCTGACTCTTTCATTTAGTAATAGTACAAACGCAGAAGTAAATTATAATAACTCAACAATTCGCATTATCCCGAACATGGATTTAATTGCTTATGAAACTTACTATGGTTACTTCTATGTGCAGGATGGTCATATTCAAGCAATCCACTTATTGAAATCATCTACTAAAATGGCTAACCAAGTATTAACAGGGGTCATTGAAAATGTTAATGCATCAAGGGAAGAGATTGATGTGAAAAATGTAAGTCAATGGTTTAACGGTACATGGTTAGATTCAGGCTCTTTAAATAATGTTGAGCTAGAACAAACATTAATAATTAAAGATGGAAAAGTAATCGAACCTTCACAATTAAAACAATCAGACCGTGTTGTATTATTTACAAATAATTCATTTAATACGCATGTATTACTAGTGAACTAAATTTTAAAAGAGATAGGCATGTGGCTCTAACTCCACATGCCATCTCGCTTTTAGGAAAGAGAGGGATTGAAGGATTAATGAAGAAACTTAGAATTGCTTTCTTGTTTTTAACATCTTTCATTTTTTTAGCAACTTTTAAACTTAGCCCTGTAAAAGCTGAAATCGTTGATATTTACGGTGGTATTCAAAATGAATATACATATGAGGAAGTCGTATTCATTACAGGTAAACCAATTGTTTTTACTGGAACGAGCGACGATGTCAAAGTAACTGAAAAGGAAAGTAAAGGAAAACTGACTGAAACTTATAAAATTACTTTAGAGGGTCCAAATGGAGAAAAATTAACACGAAATTTCACCTATGTTTCAGACGTTACAAACTATGATCAAATTGGGCAAAGTACTGCCAATGGTGAAGTAACGAAATATACTGAAAGAATTAAAATCGGTGATGTAACCTATGAATTAGAGGATTATCAGTACTCTAAAGGGAGAATTACTGATAAACGTCCTGCTTCAGATTATTTTTCAGGAAATGTCATTTCTCGTAAAACATATGTGACGAATTCGAAAGATGATCCAGAGACAGTAGTTGTAAATATTGAAAGCCGAAGCTATGGATATGAAAATTTCTGGGGAGCGACAATTACTCAAATTACGGATTATGAATTTCAATATGATAACGGAAAAATTGGCTATGTTCAAAATAAAGCGTCAACTACGAAATCTCGAACATTAAATTATGAAGAAAATACTCCATCCCTTTCTAGTTTTGATGGTGGATATGCTGTAATCAGTGCTGCAAACACAGTTTCCGAATATACATATGATTTGCCTAAAAACAGTGGAAACATCGATTTAGATGCGGAGTATATGTCAAGAATTGAACGATTAATTGTGCCAAAGTTCCGAGATTTATCAGCTCATGGGGCTAAAGATGATATTGAAAAGCTCTATTCTTTAGGCATACTTGATGATCAATCAAACTTCTTCTCTCCAAATACGCCAATGCAGCGCTACGACTTTGCCATTGCGATTGGAAAAGCGGTGGATTTGCGTGTATTAGAGGATAAAAAGTCAACGAAATCAACGACGAGTATTTTTGCAGATGTAAACAGAAATGAAAAAGATTACAACTATTTAGTGTCAGCTGTAGAAAAAGGAATTATTACCGGCACTGAGCCGAACAAATTTATTCCTAACGGTTCATTAACACGACAACAAGCTGCGACAATTTTAGTCCGTGCTTTAGGCTTAGAAAATAAAGCACCAGATCCAGGCTATCAAACAGCATATGCAGATGATGCTAAAATATCAGATTATGCGCGTGATTCAGTGTATGTTGCGACTGAACTTGGGCTTATGTCAGGCAGTAATGGGAAATTTAATCCGAAGGGTGCATTAACACGGGCACAAGCTTCCCAAATTATTATGCGATTCCTTGAATATTTAGAAAATGATTTACAACAAAATTATCGGGATGATATTCTCTTCTTCCAATAAGGGGTGAAAAGCTTTGAATAAGTGTAAAAAAATTGTGATTGTCCTCCTTTGCTGTATGCTGACATTTGCTTGGACGGCACCACTTACGACCGAGGCTGCGACAATTACAGATGTAAAATCTTCCAACTCAAAATATACAGCTGTTAAATGGGCAGTAGATAATGGCATTATGGAAACATATCCTGGAGGAAAGTTTCAAACACATAAACTAGTGACAGAGCAGCAATTATTAACGATGATTGCAAACTTGGATGACAATTATTCATATAGTTATTCATCGGATATGATTTATAATTATTATAGTGAATTAAATATTCCGCTTAATAGCAACCGTTATGCGAATGTATCGAGAGGGCAGTTTGCTAGAATATTTGCAGCTTTAAATGGGCTTGATTTATCTGAGCCTCAAGCTGTTCAGTATTTATATTTAAATGAAATTACAACTGGTACTACTGGTAAGAAGACTTATAATGATTATCAGCCAAATAAAAATATTACACGCGGTGATATCGCTGTGTTCTTCTATCGAATTGCAAAACAAGGTGGTATTGCATCTGAAGGGCTAACAGGAACAGCGACGGGAAAAGATAATAGTCAAATTACCCTGCCAGTAAACTTTATGTCAAATGGAACCGTTGAGTTTGAAAACAATAATGATAATAACCATAATGATTGGTCAAATAATCCTAAGGTTAACAATGAAGTACAAAATATTGAAATTACAAATCCTGAAATTACGGCAAATGGTGTAGATTCTACATTAATTACAATCGATTTAAAAGATAGCTATGGAAATGAAATTTCGGAGGAAGAATCTTTACAATTTAAAGTAACCTCTAAAGCTGGGGCTAAAATTTCTTCATCATCAAACAGTTCAAGTGGACAATCTATTTATGCGTATAGTGATGGCGGTGTATTGTCGGTTTACGTGACAGCGCCAAAACTAACAAAAACAATTAAGGATACTATTACATTCGAATTAGTTAATAATGATGAAGCAAAGTATGCAAGCTATAAAGGTAAAAAGTTTGAAGCAACTTTACGCTATGTACCAAAAGCAGAGCTGCGCATTACTTATGATATTTATGATCCAGAAAATCCAGAATATGCAGGTGGAAATGTTGATTCAGGTGTTAAACCCACTAATCTTCCTGATGATATGGAACCTGGTAAAATAACAATTGTGGAAGTTGATCCAGATGATCAAACTTTTTATGGAAAACAAGGTTCTGATTCAGACAAGTCGATTGACTATGCAAATGCAGAATTAAGAATTGCCAATAAAGAAATTTCTCCATGGCTATTCGAACAAATTGCATTAATAAATTACAACACAACAGTACAGTATTCATTAAATTCGGAAGGTCGTCCTGTTTACAATTTCCATACTGAGGATGTCATTAAAACAGATTACAAGTTATCTATTAGTTCACCAGTTTCAGAGATTGTATTATTTTTAATTGAATTTATTCCTGAGGATGAAGAAGATATTTCACTTTATCTATACGATAGTGTGAAAGCGATACGTGCCATTTATAATAGCTTAAGTTCTTTTGAACAAAAAAATTTACAGAATAATTTTAAGGATGCAATTTCAAAATTAGAGGATGCAGAAGCTGTAGTCGATTCATTAAAGAAAAATCAAGATTTGGCGAATCGACCTGATGACAAGGAGAAATATACAAAGGTAATTGTTTCTTTAGTTGCCCCAGGCGGCAAAATTATTACAGACTATCGTGGTAAAGTTCGTATTAATTACAATGGAGTTAGTGGTGACTTTGAATTCACTACAAACACAAAAGATTATGTAACAAATACGGGACATGCTGGTGCAGCTGTAGCTTATTTCGATTCAGTTATCTATGGAGAAACAGAAGTGACTGCGGAACTCTTGCCGTACGATAGTGAAGATAATTCTTATAAGAAAAGTTTAAAAGATTTATACAATCAAGAAGTAAAAGAAACAATTTTTGCTAATCAACAATTTAAAGAAAATAGCTGCAGTCGTGAAGTTGAGGTAGGTTTTGTTGTTGACCAATCTGGTTCAATGAAGAAAAATGACCCAACTAATCATGTAAGTACAAAAACTAAGCAGTTAATTGAAACAATTGACGCGAAGCATAATAGTGCCGTCCGCTTTAATACGAAAGGAATTCTTGAAAAATCGGGAAGTGCTGAAGTAGTATCTTCAGCTGATATTTTTAAAGCAAGTAATATTAAAGGTGGAACAAACATTGCAAGTGGAATTGATATAGCACTATCAAACTTTACAAGCAGCACGACTACATCGAAATCAATTATTCTAGTATCTGATGGTGTTACAACAGAAAGGCAAATTAACCAAGTAATCCAAAAAGCAAAAAATAATAATGTGAAGATTTATACAGTTGCTGTTGGCAAGCAAGCTGATACGAAATTCTCATCATTAAAACAAATTGCAGACGAAACAGGTGGTCAATTCTTCCACATTTCACAAATAGAGAAATTGCATGATGTATATGAAAATATAGCAGAAGCAATCTTATGTGAAGATTACGATTCGGATAATTTCTGTACTTCTCCGGACTCTATTTTTGATGATGCAGAAGTAGAAATTCGTCGTACAAATGTAACGATGACAGCTACAATTAATACAAATTGTGATAATGTTGACAAGGTAATTGCTCAATTTAACTCTGTTTACGGCAATTATCAATTTGATTTAATTGACCGTGGTCAAAACATTTATAGAGCAACCCAATCTGTATCGAAGTTCCAAAACTTCAATTTATATGAAGATGTTGAATTTTTAGCATATGATGAAAATGGCAATTTAATAGGGTCTAAAACAGTTGAAATTCAATAATTAAAATATAAAAGGTCATCTCCAAATAATGGGACGGCCTTTTACTATTGAATACTTTAAAATAAGAAGTAACAAATTTGTTAAACAATTTAACTCCATAATGAATCAAAACAGCTGAAATACTACTTGCAATAAATATGGAAATACTGCGATTAAATTATTTATGTAGAAATTTTAAATTTTATGGTGAATGATTGTAATAGTAATGTAAAATAATAGAGATAATGAAGAAAAGTATTCAATCATTGAAACAATACATATTTTTTGTTACACTTACTTTAGAATAATTCTAATTTAAAAATTCTTTCATATCATGTTCACAATTTATTATGTGGATAGCGCTTTCTTTATGTTAGAATAGAACTTATGAAATAGATCGTGTGAGGTGTAAAGTTCATGCATACACTTGTAGTAGGCTTGAATTATAAAACTGCGCCAGTCGAAATTCGAGAAAAATTGTCATTTATTGAAAGTGAACTACCGAATGCGATGGCTGCATTAAAAAAAGAAAAAAGCATATTAGAAGATGTTATCGTTTCGACATGTAACAGAACTGAAATATATGCTGTTGTCGATCAATTAAATACAGGTCGATATTATATCAAGCAATTTTTAGCGAAGTGGTTCGATATTCCTGTCGATCAATTCGACAAACATTTATATATCCGAGAAGACGATGATTCACTACATCACCTTTTCCGTGTAACATCTGGAATTGACTCAATGGTGTTAGGTGAAACACAAATTCTTGGACAAGTAAAGAAAAGCTTTTTAGAAGCTCAGGAAATTGGTTCAACTGGAACTATTTATAATCAATTATTTAAGCAGGCTGTTACATTTGCAAAACGTGCTCATAGCGAAACAACTATAAATGAGAATGCTGTATCTGTTTCATATGCGGCAGTTGAGCTTGCAAAGAAAATTTTTGGCTCATTAAAAAATAAACATGTTGCAATTTTAGGTGCAGGTAAAATGGGCGAACTTGCAATTCAAAACCTTTATGGAAGCGGAGTAGGCAAAGTAACGGTATTAAATCGTACATTTGAAAAAGCAGAAAAACTTGCTTCTAAATTTAACGGTGATGCTAAGTCAATGCAGGAATTACAGTGCATTTTACTTGAAGCAGATATTTTAATTAGTTCAACTGGTTCAACAGACTATGTAATTGATTTTGAGTTGATGCAGTTTGTTGAACGTTTACGTAAAGGAAAACCGTTGTTTATGGTAGACATTGCGGTTCCACGCGACTTAGATCCACGAATTGGTGATTTACCTAATGTTTTCTTATACGACATTGATGATTTACAAGGAATCGTAGAAGCAAACTTAGCAGAACGTGAACAAGCTGCACAGGAAATTACAAGTATGATTGAACAAGAAGTTGTTCAATTTAAGGATTGGTTTGCTACTTTAGGTGTTGTACCTGTTATTTCAGCACTTCGTAAAAAGGCTAACCAAATTCAGCAAGAGACAATGATGAGTATTGAAAACAAAATGCCGAATTTAACTGAGCGTGAACGCAAAATTTTAAATAAACATACGAAATCCATCATTAATCAGCTTTTGAAGGAACCGATTTTGCAGGCAAAAGAATTGGCAAATTCGCCTAAAGCAAATCAACAACTTCTGCTTTTCCAACAAATTTTTGGCATTGAGGAAGCTGTTCAAGAAGAAGTGAATACACAGCAGCAAAATGATGCAGTGTCTTTAAAAAGTTCACAAAATGGAACAGTTCTTGAAAGAAAATTGTCATATTAAGTAGAAATAAATTGAGGCGTTTTCGTATCTTTATGGTAAACTATAAGACACGGAAACGCTTATTATTTTACAGATTAGGAAAATAATGAATAATCTAACTTTAGAAAATGAGACATCAAATTTCTTTCATTTAAGAGAAATTTGTATTTTCTAATTAAATTATAGCAAAATTTTTACTAAAATTTGTAAAGGTTAGTATTTCCAAAGTAAAAGTTGTAAAAGATGAAGAAGGGTTGCAAAATGACACAATTAGCAATGGCTTGGCTATACGAGATAATGGTTGTTCTTTACGCAACCGGGATCGTATTTTATTTCATCGATTTTTTTTATAAACGAATAAAGATTCGCCGAATTGCATTTTGGTTTATTTCGATTGTATGGATTTTACAAACAGCTTTCTTATTACTAAATATTGTTGAGACGAAACGCTTTCCGATTCTTTCACTAAGTGAAGGGATTTATTTTTATGCATGGCTGCTAGTGACGCTTTCGATTATTTTACATTGCGTTGCTCGGGTAGATTTACCTGTTTTTTTCATTAGTGTATTAGGTTTTATCTTTGTCACAATCCATTTGTTTGCGCCAGACAGAGTGCAGCATTCACTGGTCGAATCGTTGGAATCTGAAATGTTGTTTATTCACATTTCATTTGCCATACTTTCTTACGCGGCTTTTTCCATATCTTTTGTATTTTCAATACTATATTTGATTTTGTACCGTTTGTTAAAGGAGAAAAAGTATACGAAATTATGGTCCCGCTTACCTAGCTTACATCAGATGAGCAAATGGATGTTCTACTCAATTTTAGTCGGTGTACCGATGATTTTTATTAGTTTGTTATTAGGGCTAGAATGGGCATTTCTAAAATTAGAAGGACTTTCGATGCTTGATATAAAAATTGTAGGATCCTTTATTATTACAATAATTTATTTATTTGTACTAGTATTTCATCATGGCGGGAAAATAACTGGTTTAAATTTTGCATGGGCTCAAATTTATACATTTTTACTCGTTGTGATTAATTTCTTTTTAGGAAGTAAGCTTTCCAACTTCCATTTTTGGTATTAGGCAGAAAGGTAGGTTCATCATGAGAAAAATCATAGTAGGTTCAAGGAAAAGTAAATTAGCTTTAACACAAACAAATTGGTTTATTAACCAATTAAAAAATGCAGGTGCTCCATTTGAATTTGAGGTAAAGGAAATCGTGACAAAAGGAGATCGAATTTTAGATGTTCAATTGTCAAAAGTTGGTGGCAAAGGTTTGTTTGTAAAAGAAATCGAACAGGCTCTTTTCGATAAGGAGATTGACTTTGCTGTACATTCGATGAAAGACATGCCAGCTATATTGCCAGAAGGCTTTGTCATCGGTTGTATTCCACCGCGTGAAGATGCAAGAGATGCATTTATTTCAAAAAATCATGTGAAGTTTACCGACCTTCCAAAAGGGGCTATCGTTGGTACAAGCTCACTTCGCCGTAGTGCTCAGCTATTGCAAGCAAGACCAGACCTTGAAATAAAATGGATTCGAGGAAACGTTGATACACGATTGGCAAAATTAGAATCAGAAGAATTTGACGCAATTATACTAGCTGCAGCAGGGCTAAAGCGCCTAGGTTGGAGCGATGAGGTTGTAACAGAATATCTTGATATTGATCTTTGTTTGCCTGCTGTTGCACAAGGTACTTTAGGTATTGAATGTCGCGCAGATGATGAAGAATTACTTACTGAGCTTGCAAAACTAACAGACAGAACAACTTGGAATGAAGCACATGCAGAGCGCGCATTTTTAGCTGCAATGGATGGTGGATGCCAAGTACCGATAGCAGGTTTTGCTAAATCAAACGGTGAAGAAATCACTTTAACTGGTTTAGTAGCAGCTCCTGATGCATCTGTAGTGTATAAAGAAACATTAACAGGTACAAATCCTGAAGAATTAGGTAAAGAAGTTGCTAAAATTTTGACTGAGCAAGGAGCCTTTGATTTAATTCAAAAAGTGAAGGCTGAGCAAAATGCTTAATTTACCACTAAAGGACAAGATAGTTGTTGTAACAGGAACATCTAGAACAACAACTGTCCTTTCCGAAATTGAAGCTTTAGGAGGAAGAGCAGCTGCTTATCCTCTTATTGAAATAAGAGAAATAATTGAACCAAACGACTCTTTGCAGCTTGAGAAGGCTAAAAATGTTGATTGGCTTATTTTTACGAGCCAAAATGCAGTAGAGATCTTTTGTAATAAACTAAGGCGTTGTCAAATTAGTACTTTTCAGTTAAAAGCAAAAATTGCAGCAGTAGGCGAGAAAACGGCAAAAATCCTCGAGAGCAATCAATTACATGTAGACTTTATGCCCTCTGTTTATAGTGCAGATATTTTTGTTAAGGAATTTCCTGTAGCTGCAGGCTATAATCCTACATGTTTATTTATTAGAGGAAAAAAGGCGAAAGATACATTAAAAGCGGGTCTCCCATTTGCAATACAAGAGTGGAATGTATATGACACTTATGACAATCTTTCATCTATAAAGCCGTTAATTGATACAATTCAATCCAATGAAGAGGTCATTGTAATTTTTGCAAGTCCTTCTGCTGTAGATGTTTTTGCAAAATTTGCTGCGCCGATTGTTGGTTGGACAAAAGCAAAGTATGCTGCTATTGGCCATATTACAGCTGCAAGAATTAAACATTATGGTGCACATGTTACATATAAACCGAACACATATACAATGCAAGCGGTTTTAGATGAAATACAAAATAGAGAGGATGCTTAAATCATGGCACAGCTAAACTTTAAAAGACACCGTCGCCTTCGTACATCTGCTGCGATGCGATCTATGGTAAGAGAAACATACTTACACAAAGAAGATTTAATTTACCCTATTTTTGTTATTGAAGGACAAAATATTAAAAACCCTGTACAGTCAATGCCAGGTGTTTACCAGTTTTCTCTAGATAGATTAGGTGAAGAAATTGATGAAGTAGTAGAACTTGGTATTCCTGCGGTTATTTTATTTGGATTACCTGCTGAAAAAGATGCAATTGGCACTGGAGCATTCCATGATCATGGAATCGTACAAAAAGCTACTCGCTTTGTAAAGGAACGTCATCCAGAGCTAATTGTTATTGCCGACACTTGTCTTTGTGAGTTTACTGATCATGGGCATTGTGGCGTAGTAGAAGGAGATAAAATTTTAAACGATCCTTCACTAGAAATATTAGGACGTACTGCGGTTTCACAAGCACAGGCTGGAGCTGATATTATTGCACCTTCAAATATGATGGATGGTTTCGTTGCGGCAATTCGTGCTGCCCTAGATGAAGCAGGTTTTGAAGATGTTCCGATTATGTCCTATGCAGTTAAATACGCATCAGCTTATTATGGACCTTTCCGTGATGCTGCTGATGGTGCACCTCAATTTGGCGATCGCAAGACATATCAAATGGATCCTGCAAATAGAATTGAAGCGTTCCGCGAAGCTGAATCGGACATTGTAGAAGGTGCGGATTTCTTAATTGTTAAACCTGCCCTTTCTTACTTAGATATCGTACGTGATGTTCGAAATAACTTTACTTTGCCGATTGTTGCTTACAATGTATCTGGTGAATATGCAATGGTTAAAGCAGCTGCCCAAAATGGTTGGATTGAAGAAAAAGCAATCGTAATGGAAACTTTACTTGGTATGAAGCGTGCAGGTGCAGATATGATTATTACTTATCATTCTAAAGACGTTGCTCGTTGGTTGGAGGAAAAATAATATGAGTTCTTATGAAAAATCAATTCAAGCATTTTCTGAAAGCATCAACTTAATGCCTGGTGGCGTAAACAGCCCAGTCCGTGCATTTAAATCAGTAAATACAGATCCAATTTTTATGGAATCAGGGCTTGGTGCCATTATTAAAGATATCGATGGTAATGAGTATATCGATTATGTATTAAGCTGGGGGCCTCTTATTTTAGGGCATTCACATCCAGAGGTAGTGAAAGCAATTCAAGAGCAAGCAGCAAAAGGCTCTTCATTTGGTGCGCCTACTTTACTTGAAAATGAACTAGCTAAATTAGTGATTGACCGAGTTCCTTCAGTTGAAATGGTACGTTTTGTTTCATCAGGAACAGAAGCGACAATGGCAGCATTACGTCTTGCGCGAGGCTATACTGGTCGTGATATCATTTTAAAATTCGAAGGTTCGTACCACGGACATGGTGATTCATTATTAATTAAAGCAGGTTCTGGTGTAGCAACTCTTGGTTTGCCCGACAGTCCTGGCGTTCCTGCTGATATCGCTAAAAATACAATGACTGTTGCTTATAATGATTTAGATTCCGTAAAAGCTGTATTTGAAAAATTCGGTGAGCAAATTGCGGCAGTTATCGTTGAGCCTGTTGCAGGAAATATGGGCGTAGTACCTCCAAAACCAGGCTTCTTAGAAGGATTACGTAAAGTGACAGAAGAAAATGGTGCACTTCTTATTTTTGATGAAGTAATGACAGGTTTCCGTGTGGATTATAATTGTGCTCAAGGCTATTTTGGGATTCACCCAGATCTAACTTGTTTGGGTAAAGTTGTTGGTGGGGGACTTCCAGTAGGTGCCTTTGCCGGTAAACGTGAAATTATGGAGCAAATCGCACCAGCTGGCCCTGTATACCAAGCAGGAACATTGTCAGGAAACCCACTTGCAATGACTGCGGGTATTGAAACATTATCTCGTTTAACTCCTGAAACTTATGAATACTTCAAAAAGTTAGGAGATCAATTAGAAGCAGGGTTCCGTGAAGCAGCAACGAAATATAATATACCACATACTGTAAATCGTGCAGGTTCCATGATTGGTTTCTTCTTAACAAATGAAGATGTAGTGGATTTTGCAACTGCCAAAACTTCAGATTTACAATTGTTTGCAGAGTACTATCGATTAATGGCAGAAGAAGGAGTGTATTTACCTCCTTCACAATTTGAAGGTTTATTTATTTCTACTGCTCATACAGAAGAACATATTGCCAAAACAGTTCAAGCGTTCTACACAGTTTTTGCGAAGCTGGCTCGTTAATAGTAGTTATTGTACTTAAATAAAAAATCTGCTCATTGTAGTCTTTATACATGAGCAGATTTTTTTGTTTATTAATAGCTCTTTTCTGATTGGAATAGAAAATAACTTTCTGCTTTTGACCTTAGTCATCAAAAATATTTGGAACGAAAATTAACAACTCCGTAATGAAAAATAAAATTGCGAATGTAAATTGTTTTATTATTTACTTTTCGACATCGATACTCTTTTTAGCATACTTTAATTTCTCTCGCATATTGTAGAAACGGGAGGGATATCATATGCAAAATATTAACTGGGAAATGATGACTCAATTTGTTTTTCCTGAACAGTGTGGCATTGTTGAAGAAATTATTTCTGTTGATATAAAACCAATTTGGCAGCAAATCGAAACGGACGATTCTATTCGATTAGTTGGTATATATCATATTGCTGCGGTTGCGCGTTTTAATCCAAAAGAGACCCCAGAATATTGTGAAGGAACGTTAATTGATCAATTAGAATTTGATGGTCATGATGGTTATTTTGAATATGCACTGCCATTAGAAGTTGATTTACCTCGAGATAAAGTTGCTGAAAAAAATCAGCCTCAAGTTTGCGTTAATGATGTCTCGTTTTTCGTTTATGATGGCTCGAGTTGCACATTTAAATGGGAAGTAGACTGTGAATTTGAAGAATCTGTTGAAGGTGCTTTATTTAAACACGAACCAACTGTTGAACCAATGCCAGTGTTGGAGAAACCAAGCTTACCAGAATCCTCTTCTAAAAAAGAAGAACTTAAATTTACTCATGAAGAGGCAGCACAACAGGAACCAATAGTGACAGAAGAACTACGATTTGGCTATGATGCGATATTTCCGGAACAACCAAAATTACCAGAGTTAGAAACTGTAATGGAAGAAGATAAAAATACAGTTGAATCTTTAAATTCTGTGGGACAAACAGTACCTGAGGAGCCGTCCTATGTTGAAGTGTATAAATTTGTAGAACCGATAATTGAAAGCAGTAGTAGCAGTAGTAGTATGAAAATGGCTCCAGAGTTTGAACTTAGCCGTGGTACAGTAGAAGAAATTGAAGAACCACAAGCTAGTCAGCCAAAAGTTAGTGAACAACAGAGAGAGAAATTGGTCGAGTCAAATCAATATTTCCCGACAGATACAGATGATTTTTATAATGAATTGACAGAATCATATACTTTATTAAACATTTCAAATAAAATCCGTTATGAATAAATAACATAGCAAAGCGAGCAGTAGCAAAAATAGAAAGTCTCCAGTTGTTGGCAAAAATAAAGTTCTTAATCCTTGGAAAACTGTAATGGGGATAATAATTTGCTTGCAAAAAAATCTTGTTTTCCTTAGCCAAGGCGGCAATAAATAAGGATTATAGCTTCTGCCTTTAAAGCCCCTTTTTTTCAAAAAGTTCACACGCCTTTCATTATATTCGTTGTCACTTGAAAACTGTTGTTGTAATATTATACAATAAGACCAGTTAAAATTTGCTTAACTTATTTTATAAGTTAAACAAATTTAGCCTCCGGCGGATGTCACAGATTTTGAAAGGAGTATGTCGTGCATGCACGACCAAAATCTGGACGGCATGTATCTGCACCGATAGCTTACAGCAGATGCAAATTCGTACGGCGAATTTGAATATTTGATGCAATGAATAGGAAGAGTAGAATGATAATTGCTTGCACAAGAGAGGGAACGGTAGCTGAAAAGTTTCTGCTTGCAACCATTTGAATGTAGCCTTGGAGCAGCTTTTGTGAAATAACAGTAGCAAAACGCCGGTGAAAAGCCGTTATTTAAATGAGAGCCATTGAGATTAAAGCTTGTAAATCTCATGGAATAAAGGTGGTACCGCGAATGATTATAAACTCCTTCGTCCTTTTTAGACGGAAGGAGTTTTTTATTTTGTCTTAAAACAGGCATTAATTTAAGGAGGAAAACTATTTATGTCAGAAGAACAACAAAACATTTCGATGCCAACGAAATACGATCCGCAAAGTATCGAAGCTGGTCGCTATGAATGGTGGCTGCAAGGTAAATTTTTCGAAGCTCAGCCTGAAAGTGGCAAACAGCCTTATTCAATCGTTATTCCACCGCCAAACGTTACAGGGAAGCTTCACTTAGGCCACGCTTGGGATACTACATTACAAGATATTCTTGTTCGTATGAAGCGTATGCAAGGATATGATGCATTATGGCTGCCTGGTATGGACCATGCCGGTATTGCAACTCAAGCAAAGGTTGAAGCAAAACTTCGTGAAGAGGGAGTGTCGCGCTATGACCTTGGCCGTGAAAAATTCCTTGAAAAAACATGGGAATGGAAGGAAGAATATGCTAGTCATATTCGACAACAATGGGCAAAGCTTGGGTTAGGACTTGACTATACTCGTGAGCGTTTTACCCTTGATGAAGGCTTATCTGATGCTGTAAAAGAAGTATTTGTTAAGCTATATGAAAAAGGACTAATTTACCGTGGTGAACGTATCATTAACTGGGATCCAGCTGCGAAAACAGCTTTATCTGACATTGAAGTAATCCATAAAGAGGTAGAAGGTGCATTCTATCATATGGAATACCCATTAGCAGATGGCTCTGGTGTTTTACGTGTAGCTACTACACGCCCAGAAACAATGTTAGGCGACTCAGGTGTTGCTGTACATCCGGAAGATGAACGATACAAACATTTAATTGGCAAAACTGTTATCCTTCCAATTGTAGGTCGCGAAATTCCAATCGTAGCCGATGATTATGTTGATATGGAATTCGGTACAGGTGTTGTAAAAATGACGCCGGCTCATGATCCGAACGACTTTGAAGTTGGTAATCGTCATAATTTAGAACGCATTCTTGTAATGAATGAAGATGGCACAATGAACGAACTTGCCGGAAAATATGCTGGGTTAGACCGCTTCGAATGCCGTAAGCAAATCGTAAAAGATCTACAAGAAGCAGGCGTTTTAGTTGAAATTGAACCACATACTCATCAAGTAGGCCACTCTGAACGTTCAGGTGCTGTGGTAGAGCCTTACCTTTCAGCTCAATGGTTCGTAAAAATGGGACCTCTTGCAGAGCAAGCATTGGAAATGCAGAAAAATGAAGCGGAAAAAGTTAACTTTGTTCCAAATCGTTTTGAAAATACGTACAATCGCTGGATGGAAAATATCCATGATTGGTGTATTTCTCGTCAACTATGGTGGGGTCATCAAATTCCGGCATGGTACCATAATGAAACTGGCGAAATTTATGTTGGTAAAGAAGCACCAGAAGATGTTGAAAACTGGACACAAGATGAAGATGTACTCGATACATGGTTCTCTTCTGCATTATGGCCATTTTCAACAATGGGCTGGCCAGATGCTGAAAATGAAGAATTTAAACGTTACTATCCAACAAATACACTAGTAACAGGGTATGACATTATTTTCTTCTGGGTAAGCCGCATGATTTTCCAAGGTAAAGAATTTACTGGCGAACGTCCATTTAAAGATGTATTAATCCATGGTTTAGTCCGTGATGGTGAAGGACGTAAAATGAGTAAATCGCTTGGTAATGGTGTAGATCCAATGGAAGTAATCGCACAATATGGCGCCGATTCACTTCGCTATTTCTTAGCTACTGGTTCTTCTCCAGGCCAAGATTTGCGTTATACAACTGAAAAGGTAGAAGCTGTTTGGAACTTTGCAAATAAAATTTGGAATGCATCACGCTTTGCCCTCATGAATATGGATGGCTTAAAATACGAAGAAATTGACTTAACAGGCAATTTAAATGTTGCAGATAAATGGATTTTAACTCGTTTAAATGAAACAATTGAACGTGTAACAAGCCTAGCAGAGCGTTATGAGTTTGGTGAGGTTGGCCGTGAACTTTATAACTTCATTTGGGATGATTTCTGTTCATGGTATATCGAAATGGCTAAACTTCCACTATATGGTGAAGATGAGCAAGCGAAGAAAACAACTAGATCTGTTCTTGCATATGTTCTTGACAACACAATGCGCTTACTGCATCCGTTAATGCCATTTATTACAGAAGAGATTTGGCAGCACTTGCCTCATAGCGGTGAATCTATTACAGTAGCTGCATGGCCAACTGTAAAAGAAGAATTCAACTTTAGCAATGATGCAGCAAGTATGAAGCTTCTCATGGACATTATACGTTCTGTGCGAAACATTCGTGCAGAAGTAAATACACCTATGAGCAAAAAAGTAGAGCTATTCATTGCAACTAAGGATGCAGAAACTACAAGGGTTTTAGAGGAAAATAGAGCATATGTTGAGAAATTCTGTAATCCTGAAAGCTTAACAATTGGTGAAAACATTGAAGCACCTAGCCAATCCATGACTGCAGTTGTAACAGGGGCTGAATTATTCTTACCTTTAGCAGGTTTAATTAATTTAGAAGAGGAAATTGCTCGTCTTGAAAAAGAACTAGAAAAATGGGCGAAGGAAGTAAAATTAGTTTCAGGAAAGCTTTCAAATGAAAAATTTGTTTCAAAAGCACCGGAGGAACTTGTTGCTAAAGAACGTGAAAAACTGGCAGATTACAAAGAAAAATATGAAGTAGTTGAAAAACGTTTAGCAGAGTTAAAAAATATGTAATATTATAGAAGATGTCCTAGTTTAACTAGGGCATTTTTCGTTGTTGTAGAAAATATAGTATTAATTTTTATTGTTTTCATTTTGTAAGGAGCGCTATTAGTTAGTTACTCCTCCTTTTTTCTAGCTTAGTACACAGTTTATAGTGGCAGGCTGTGCTTTCTTAATCGTTCAACCTGCTTGGACGTGAATATGCAATAGACTAACCAGTAATGAGTACGTACAAGCCCTTACTGATATAAGATGGTATAGTATAGATTAAATATTTTAAAAACAGGAGCAGATTAAATGTTTCAGTCAATAGAACAATGTACAGATTTTATTTTTAAATTGAAGGCAAGCGAATATAAGGGTGAGCCACTGGAAGCAGTTCGAATTATTTTAGAGCAGTTGGGGAATCCACAAAATAGAGTTAAATACATACATTTTGCTGGATCAAATGGCAAGGGCTCCACGTTAAATGCAACGAGGGAAATTTTAATGGGACACGGCCTGTCAGTTGGCGCTTTTACATCTCCTCATCTGGAAAGAGTTAATGAACGAATAACAATAAATAAGGTTCAAATTACTGATGAACAATTTTTACAATATGCCAATATTATTTCAGATGTCATCCAGTCGAAGCTGGATGGGAAATTTCCTAGCTTTTTTGAGATTATGACTGTGCTAGCCCTATTGCATTTTGCGAATGGACAAATAGACGTGGCATTAATAGAGACTGGCATTGGTGGTCGTATAGACTCAACGAATATAATTATTCCTGAGATTTCAGTGATTACGACTATTTCATTAGAACATACCGAAATATTGGGGGATTCAATTGAAAAAATTGCATACGAGAAAGCAGGGATTATAAAGGACGGGAAGCCTGTTGTAGTAGGGGTAAAGCAACAAGAAGCACTGAGAGTAATAAAGCAAAAGGCAATGCAAAGCGATGCTGTAATATACTGTTTAAATGAGGATTTTCATTACGAGAATATTCAACAATCTTTCCCTCAAACGTTTGATTTTAAATCACAGCAGCTTACTTTAAGTAATATACCATTAGCAATGTTAGGCTTGCATCAAGTGGAAAATGCTTCTTTAGCAATTGTAGCTTCAAAGCTATTTGATCGTGATATCTCTGAGAATACAATTAAACAAGCACTTCAAAATGCACGTTGGGAAGGCCGATTTGAAAGGGTTGGCGAGCGAATTATTATTGATGGTGCGCATAATTCAGAAGGAACTGCTGCACTAATTAAAACATTAAAGCAAGTGTATCCAAATAAAAGCTATAAATTCGTATATGCGGCATTAATGGATAAGGATCATGGAAAAAGTATTGCAATGATGGATCAGGTTGCTTCTGCCATGCGATTTACTGAAATACCATTGCCTCGCGCAGCAAAGGCTGATTATCTTGCTTCACAGTCAAAACATCCAAACATTATTTCAAATGAAAACTGGAAGCAATTAATTCAAGATGAAGAACAAAATCTTCTAGAAAATGAACTGTTAATCATTACAGGTTCTCTTTATTTTATTGCAGAAGTACGAACATATTTATCTTCATTCAGCAAAAGACTCCCGCCTCTATAGGGGGGGTGAATGCAAATTTGTTTTTATTCCGTGATGGTGCAAACCTTATTTGGGTAAAGGTAAAGTCTCCGGCCAGTCATTCTTAGGGAAGTTTAGAAAGGAAGTTTAAAATGATTCCGAAACTTGATGAATATAAAAAAAAATGGGAAGTTGAAAGCGATCAAATTATTAAACCGGGACTTGGAGCGATTAGAAGTGCATTAAAAAAGTTAAATAATCCGCAAGAGCATTTAAATATTGTTCATATCGCAGGGACTAATGGCAAAGGTTCTACGCTTACATTTTTAGAGCAAATATCAAAACAGCATGGTCTAACTGTTGGGAAGTTTATGTCTCCTTGTATTGTCGATGTACATGATCAAATTCAAATTAATGGACAGGCGATTTCTGAAAAAGAATTAAATAGTATTTTTAAACAAATGAAAAATGCGAATTTAAGTGGAATGTTAACAGATTTTGAACTGTTAACATGTGCGGCTTTTCTTCATTTCTACCAACAAGAGGTAGATCTTGTCCTGTTAGAGACTGGGATGGGTGGCAGAGAAGATAGCACGAATGTTGTCACGCCAATAGTCTCTATTATTACCAGCATTGCTTTAGAACATACGAGGTTTCTAGGACCGACAATTAAAAGCATTGCTAGTCACAAGGCGGGTATCATTAAGGAAGGTAGACCTATAATAATTGGAAAATTGCCAGAGGAAGCCCTCTATGTAGTTGAACAAGAAGCTTATGAAAAACATGCACCTTTAATAAAGCTTGGCGACCATTTTAATATTGATTGTACGAATGAATTTGGAGATATATATACTAATGATGAAAACGGTCTTTATATAAATGATCTAAAACGGTCACTGCCGGGAGAACATCAGGGCGACAATATGGCGTTGGCAATAACGGCTTTATTTGAGGTAGCGAAGTATTTCCAACTGCCAGTGGATATTGAAAAAATTCGAGAAGGTGTAAAACATGCTACATTGCCTGGCCGATTTGAACAAGTATATCCAAATATCTATTTTGACGGAGCCCACAATCCAGCTAGTGCAATAAAGCTTGCTGAAACAATTCGGCAGCAGTTTCCAAATGAGGTTATTCGCTTTGTTATCGGTATGTTAGCTGATAAAGATGTGAAATCTGTGTTACGGACATTTGAAACCGTTAGTGAAGAGTTTTATTTTGTTGATTTCATGAATGAACGTGCGATGAAGGCAGAGGATATGCTTTCTCTATCAAATGCGTCATCTAAGCAAATCGTAAAAGATTATATTCCTTTCCTTCAAAGCTGTATAAACCGCAATGGAAAAACGATTGTAACGGGCTCGCTATATTTATTAGCTGAGATTAGAGAAGCACTTTTAAATAAATATTAAAGCAAATATCATGTTGAATCGTAGCGATTATTCGTAGTATTTGCGAAATATTTTTTAGCTGAGACGACAATAGTCTCGCTTTTTTTTGTTCTGTATTTGTTACGGTTACAATGAGGTGATGCGAATGAAATTTCCAAAAGGAATCGGACGAAGAGACCTAACATATGCAGCAATTTTAGGTTCAGTGGCAGGCCTAGCAGGAGTACTGTTTTTTATACTATTACTTAGTTCAATGAATACTACAGAAACAGAAACAGCAGAACAGACTAGTCAAGGCAAGGAAGAAGAAGTCATACCAGTACAATCAACAAATAATAATATAGAAGTTGATTCATCAGTGGAATTTTTCGCAAACCAACATGGTGTATTTTCAAGTCAAGCAGCAGCGTTAGAATTTACTTCTGGATATGCCTCTCTTAATACGAGTGCAGTTGTAGAAGTGGATGGGAGTTATTATGTTTGGTCCTCAGTAACGCCGATCAAAGAAGATATTGTTCTATCGGATAATCCCACTTCATTTGTAAAACCATTTAAATTATCTGGAGGAGCCTGTACAAACCCAGAAATTCAAAGTTTGCCCAAGAATTTGCAAAGCAATGATCGTTCAAAATTTTATTTTGAGGAAGGCAATGTCCCTGAAAATATTCCTGAGGATTGGCAATCAATAACATCAGCAATATCAAGTCTTTCAGATGATTTAGGAGTTGCCAGGCTGCATTTAATTGCTCATTATATGACTAAAAATGACTGCTTGAAAATTGAATTTTAATAGATGGTTTTTAGGGAGAATTCTAGTTTTCTATGGTTCGCTAAAAATTTTCAAATTTCGTTTCCTCAGCTATTATATAGACAGGAGGAATGGAAATGAATTTAATTACAGATCACGAAATTGTGTTGGCATCATCTTCACCAAGACGAAAGGAACTATTTTCAAAATTAGGTATTCCTTTTGAGGTTATTACAAGTAATGTGGTGGAGACATCGGTACAAGCAGAATTGATGGAAGAGTATGTTAAAGAAGTAGCTTTGCTAAAATCACGTGATGTTGCAAAAGTAGCTGTTGGAAAAACAATTATTGGTGCAGATACAGTAGTCGTTTATGAGGACACACTGTTACATAAACCAAAAACAAAGGAAGAAGCGATAGCTCACTTGCAAAAACTCTCTAATAATGTTCATCAAGTCATGACTGCGGTTGCAATTATTCAGCCCGATGGAACAGAAGAAATTTTTGTGGAAAAGACCTTCGTATATTTTAAGAAACTTTCACTTGAGCTAATTAATTTTTATGTAGAAACGGGCGACCCTTTTGATAAAGCGGGTGGCTATGGCATCCAAACACTTGGTGCCCTATTGGTAGATCGAATTGATGGAGACTACAACAATGTAGTCGGATTACCTTTAGCAAGTGTGTTTGAAAAATTAGTTGCACTAAATATTATTAAAATTTAAGGGAAGTGAAGTTGAATGACCATTGCGATCTTTCCGGAGCTTATGATACGTGATGTTCATGCAGAAGACCGGCCGCGTGAACGGCTAATCCGGCAAGGTGCACAAAGTTTATCGAATCAAGAGTTAATTGCGATCTTATTACGTACAGGAACAAAGCAAGAGTCTGTGCTTGCGCTTGCAAATCGTGTATTAAATTATTTTGAGAAATTGCATGGGCTAAAACATGCAACACTCGAAGAAATTATATCGGTAAAGGGGATTGGCGAAGCAAAGGCGGTACAGCTTTTGGCAGCTATAGAACTTGGCAGGAGGCTTGCGCAGAAGCAAGTAGACTCTCGTTTCACAATCCGTTCCCCACAAGATGCAGCCACTTATTTAATGCCTGAAATGTCTTCATTGCAGCAAGAGCATTTCGTCGTTTTATTTTTAAATGTAAAAAATCAAGTATTGCACAAACAAACAATTTTTATTGGCAGCTTAAATTCCAGCATTGTCCATCCACGAGAAATATTCCGCGAAGCTGTTAAACGTTCTGCAGCCTCTATTATTTGTGCACATAATCATCCATCTGGAAACGCAGCGCCCAGTCCAGAAGATATAGAAGTGACGAAGCGTCTGCAAGAAGCAGGGTATATCATCGGCATTGAACTTGTTGATCATGTTATCATTGGAGATCATCAATTTACGAGTTTAAAAGAAAAGGGCTATATGTAATAAAGTTATCTAAACAGACGAAAATCTATTTTTTATGGATTTCCGTCTGTTTTTTGTTTGATTTTAAATACGAATTGCTAAATTAATTTTTTTAGTTTTAAGTTGAAGCTGAAAATTATCAAGATTACTGAAACTTTTTGGATAATATTTCCGTATGTTTGTAAAGAAGTAAATTCGAAAAAGAATTCAATGAGTAAGTTTAGTGAAATATTAATTTTTTCGAATCCCGGATTTGATTCGACAAAATGAGGAGGTGTTGAAAATGAATATTGAATCTACGTTCGATGTTGTTGCTACAGTCTTCAATATAATAGCTTGGAGCGGTATACTTTTTTGGGTGTACAGAGTTTATAAAAAACAAATCATAAAGCCTGAAATATGGAAAATGTTGATTGTCATGATTGTAGGGCTATTCTCCTTTTCAATTAAATTCAATTTGTTTCAATCAATAATAAATATTCCGATATTGCCTCTTGGTGTATGGATTCTGTATTTCATTTTAAAACCACGGGAGGAGAGCTGGCAAAAGTATCGTTCATTTGCTTGGGTTGGTTTTTGGGCAAATTTTATTTTCTTAGCTGCCACATTATTAACTTTACCGATTCATTATTTAATATATCCTAACGATAAACTTTCTACATATATTTCCAACATTGAACATGCAGCAATTGTAACGATTCATCCATCAGGGAATGGGCAACCTCTCGTGAAAGATGATCTATTAAATCAATTGGAAACAATGGAAAAACAAAAGATCAATAGTAGCGAGTGGTACCAAGACATAGTAATAAATTCTGATACGAATGAGAGAAATGAGCGGTTCCCATATCAACTTGTTGGTACATTTCCTAAATGGGGGAGCGGCCTTCATTCAATTATTTATATAGAGGAGGATGGAAAGGGAATCCTCGTATCGACGCCAAAAGAGCAACTTTATTTTCGCTCTGAAATGTCCTTGATAGAAAGGGTGGAATAGTTCATGAAAAAAAAGTCATTTCTTATGACTGGAATAGCAGTAGCTGTTATATTATTCGCAATGATTTACTGGTTTGAATTTTCTGAGCCTAATCCCTTTCCACCGATTGAACAACTTCTTGAAGAGATAAATAATAGCTATCCCGAAGTGACAGCAAAACTCATCCAAGATACATCTTTTGTTGATGAGCGTCATGTCGTAGTACCGTTTATTTCAAATGAAAATATGTATGGTCTCAGCTATTGGGTTTGGAAAAATCATGAGTGGCAAATTGCAGAGATAGATACAAGTGGAATACCGAGGCTATTCAAAGCGAATAAAAATAACCCTTCATCCTATTATTTTGTTTGGAATATTCACCCGGGAGATGCTTTAGGTTCAATTGAGTTTTATTTCGTAAGAGATAGAAATTTCTATGTTTCAGATAATATCCATACCTATTCACCAAAAATTCAAATGATGAAAGAAGTTTCACTAAAAGACAAATCTTATGGTGTAATGCAGCTCCCAGAAGAATGGGTAACAATAATAGAGGAATTTTCAAAATCACAATTAGCAAATAAACCAAGTCCTTCTTTCCAGCATTTTTTTCCTGATCAATCGATGTATTTTGGATGGATTCCAT
Source organism: Lysinibacillus telephonicus (assembly GCF_003966145.1). Lineage (GTDB taxonomy): Bacteria > Bacillota > Bacilli > Bacillales_A > Planococcaceae > Ureibacillus > Ureibacillus telephonicus. The sequence continues at coordinate 82,352 of NZ_RXNR01000004.1, forward strand.
ATGATGAGATGAAGCGCGAATCTTACCCAGAACTATCAAGTAATGGGGGTGGCTTTTCTACCGGTGATGACGTGGAATTAGAGCATGTCATGATATTCAATCGAGTAGATGTGGAATATCTTAAATGAAATTCATTAGTCCTATAGTCAAATTGATTTCCTTTTTTCTTTAACAGATAAATTATAATGAAAAAATAATTTTGATAGAATTCAGTATTAATGTTGGCTTAACTGTAATAAATAGAATAATAAATAATTTCTGAAGCGAGTTGGGTTCAATATGGGTTGAACCTTCTTTTTAGATTTATCAGAAAATATACATTAACAATCGTTCGTATTTAAGGTAAAATTTGTATATATATTCAAACTTGAAACCTGGTTTATTTGGAGAAAATTCTTCTAAGTTAACATAACATTACTACACTTAAAAGGGTGGGGCTAAGTGATTAATCGGACTAGGATTTTTATAAGTTCTGCGTATGAAGCTGATTTAAAAAGTCCAAGAAAAATTATAAAAGAATGTTTGGAAGAAAGTGGTCATGAAGTGCCGATATTTGAAACAGGTGACTTTGGAACATGGGAAACAGACACACTTGAGCAGTGCTTGCAAGTGGTTAGGTCAAGTGATATTTTTATACTTTTAATCAATAGAAAATCAGGTGCAAGTCCTAATCTAATGTCGGGAAATATAACAGCTACATATCGTGAATACCAAACAGCTAGAAATGAAATGAAGCACATACTAGTTTTTGTTTCACCAGATATCAAAAGGAACTTCGATATTTTACACCCTCAGCTAAAAGTTTTATATCAGGAATATTTAAACGAAAATCATCGAATACCCAAATCGCCGTATGATCCATTTCAATATTGGATAGAGAATTGTAAAGATGTAATGGCAAAGGAAATATTATCAAATGCAGATCCTTTTGTTTGGGCTTTCTTATTCGATATTTATAGTAACAGGGAGTGGCTTTATGAATTTGATTTTTCTGATACTCCAAGTAATGCTAAAATAATCTCACAGATGTTAAGTACATCTTTTCGTTCAGTAGTAAGTTTGATTTCAGAAAAAGATCGAATAAATCAGTTAAAGAAACAAGCCTCGTATTTATTAAGTTATGCTGATTATACTATAGAACTTCTCCATGAAAAAAATTTAATTATGGAGAACTTAGTTCATTCTAAAGAATATAATGTTGATAGTTGGTCAAACTTTTTAGAAAAAGGTATCAAATTTTTAAAACAGCCAAGGGATATAGTTCAAGCACCTAATTTTAATCCAATAAAAGTAAATACAATTACTTGCTTTGCGGCTTCACTTTATTTATATAATGAAGATAAAGAAAAGTTTTTGCATCTTGTGGGTACTACAGGCGAAATATCCGCACCGTATTATTTTTCAATTGATGAAGAAGACATATTTGTAGTTGAAGCATTTACTAAAGAAGAAAGAATTATTGCTTTTCGGGAAGAAAAACAAACTATTTATCTAACAGAACCTGTTGGAAATTATGTATTTTGTTTGCATTTTTCACTTGATACTTACTGGACAGGTAATAATGTTATGGCTTACGTAGAAGAGATTGAAAGTGCTATAATAAATGCAAAAGAAGAAGAGTACTTCTTTGAATATTTTAAATCAATGATAGGAGGGGTATTATGAGTAAAGAATCTGTTAATTATAAAATACAAGGTTCTGTAGTTGTAAAAAGATCCTCCGCAGTCTCTGGAAGAAAATTAGGTAAGGTAGATAAAATAAATAAACACGGTGGATGGATTATAAGAGATGCAAAAACTGGAACATTTCGAGAATCAATGACAGATAACATCAATTCTATAGATAGAATTCTTATTGAATCCGAAAAAATAATGCCACGTCCTCAAAACAGAAGAAAATAATGATGTTTTGTTTCTAAAGGCAAGAGTATTCTTTTTTAGAAAAGAGTACTCTTGTTGTGTTATTAATTATTAACTTTTGATAAAGCTAAAGTTCACGTTTAGGCATAGTCGTTACTGTCGAATGAATAAAATAACATGTCCGATATCCGTTTCGTTTTTCATAAACAGTCGAAATCTATTTATTATGGATTTTCGACTGTTATTTAGTGCAAAATAAAAATGTGTAATACTATAATTACAAGTTAGTAACAGTAATAAGGAAAAATGTGTTTTATATTAAATTTGATACATACTATTACAATTAGTTTTTTAAAGAACCTATTTTTATTTTTTTCGTCATGTGAATGGAGCAGTTGTTACATGAATGTAAAAACTTACATAATTATTTTATTTGTTTCATGGCAAGAATCGAAATAAAATGAAAAATGTCGATAAAAATTGATTGTAGTAAAACAAATATGATAGAACAGTACATGTAACACTATAATTTTTCGAGCTTTTCCGCTATAATAATTCTTATGATTTTAAGCATTGTAAGAGAGAACGGCTTAAACAGAAAGGGAGTACAAAATTTGTTTGGATTAGGAAATAAAGATGTCGGGATTGATCTTGGCACAGCGAATACATTAGTTTTCATTAAAGGTAAAGGTATCGTTTTACGCGAACCTTCAGTTGTAGCAAAAAATACAAAAACTGGTGACATTGTTGCGGTTGGTAACGATGCAAAAAATATGATTGGCCGAACACCAGGATCAATCGTTGCAATTCGTCCAATGAAAGATGGCGTAATTGCAGATTTTGATATTACTACAACAATGATTCAGTATTATTTAAAGCAAGCGTTAAAAAATTCAGGCTCTAATTGGAAAAAGCCTAATGTGATGATTTGTGTACCATATGGTATTACATCAGTTGAACAACGTGCGGTTATTGATGCAAGTCGACAAGCGGGGGCAAAAGAAGCATTTACAATTGAAGAGCCTTTTGCTGCTGCGATTGGAGCAGATTTACCTGTTTGGGATCCAACAGGCTCGATGGTAGTTGATATTGGTGGAGGTACTACTGAGGTTGCTGTAATTTCATTAGGTGGCATCGTAACAAGTGAATCTGTTCGCATCGGCGGCGATGCAATGGATCAATCGATTACTACTTATATAAGAAAAACATATAATTTAACAATCGGTGAACGAACAGCTGAAAAAATTAAAATTGAAATCGGTACAGCACGAGTAGATGATATAAATGAAAAAATGGAAATTAGAGGACGCGACCTATTAACTGGGTTGCCAAAAACAATTGAAATTACTGCCGAAGAAATTTCAGATTCGCTTCGTGAAGCAATAACGGCAATCATTGATGGTGTAAAGAAAACATTAGAACAAACACCTCCAGAACTTTCTGCAGATGTTATGGAAAGAGGTATTGTTTTAACTGGTGGTGGAGCACTTCTACGTAATCTTGATAAAGTTATAAGCGATGAAACAAATATGCCTGTATTTATTGCTGAAAACCCACTTGATTGTGTTGCACTAGGTACAGGTAAAGCATTAGAACATATCGATTTAGTTCGTTCACAACAAATGAGAGGGTAAGGGGGAATTCCAATGCCACATTTTATGAACAAGAAATTAATATTGCTGCTAGTTGGCATGATTTTCCTTGTGGCATTGATTAGCTTCTCATTACGTGATCGCCAAAATGCTAGTCTTCCTGAACAATTTATTAAAGACACTGTTGGCTTTGCACAATCTATTGTAGCGAAGCCAGCAAATTACATAACAGGTATTTTTAATAATATTAATTCTTTATTAAATACGTATGAAGAAAATAAACGTCTAAAAATGCGTTTGGAAGATTTTGCTGTTCTCCAAGCAGAAGTTAATACATTGCAATCTGAAAATGAATCTTTAAAAGAGTTAGTAGATAAAGAGAGTAGCTTAAAGGATTACGATCCATTAAACGCAACAGTAATTGCCCGCAATCCAGACCAATGGGAAGAAAAAATTATTTTAAATAGGGGATCATCCCAAGGCGTAAAATTAAATATGGCTGTCATGTCATCCCAAGGGTTAATTGGGAAAATCAGCTTGGTAACACCTTTTACTTCCGAAGTGGAGCTGCTTAATACAAATAATCCAAATTATCGTGTTTCGGCAATTGTTCAGGGAGAAAAAAAGGATGTTTTTGGGTTAATAGAAGGATATGACGTAGAGCGTAATGAATTAATATTAAAGAGAATCGACTCAAGTTTTGAAGTGAACGTAGGAGAGCTAGTAGTATCATCAGGTTTAGGTGGAATTTTCCCAAAAGGGATTTTAATTGGAGAAATAACAGAGGTTACAACAGATGATTTTGGTCTAACGAAAATGGCGTATGTTAAACCGGCAGCAGACTTTTCAATGCTAGAGGATGTTATCATTGCAAAAAGAAATGCAACAATCATTGATGGTTCTGATGGTGAAGGCACAAATAAAGACCTTACGAATAAGACAAACAGTGAATCTGCAAATGAAGGTGAAGAATAAATGATTCGTTTTCTAATTCCCTTTGTCGCAGTCGCGTTGTTCTTATTGGAACCGGAATTTGCACTTTTTTCACCTATTAGCTGGGGAGACGGTGTTGTCTATTTGGTGCCTCGCTTTGTCATTCTCTATTTAATATTTCTTTCGATTTATTATAGTCGTAAGCGAGCTTGTATTTACGGTTTGCTTTTTGGACTCTTGTATGATGTGTTTTACATTGATATTATTGGATTATATTCCTTTTTATACCCCCTTGTTTGCTTTATAGCAGGATCAAGTGTGAAATTTATTCACCAGCATTTAAGTGTAACAACTATTTTGTCATTAGTTTTAGTCGCACTTATGGAACTTGTCTTATATTATTTTTTCTATTTTATTAATTTTACAACGATTCCGTTTACAGATTTTTTAAGTAATCGTTTACTTCCAACCATGATAGCTAATTTATTATTTTTAATTATGCTTGGTTGGGCATTTAAATATTTAATCAATGCGCGGCTGTTACAGCGTGCACGAGATATTTCTTAAAAATGAACGCGTGAGGTGTCGCTTTTTTATGAAAAAACAGCTTGTCCATATTAAAGGGACAAAAGAAGGGTTAGTACTTCGGCTAGATGATCAGTGCGCCTACGCAGAACTTGTAGAGGAACTTGAACGCAAAGTTTCCGAAGGCGGTATTGATGGGAAAGTAGATGTACAGCTCCACTTAGGAAACCGTTATCTTTCAAACGAACAGCAAACTGAGCTAATCGAAATTGTACACCGCCCCGGCAACATGCATGTTTCTAAAGTACTGAGTGACGTTATTTCAATCCAAGAAAGTACCAATCAACGATTAGTTAATCAATGTGAAACGTATGTTGGAATAGTTCGTTCTGGTCAGATTTTAAAAGCATCAGGGGATATAATTGTTCTTGGAGATGTAAATCCCAATGGTAAAATAGAAGCAGGTGGAAATATATTCGTACTTGGTAATTTAAGAGGAATAGTACATGCAGGGATAAATGGAAATAATGATGCAATTATCGTTGCTTCACATTTTAAACCAACCCACGTTTTAATTGCTGATAAAACAGAAATTATGTCAAATGAAAAACCCTTTATTATAGAACATGCTGAACAATTGTTCGCATATATTAATAGAGATGGCATTATTTCATATGAGCGTTTACAAGAAGTAAGAAATATACGACCATTATTAAGTGCATTTAAAGGAGGAAGCTAATGTGGGAGAAGCGATAGTAGTAACTTCAGGTAAAGGCGGTGTAGGTAAGACTACAACTACTGCCAATCTGGGAACTGCATTGGCCCTTCAAGGGAAGAAAGTATGCTTAGTTGATACAGATATCGGCTTACGTAACTTAGACTTAGTGTTAGGATTAGATAATCGCATTATATATGACCTAGTCGATGTCGTAGAAGGTCGCTGTAAAATTCATCAGGCCCTTGTGAAGGACAAGCGTGTTGACGAAAAACTATTTTTATTACCTGCTGCTCAGACTACGGATAAAAATGCTGTAACACCTGAACAAATGAAAAATTTAGTTGAAGAGTTGAAACGTGAATATGATTATGTTTTAATTGATTGCCCTGCCGGAATTGAACAAGGATATAAAAATGCAGTAGCTGGCGCTGATCGTGCAATTGTTGTAACAACGCCTGAAATTTCAGCAGTGCGTGATGCAGATCGCATCATTGGTTTATTGGAACAAGAAGAAATTGAGCCGCCAAAGTTAATCATTAACCGCATCCGAAAAGATTTAATGAAAAATGGGGATGCGTTAGATATTAATGAAATAACTGCACATTTATCAATTGATTTACTAGGCATTATCATCGATAGTGAAGAAGTAATTAGCTCATCTAATAAAGGTGAGCCAATTGTAATGGATCCGAATAATAGAGCTTCATTAGGGTATCGCAACATCGCTCGAAGAATTCTTGGAGAATCAGTTCCATTAATGGCATTGGAAGATGATCATAAGGGAATGTTTAAGAAATTGATTTCTATTTTTTCTAAGTAAGTTAATAGGAAGAAGCTATTGAATCAGTGAATTCAATAGCTTTTTTTTTTATTTTTGAAGAAGATTAGCATCTATTTTAAAAAGAAAATTGTAGCTTTGATTAAGCTTTATAAAAAACGGCTTTTTTAATTCCTGTTTGTATAAGTGGGAAACAGGGGTCTTACTATACGATAACTACGGCAAAAGCGAATGTTACTTAGTATTGTTTTTTTACCTAGCTGAGATTTTACTTATATACGATTAAAGAGAAATACAGAGTATTTTTATATAACCGAATCATATGTTACGCATTACAAAAAATCGATGTTTTACGACAGTTCTTTTTTCTATCTAGTTGAATCGTAATTTCATATTTTTCATATACTATGAAAAAGAGAATGGATGAGGTAGTGAACAAAAAATGGAAATGGATTGCAGCTTTTGTTCTCTGTGCGATTGTGTTGGTCGGAAATCGCTTGCAGGAAAATGGACAATTAAATGTAGATGTAAAAAAAATTGTATATAGTTCAGAGGATTTGACTATGATGCGTAATTTGTTAAGAGAGGTATTTGGAAGTGAAACGGATACGACAATAACTGTATCATCAGAGACTATTAATCAAGAATTATTGTCCTTTGTTGCTGTAAAACCATTTGATAATGGATATTTGTTAACTTACGAGCAGGCGATTCCAATTCTTGCTATTGAAAATGGTCTTGTAGTGTATACAGGACATTCCAAAACGACAGGAAAAACAATTTCGGTTTTCTATGAAGACGATACAACGATTACTTATGGAAACGTGGATTCGTTTTCATTGTTGCCATATACATCAATTGAAAGAGGAAGTACAATTGCTAATAAAGAAATAGGTGACTTGTATATTAAGATTGAAAAGGATGGGAAGGTTTTAAATCTTGAGGAGACTTTAGAATGGATGAAAGAGCATACGCAATCATGATGCGTATGACAATTCATCCATTATTTTTGCCGATTTTGTTTGGTATGGTCTTGTATGGAAATGTTTCTTACTATGCACTTATTTTATCATCATTAATTGTTCATGAACTAGGACATATAATTGCTGCCTATTTTTGTAATGTCAAAGTTGAACGTTGTGTTATTATGCCGTACGGGGGAGAGATTGAATTACGGGGAGGGATGGCAATTCCCCCAGGGAAACAACTTATAATTGCACTTGGCGGCCCAATTGCAACAATTTGTTGTATTGCTATCACTCCTTTTTTAGATCCGTTAGTTGCGGATTTATTATTGAAAATTCAACTTGTCTTATTAGCTGTAAATATTATTCCCATTTGGCCGCTTGATGGTGGTAGAATAATGATGGCACTAATTTTAATCATTTATCCACGTGCTAGAGCATATGAATTATACTTAACCATTTCGTTAATTTTAATTTTATTAACAGTTATAATTACATTTATTTTATTGCCTAAAACTTTATTTTTACTAGTACTAAGTATTTTTTTACTTATAAAGTTAATTAGTGAATGGCGTTATCGGAAATATAGATTAGCTTTTGAGAAACATGTAATGAATAGGTTGACGTGACTATATTGCTATGATAATATTGTAATGTTATTGTTTGTAGCACCCGTGCTACAACCGCTCTGGGAAGGTTTTTAAGCATCTTTAAGATCACCTTTCATAACAGGCGAGTCTGAGTCTAAGAGGAGGTGCAGGTAAATGTACGCAATTATCGAAACTGGTGGGAAACAAATCAAAGTAGAAGCTGGACAAGAAATCTATGTTGAAAAATTAGGTATTCAAGCTGACGAAGTAGTAACTTTTGATAAAGTTTTATTCGTAGGTGGAGAAACAGTAAAAGTAGGTGCCCCTACTGTAGAAGGCGCTACTGTAACAGCTAAAGTTGTTAAAGAAGGTCGTGCTAAAAAAATCACTGTTTTCAAATACAAAGCGAAGAAAAACTACCGTCGTAAACAAGGTCATCGTCAACCTTACACAAAATTAGTTGTTGAATCTATCAACGCTTAAGAACGAGGTGAATGGAATGATTACTGTTACGATTCACCACGATGAAAATAGACATGTGTCTGCATTTGAGTTTACAGGTCATGCTGGCTATGATCAAACAGGAAAAGATTTAGTATGTGCTGGTGCATCAACTATTGCCTTTGGTACTGTTAATGCCATTTATGCACTATTGCAAATCGAACCTAAAATTGAACAAGCAGCAGAAGAAGGAGGCTACTTACGAGTAGATCTTCCTACTGATATTGACGCGGAAGTCGATGCAAAATTACAGCTTATTGTCCAAGTGATGACTGCTCAAGTTTACTCGATGGTTCAAAGCTATGGTCAATACATTCAAATCAACTACAACTTAGTAGGAGGTGGAACGAAATGAAATTGTTATTAACTTTAGACCTTCAATTTTTCGCTTCGAAAAAAGGAGTAGGTTCTACAAAGAACGGACGTGACTCTGAAGCAAAACGCCTTGGTGCTAAACGTGCTGATGGTCAATTCGTAACTGGTGGTTCAATTCTTTACCGTCAACGCGGTACAAAAATTTACCCAGGAACAAATGTAGGCCGTGGTGGTGATGACACACTTTTCGCTAAAGTTGACGGCGTTGTAAAATTCGAACGTTTAGGTCGCGACAAGAAAAAAGTAAGTGTTTACCCAGTAGCTCAAGAAGCTTAATTTTATACAAAATTTAAGGACTGCTAGTCAGCAGTCCTTTTTTAATGAATTAGAAAGTATAAAATTTTTAAATAAAATCTTGTACCAAAACTATATTTCGACTTGCTCTGTATCCCGATTGAAAATACAATGGTGATTTTAGCTAAAGAACTAATAGCTTGAAGTTCACGAAAGTGGGGCAATCTGTTCTAAACATGTGGGTGCTACGTTTTTTGCAAGGCGGAGCTAAAGGGAGCTTTTGATTTTTTTTATGAATAACTGGAATTTTCTTATAGTATTTACCTTCACTCAGGAAAGAATGAAGATAATGCCACCAGCGAGAAATGTGATTTCGAATGAGAATGTAAGAAGTTAGACAAAATTTGTTGGACCCATGCGTCAACTGATTTTTTGCTGACCCAATACGAATATGAAATCCATCCGCTGGTTTGGAAGGTGTAATTGAATTAACTAAATATAAGTGATAGGGGAAAAATCTAGTAAAACTTGTTATACTAAAATTCATATCAGTACTATAATTGTTTAGTTTTGATTGGAGGATCCACATGAAAACTCTAGCACTTTCGGTTAATGAAATTATAAGATTTGCCAATCATGATTTTATGAATCAACTTCAACTAATTAAAATGAATTTAGATTTGGGCAATGTAGAAGAAGCAAAATTAATTATTGAAAGAGCTTCAGAGCAGTGTAAAACTATTTCGAATCTCAATTTATTACAACTGCCGAAAACAGTCGAGTGGCTGCAAACTCTACATTGGAGATACCCAGCTTTTGAATTAATACTTAAAAGTAATGTAACAGTTCCAGTTGACATGAAAAAAGATGAGCAAATTGTAGAATACTTAGAAAAGACAGTTATTCATGTCTACGATCGTTTAGATCCATATACTGAGCAACAATTATTCATAAAAATTGATTCTGATGAAAATGGTTTTAATTTGATTTTTGATTTAAAAGGAAATTGGGAAGAACATTTATTTAGTCATCAAGAATTAACCAATTTAACAGTTAAAACATATGAGCAAACAGGTGTTTCTTGGAAATATGTTTTAAGCTTAGAACAGGAGTGAAAGTAATGTTTGTCGATCACGTTAAGATTTATGTGAAAGGTGGCGATGGCGGAGATGGTATGGTCGCCTTTCGTCGAGAAAAATATGTACCTAATGGAGGACCAGCTGGCGGAGATGGTGGTCATGGAGGGAATGTTGTATTTGAAGTAGAAGAGGGCTTGCGTACCTTAATGGATTTCCGCTACAAACGCCATTTTAAAGCTGAACGCGGCGAGCATGGGATGAGTAAAGGGATGCACGGAAGAAATTCGGCTGATTTAATCGTAAAAGTTCCTCCTGGTACGGTTGTTATGAATGAAGAAACAGGCGCAGTCATTGCAGACTTAGTAGAACACGGACAAAAAGCTGTTATTGCTCGAGGTGGCCGAGGTGGTCGAGGAAATACTCGTTTTGCTACTCCTGCAAATCCTGCTCCAGAACTTGCAGAAAAAGGGGAGCCAGGGCAGGAATTAAATGTTATATTAGAATTAAAAGTTTTAGCCGACGTAGGTTTAGTAGGCTTTCCAAGCGTTGGTAAATCAACTTTACTATCTGTCGTGTCAGCAGCAAAACCAAAAATTGGTGCATATCATTTTACAACGATTGTCCCTAATTTAGGAATGGTTGAAACAGAAGATGGTAGAAGCTTTGCAATGGCGGATTTACCTGGCCTAATTGAAGGTGCCCATCAAGGTGTCGGACTTGGGATGCAATTCCTTCGTCATATTGAACGTACTAGAGTTATTGTACACGTAATCGATATGTCCGGTATGGAAGGCCGCGATCCTTATGAAGACTATGTAACAATAAATGAAGAATTAAAACAATATAATTTACGCCTAACGGAAAGACCGCAAATCGTTGTTGCAAATAAAATGGATATGCCTGAAGCTGAAGAGAACTTAAAAGTGTTTAAGGAAAAAGTGGGGGATACTGTAAAAGTATTTCCAGTCTCAGCGATATCACGCCAGGGCTTAAAACCAGTTTTATTTGAAATAGCTGATTTACTTGAAGTAACGCCTCATTTCGAGTTGCATGAAGTAGTAGCAGAAGATAGCGATACAACAGTTCTTTACAAGCATGAGAAAAAAGGTGAAGACTTCGAAATTACTCGAGATGATGATGGAGCATATGTAATTTCAGGATATTCTATTGAACGTCTATTTAAAATGACTGATTTCAGTCGTGAGGATGGTATCCGCCGTTTTGCCCGCCAGTTGCGCGCAATGGGTGTTGATGATGCATTACGTGAGCGCGGGGCGACTGATGGGGATATCGTTCGTTTACTTGAATTTGAATTTGAATTTGTTGAATAACCATATATATTAACTTATTGCTGATTTTGGGGGGAGAGTATGAAAAACGTTGCGAATCAACGGTATTATCTAGTCCGTGAAGACGTACTAACAGATGCGATGCAAAAAACATTAGAAGCAAAACATCTTTTGCAAAGTGGTGCTGTATCATCTATTTGGGATGCAGTAAAGGAAGTGGATTTATCGCGGAGTGCTTTTTATAAATATCGTGATGCTGTTTTTCCTTTTCACTCCATCGTCAGAGAAAGAATCTTAACGATTTTTATACAGCTGCAGGATGAAAAAGGTACATTAGCAAAACTTCTAGAAATAATTACTGTAGCACATTGCAACGTTCTAACGATCCATCAAACAATCCCGATTCAAGGGCGGGCAAATGTCACGCTTTCGTTAGATGTAACAAGTATGGAAATAGAGTTGGATGAACTGCTGCAACAATTAAAGAGGCTAGAATTTGTAGAGTCAGCGGAAGTTATAAGTTCCGGCGCATTATAGTAGTAAATTGAAGGCCGTACATTTACGCTTGTGCAGATCAAAACGCCCTGTCTTATCCTATTCCTGTCAATGTGATATTGACGGAAAAAATTAAAGCAATGGCGACAATGAATTGTACATCTATGTAAATCGAAGAGGGTTTTAAAACATCCATCAACTCATCGAAGGAGCAGCCGCTACCTACAAAAAAATACATTTGAAAGAGAGCAAAAATATTTATTGCTCTCTCTTTTTCAACTAAAACTGATTGAAAATTTAATTTATTTGAAAATTTAGGGGGCATTTAAAAGTGAAAAATGAACAATGGGAGAGACGGATTGCTTATCTAGGACCCGAAGCTTCCTTTACATATTTAGCGACAAAAGGTCTTTTTCCTCATGAGAGGCTTATACCATATACGACAATTCCAGAATGTATTGAAGCGGTATCTAAAGACGCAGTAGACTTTGCAGTTGTACCTGTTGAGAATGCCTTGGAAGGATCAGTGCCTCTTACTGTCGATTATTTGTATCATGAAGCCAATTTATTTGTAGTTGGTGAAGTTTTATCAAAAATTCAACAACATTTAATGGTAAATAAAGCACAACGAAACAATTGGCAAAATGTTGAGGGGATTTATTCTCATCCTCATGCTTTAGCACAGTGTCATAAATATTTATTTTATCGTTTTAGCGGCGTCACTTTGCACCAGTATTCCTCAACAGCAGCTGCTGCAAAGCTTGTAGCAGATAATCCGGATCGTTGTATCGCTGCGATTGGAAATACGTCATCAGCAGAAAAGTACGGGTTGGAAATTGTAGAGCATAATATCCATGATTTTCATTTTAACCATACTCGCTTTTTTGTTTTATCAAAGCAAAATATACGTCTTCCTATAGAAAATTCACAAGGTAACTCTAAAACAACCTTTATGCTAACTTTGCCAACAGATGAATCTGGGACATTGCATCAAGTCCTATCTGTTTTTGCATGGCGTAAATTGAACTTAAGTAAAATTGAATCACGGCCATTAAAGACTGGATTAGGACATTATTTCTTTATCATTGATATAGTTGCTGATGAAAATGAGTCAATGATGAAAGGGGCGCTAGAGGAATTAGCTTCACTTGGCTGCACAGTAAAATCGCTCGGAACATATTATACATATTTAACACCAGAGTGAGAAATGGAGGATGCAATTTGAGTCATATCATTTTATTCGATGGTGAGTGTAATTTCTGCGATCAAACTGTTTTATTTATACTAAAACGGGATCGTCAAAAACATTTTAAATTTGCATCTATTCAAAGTGAAATCGGCCAGGAATTATTTATGAACTATGATATACCAAAAACAGTTGATAGTGTTATTCTCATTGAAGGGAATAGGTATTTTACAAAATCAACTGCAGTTCTGCGTATTTGTAAAAACCTTGATCGATTATGGAAGATGTTTTACTTTTTCATCATCATCCCAGCTCCTATTCGTGATATTGCTTATAATTTTGTTGCAAAGAAGAGATATTTGCTAGGGAAGAAAAATGCTTGTATCATTCCTAAAAAAGAAGACTTAGATCGCTTTTTGTCATGAAAATGAGGGGGCCTTCCGAAACTCTTTACCGAAATGGTAAAAGTGGAATGCCCCCTTCAAATTCATCCCTCAATCAAATAACCCTTTTGTCGTAGCATTTGTTCACAGCGATCAAGTTGTTCACTGGAAGGTGCCGAAATAACGTGTAAATGTGTTCCATTAGTTAAATTAGACAAATAGTTTGCCCTTGTCTCTTTTACACGAGCAAGAAAATTATTTACGTCCATTCGATTTGATAACATCATAGAGGCAGTAATTTCCCCATAAACAGGATGTTCAACAATAACATTTTTAATTGTTACACCGCAGTCGACAATTGTTAGCATTTCGTCTTCTGCTTGTTCAGCTGTATGTAAACAAACAATTTTTCTTTCAAATGTTTCGATACTTTCATCCATCTTTAAATATAGATATCCTTGACTAGTTGCCATAATGGGCTCATTTTTAGCTTTTAATAAATTCATGTCATTTACAATTACTTGTCTAGAGACGTTTGCATGCTTTGCTAAATCCGTGCCAGTAATTGGACCATTAGAATTTTTTAATATTGTTAATAGCTCCTGGCGCCTTTCTTCTCCCAACATTTTTTTCATTGTGACACCTCATTCTTATTAAATTTCATGTATATACAATACTCCATCATACATAGTTTATCACGAGGAACTAAATAAAACGTTGTATTTTTTTGTGTCCTTTTCCTATGAGTCACATATTATAAAACGAGAAAAGGAGGATGTTTGTGCGAATTCATATTGTTCAAAAAGGTGAAACGCTCTGGAGAATAGCGAAACATTATGGGATAGGTTTAGATGAATTAAAACGTTTAAATGCTCATTTAGCAAACCCTGATTATATTGTTCCGGGAATGGAAATCGTCTTACCTGAGACGGCGAATGCTCCTGAAAATCCGGGATCAAAGGCAGGAATGACAAAAGAACAACAGACTGCGCCTATTACATCTAAAGCTGTTGAAACAGCTCCTAAAGAAATCATGACAAAGGAACAACCTAAACCAGTAAAAGAAATTCCTAAAGTTGTAGAAACAGCGCCAATGCCAAAACCAATGCCAGAACCTGTACCAATGCCACAACTAGATTTAACGCCGCAATTCCATTTTGATTTTGCACCACAAATGCATTTCCAACAACCACATGCAGTGCCAGCGCCACAACCACAGCCGATGCCAATGCCGCAGCCACAGCCAATATTTATAGAGATGCCGCAACCAATGCCAATGCCAATGCCGCAGCCTCAGGTCCAACAAGTACAACAAGTAGTTGAAAAAGAAGTGGAAAAAGAAGTAGAATATGTGCCTATTCCACAGCCGCATATTGTATACGTACCATATATTCCACATCCACAACCGCAATATCATCACCCAATGCCATGCGGATGCAAAGAACAACATTTTCATCATCCAAAACCATGTGGATGTAAGGAACAACCGATTTATCATCACCCATCACCATGTGGTTGTTATGAACCGCAGCATATGAGTTATGACTGTGGATGTCAAGGCGGCTACGCACCTCAACAAGTTATGTCTTATAATATGCCGTATTTTGAACCGAATTATGATATTTCACCAGTAATGGATACTAATTATCCAGAAGATGAAGGATTACCTGATTGGTTAGTAGATTCTTCTTCCATGAGCTCAAATCAAAATGAAGATTTAGCTCAATACGTAATGTCAGAGCAGTATGAAGATGATACAGACGATAAAGATTGTGATAAAGATACAAATGTAGCTGGCGTATCAGATTATAATCAAGATATGTACAATTATGATCATGGAGTTCAGCCGTCTCATGCTTACTATGGCAATTATGATATGCAGCAAGTAATGCCGCAACAAGTGATGCCTTACATGATGCCACAGCAGCAATTTATGTATCCAAACTGCCATAAGCCTTATATGAATCCATATTCATCACATTACACACCTTGGAATTATTAAAATGCAAATAAAGAACAATATATGGAAGCATGAGACATCAAAAGGCACTTTATTTATAAAAAAATATGAAAATTCCTCTGTAGCTCAAAAAGTAAAATTAATTCATCAGCAGTTAGAAGCAATCAAGTTTCCATATGTTATTCCCTTGAAAAAAAGCAGGGAACCCGATTTACTTGTTCAACTTTGGCAGCCAAACAGCATGAGTGCAGACTTCTCAAATATAAATCAACGGAAGCAAGCTTTAAAAATTTTAAAATCATTGCATGAGACAGGCGACAAGATAGACTGGAAAAGTCATCTTGTCATACCAAAACAAAATCTATTTCATAAATGGAATGCCCGCCTTGAAAAGTTTATATTGAATGAGGAAGAATTACGCCCGTTTTTACATCACGCATATTATGATATTACACTCTTTGCGAGTAAAGTATTAAAACAAATGCGTAGGCAAAAACAAAAAGTAAGTGGTAAATTGACACTACTTCATGGTGATGTTGTTCATCATAATTTTTTAGTTTGTGAAGATAAAACCATGAAGTTGATAGATTTTGATTTAGCAGTTGTAGGGGATTCTGCTGAAGAAATGATTTTATGGATGCACCGAGCATTGCCAACAATTAATTATGATTTAAAAAGTTTATTAAATGAGCATCCATTTTTATACGATCTTTGTTTGCAAAAAATTTATTATCTTCAATATCCAAATGAATTACTGCGAGAATGGCTATATGTTTTACAACTAGGTGATTATGATAAAGAGGCTTTTTTAGACTATTTAATGCCATTTACTGAAAAAGCATTAAGGCATTGGCCTGATTTGATTAATGAAATTGAAATTTTACAAAGGAAAGATTAATAACAAGATAAATTATGTTAGAATTAATAAAAATCTATTAAATAGAGAATTTAAATGGCCGTCTAAAAAGGACGGTCTTTCTTTTGTAGAATAAGATAGAGAAATTTTTTTGTGTAGTAGGAATTAGGGATCTAACGAGTCATGATGTCGTACGGAGGTAATATTCTCGTTCTCCAACACTACGAGGCTTACTTGCGTTGTACAGAGTTGTTACACGCTTTAATTAATGCCCTCTTGCAGTACAATTGTGCTTCTTTTTTCTAGTATTTTTTGAACCAACATAAAGTAAATAACTGATAGAAAAATTTCGCATGAATTTTTAATGTATTAGCGATTTGATCTTTGAATAAGAAAGTATTAATCATTTGCTTTAAGCCACTCTTTTCGTCTGTGCATGGGATGGCATGTTAGCCAACGTGCAGCTAAATGGGACTTGCTCTTTATAAAGAAGATATTTTGTTCGGGTTAAACGCGAACAGTATGCTATAATTTTAAACAGTGAATGCGAGGGATTTAGATGTATGATTACATAATTGGTCAAATTACTAGAATTACACCAGAATATATAGTACTAGAGCAACAAGGAATTGGATGGCAAATCTACTCGCCTAATCCTTTTGCTTTTCGTCTAAAAGAGGAGCTTCAACAAATATTTGTACATATGCATGTTCGTGAAGATGCTCAAATGTTATTCGGGTTTCGATCGCTTGATGAACGTGAGCTTTTTCGAAAATTAATTCTTGTATCCGGCATTGGTCCAAAAGGAGCGTTGGCAATTTTAGCGAGCGGGAATCCATCCCAAGTGATACAAGCAATTGAATTAGAAGATGAAGCCTTTTTAGTTAAATTCCCAGGAGTAGGTAAAAAAACTGCACGACAAATGATTTTAGATTTGAAAGGGAAACTGGGGGCTTTACTTGAGAAAGTTGAATTGCCGAGTTTGGAAGATGAGTTGCCACTGTTTGGTATAAATCCTAATAAGCACGAATTAGAAGAAGCGATGCTTGCACTAACGGCGCTTGGTTATTCCGAGAAGGAGTTAGCGAAAATTAAACCGAGCCTAGAGGAAAATGAACAGCTTACAACAACAGAAGGCTATATGAAACATGCATTACAGCTATTGTTAAATTTAAAGTAAGAGGGGTGAGTGATGATGACAGAAAGAATCATTTCGAGTGAAGCAAATGAATTTGAGGAACAACTTGAACTTTCACTCCGACCTCAAAGGTTGTCGCAATATATTGGTCAACAAAAAGTTAAGGATAACTTAACTATTTTTATCGAAGCAGCGAAACTTCGCCAGGAAAGCCTTGATCATTGTTTACTTTACGGTCCTCCTGGATTAGGGAAAACTACACTTGCTTCAGTTATTGCAAATGAAATGGATGTAAATATTCGATTAACGAGTGGCCCAGCTATTGAACGGTCTGGTGATCTAGCTGCAATTGTAAGCTCTCTTCAACCGGGTGACGTGTTGTTTATTGATGAAATTCATCGTCTTCCACGAGCAATAGAAGAGGTATTGTATCCTGCGATGGAGGACTTTTGCCTTGATATTGTAGTGGGAAAAGGTCCTGAAGCACGTTCAATTCGACTTGAATTACCGCCATTCACATTAGTGGGCGCAACAACAAAAGCCGGTTCTTTATCTGCGCCTTTAAGGGATCGCTTTGGTGTGTTACTGCGCCTGGATTATTACGATGAAGCGTCCTTAATTGAAATTGTATTACGCAGCAGCCATTTATTTAATGTTGATATCGAACGAGCTGCAGCACGGGAAATTGCAAGACGCTCAAGGGGGACGCCTCGAATTGCCAATCGTTTGCTAAAACGAGTAAGGGATTATGCGCAGGTTATAGGGGATGGTTCGATTTCCTATACACTTGCAAAACAAGCGCTGGAATTATTGCAGGTGGACCCACTAGGACTTGATCATATCGATCGTAAGTTAATGATTAGCATGATTGATGGATTCCGTGGCGGACCTGTTGGGCTTGATACATTGGCTGCTTCAATTGGGGAAGAACGGGTTACAATTGAAGATGTATATGAACCATATTTAATGCAAATTGGTTTTATACAGCGAACGCCAAGAGGACGAGTTGCAACCAAATTAGCATATGATCATTTTGGTTATACTTATCCAGAACAACCTTAAAAAAGCTAGAAAAAGGAAGTATTTAAAATGAAAGTAGAAGATTTTGATTTCCATTTACCAGAAGAATTAATTGCACAAACACCACTAGAGGATCGTACTGCAAGTCGGTTGATGATTGTAGATCGAAAAACAGGTGAAGTGGAGCATAGTCTATTTAAACATATTGTAGAAGAGTTGCATGAAGGGGATTGCCTCGTTTTAAACGATACTCGTGTAATGCCAGCACGATTATTTGGTGAAAAGGAAGAAACAGGTGCCCATATAGAGCTTTTATTATTAAAGCAGGGTAGTGATGATGAGTGGGAGACACTTGTAAAGCCTGCAAAACGAGTTAAAGTTGGCACGGTAATTACATTCGGTGACGGCTTGCTTAAAGCAACCTGTACAGGTGAATTAGATCATGGCGGTAGAATGTTTAAATTCAGCTATGATGGTATTTTTTACGAAATTTTGGACAAATTAGGGGAAATGCCATTACCTCCTTATATACATGAAAAATTAGATAATCGTGAACGTTATCAAACGGTTTATTCAAAAGAAATTGGTTCAGCTGCCGCACCAACAGCAGGCCTGCATTTTACTAACGAATTATTAGATGAAATTAAGGCAAAAGGTGTAGAAATTGTCTTTATTACACTACATGTTGGACTTGGAACGTTTCGCCCAGTAAGTGTTGATTCGATTGAAAACCATGATATGCATTCAGAATTTTATAGTGTAACTGAAGAAGCTGCACAAACAATTAACCGTATAAAAGCAAACGGTGGAAAAGTTATTGCAGTTGGTACAACATCAACACGTACGCTTGAAACAATTGCCCATAAATATGATGGTGAAATTCGAGCTGAGCAAGGGTGGACAAACATCTTTATTTACCCAGGCTTTGAATATAAAGCAATCGATGGGTTAATAACGAACTTCCATCTACCTAAATCAACATTAGTTATGTTAGTTAGTGCGCTAACTTCTAGAGAAATTATATTAAATGCGTATAATATAGCAGTGGAAGAAAAATATCGCTTCTTTAGCTTTGGAGATGCTATGTTTATTCGCCCAATTCGATAAGGATAAAGTTGCTTTTTACTTAAACCAACTATTAATTTTTTGAAGAGTGCAGCACATGCATTGTGGCCTAAAGTCGAGTATGCTTGCCACGAAGGTAAAAATAGCCACTTGTCCTCGGAGATTTTAAGCAGCTCAAGGGCTATGAGGACTCTTGCACTTTTCTTAGAGAGAGGAAATAAATCAAACATGACAAAACCAGCAGTAACTTATGAATTAATTAAAACTTGTAAGCAAACAGGTGCAAGACTTGGAATTGTTCATACACCACATGGTTCTTTTGAGACGCCGGCATTTATGCCTGTAGGTACTCAAGCAACTGTAAAAACAATGTCACCAGAAGAATTAAAAGAAATGAATGCGGGTATTATTTTATCGAACACTTATCATTTATGGCTTCGTCCTGGCAACGATATCATTAAAGAAGCTGGAGGTCTTCATAAGTTTATGAACTGGGACCGTCCAATTTTAACTGATTCTGGGGGATTTCAAGTATTTTCATTAAGTGATTTTCGTAAAATTAAAGAAGAAGGAGTTCATTTCCGCAATCATTTAAATGGAGATAAACTATTCTTAAGTCCAGAAAAGGCGATGGAAATTCAAAATGATTTAGGCTCAGATATTATGATGGCCTTTGATGAATGTCCACCATATCCTGCAACGTACGAATATATGCTGGATTCTGTAGATCGTACAACACGCTGGGCAAAGCGTTGTAAAGAAGCGCATAAACGACCAGAGGATCAAGCTCTATTCGGTATTGTTCAAGGTGGAGAATATGAAGAGTTGCGTAAACGATCAGCCGAGGCTTTAGTTGAACTTGATTTACCAGGATATGCAGTCGGCGGACTTTCAGTTGGGGAGCCAAAGGATATTATGAATCGTATGCTTGAATATACGACTCCATTGCTGCCTGAAAATAAACCAAGATATTTAATGGGGGTAGGGTCACCCGATTCATTAATCGATGGGGCAATTCGCGGCATCGATATGTTTGACTGTGTATTACCTACTCGTATAGCACGTAACGGAACATTAATGACATCAGAAGGCCGTATAGTGATAAAAAATGCAAAATATGCACGTGATTTTGGACCGCTTGACCCGAATTGTGATTGCTATACTTGTAAAAACTATACTCGTGCATATGTGCGCCACCTTTTCCGAACTGAAGAAACATTTGGACTTCGTTTAACAACGTATCATAATTTACATTTCTTATTAAATTTAATGGAACAAGTTAGACAAGCTATTCGAGAAGATCGACTTGGAGACTTCCGTGAAGAATTTTTCGAAAAATACGGGTTTAATAAACCGAATGCCAAAAATTTCTAAAACTTCATATCATGGATAAATAAAAATGCTTAAAATTTTAGTATTTTTGAAAAAAATATGATTATTTTCATAAAAATGATAGTTTCAAATCGCTTTTTCTACTCGTTTTATACTATACTTAATAAGTGAGATTTTTGAAAGGAGGTCTATATATGGGAGATTCATTATTAGGTTTATTACCAATACTTGTTATGTTCGTTGCAATGTGGTTTATTTTAATCCGTCCAGCACAAAAAAGGCAAAAAGCAACTGCACAAATGCAGAGCAGCTTAAAGCGCGGGGATAAGGTTGTAACGATTGGTGGTCTTCACGGCCAGGTAGACGCTATTGAGGATTCAGCAGTTGTTATTATTGTTGATGGAAATACACGTTTAAAATTTGAGCGTCAAGCAATCGGACGGGTAATTACAGATTAATATTTGAAATTCAAAAAGCTTACTAATTTGGACATGCTCCGAATTAGTAAGCTTTTTATTGTATATAGGGCAGTATAAACCTCCCTTAAGAAGTGGCTAGAAGCTACAGCACCTTAAAATGAGATTAACCCCAAAGTTAAAAGTGACATCGATTCTAGTTAAGAAACAATGAGATTTTACCCTTTTCTTATTTTATTGAATAGTAATGAATTGAAGTGCCTACAATGTTTGAAGAGAGGATGTGTACAATGGAAGTATATTTGGAACTCCTTTTTAGAACAGTATTTTTATATATATTTATCTTAATTGTCTTTCGCCTTATGGGTAAGAGAGAAGTGGGCGAATTAAGTATTATGGACTTAGTTATATTTGTTTTAATCGCAGAGTGTGTTGCATTTGCATTAGAGGGTATAGATAAACCAATTTTCGAAAGCATTTTACCGATTATCATCTTATTTGCGATACAATATTTAAATTCACTCATAACTTTAAAAAATAAGCGTATCCGTGATGTAATCGATGGGGATCCTTCTATCATTGTTCGTGATGGCGTCATCAATCAGGAGGAAATGAAAAAGCAAAGGTACAATTTAGATGACTTGTTTCAACAAATGCGTGAAGAAAGAATTCCCTCGATACAAAATATCGCATACGCTTTTCTAGAACCTTCCGGAAAATTATCGATTTTTTTAAAGAATGAAGATCCACTTATTTTACCGCTAGTTGTTGACGGCTTTATTGTCGATAAACATTTAGAGCTAATACAGCAGGACAGGGATTGGCTTATCCAAAATTTAAGTCGAGAAGGTTATGGAAATATTAAAGATATTTTTTATTGTTGCTATGAGAATAACGAATTTCATGTACAATTAAACTCGACGAGAAAGAATTGATCGTAAATAATTAAAATCACTCCATTTAAATTGGTTTGTTAAAATTAACAGCACAGTTAGAATGATTAATGTGATGACACTATTTGTCCAAAAATCAAACGATAATATCGGTAAAATAAATGTTTGAATGATGCATGTGAGAATGAATATACCGTACGGAATAGCAAAAAAGCGGAAGCCTGCGCTGATCATCTTATGTCCTCGAAGTGTTGCAATATGTAAAAATGATGTAACTAAAACACCAAATCCTATTGCAATAATGGCACCTCGTTCTTGAATAAATGGCTGCGAGGCTAGTACAAACATAATAAATAACTTGCCGAGTCCGCCATAAATAGAGTTCATCATAGCAGGGCGGGCTTCGTCAACTGCTTGCAAAATAGAATGAAGCGGGCTCTGAATATAATAAAAATAAAAAATCGGTGCAAGTATTCGCATAAATCCTCTATTTTCTTCTAGATGGAAAAGTCTCATTGCCAATTCGTCTCCATGCAGGAAAAAATAAGTAGCTGCATAACAGCCAATTAATGATGATAAGCGCAAGGAAATACCAATCCGTTCGTTTAATAAATGATGATTGTTTCTTGCAACCGCATCACTAACAGCAGGGATGAGAACAATTGCAAGTGCATTCGGAATAAAAGATGGGAATAACAGTAATGGTATGTGAACACCTGAAATAATTCCGTACAAAGTCGTTGCACCTGCTGCGGTAACACCTGCTACTGTAAGAGCTTTTAAAAAGACAATTGGTTCTAAAAACCAAGTGAATGTTCCAAATAGTCTACTGCCGGCAGAAGGAACTGCTATACGCAATAAAGGCATTGCTGGATAAGCTTTTTTAGGGTCTGATTGTCTAGGCCTTTTTTTCTTAATGTTGTAGTGAATATATAAATAGATAAATGAGAAGAGCTCTCCAATAGCTGTAATAGCCATCGCATATCCAGCTGTTGCAGCAGGATTATCTGGTGTTGCGAAAAATGGCAATAAAAATGTGATTAGGACTATACGTATAACTTGTTCCAACATTTGGGACCAAGCAGTTGCTGAAATGACAGCAATTCCTTGTAGATACCCTCTAAAAAGTCCAGAGAATACGACAATTGGTACAGCACCTAAAGCGATGTAGAGCGTAAACTTTGTTGCTTCATTATGTAAAAGGGTGCCCGCCAAATATGGAATAAAGTAATAAAGTAATGGTGTGAAAATAATGATTGATAGGATGGACCATCGTGTAGCAGTTTGCATAACAGACTTTAATTGTCCATCTCTTCTTTTAGCATGTAGTTCGGCTACAATTTTAGCAACCGCAATAGGGATGCCTAGTTGTAGTACTGAAATGAAAAAAACAAAAGCGGGGTATGACGTCATATATATCCCGACTGCTTCTTCCCCTGCAATCCTCATAAACTGAATTCTATATATGAAGCCAAACAACTTCGACAAGAAAATAACAAACGTTAAAAAAATAGTTCCTTTAACAAATGATCCCATTCATTCAATCCCTTCTCATTTCCAAAAATATCAGATACAATATTTGTATGCTTGGACTTTGCTAGTTAAAACTACTGGTTGGGGTGATTGTAATGATTCAGTACGAACAGCTATACAATAAAGTTTTACCAGTATTACAAAGCAAATTAGATGAAATAAATTATTATGAATATGATGGAATGACTACAGAAGAGATATGGAATTTTTGCATTCAAAAAAAGTGGAGAAAAAAAAGAATTGAAGAACTTCGCTTGTTTGAAATTGTAGAAACTATTTATTCCATAAAACCGTCAGAAATAGTAAGCTATTTTCAAATTCAACAGTTTCAAACAACAAATTGGTTTAATGATATAACTCAAGATGAATTACGCATGCTATTAGAACCTAATTTTTCGAAGGAAAAACAATAATTACTGGATGATTCGGTTTGACAGCTAGACAAAGGTGACTCATAATGAATTTGTTACATAAGAAATAGATGATTTGACTTAGTTCCAATCATTAAAAAGTTTATGCTTTTGTATTATTTTTGAAAGAGAACGCTTTTGCGTTTTTGTGTGTACAAAGCGGGGTACGCACAAACTTGAGGAGGACATTTAGATGAAGTTAAAAAGCCGCATCTTTACTTTTGTACTTATTGCAATTGTTCTGTTTGCTGCAATGGGTACAACAGTAAAAGAAGTTTTAAAAGATGTAAATCTCGGCTTGGATTTACAAGGTGGATTTGAAGTTTTATATGAAGTAGAGCCTTTAGAAGATGGACAAGAAATCACAGAGAGTGTTATGACGGATACGACTACTGCGCTTTCAAATCGTATTAACCAATTCGGTGTAAGCGAACCGAGTATTCAAGTTGAAGGTGACGATAGAATTCGTGTACAGCTAGCTGGGATTGACGATCAATCATCGGCCCGCGAATTATTATCGAGCACAGCTAACTTAACATTCCGTGATGTAAATGACAACCTATTGCTAGATGGTAAAGATTTAGTAGAAGGTGGAGCTGCAGCTTCATTTGACCAGCAAAACCGACCAATTGTTACACTTACATTAAAAGATGCTTCGAAGTTTGCCGAAGTAACAGAAAAAATTTCAAAAATGCCCGCTGGAGAAAATCTTTTAGTTGTATGGTTGGATTTTGAAGAAGGTGTAGACTCTTACAAAGCTGAATCAGCAAAACCAAAACCAAAATTCGTTTCGGCAGCATCTGTAAATCAAGTATTAAATACAACAGATGTTATGATTAGCGGAAACTTTACAGTTCAAGAAACAAAGGATTTTGCCAGTGTGTTAAATGCAGGTGCATTACCTGTAAAATTAACTGAAATTTATTCAACATCTGTTGGAGCCCAATTTGGTGATCAAGCATTAAAAAGTACAGTATTTGCAAGTATCATAGGGGTACTTTTAATATTTGTATTTATGCTATTTTATTATCGACTTCCAGGTTTTATTTCGATTATTACTCTTTCAGTATTTACTTATTTAGTGTTAGTCGTATTTAATGCAATTAATGCTGTCCTAACATTACCAGGTATCGCTGCCCTTGTACTAGGTATCGGTATGGCAGTCGATGCAAATATTTTAACTGCGGAACGTATTCGAGAAGAATTGCGAGTGGGCAAATCTATTAAAGATGCTTACAACCTCGGCTCAAAACAATCGTTGTCTGCAATTATTGATGCACAATTAACAACATTACTTGCTGCAGCTGTATTATTCTATTTTGGTACAAGCTCTGTAAAAGGTTTTGCCACAACGCTTATCATTACAATTTTGCTAAGCTTTGTGACAGCTGTTTGGTTGTCGCGTGTATTAGGTGGTCTGCTTGTAAAGAGCGGATACTTTAATAGTCCATTCTTATACGGTGTTAAAAAATCAAAAATCCATGATTCTTCAGAAGAGTTGGAAACATTGGATTTATCAACGAATTTTGACCGTCTTGATTTCGTGCATAACCGTAAAAAGTTTTATACGTTGTCTGTTGCTATTATGATTGTTGGTATTATAATCATAAGCATCTTTAAATTGAACTTAGGTATTGACTTCTCAAGTGGTACACGTGTCGAAATCCTTACAGAAGAACAAACAACTCAAGAGGAAATGAATGATTATTTAGAAGGTATAGGATTCCCTTCAGATAAAATTGTTATTTCTGGCGAGGATCAAAATACAGCAGTCATTACGTACAAGGATGACTTGAATCAACAAGAAATATTAGATTTAAAAGCTGCTGTTAAGAAGGATTATGGTGAAGATCCAAGTGTTAGTACTGTCTCTCCAACAGTAGGTCGAGAATTGGTGAAAAATGCCATTTATGCTCTAGCATTAGCAGCGCTAGGAATTATTATTTATGTTGCCTTCCGCTTTGAATGGCGCATGGGTGTTGGTGCGATTGCATCGTTACTGCATGACGTATTCTTCATGGTAGCTATTTTCAGCTTCTTGCGATTAGAAGTAGATATTACGTTTATCGCTGCCATTTTAACAATTGTCGGTTATTCAATTAATGATACGATTGTTACATTTGACCGTATCCGTGAAAATATTGTTCGGAAAGAACAAGTTACAACAAAAGAAGAACTTGCAGAAATTGTTAATAAATCGCTTCGTCAAACAATGGCACGTTCTGTTAATACAGTATTAACTGTAATTATTGTTGTTGTGGCACTGTTAATCTTTGGTGCCCCAGCAATCCGCAACTTCTCAATAGCATTGCTTATCGGGTTAGTAACTGGTATGTATTCATCTATTTGTATTGCGGCACAAATTTGGTATACATTAAAATGCCGTGAAATGGATAAAAAAGGCACTGTTGTTGAGAAAAAAGAGAAAAAACAATGGGGTTCTGACGAGCCAGTTGTTTAATAAAACTAATAATAAGAGCTGTTTATTAATCCAGTTCAATATATGATTCACTTACAACTTGCAAAAAAAATCTGCTCATTCTAATTTTTAGACATGAGCAGATTTTTCTTTATTTAGGCTAGCTTTTTATTGATTGGGTGGAAAGTGGATTATACATTTGCTCCTGCGTTACTCTTCGCAAATACATTTAAAGATGAAGTCAATTCAAAAAGGCAACCTTTTCTTTAGGAAAGTTTACCAATCTATTTCATGATTAGTAGTCTATGAAGAATTCCGGTATAATAAAAGAGTTAAGGAAGTGAAAAAAATGATTGAATCAAAAAAGAAATGGATTGTTCAGCAACCAAATGAAAATGATATTGCTCGATTACAAAACGACTTACATATATCATCACTTGCTGCCAAAATATTAGTTGCAAGGGGTTTTACATCGTCTGAAGATGCAAAGTCTATTTTACATACAAATGAAAAAAACTTACATGATCCGTTTTTGTTGCACGGGATGAAAGAGGCAGTGGAAAGAATTGAGGTCGCTTTAGAAAATGGAGAGAAGATTCTAGTATACGGCGACTATGACGCGGATGGCATTACAAGTACGACGGTCATGTTGAATGTCTTATTAGACTTAGGAGCTAATGTCGATTTTTGTATTCCAAATCGCTTCACACATGGCTATGGTCCTCATGAGGAATTATTTCGGAAGGCATATGAAGATGGTGTTCAATTAATTATTACTGTCGATAATGGGATTAGCGGAATTGAACCAATTCGTATTGCAAAAGAGCTAGGTATGGATGTCATCGTAACAGATCATCATGAAGCAGGTGAAGAATTGCCTCCTGCAGATGTTATTGTTCATCCTCGAGTGCCAGAAGGACATTACCCTTTTGGTGAATTGGCAGGTGTAGGGGTTGCCCTTAAATTAGCACATGCATTATATGGTGAAGTACCAGAGCATTTATTTGAATATGCAGCAGTTGGTACAGTTGCAGACCTTGTACCACTTGTTGGGGAAAATCGGTACATTGTACAACAAGGGATTTTACAATTGCGATCATCCTATAACCCTTGGATTCGTGCTTTATGTGAGATTTCGGGTATAAAACAGCATGAAATTGATGAAGATGCCATAGGGTTTTATTTTGCTCCGCGATTAAACGCCATTGGTAGATTAGGAGATGCAGATCCTGGGGTACACTTTTTAATGAGTGAAAATGATAGTGATGCAATACAGGGTGCACAACAATTAAATAAAAAAAATAGTGAACGTAAGGAAATCGTCAATACAATTACAGAACAAGCGATTGATATGATTGAAAACGATCCAGTAATTTCAAATTCTCTAGTCATTGTAGTTGCCAAAGAGGGATGGAATCCAGGAGTTATTGGAATAGTTGCGTCCCGTTTAGTAGAAAAGTATTATCGACCGACAATTGTATTATCATTAGATCCAAATTTAGGGACAGCAAAAGGCTCTGGACGGAGTATTGAAGGATTCCACTTATATAATGAGCTTGCTAAAAATAGAGATATACTTCCACACTTTGGAGGACATCCGATGGCAGCGGGAATGACCTTTGGTATGGAATATGTGGATGAACTGCGTCAACGTCTTCATGAGCAGGCAGAGCAATGTTTAACAGATGACTTATTAGAACCAAAGCTGTTAGTAGATGTGCCATTAGAGATTAGCGAGATTTCAGTAGAATCAATTGAAGAAATCAAAAAGCTTGCCCCTTTTGGTACAGGCTTTGCTAAACCTGTTTATGCATTACAAAACGTTAAAGTTCGCTCGATGCGAAAAATTGGCGCAGCTGATAATCATATAAAATTGGAGCTTGAGGATTCTCATGGTACTATCGATGCGATTGGCTTTAATAAGGGCTATTTGCATGATGAGATTACTTATGGAGTACAATTATCGTTTGTAGGTGATTTACAAATAAATGAATGGCAAGGAAATAAAAAGCCTCAAATAATGATATCGGATGTTCAAACGGATGAATGGCAGCTATATGATTATAGAGGGAAAAAACCTGTTCAAAGGTGGATTAATACATTACCGTTAACACAGTGTGCATTATTAGCATTCCAACAAAATACAGTGGAATATTTTAAAGCAATGATAAATGAACCAATCTATTTAGTAGGTGAGCAAGGGACAGACTATTCGTCTCCTTATATCGTGCTGTTAGATTTGCCTCAAAATGTTGAAATGCTAGAAATGGTAATTAAGCAATATGAGCCGAAAAGAATTTATGCAGTTTTCTTTACGCAGGATTCGCAATTTTTCAATGGCATGCCTACTCGAGAACATTTTGCATGGTATTATACATTTCTAAAGAAACGGCCGGCATTTCATTTACAAAACCATATGCAACAACTATCACAGCACATAGGATTAAATATTGAAGTAATTAAATTTATGACAAACGTGTTTTTTGAACTAGGATTTGTTAAAATAGAAAATGGTCTGACAACTATAAATAGTGATGCACCAAAACGTGCACTCACTGATGCATCAATCTATAAAAAGCGTGTAGAACAATTAGAAATCGAGCAGAAGCTCTTGTATGCACCTTACTTAGAATTGAAACAATGGTTTAATGAACGAATGAAGGAATATCAGTATTCCTAAGGAGGATAAATTGATAATGGATTTAAAGCAATATGTAACAACGGTTGAAAACTGGCCTAAAGAAGGAATTAGCTTCAAAGATATTACGACTATTATGGATAACGGTCCAGCTTTCAAATATGCAGCAGATGAAATCGTAAAATTCGCAAAAGAAGTAGGAGCAGAGATTATTGTTGGTCCTGAAGCGCGCGGATTTATTATTGGTTGTCCAGTCGCATATGCTCTTGAAGTAGGATTTGCCCCAGTACGTAAAGAAGGGAAATTACCTCGTGAGGTAGTTCGTGTTGAATACGGCTTAGAGTATGGTAAAGACGTATTAACAATGCACAAAGACGCAATTAAACCTGGTCAAAAGGCATTAATCGTTGATGATTTATTAGCAACTGGTGGAACTGTGGATGCAACAATCCAGTTAATCGAAAAATTAGGCGGCGTTGTAGCTGGCTGCGCATTTATCATTGAATTAAAAGAGTTAAATGGCCGCGGTAAAATTGGCGAGTACCCTGTAAAAACATTAATCGAATACTAACAAATATCTACCTCTTTCAAAGCTATTAGTTTTGAAAGAGGTTTATTATATTTAATGAATATCTAGCGAGGTTGTGATTACGTATAGATCATTCGTTTTCTGTAAGGATTAGTTAGTAAACTTCTAAAACACTTCAAAAATTGAAATTCCATTAAAACCCAATATTTTCTTTCATCTCCTCTCTTTTAAGTACAATTAAAGGGGGGGATGCCTTTGGTTGTAATTGAACGATTAATGCCATCAAAGATAGCCATATTGGGAAGCATTAAGTCGTAGAGCACAAATGATATGATATCAGGTCTTCTAAAACGTGCTGAAATAGGCTATAAAGGCGAATTAAGAGTTGACGCCTACTGGCATGAAATTGATTTGCCAGAAAATACGTTTTTTTTTCATAATTACGAAACTTTAGGCCATCAAATTGATACATTACTTGCCTGTGAATATTTCATCCTTATCATTGAAATAAAAATGTTTCAGGTTTTATTTGGTATGAAGAAGACAAGCATCAGTTTATACGTAAGAAAAAAACTGGAGAAATTGAAAGCTTCCAAAGTCCGATTGAGCAAGTAAAACGCCATGCTGAATTTATTGAAGGAGTGGTTGGGAAATTAGGATTATCTGTTCCTGTTCACAAAGGAGTTGTCATCGCAGAACCAACAACAGTTATTGGTAAAATACCTGGAGAAATTCCTATTTTCCATGCAATTGGTTTGCGAACAGAAGTGAAGAAGTTATTATTAAAATATAAGAAACCTTTAATTGCAGATGTTCACTTTGAATTATTAAAGCAAAACTTCTTAAATTGTATTATCCGGGTGTCTATAAGCCTCGTTTTGAAATTCCATCTATTCGAAAAGGTGCAATTTGTACTTGTGGCAGAACAATGCAATACAAACGGGGCAAATTTATCTGTTCTTGTGGAGTTGAATGAAAGGAAGCATTATTACAAGTGTTGCATGATTATCGTTTACTACTAAATGAGTGGATTACAAATAGAGAATTTCGAGATTTCTTTTTAATTGAGAGTGAAGATACAGTCAATAAAATATTAAAAAGGCTAGATTTTCATTATGAGGGTAAGAACAAAAATAGGCGCTATTTAATTCGGAAAGACATTTGGCGGATAAATTGATAAAATTGGCGGATAAACCCGAAAATTTGGCGGATATGAGAACAAAAAGGACAACACTCAACATGTAAATTACATATAATGTTCGAAAATTGTTCGAAATTGTCGGTTTTCATGAAGGATTTAAGGCCTTATCTTTACTTTTTATACACATTTTTTATACAATTAAGTTTATATATCTAATCTGAAAATTTTTTAGCAAGGTGGACAACTAATGGCGAAAGAGCAAATATTGACGCCCGAAGATGTATTCGCGAAAGTCAAAGTATATATGAATGAGGAACATGTTGCTTTTGTAAAGAAAGCATACGAAGTTGCAAATGAAGCACATAAAGAACAGCTTCGCAGCTCAGGTGAACCGTATATTATCCATCCTATACAAGTTGCAGGCATTTTAGCTGAACTTCAAATGGATCCGGAAACGGTAGCTGCTGGTTTTCTTCACGATGTTGTAGAAGATACAACAGTTACAAGGGACGATTTAGTTAGAGAGTTTAATGAAGAAGTAGCCATGCTTGTAGACGGCGTTACAAAATTAGGTAAAATTAAATATTTATCTAAAGAGGAGCAACAAGCTGAAAATCATCGAAAAATGTTTGTTGCAATGGCTCAAGACATCCGTGTTATTTTAATTAAACTTGCTGACCGTCTTCATAATATGCGAACATTGAAGCACTTATCTGCTGAGAAACAACGACGCATTTCAAATGAAACATTAGAAATTTTTGCACCACTTGCTCACCGCCTAGGAATTTCGAAAGTAAAATGGGAGCTTGAAGATACAGCATTACGGTATTTAAATCCTCAACAATATTATCGAATTGTCAGCTTGATGAAAAGAAAACGAGTTGAACGAGAAGCCTATTTAGAAAACGTAATGAACGAAATAAAGTCACAGCTTCATGATGTCGAAATTGATGCTGAAATATATGGTCGCCCAAAACATATTTATAGCATCTACCGAAAAATGGTTTTACAAAATAAACAATTCAATGAAATTTATGATTTGCTGGCAGTACGTATATTAGTAGATAGCATAAAAGATTGCTATGCCGTTTTAGGAATTGTACACACATTATGGAAACCGATGCCAGGTCGTTTTAAAGATTATATAGCGATGCCAAAGCAAAATCTATATCAATCATTGCATACAACTGTCATTGGACCTTATGGCGACCCATTAGAAGTGCAAATTCGTACGAAGGAAATGCATCAAATCGCAGAATACGGGATTGCTGCACACTGGGCGTATAAGGAAGGGAAAACCGTTAATAACGAGAAGGAGAGCATCGACCAAAAATTAACTTGGTTCCGAGAAATTTTAGAGTTCCAAAACGAATCGTCCAATGCGGAAGAATTTATGGAATCTTTAAAATTCGATTTATTCTCAGATATGGTATATGTGTTTACGCCAAAAGGGGATGTAATCGAGCTTCCTTCAGGCTCGGTGCCAATCGACTTTGCATATCGTGTCCATTCAGAGGTAGGGAATCGGACAATCGGAGCTAAAGTAAACGGGAAAATGGTTCCTCTAGATACTCTTTTAAAAACAGGGGATATTATTGAAATCTTAACGTCTAAACAATCGTTTGGACC
The DNA here is from genome assembly GCF_003966145.1 of Lysinibacillus telephonicus. GTDB lineage: Bacteria > Bacillota > Bacilli > Bacillales_A > Planococcaceae > Ureibacillus > Ureibacillus telephonicus. The sequence goes on from NZ_RXNR01000004.1 coordinate 114,833, forward strand.
TAGCAGAGATTGGCTGAAAATTGCTCAAAGCTCTCAAGCAAAACATAAAATTAAACAATTCTTTAAGAAACATTTGCGTGAGGAAAATGTTGTAAAAGGCAAAGAGCTCATTGAAAAAGAGATCAAGTCTCAAGATTTTGATAGTAAAGAAGTTCTTTCTCCGGCCAATATGAAGCGTGTACTAGATAAATTAAATTACACGAATGAAGAGGATTTATTTGCCGCAGTTGGTGTCGGTGGTATAACAGCTCAACAAATTGTTAATCGTTTAGCAGAAAAGAAAAGAAGAGAACGCGAGCAGGAAGAAGCGCTTGAAAAAATTGTAAAGGAAATGCAAAACCCTTCAACAAAAAAACGTAAAACAGAATCAGGGGTTATTGTTAAAGGGATTGATAATTTACTTATTCGATTATCACGTTGCTGTACACCTGTTCCCGGCGATGAAATTGTTGGATTTATTACGAAAGGACGCGGAGTTTCAGTCCATCGTGGAGACTGTCCGAATATTCAAGATGGGCAGCATGCTGACCGTTTAATAGAAGTAGAATGGGAGCATGGCGAGACGCAGGTTAGAAAAGAATATCCGGTTGATATAGAAGTATCTGCATTTGATCGCCCAGGAATCTTAAATGATGTTATGCATGCTGTTACTGAGGCTAAAACAAATATTTTAGCAGTGACAGGTCGTGCAGATCACGATAAAATTGCAACCATTCACTTAACAATCTCGATTTCGAACATTTCTGGATTGCATAAAGTAGTGGAACGTATTAAACAATTACCTGATATCTATTCCGTTCAACGAGTAATAAATTAATCAAAATAGAGGTAAAAGATGAGAGTAGTTATACAACGAAGTAAACAAGCATCTGTTACTGTCGATGGCGAAGTAACAGGTGCAATTGATAAAGGATATGTATTATTAGTAGGATTAACTCATAGCGACACTCTGGAAGATGTACAATATGCAGCGAAAAAAGTTGCAGAGCTAAGATTATGGGAAGATGAGACTGGTAAAATGAATCATTCTATCATTGACCATGGTGGAGATATTTTATCAGTTTCACAATTTACTTTATATGCAGAAACAAAAAAGGGTAGAAGGCCAAGTTTTATAGATGCAGCACGTCCTGAACAGGCTCGCCCGTTATGGGAAGCATTTAATGAAGAGCTAAAGAAATATGGTTTAAAAGTTGAGACGGGTATTTTTGGAGCAATGATGGATGTTTCTCTAATTAATGATGGGCCAGTTACGGTAATTGTCGAATCTAAAACTAAAGAGTAGTAGCAAACAATTCTTTACTCCCATACTATAAAACCAGTATATAGAAAAAGGAGTGGAAGATTGGCTCGTTTAGATAAAGTAATTAGTCCTTATTTTAACGAAACAGCAAAAAATTTAATAGGACAGAAAATAACTGTTCAAACATCTGATAAAATTGTACAGCAGGGAATTCTAAGGCATGTTTTGCCTCAATACATTGTGCTAGAAATTGGTCAAGTTCCATTCTTTATTCATACAGAACAAATTATCTGGCTTTCATTGGATGGACCGAATAATTTTTGATTTAAAGCAATTAAAAGAGCTGGTATTTTTGAAAAATGATTAAACGAAAGGAGTTGCTCCTAAAAATGGAGCAACTCCTTATTAATTTTCAAGTTGTGCATCAAAATAATTTAGTATACCTTGATAAATTCCTAGTGTAGCTTGTTCTCTATAGTAATCTGTTGTAACTATACGTTCTTCATTAGGATTGCTTAAATAACCTAATTCTATTAAGATAGCTTTTTGTTTATTTTCTCGTAATACTAAATAGTTTCCAGGCTGTACACCACGGTCCCGCAATGTTACTTTTTCTGCTAGTCCATCATGTACATATTCCGCAAGCTGGCTTTGATAATTATTAGTATAGTATGTTGTAAATCCAGAAATGGAGCTATCTTCGGTTGCATCGTAATGGATGCTTATATAAGCATCCGCAGCGTACTGGTGTGAAATAGAAACACGTTTACGTAAGTCAACGTAAACATCAGATTCTCTCGTTAAAATTACCTCTGCACCAGCAGAACGTAATTTTGATTTAAGTAACTCAGCGGTTTTTAAGTTAATATCCTTTTCTTCGGTTCCACGGACACCCGTTGTCCCCATATCATTTCCGCCATGTCCAGGATCAAGAACAATTGTTACCCCTTTTAAAGTACCTTTTTTACGCTCTTCTTGCTTTTTTTCTTGTCCCTGAGTGTTTTGATCATTTGTCGAAACAACCCAATTTGCAACAAATGCGGAAGTATTTTCATCTATTTTAACTTCATACCAATCGTCCTTAGAAGAAATAATACTAAACTTTTCTCCAGCATTCGCATGCACTACAATATTTGAAGAAGTTGAAGGCTCCTCTCGAAGGTTTGTCCCATTATAAATAATTGTTACTACATTAGAAGAATCACCCTCGGGATTTGCTTCATTGTTTGAAGATGTATGCTGATCAGGGTTTACAGTAAATGTTCCATAAAAGCTATAAACCCAACCTTTTACTTCGTCATTTTGAATTTTCACCCAATTATTATTGCGTTCTAGTACTTCGAATTGGTCACCCTTATTGACAACACCTAATTTTTTTGAAGATAAATCCGCTTTTTTACGAACATATAATGCATCAACAACAACTGTGAATGTGTTTGGATCTATTTCAATACTCGAATTCGAAGAAGACTCTCCTTCTTCTGTATCTGACTCACTAGATTCTGTTAAATTACTATTTACGTTGCCAACATTGTCATTGACTGATACATAATCACTAGAAATCCATCCGGTCGTTCCATTGTAATTAATTTGCAGCCAACCATTTTGCTCTTTTAAAACTTCTGCTTCATCTCCAGTATTTAATTGATTTAAAATAGCAGAATTCACAGACGGTTCTGAACGTAAGTTAAGATGATCTACTTGTGAGATTGCAGTTTTGTTAATGGAAGGCTCACTTTCTGTCTTTTTTGTTGAAGTTAGCCATGAGGCAACCCATCCTTCCTCATCTCCAACTTGAACATGATACCAATCATCTTGTTTCTCAATAAAAGTAAGCTCTTGATTTTGTTTTAAAGTCTTAATAATTGGAAAAGATAATCCAGGCCCTTCTCTTAAATATAATTTTTCAGCAGATACGATTAAATCTGATTGCTTGTCATCGAAAGCAAATGCATTATTCGGTTCATATGTAGAAGCGAAAATCAATGAATAGAATAATATAATAGTAAGAATTAAATGGAACCTTTTTCGGTACATCATTTGCCTCCTTTGTTGTTTTATCTGGTATTAATAGGTAGTAATGTATCACTGTTCATCCCCGTGCTGCTAAAAATCTTACTGATTGAAGTTTCACTTTATCAAATAATTGAATTAACAAAATCTCTCTTTTATTGTAAAATCAATTAAGGGTTAAAATCTACTCTTTTTTGAAAATGGTTGACAACTTTAAGTCACACACTTAAGATAAGATATATTGTGAATATACAGTACAATACCAATGATCAAGAAAGTAGCAATTACCACTGCTGAAAAGAGAAGGAAAGACTTGGCTGAAATCTATCCTACAGTAAGTAGCTGTGAACAACACTTGTGAGGTTTTTTTTCGAAAGCACATTTGTTAGTAGGGAAAAACGGAAACGGCCGTTATCCGTATACGAGAGGGTGTACTATATGTACATCAACTAGGGTGGAACCGCGGAAGAAATTATAGCTTTCGTCCCTTGCATAGTTGCATGGGATGAAAGCTTTTTTTAATGGCGAAGTTCTAATCCTATTTGAATCACTCCGTACAATCTAGAATAACTATGAAACGGCTAAGAAATCTATCTAGAAAAAATGTTGAAAGGTAGAAAGGAGAATAAAGAGATGGCTTTTAAAGTACCTAGAGGAACGCAAGATATTTTGCCGGAGCAAACTTCTAAGTGGCAAAAGGTTGAATCAATACTTCGTGATTTGAGCCGTGTCTATCGCTATAAAGAAATTCGCACTCCTATTTTTGAACAAACAGAATTGTTTCAACGTGGAGTAGGAGATACAACAGACATTGTTCAAAAAGAAATGTATACTTTCGATGATCGTGGAGGCCGTTCTTTAACACTTCGACCAGAAGGAACTGCAGCTGCTGTCCGTGCATATGTTGAACATAAAATGTTCGGAAATCCCGATCAACCAGTAAAACTATCATATATTGGACCAATGTTTCGTTATGAACGTCAGCAAGCTGGCCGTTATCGTCAATTCGTACAATATGGTGTAGAAGCGATTGGAAGTGCAGATCCTGCAATTGATGCAGAAGTCATTTCATTGGCAATGGATATTTATCAAACAGTCGGATTAAAGGATTTAAAATTGGTAATTAACTCTTTAGGTGATAAAGAAACTAGAGCTGCTCACAGAACAGCATTAATCAATCATTTTGAACCAAGTATCGGTGAATTTTGTACGGATTGTCAAAATCGTTTAGCAAAGAATCCGCTGCGTATTTTAGACTGTAAAAAAGACCATGATCATCCGCTAATGAAAACAGCACCTGCTTTAACAGACTATTTAACAGAATCCTCAGCCCAATACTTCGGCCAAGTAAAAAAATATTTAGAAGTATTAGGCATTCCATATGAAGTAGACCCAAATCTAGTTCGTGGACTTGATTATTATAATCATACTGCATTTGAGATAATGAGTACTGCTGACGGTTTTGGCGCTATTACAACTCTTTGCGGTGGTGGACGCTACAACGGTTTAGTTGAGGATATTGGTGGACCAGAAGTACCAGGTATTGGCTTTGCAATGTCAATTGAACGTTTACTTTTAGCGCTTGAAGCTGAAGGAATTGAGCTTGATGTAAAAGATAGCTTAGATATTTATGTTGTAGCAATTGGCGATGAAGCAAAATTAAAATCAGCAGAATTAATTAGTTCATTCCGTGCAAAGGGAATTTCTGCTGACATGGATTATGTGGATCGCAAAATGAAAGCACAAATGAAATCTGCCGATCGATTAGGTGCCAAATTTGTCATCGTTATTGGTGAATCAGAGCTTGAAGAAAGCGCAGTAAATGTTAAAGAAATGGAATCTGGTAATCAAGAAAAAGTCCCATTCCATGATTTAGTAAATTACTTACTTGAAAACAAATAATTCACTTTGTAATAAATGGAGGAAATAATAATGGCTCAAAGAACGCATGCATGCGGTGAATTAAATGAACAACAGCAAGGACAAAAAGTTGTACTTAAAGGCTGGGTGCAAAGACGCCGTGATTTAGGCGGATTAATTTTCGTTGATGTTCGTGATCGAACTGGCATTGTGCAAGTTGTATTTGGTGATGAAGCCAAAGAAGCTTTAGCAATCGCCGATAAAATTCGTAACGAATATGTAATTGAAGTGGAAGGTACAGTCGTACTTCGTGATGAGAGTCAAGTAAATCCAAATTTAAAAACAGGTAAAATTGAAGTAGTTGCATCTTCAATAACAATTATTAACGAATCGAAGAACCCTCCGTTTGCAATTGATGATAAAGTAGAAATTGGGGAAGATATTCGCTTAAAATATCGCTACTTAGACTTGCGTCGACCAGTTATGTACAATACGTTTAAATTACGTTCAGATATTACGCGTTCAATTCGTAATTTCTTACAAAATGAAGGCTTCTTAGAAGTGGAAACGCCAATTTTAACAAAATCAACTCCAGAGGGTGCTCGCGACTATTTAGTACCGTCCCGTGTACATGAAGGTGAGTTTTATGCATTACCGCAATCACCACAATTATTTAAGCAATTATTAATGGTATCTGGTTTTGAAAAATACTTCCAAATCGCTCGTTGCTTCCGTGATGAAGATTTACGTGCAGATCGTCAGCCTGAATTTACGCAAGTCGATATCGAAACTTCATTTATGTCAATGGATGAAATTATTGAAATGAATGAGCGTTTAATTCAAACAGTAATGAAAGAAGCAAAAGGTGTAGATGTTCAACTTCCATTCCAGCGCATGACATATAAAGAAGCAATGGATCGTTTCGGTTCTGATAAACCGGATGTTCGATTTGGTTTAGAACTCGTACAGCTTTCTGAAATTGTAAAAGATTCTTCATTCAAAGTCTTTGCATCAACTGTCGAGTCAGGTGGAGAAGTAAAAGCAATCAACGTTAAAGGTTCAGCGGACAAATATTCACGCAAAGATATTGATGCATTAACTGAATTTGTAGCTATTTATGGGGCGAAAGGATTAGCTTGGTTAAAAGTTACAGAAGAAGGATTGAATGGACCAATTGCAAAATTCTTTGAAGGTGAAATTGCTGAAAACTTAATTAAAGCTACTAATGCTGAAGCTGGAGACCTATTATTGTTCGTTGCCGACAAATCTTCAGTTGTAGCAGCTTCATTAGGTGCTCTACGTAATAAACTAGGTAAAGAATTAGGTTTAATTGACGAATCTCAATATGCATTCCTATGGATTACAGATTGGCCATTGCTTGAGTATGATGAAGAAGCCGGCCGCTATACAGCTGCTCACCACCCATTCACACGTCCTTTTGATGAGGATATTGAAAAAATGGATACAAATCCAGCAGAAGTTCGAGCACAAGCTTATGACATCGTATTAAACGGCTATGAATTAGGTGGAGGATCTCTTCGTATTTTTGAACGCGACTTACAGGAAAAAATGTTCCAGCTTTTAGGTTTTACACAAGAAGAAGCTCAAGAACAATTTGGTTTCTTACTAGAAGCATTCGAATATGGTGTGCCGCCACATGGAGGTTTAGCTTTCGGTCTAGACCGCTTCGTAATGCTTCTCGCAGGACGTACAAATTTACGTGATACAATCGCATTCCCGAAAACAGCTACTGCAAGCTGTTTATTAACATCAGCCCCAAGCGAAGTTTCAAATGCACAATTAGAAGAACTTAGCTTAGCTGTAAAGAAGAAAAAAGAAGACTAATTTTTAAGAGCCTGTCCCAGAAGTATGTATAACAAACTTCTGGGACAGTTTTCTTTATATGAAAATAATTTTAGATCTAATCTAGTGAGAATTAGATGAGTTTATCTATCTACTCAAATTAGTTCGATTTATATAAAGTAATATGAAAAATCTAGGAATAAAGATTTAAATCAGTCTATTTTTGAAAAAAATTTGATATTTTCTTTATTTTAGATTGAAAATTCAGATAATTAATGTTAATATAAATTTAACACGAATCCTGAAATGTTTGAAAAGCTTTTAACTGTTTTGACCGAACAATAAATCGTAGGGAACCCATATTTTGTCTTGGCAAACAAGCCCTGCAACTGGACGAGGGAAGTTTAAAGAGACGAAGCGGGTACCCACCTGCAAGGGAAGCGGGTTCAAAACGATGTTGTCAGCATGCGGCATATTTGGGATTCGTCCTGCCTAAACTCTTCTACTTTTTGTGGAAGAGTTTTTATTTTGCATTATATTTAACTTGATAGTAATAGTTAGCTTTTGGAAATTAGCAATATCTTTTCCGATTTATGTATATTTCCATTATTTCGATACAAATTTACAGTATAGAATGCTATATGTTATAATTCCGGGTAGTAAAATATAGATTGAGAGGCATAAAATATGTTACATCAGTTTTCTAGAAACGAACTCGCTATCGGAAAAGAAGGACTTGAAAAATTAAAAAATAAAACCGTAGCAATTTTAGGAGTCGGTGGAGTTGGATCGTTTGCTGCGGAGGCATGTGCGCGCAGTGGCGTTGGACGCATTATTTTAGTTGATAAAGATAATGTTGATATTACAAATGTAAATCGACAATTAGTAGCTTATCTTTCTACAGTTGGAAAATCAAAATCAGCTGTTATGAAGGAACGCATAGCAGATATAAATCCAGAATGTGAAGTAATTGATATGCACATGTTCTATACAGAAGAAACTTATGAGAAGTTCTTCGATCAAGGAATTGATTATGTTATTGATGCATCTGATACAGTTATGTACAAAATCCATCTTATGAAGGAATGTTTGAAAAGAGGTATCCCAATTATTTCAAGCATGGGAGCAGCAAATAAAATGGATCCTACAAGATTTCAAATTGCAGATATTTCAAAAACACATACAGATCCACTCGCAAAGGTGATTCGAACAAAGCTGCGAAAAGAAGGCATAAAAAAAGGTGTAACGGTTGTTTTCTCAGATGAATCTCCAATCGTAGTTCGCCCTGATGTTGTGGAGGAAGTAGGAAATCCAAATGCTCAAATTCGAAAGGCTAAAATGCCGCCATCATCAAACGCATTCTGTCCATCGGTAGCTGGCTTAATAGCAGCAAGCTGGGTAATCAATCAAATTTTAAAAGACATCCACATTACAAGAGTACAGCAATAAATATTATAAGGCTGTTCAGGCACAATGTTCTGAACAGCTTTTTTCTTTTTATTGGCTTTAAAATAGTTGATTTAACAAGCTCATGTCAAAATGCCGCCTCGTTATAGGGGGCTTCCTGCTCTATGTTAGGTACATCCATTTGTATAAGTCATGTACAAATAGATGTTTTCACGTAAAAAACCATTTGAGTAATAATTTGTATGAAATATTAAAATTATTTTCATAAAATAATATATTTCGACATAATTTAATTGATAAGATTTGAAGAATAAAAGTAGGATTATTCTAAAAAACGACTTTTTTTCGAGGATATATCGCACTTTTTTCTTCACTTTTTATTTTCAGGATTATCATTTGGATATTATTGTTATAGTATTCTTACATAAAGAATAAGGGGAGCAAGGGGGAGATTTAAAATGTCAGCAAAAATTTCAGTCACAAGTAAAGCATTAAATCTACTGCAGTTAAAAGAAACTATGGATGAAATTGTATTTAACCATATTGATTCAGCACAGAAATGGGAAAAAGCTTATAATGAGCTTAATGAATTAATAAATAGTACAGTTCACTTTTTTAATAGTCATGTTACAAAAGAGGGAGTACCTAGACAAAGTACGTATTGGGTGCTGTTTATGGATATTGCCTCAAGATTAATTTATTTCCATACGGTTGCATACCATCATTTAAAAAAGGAACAAAATGAGGAAGTAACAAAAGATATTTTACAGTTGTACACGCTTGCTGCTAACTGTATACCAGATGTTCGGAAATTGGCTAGTGCCGAATTTTTGATGGAAGTTGCTCAAAGCTATGAAGAGCTTGAATATTATAAGGGTAAACAAGGTGAATTTGAACGAGTAATCCTAGAACAAAACAATCGAGCAACTGATTGTATTAACGCTTTTAGTAAATTTGCTAAAATTTATAAAAAATAATGTTAGAAATACGGAAAGATTGTGAAATCGATTTTTTTCATTTTTAGCTTAAGTTACTAGTCTTGCAGGATATTTGCAAAAGATACTTCTAAATTTAAATAATCCTAAAGAAGGAGTTGGCCACGTAATTATGTGGGCAACTCCTTCTTTTTACTGATTGTTCTTAAAAGATTTCAATTTCTCGTAGATTGCGGCCATACGCTTCTCTTCACCAGCAATGACGGGTTTATAAAATTCTGCATCGGCTATATTATCGGGTAAATATTGTTGATTTACCCAACCCCCAAATGTTCCTATTGGATGATCGTGTGGATATTGGTAGCCAACGTGTCCTAAAGCGATGCTGCCCGCATAGTGGCCATCGCGCAAGTGTAGTGGTATATCACCTGTTTTTCCTTCGTGGATTGCTGCAATGGCTGCATCAAGTGCAGAGTAAGCCGAATTTGACTTTGGAGAAAGGCACATTTCTACTACTGCATTCGCTAAAGGAATTCTTGCTTCCGGCAAACCTAATGTTTTGGCAGCTTCAGTCGCTGCATAAACGTGAGCACCAACAGCTGAATTAGCTAGACCTATATCTTCATATGCCATAACAAGCAGTCTCCTGCATACGGCTATTAAATCGCCATTTTCTAGTAAATGTGCTAAATAATATAGGGCCGCATTAGGATCACTGCCTCGAACTGATTTTTGGAGTGCAGATAATAAATTATAAAAATGTGAACCACCTTTATCTCCATAGACTCCAATTCGTTTCGATAAATGTTCAATAACGTGGTCCTCTACAATAGATTGACCCTCTTTTTCATCCGATGCAAAGTAAACAGACTCCAATAAAGTTAGAGCTTTTCTTGCATCACCATTTGCTGCCAGTGCAATTTTTTCAATCTGCTCTTTCGTAATGGCAATATCAAATTTTCCAAGTCCGCGTTCTTCATCCTTCAGTGCATTTGTTATTAATTGTGCAATATCCTCCTGCGAATGCCGCTTCAATTGAAGAATTTCTCCGCAGCGAGATCTTATTGCAGGATTGACATCATGAAATGGATTTTCAGTCGTTGCACCAATTAATACAATAGAGCCATTTTCAACATGAGGCAACAATGTATCCTGCTGTAATTTATTGAAACGATGGATTTCATCAAGAAATAAAATAACTTTCCCTGAAAGTCGTGCTTCTGAGACGATTTGTTCTACATCCTTTTTTCCTGCATGGGTAGCATTTAATGAAAAAAAGGGCAATTTTGAGCTTCCTGCAATTGCATATGCAATCGAAGTTTTCCCAATTCCTGGTTCACCATATAAGAGCATTGAAGGAACATGACCGTTATTTATCATTTTATAAAGTGCAGTATCTTTTCCGATAATATGCTGCTGTCCGACGACTTGATATGCTCCCTATTAGGTAGACAGATGAAAAAATAAAAATTCATCTACCTAATAGGGGGCTTTTTTTATGACCTTTTATAAGTATCCAAAAGAATTTATGTTAAAAATTATTCAACTTTATTTATCAGGCGACTACTCATTTGAAAAACTTGGGCAAAAATTTCAAATTCATAAAAGTACCTTGAAAGAATGGTATGTAAAATATGAAGTATTTGGTGAAGCGGTTTTTG
>NZ_RXNR01000050.1 GCF_003966145.1 Lysinibacillus telephonicus
CGCGGAAAGCGTCCGCCGAAACGGAAATCAACTAACTTATTCAAAAAGGGTTATTAATTTTATTTTAAAAGAAAAAAGACTGTAGGCAAACTCGAATTTTCGAGTTTGTCTACAGTCTGAATCGACATTACCTAAAAAGGAAATGTCGATCTTGTTATTTTTAAATTAGTCTTCAAAATCGTATAAAGGTGTTGATAAGTAGCGTTCACCGTTTGATGGAACAATAGCTAATACGTTTGAACCTTTGCCAAGACGTTTTGCAGTTTCAATTGCTGCATGGATTGCTGCACCTGAAGAAATACCACATAAGATTCCTTCTTCACGTCCTACTTTACGAGCAACTTCAAAAGCTGTTTCATTTTCTACTGGGAAGATTGAAGTATAAACTTCAGTATTTAAAACGCTTGGTACGAAGCCTGCACCAATCCCTTGAATTTTATGTGATCCCGGGTTGCCTCCAGATAATACTGGAGAATCCTTAGGCTCGACAGCGATAATTTCAATTTCTGGATATTTCCCTTTTAATACTTCACCTGCACCAGTAATCGTACCACCAGTACCTACACCTGCAACAAATGCATCTAATTTTAAGCCGTCAAATGCTTCAACAATTTCAGGACCTGTTGTTAAACGGTGAACTTCAGCATTTGCTGGGTTGTCGAATTGTTGAGGTAAGAAGTAGCCGTTTTCTTTAGCAAGACTTTCTGCTTTTGCAATTGCACCTTTCATACCCTCTGGACCAGGAGTTAACACTAATTCTGCACCATAAGCACGTAGTAATTTGCGGCGTTCAATACTCATTGTCTCAGGCATTACTAAGATAGCACGATATCCTTTTGCAGCTGCAACCATTGCTAAACCAATACCTGTGTTACCTGAAGTTGGTTCAATAATTGTACCACCTGGTTTTAAAGTGCCATTTTTTTCTGCTGCTTCTATCATAGCAAGTGCAATACGATCTTTTACTGAACTTCCTGGATTAAAGTATTCTAATTTTACCCAAACTGTACCTTCGTTTTCACTTGTTGCATGGTTTAATTTTACGATTGGTGTACGACCTACTAAATCCGCTACAGAATTTGCCAACTTACTCATAATTGTCATCCCTCTCCTCAATACCTACTAATTTTATAGGTTTTACCTACTTAGTATATTACCAATTTATATTCTAACATGTCAACGGTTACAGATTAAAATATTGAGAATATTTAACATATTTATTAATTGGAAGATTCACCATAGAACCACGTAGCATTAAATTCTTTCCAAAACGCTTCCGGTGTGATGGTTGCTGGCAGCTGCTCCATTGCCAATACACGTTTAATATGTTCTTTTACATCTTCATATGTAAAGGATTTACCTTCATTTATTTCACTAACATGTACAATTCCATAGCGCCCATCGCTCATAACAAATGGTTCACTCGTTTCATTTGCTTTTAATTGTTCAACAGCATCTTGAATACTTCCATCAATATTAGACTGAGTAGTAGTAATAAAACCAATATCTCCTCCTAAGCTTGCCGAAGTAGTATCAAGTGAACGTTCCCGTGCAAGCACTGAGAAATCGGAACCATTTTTTATTTCTTCTTTAACACTGTTTGCGTCTTCTTGTGATTCAACAATAATGATGCTTGTTCGATATGTAGTCGGGATATTATAAAGAGATTGATTTTCTTCATAGTATTTTGCAATCTCTTCTGCATCAGTAATAATATCTTTCGTCAACACTTTTTCTAAGATAAGTTGTGCCCGTACTTTTTTACGGAGCTGTTCATCAGTTAATTGCTGGATGGCTGTATCAGTTGTGTCTTGTGCAGACCGCATAAGTGCAATTTCTAAGTCAATTTCTTCATCAGAAACTTTAATATCATATTCTTTTGCTGCTCTTTCCATAACAGCTTCATTTACTAATGTTTGTAATGTTTCCTTCCCGTACCGAGTTTCCATCGCAGCCATCCATTGTTGGCGAGTGATTTCTTCGCCATCAACGGTAGCGACAGTTTCGTCGCCACCTGCTTGTTGGCCGCCATTTGGCCATAACCAAAGAATGAACCAAAAAATATTTCCTAAAAATAATATTGCTAGCAATGTTAAAACAGGCTTCGTTTTTAAACGTCGTTGTGAAAGAGGCGTTTTGTTTGTCGTTTGGCTAGTAAAATTATTGCGTTTTGATTTCATCGATGAAACCTTCAAGCTCTTGTTTATCGAAATAATACTTTTCTAGGCAGAAATGACATTGAGCTTCTGCTCCACCCTCTTCATCAATCATTTCTTGAATTTCTTGGATGCCTAAACTCATAATTGCTGATCCAAAACGCTCTTTAGAACATTGACATTTAAATTCAACAGGAAGCGAGTCTAATATTTTCACATTGCCTTCTCCTAATACTGCGTCTAATATTTCCTCTGGGGAATACCCTTTTTCAATCATTTTAGAAACAGGTTCGATTGTTGTTAAACGTTGCTCGATTTGTGAAACGACTTCTTCATCACAGCCAGGCATTAACTGTATAATAAATCCACCTGATGCTAGTACTGTATTATCTGGATTTACTAATACTCCTAAGCCTACCGATGAAGGTACTTGCTCTGATACCGCAAAGTAATATGTGAAGTCTTCAGCTATTTCCCCGGAAACAATTGGTGTTTGTCCAGAGAACATATCACGCAATCCCAGATCCTTAACAACTGTAATCGTACCCTCTTCTCCAACTGCACGACGAACATCCAATTTTCCAATAGAGTTTAGTTCAAAATGTACTTGAGGATTTGTAACATATCCCCGAACTTCCCCTTTAGCATTTGAATCGATAATCATCGGCCCAATTGGACCCTTTCCTTCTATTTTTATTGTTAACTTGTCTTCACCTTTTAACATGGCACCCATTATAACTCCTGCAGTCATTGAACGACCAAGTGCAGCAGTTGTTGTCGGCCATGTATTATGGCGGCGTTGTGCTTCGCCTACTGTATCTGTTGTTCGCGCAGCAAATGCACGTACATTTCCATTAAATCCTAATGCTCTTACTAAGTAATCACTCATGTTGTTGTCCTCTTTTCTTATTGATTTCTTTTATAAATGACATATAACCCTTTTAAAGTTAAAAACGGGTCTACAACGTCGATTATAGTTGTTTCACTTGAGATTAATTTAGCTAGACTTCCTGTTGCAATAACGAGTGGTTCTTCTTTAGCCTGCTCCTTCATGCGACCTACAATTCCTTCTACTTGACCAACGAAACCGTAAATCACACCCGATTGCATCGCAGAAATTGTATTCTTTCCAATAATATTTGAAGGACGAGATATTTCAATTCGCGGCAACTTTGATGCTTTAGAAAAAAGCGCCTCAGTAGAAATTGCAATGCCAGGAGCAATAGCACCTCCCATATAGTCACCTTTTTCATTGATGTAACAATATGTAATGGCAGTGCCGAAATCGATAACAATTAACGGTTGTCCACCGTACCCCTCTAATGCAGCTACCGCATTAACGATACGGTCCGCTCCAACCTCTTTTGGATTGTCATATTTGATATTTAACCCAGTTTTTACTCCTGGACCAACGACATGTGGCCTTACATGAAAATATTTTCGGCACATTTCTTCTAGTACATACATAATAGGCGGCACAACAGAGGATATAATAATCCCTTTTATTTGTTCAAATGTTATGCCTGTATGCATGAAAAATGATTTAATTTGCATCGCATATTCATCTTCAGTTTTATGTCGGTCTGTCTCCATTCGCCAATGATGAGTTAGTTTATCCTTGGTATAAATGCCCAAAGCAATATTAGAATTCCCAACATTTAGCACTAGAATCATTTTTTCACACCCAATTCAAGTCCATTTGAAGAAATCATATCACATTATTGGCTATATAAAACAGCGATAGGAATTATATCTATTCTAATAAAAATCTAATCCATATTAAAATCCCAACTAATTTATAATTTCACCATAATAAAAAAATTAGTAAATCAAGAAATACATAATATCTTAAAAAATTTGTGTTACTATCTATTGGAATAATAAATTTGGAAAAGGAGTTTCTATGCGTAGGAAGTTACAATTACATAGTTTAAAGAGTAAATTAATTACGATTTTCTTAATGTTATCAGTTATTCCTTTAATCGTTGCAACAGCTGCAATCTTCTCAACAACGAATAAAGGGTTTACTAATATTACAGAAAATCAACAAGAAAAAATGATACATATTGTCCAATCAGAGTTATCGAATGTTTCAGAAGACTTATTAAAGGTTACAGAGCTGTATGCTCAAAACGAAAACATCATATCAAGTTTCGAAAGCGGAAAACGTGAGCAATTATTGAATTCAGTCGAAGAGGTATACTCACGTCTATCAAAGGAGCATCAATTATCTGTTTTTGAATTTGGAGATAGCTCAGGTACAGTCGTATTACGCGGTCATAACCCTGACAAGTATGGTGATAATAAAAGTGATTTACAAGCCATTCAGTATGCTTTAGATGGTAAATCTGCCGCAGGTTTTGAATTTGGCAGCAGCGGTTTATCCGTACGAGCTTTTACTCCCATCATTTCAAACAATAAAGTAATTGGAACCTTACAAACAGGAGTAGACGGTCAATTTATTAATGAATTAAGTGATATGCTGCAAGGGATTACAATCAGCTTATATGATATGGAAGGTTTAGTTGTTCAATCTTCCTCTGAATCAAAACTTAATACCTATCTCGAACAAAGTCTGCTTTCAAAAGTTAAAGATGGCAAAGTCTCAGCTTATAAAAATGAGGAAGTCTTAGGATCGATTTTACCAATTTATGATCCAACCGGAAATAAAATTATTGCAGCGATAGGTATACAGCAAGATATTTCGATTCTACAGCAATCAAAACAAGAAATCTTTTTATTAACAACCATTTTAATCGTACTTACAATAATTATTGTTTCCATCATTTCTTTCTTTATGAGCAGAAGAATTTCAAAGCCGATTGTTCAAGTTGCAAATGTTATGAATGAACTTTCTAAAGGAAACTTGCAGCTAAACATTAATGAAAGCACAAATAAAGATGAAATTGGTCAGCTAACAAACGCCACTAGGGTTATGCAGAAGAACTTGCATGAAGCTATTGTAAAAGTATCAAAAGCAGCTGCAAGTGTTAATCAAAAGAGCGATTCATTAAAAGAATTATCTAATTCTATTCAACTTGGTTCCGAACAAATATCTTCAACTATGCAAGAATTGGCGTATGGAACTGAAAGTGAAGCACAAAACATTTCAGATTTAGCATCGAACATTAGTAATTTCAAAGAAAGTATTGAAAAAACGAATCAAAAAGGTGTCCAAGTCCATAAAGATTCATTCGAAGTTCTTACGTTAACTAGTGAAGGTACAAAATTAATGCAATCATCAAATGAGCAGATGAATAAAATCAACTTAATTATGCAAGAAGCTGTTGGAAAAATGGGGCATTTAGATAATCAAACAAAACAAATTGAGAAATTAGTATTAAT
Organism: Lysinibacillus telephonicus; assembly: GCF_003966145.1. Classification (GTDB taxonomy): domain Bacteria; phylum Bacillota; class Bacilli; order Bacillales_A; family Planococcaceae; genus Ureibacillus; species Ureibacillus telephonicus. The sequence continues at coordinate 5,502 of NZ_RXNR01000050.1, forward strand.
AATCGAGGAAATTGCAAATCAAACAAATCTTCTTGCTTTAAATGCCGCTATTGAAGCTGCAAGAGCAGGTGAACATGGAAAAGGGTTTGCCGTTGTTGCTGATGAAGTAAAAAAACTTGCGGAACAAGTTTCCTTATCCGTAACGGATATTACTCAAATTGTTTCCAATATCCAAAATGAAACAACTATAGTTGAAGCATCTTTGAAAAAAGGTTATTCAGAAGTACAACAAGGAACAAATCAAATTCATGCAACAAACGAAACGTTTACGCAAATTAGTTCATCTGTTACTAATATGGTAAATAACATAGAGGAAATTATTGCTCAGCTTTCTGAAAATGTCTCACATATAAAATATATGAATGAATCGACTGAAGAAGTAGCAGCCATTTCTGAGGAATCAGCAGCAGCTATAGAAGAAACTGCAGCTACTGCTAATGAATTTAATCTTTCAATTGAAGAGGTATCTAAAAAAACTGCGGAATTAGATGAGCTGGCAATTCTATTAAAAGAATTAGTTGATCGTTTTAAATTATAAAAGTGTGTTAAAGATCTTATAACAGGACATTAAATTAGAAGTAACAGTTTGGTTTGAAAGGGGCTAAGAACCTTTTTAGGAACGACTCTTAGAAGTGATACTCGACCATCATTTAGAGATTTATATTTACTAAACAGGAAATATGACTATCGAAAAAAGTGCAATTCAGTAATACTGAGTTGCACTTTTTTCATTTTAAATTTGTTCCCATAAAAAAATGAATGGGCTTGCATTTACAAGCCCATCCATTTTTTAAAATTCTATTTATTTCGATCCTCTTGAATTCCATTAGTTGAATCGGAAGATAGATCTTTTTCTTTTGGTAAATCAGCCGTTGTTGGATCAGTACCTTGACCAACGATATCCTTCTCTAATGTTGTAGTTCCTGAAGTTTCTACTGCTACATCATTTGATTCAGAAGTTTTATCTTTTGATTCGTTCACAGTTTCAATCGTAATGCTCTCTGAATCTTCTTGTTGAGAGTAGTCTTTACGTTCTGGAAGTGTACCGTGATCTCTCAAATGTTCAATTTGCTGAGCATCTAATGTTTCTACTTCAAGTAAAGTTTCTGCAATTAATGTTAATAAATCGCGTTTTTCCGTTAGAATTTGTTTAGTTCGTTCATATTGTTCTACAATGATAGATTGCATTTCTTTATCAATTTCATATGCAATCGAATCAGAGTAGTTTTGGTCTGAATTAAAATCACGACCTAAAAATACATTGCCGCCTTGACTTGAGCCAAATTGCATTGGTCCAAGTTTGTCACTCATACCATATTCAGTAACCATTGAACGTGCAATACCAGTTGCTCTTTGGAAGTCATTATGTGCGCCCGTTGATACTTCACCAAATGTAATATCCTCGGCAACACGCCCACCAAGAAGTCCAGCTATTTTATCTAATAACTCTGGTTTTGTCATGAAGTAACGATCTTCTTTTGGAAGCATTACTGCATAACCACCCGCTTGACCACGAGGGACAATTGTTACTTTGTGTACTTTTTCAGCTTGATCAAGTGTTAACCCAACCACTACGTGACCAGCTTCGTGGAACGCAACGATTTTACGTTCTTTTTCTGAAATTACTCGGCTAGATTTTGCAGGACCTGCAATTACTCGGTCTGTAGCTTCATCAATATCAGACATGTCAATTTTCTTTTTATTGCGGCGTGTTGCAACAAGCGCTGCTTCGTTTAATAAGTTTTCTAAATCCGCACCAGAGAAACCAGGTGTGCGCTGTGCAATCGCTTTAAGGTCTACATCATCACGCAACGGTTTGTTGCGGGCATGTACTTTTAAGATTGCTTCACGTCCTTTAACATCCGGACGACCAACAGTAATTTGACGGTCAAAGCGTCCTGGACGAAGTAACGCTGGGTCTAAAATATCAGGTCGGTTTGTTGCGGCGATAATGATTATACCTTCATTTACACCAAAACCATCCATTTCAACAAGCAATTGGTTTAATGTTTGCTCACGTTCATCGTGACCGCCGCCTAAACCAGCACCACGTTGACGACCAACAGCATCAATTTCATCGATAAAGATGATACATGGGGCATTTTTCTTCGCATTTTCAAATAAGTCACGTACACGACTTGCACCGACACCGACGAACATTTCCACGAAATCAGAACCTGAAATCGAGAAGAACGGAACGCCAGCCTCACCTGCAACAGCGCGAGCAAGTAATGTTTTACCTGTACCAGGAGGTCCAACTAGTAATATCCCTTTTGGAATACGTGCACCCATATCTGTAAATTTGCGATGATCTTTTAGGAAGTCTACAACTTCAACTAGTTCAGCCTTCTCTTCATCTGCACCAGCTACATCATTAAAGCGAACTTTTTTCTTTTCAGAATCATAAAGCTTCGCCTTACTTTTACCGAAATTCATCACTTTATTGCCGCCGCCTTGAGATTGGCTCAATAGGAAGAAGAATAAAATGATAATAATAATGAATGGAATAATCCCTGTAAAGAACTGAACCCATCCACTAGTTTCAGGTGTTTTTAAAATCTTAATTTTAGGATTATTTTCAGACACCTCTGTTAATTTAGCCATTAATGCTTGGTTATTATCTAGGAGGTTGGCTGTAAAGGTTTTGCCTTCTTCATAGCCTTTCAAAGCCCCTTCGACAACAAGCACTCCTGCGTCAGGTTGAATATTTGCATATTCAATTTGTCCTGTATTTAATGCTTCTAAAAACTGATCATAGGTTAATTCCTCGGAAGGTGTATTGCCACCATTAAATGTTCCGAAGATACCGATAATCACGAGAAAAATTAATAAATAAAATATGGTGTATCGAAATATTCGATTCATCCCCAGCCTCCTCACAACATAACAGAAAAACTATAAGTAAAATCTTAACATACCCTTATTTCATCATACAACGAAAAGCACCGGTAAAATGTGTTTATTGGATTTTTTGTCAAAATGTTTACACAATTCTTTTAGAATGAATATACTTCTTTTTTAAGTATACCAATATACGGTAAATTACGGTATTTTTCTGCATAATCCAACCCATATCCAACTACAAATCCGTCTGGTACTTCAAACCCAACCATATCAGCTTTTAAATCTACTTTTCGACCGGATGGCTTATCTAAAAGTGTTACAATTTTAATTGACTTAGCCTTACGATATTTGAATAAATCTACTAAATAACTTAATGTTAACCCGCTATCAATAATGTCCTCGATTATGATGACATCACGTCCTTCGACGCTTGTGTTTAAATCTTTAAGGATTTTTACTTCACCTGAAGACACAGTAGCATTGCCATAGCTTGATACATCCATGAAATCAATTTCAATATATGATTCAAAACGCTTCATTAAATCTGTCATAAACGGTGTTGCACCTTTTAAAACACCGATTGCTAATGGGAATTTCTCTTTATACTCTTCTGTTAACTGTGCACCCAGTTCAACGATTCTTTCTTGGATTTGTTCCTCCGAAATTATAATTTTTTCAATATCATTTTGAATCATAGTGGTTCCTCCTTGAATTGTTCAAAACATCCGATCACAATATTTAAATTGTAATTTTGTGTATTCCTTTATAAAATCTGTTCATCTGCTCGGAACTTTAATCTTGTTTGAACAACTTTATAACTAAAAATACATCAGTCTTATTATGACTTATTTTTTTAAAATACGTAATATACATTTAATTTTCTCGTTCAATAATCATGATTAAATCGTCGGCTGAACGTTTTGTCTTAGAAAGATTTTTATTAACACGCACACCTAACACTGCCATTACTTCATCGTTGGCATCTACAAGTATTGGCCAAGTATCACGTTCGATTAAAGGAATTTTTTCATCGATAAAAAGTCGAGATAACCGTTTCTGCTCAGTCATCCCTTTTAACCAAATTCGGTCACCGTCTTTTCTTGTCCTAACAAAAAACGGTTTAGTAAAAATTTTCGAACTTAAATAATACTTTTTGGAAAAAATTTGTTGTTGTGTGTTCACTACATTAGAGGCTTCTCCTATGTATAATCGAATGCCATTTTGCAGCGGCGTCCATTGATTAATGGAAACTTTATGGGTTAAAAGTGTGTCTTCACGATCTTCACTTTGCTTTTCAAACACAATTTTTCCATAACTTCTATTTGCGATAAATTGTTCTGGTAGATGAATCGTTGCACTGCCTTCAATCGATTTACACAAATCCATAATAGAGGAGGTAAGTGCGCTACCTTGGGCAATAGTTGAATTATTATAAAGATAGTTTAATAGTATTAAAATGATTCTTCTTTGTAAAGCAACTGGTTCTTTTTCAAATAAGGTTATTTCAAGTGTATAGGAATCTTTATAATTTTTCTTTACTACATAAGGAAAGCGCTTCAATGCAAGTACATTTAAAAATTCATCATCTTGCTGTAAAGCCTCGGTAAATTGAACCGCGTGCGAGGAGACGTTTGGGTTCTCTTTTTTTAGCAATGGGACAATATGGTGTCTAAAGCGATTTCGGGTATAATCATCCTTGGCATTACTCGCATCTTCTCTATACTCCCCTCCGTTCTCTTCTATATATTCCCTAATTTCCTGTTTTGTAACCATTAAAAATGGCCGAATTAACTTTCCAAAAGGAAATTCTCGTATAGAGGAAATTCCTTTCATTCCGCTTATAGTTCCCGCTCTTGCTAAAGCCATTAAAATTGATTCTAACTGATCATCTGCATGATGTGCTGTAACTAGCTTGTTAATATGATGTTTTTGCATTATTTCTGCAAAAAATGCATATCGTTCCCTTCTACAAAGTGCTTGTGAATTCCCCCCCTCTTGTTCAAGCAGTTGAGGTATTGGAATTGCAGTACTAAAAATAGGAACGCCATGTTTTTCACAAAAATTTTCAACAAAACGTCTGTCCTCTGCGGAAGTTTCTCCTCTAAGCATATGGTCAACATGTGCAACAAATAATTTAATTTTTAAAATATGTCTATGCTTAATAAAAAAGTGCACTAACCCCATTGAGTCAATGCCACCGGAACAAGCAATGAGAAGACGGTCTCCTTTTTCCACAAGTTGTTGTTCAGTTATAAATTTCAGGACTTTCATCTCTAGTGACACATCTTCTCACCTCTAATAAGTAGTACTATATCTCCTATGATATTTCTTTACTTAACGGACTAAAAACAGCCCATTTTGGCACAACATGAGCGACTGTAAAAAGAATGACTGTACAATCATCCTCTACTGTATATCTTTGACCAAATTGCTCCATGACATCATATAAAATCACTTCAATTGGCATCTCGTTTTTAATACGGGATTTTATCAAGCTTATAAAGTATTTCTCCTGCTCCTCCCATTCAAACTCACTTGAGAATACACCATCTGATACCATGACAACAAAATCGTCTGCTAATAGATTTACCTTTTCTGTTTCAATTGAGAAAACTGGCATAAAGCCAACTGGCGCTGCAGCACCATCTACTTTTAATAATCTTTCCCCACGTAAAATGTAGGTAGACATGCTTCCTGCTTTCCATGACCAAAGTGCACCTTTTTGTAAATCAACTAGTGCAAAATCAATCGTTGCATACATATCCACTTCCCTGTTTAAAGAAATTACATAATGTAATGTATGCATTGCGGTCTCTGGATTCATATTATAGCTTAAACATTCCCGCATTAAACGTACTAATCGACGACTCTCTCTTTGTGCTTCTCTACTCTGTCCCATCCCATCTGATAGCATGACAGCAACAAGTCCAGGATGAATGTGGAATATCGCATGTGTATCACCAGATACCCAAGCTGAGTTTTTCGCTCTACTGTATATATCATACTCTATTTCATAACGAACTGCTGAACGAAAACGAATTTGCACATGAGCAAACGGTGTTTTTTGCTCTGTAATTTTTTCAACTTGAAATGGTTCTGAAAAAACATCATATAAGATTGGCAATATAATCCTTTCACAAAGCAAATGTTGATCCTCATATGATTTGTTTTTTTTGGCGAATGAACAAATAATTGCTCTTTCCCCCATTGTATTATTTAGTACATCAATTTGAAAACATTGTACATGGGCACGTTTAAATTGGTATTCTAGTTCCTCCTCAATCGTTTTAAATGATAATGTTTCGTCTTTCATATCTTCCATTAATTTATTTAGATGATTACTTAAATCTTTCAATTGAAGTGCAATCATTTTTTTGCCGTGATAAAATTGCCCATTCATTTTATCGTTATATAGCTGATAGTCCAGCTCCTCTAATAGTTTTGTTGATTTTACACATTTTTGTTTAATTCTTTCTTCAGCTAAAATTTGCTCGGATTCTTTAATGCCTGATTTGGCAATAAACCAATCTTGAATTAAATTATCCATATGATTGTTTTTTTCACCCCAACATCTGTCGTATCTAAAGCAGCTCATACAAGTTGCACACGGCTCAATCTTTCTTACTTGATTTACCGTTTCTGTGGAAGTGAATCTATCGAACACCAATTCTTTCATAAATAATACAAAATTTTGGAATGTCTCCAATTTCTCTGTTGTATGCTCTGTTAACCATTGTTGACGCTGTAATAATACTTCATCTCGTTTTGGATGAATGACATCATGTAGAAATGTAAATAGTTTTTGAGGTAATGCAAAGAAAATGATACCTGCGATTGAAATTGATACAAAATAAACTGTATCAAGAGGTAATGTCGCGTCATAAAAGAAAAAGAAGATGCTTGGTAGTATACTTCCAATGACTACACTAATTCGTCCCAAACCACTGAACAAGCCCGCAACAACGCCTGTCATTGCGTAAACGGAAATCATTCCAGTAAATGATAGTTTGGCAACACCTACTAAAGCACCTACTATCGTTGCTACCATTGCTGCAATTGGTACACCACCAGTAAATGCTGCGATGCAGATTGCTAGATGCAGCATGAATGGAAACAATCCAAAATAAGAAACTACAACGGATTGAACGCCAGTTAAGACCATTGCTAAAATGACAAGCCCCGCCCCTACTCTCTCATAGCTCCAGCCAATCGTCCAAAAACGATGGGGCTGTACAAAAAATAGACGCATAAAAATCGTCATAAAGAATGCCAAAACTACTTCATAATAAATATAGAGCTGAACAATTAATGGCGGAATTCCAACATTAGCTATAACTTGCCAAATAAATTGGCCAAAAAAGATAGAGAGGGCAACTGCGACTCCTACTGGCAATTTCCAAAATCGAAATCGAGTAATTAACTCGTATAAAATAATTTGCAGCCCTAAAATCAAGGCTTGTCCAACACCTAAAGTTAGGGCGCCAATAAGTCCCCCGATAAGTACGAACGATTTTTCATTTTCATATCTTTGTTTGACAATTGCCCAGAACGGTAATAAAAACGGAACGGCCGCTTCAAACATTACCGCTCTTGATAGAAACAACGCCAATAGAAGAAAGAAAAGGTGTATGAAAAAACTGATTTTTTTAATAGAGAAACGCTCAGTAAAACTCTGCCATGATGTTTTTTCATTTATCATTTCAATATTTGCCATTTTTTACATCCCCTTTACATAATGCGTTTCGCCCTATTATATAAAAGATAATCTGTAAAATTTGTCTAGTAGTGAAATAATAGAATTAAAATCGTTCGACTTAATTTTTGGAAACATTACATAAAGAAAATAACTGTCGGATTATTGAATTATGTTGTGAACTCTACTTCCTTTCAAGTTTGAAGAAATATAAACTAAACACTGGAAGATATGTTAGCGATATTGAGAGGCATTTTGATGTTTAATAATTTATGGTCACTTGCACTATTATGTTCCACTGGATCGATTTTAGTCGTTTTGGGCATTATTTTAAAAGTCCCCCTGGCGATCCAACTACTCATGCTACTAAGCGGCATTATCATCTGCGGCATTGGGGTATTTAAACTAGCAAAATATATTTTGGGGGATAGGTAGTAGGAAATATCAATTGAAAAAGCCCATACAAAGGGGTTATCGTATTTGGTTAGAAAAAATGGTAAAAAACTTATAATTAACGATGAAAATAGCATTGCAAAAAGCAATGAATTTTCAATGGCACTAAATCATGGGTTAACATTAAATCAAATGCAACTACTTGCATTTGCCATTTACTGTACGCAAAAAAATGGGAGAAACGAATTTCATAAAGCTGATTTTGAAAAGAATTTGGAATTGGTGAATATCGTAAAGAAGATATTAGTCTGTCACTACGATATAAAAATGAGTAGTGCCCATCAAGTAAAAGTGCATATTTCTTTAATGTTTCTGTTCTGATTTTTAAAAAATTCGCTGCTTCACTTGGTGTATATACTTCCATCCCCATTCACCCCTAACCAGTCAATAAATTCATAATTCTAGTTTCTCTCATAGATTCCCTTTAGTTATAAAAAATAAAACGCTTTGTTCTCGTAAAAGTACGAAATAAAGCGTTTAAATTAAATGTGTTAAATAAATATATCACTTGAATTTTTGTTATCTTCAATAAAATAATTATTCGAATGTAATAGGGTACAATTTAGTCCAACTTAAATCTTTAAAAAGTTTCTTTTCATAGTAAGAAAAGACGATATAACCTGTATCGTGATTATTATTATTATCGAATTCACGATAATAGTAATAATCAAATATTACAGGGTAATTTTCCCCATTGTAATAGAAGCCATCTGCCGAATTGTATTTATTAATATTTATATTTTCATTATTCATGGAATTTTTCGCCACATTGTACGTTCGTGTATCCATTCCTATATGATACTCTTCATCTTGATAATTCGGATAATCTATTATTGGGGATATTATATAATTAGGTGAAAAAAAATATATATGGTAAAAGTTACTTTCACTAAAATTAATTTCTTTATTACTATTATTTAATTTCAATTGGAGATAATTTTGATTATCTATATTTGTTTTAAATTCATAATCTATACTAATATCATCGGGATTTAATTCGGGCTTAAAGAAAAAAAGATTAACTATTACAATTAAAATTAGTGATAGCACAATTACAAAAATTTTTTTCTTCAAACATTATTCCTCCCTCGGAAAATATTGGAAAAGGGTGGGGTCCAATTCAATTGACCATCGTCTCAAAGTTGATGTTGTAACTTCTAATTGCTCTGCTACATCTTTCGAAAAATATCCTAACTTAAGTTCCATGCGTTCACCCCCGTTTATTTATTCTATTTCGATTCTAACTTATAGAATCCTTTAAAAGTATAACGTGCAGGATAAAGAGTGTACTACCATACACTCAAAAAGCGCTTCGCACTTGACGGTCAGGACTAAAGAAATGCCATAATTTATGATGTAGATTTTATATTCTACTTCGTGTTTAGTTGTCCCAGTAGATTAAACTTTGTACAGAATACGTAGCCTTCCATGTACGCTGCGAAATATATTAGAACCATTAGAAGTACATTCTAACTGTTAGCAGGCCTTGCACAAAGCAGGTGACAATAACGCCACATCGTGTGGCATTGTCACCATGACCAACATCGTGTTGGCCCCTTAGCCTGCTCACACCACTCAACTATTTAAAAATTCTTGTAAGTACTAAGTTTTCACAAGTGTTAAATTTTAAATTATCCATAAAACAAAGAAGCCCTAAAAGTTCAACAATCTAACTTTTAGGACTTCTTAAATCTATTTTACACTTTTTCTACAATTAAAACAGACAGCAAACTACCCTCTTCTAGCTCCACGGCCACCTCGTTTTGATTCAGTTGCACGTTTTAAAGTTGCAAGACGTTCGTCACTATCTTTTAAGAATCGTGCCATTTTTTGCTCAAAGCTTTCTTTTGATGGACCTTGACGATCGTTTGAGCGATTATCGCGACGTGGACGATTTGGTCGTTCAGTTTTTTCAGCTTGAGGCTTTGCTTTTCGGATTGATAAACCAATTTTACCATCCGCTTCAACATTCATCACTTTTACTTCAACAACATCTCCTACTTTGAGATGTTCGTTGATGTCTTTCACATAGTTGTCTGCAACTTCACTAATGTGAACCAGGCCTGTTTTACCATCTGGCAGCTCAACGAATGCTCCAAAATTTGTGATTCCTGTTACTTTACCTTGTACTTTGCTGCCTACTTCAATTGACATAAAAAAAATGCTCCTCCTTAAAATTTAAGCGGCTACTTTAGCCAGTAATCAAATTTAGTGTGACGCACAAAAAATCTTGCACGTTTCTCTTTTATTATAGCCAACAAAAAAAGAGTGTCAACAAGACAACTCTTTTTCATATCGCCCCTTAAACCCTTTTCTTAATTGCAAGCAAGTGATTTTTTTATAGCATTGTCAGCATTTATTTGCTATTTTGATCTTCATTCTCCTCATCAGAAGGAATGGTAAAAATGATTTCACCTTCGTCTGATAGGAAATATTCTTTACGTGCTAACTTTGCAATATACTCATCATCTTCAAGCTTTGCAATTTGTAAATTTAACATCTCTTGCTGTTCTTTAACCTCTTGAAGTTCAGCAAGCACCGCTTCTTTTTGTTGTTGTTTTTCTTGTAGACGTTCGTTTTGGGAAAGGTAAGTACTCACTAAAAATACAAGTACAGCAGATGCACCTAAGAAAAATACTACCATTCTTCTACGAAAACGAACCTTTTGTTTCATAGAATACTTTGCTTTGTTATCAGATGATCGGACATAGTCATTTTGAAGCGTTCGAACATTATTTTGTTGTCTTATATTCTGACGCTTGACCATTTCCGCCACCTCCATTTCAGTTTGTAAAGCTATTATACTTATATTTCAACTTTTTTTAAAGATGCTCCTTCTAATTCTTGTAAAAAACTTTTGAAGGACATTTCTTTTAATTTTAATATATATTTTATAAAAAGGCATTAATATAAACGAAAAAATACGAATAAATAGTCTAATAATACCAGAAATAATTGAAATTATGAGTTTAACAATTAAGTAAATAGGTTTAATAAATAGTAAAACAGATACTCGTCCAACGAAACGGAAATATGGTTGAAAAATTGATTCATATAAAAAAATACCAAGGATTTGCGCTAGCGGGTCGACTAAACGCCATTCTCCACCCTTTACTAAAAATAAAATATAGTACGTTAGGGCACCTAAAATGCCCCAAACAATTAGCTCGACTCCATATCCCATTTTACGTAAAAAAAACTTAGGGCTTAAGGCGCTAAGTAGATAGCGTGTTCCATCTACTACAGCGCCTACAAATAAGCCGCTTATGGTCATAATGAGAATACTTACAACTTGTTCATTAATGGTCATCCAAATAATTTATGGAGGAAGCCTTTTGTTAACCCATTTTCTTCATCATCGTATTGCAAAGCCTTTACATTTCCTTCTAACGTTAGTAAGCCTTTATCGACATCTAAATGGACAATGCGCAACTCCTCTCCACGAATAAGTAAGTGGCCTTGAGAAGTTCTTACATAAAACTCTTCCTGGTCAAAACGCTCGATTTCCTTAACAGAAGTCATGTCCATTCTTTTTCGATTTCGCACTGTCACAAGATGGTCCCCAGATGTAATTGTGTAACGATTACTTTCCTGATGTAGTGTCATATCGTTCCTCCTTAATTGTTATTGTGATTGTTCTGTTCACTTTATGCTCAAAATAAAAGAAGCATGACAACAAATTTGCTGTCATGCTTTAGAAATTTAATATTTTTCTTTCTCACACATTGTTTTACTAAATATGATATATTTCTATTCTTCATCATCAATAAATTGAGGTTCGATTTTATCAAGCTTTTCCTCTTTAAGTATAGTAAACATTTTCATTGCGTCTTCTTTACGAACATTTTCTCGCAAATCTTCCACTCTTGCTGTAACAACTTTTTGACCAAAGCGAATTGCCAGTTCATCTCCTACCTTTAAAGCACTTCCAGCTTTGGCAACCTTGCCGTTAATGGTAATTCTTCCTTGATCTGCGACTTCTTTTGCCAATGTACGTCGTTTTATTAAACGTGATACTTTTAAAAATTTATCTAAACGCATTTTTCATTTCCCCTTCTTTTCTAATGCTTTTGCTTCATTCCAAAATGAATCTAATTGTTCTAATGTAAAGTCATTGAAAGCTTTACCACTTTCAATAACTTTTTGTTCTACGAAGTTAAATCTTCGGGCAAATTTTTCATTTGCATGCACCATTGCTTCTTCTGGTGAGATTTTATAAAAACGTGCAAGATTTACAAGAGTGAACAATACGTCTCCAAACTCATCTAAACGGCTTTTAGAAGTTCCTTTTGCAACCTCTTCTTTAAATTCCTGGCACTCTTCAATGAATTTTTCCCACGCTCCATCAGCATTTGGCCAATCAAACCCAACTGAAGCTGCCTTTTTTTGATAATTATAAGATGTTTGTAAAGAAGAGCTTGCTCGGAATTCACCTTTTAGCAATGATCCTTGTTGCTCTCCTTTTTCCTCTTGTTTAATTGTTTCCCAATTTGCTACAACCTCATCTGCATCTTCAACATTCTTATTCCCGAAAACATGCGGGTGTCTGCGAATCATTTTTTCACTTACTACAGCGAGTACTTCTTCCAAATTAAAATAACCATTATCTTCCCCAATTTGAGCATGTAAAAATACTTGAAGAAGTACATCTCCTAATTCTTCAACCAATCCAAAGTCATCCTCTGCATCGATTGCTGCCAATACCTCATGAGCTTCTTCAATCAAATACTTTTTCAAACTTTCATGGGTTTGCTTTTGATCCCAAGGGCACCCGTTAGGCCCCCGCAACATCGCAATAATTCTTCTAAATGTTGTCCAATCCCGAAGTGCATCTAAATCATTGTCTACTGGTGGTACATAAATTGTTGTTAAATTGTTAATTTTCACAGCTTGATCAAGCTCATACAAAGGAACTTCTTGTAGATTTTCTAAAGAAGATCCTGCAGCAGTAACAATTGTTACTGGGTAATCATCCCGGTATTTTTCCATTAATGTTAACTTAACTTCTGAAGCACTAAAAGAATCGTAAACTTGAGCAATTAGAACGTGACCTCGCATATTCACGTCCTGAATCGAAAAATTAGTGCCATCTAGTAATTGAAATCCATCAATTGGGTCAATTTTTAATGCACCGAAAATAGGATCTAAAAAGCTTTGCCCACCTTCTATTTTCAAATTTAAATTCCCTTGTCTTTCCGCTTCGATCAGCAACTGCACTGTTTGTTCCGCAACTAGCGGGTGACCTGGCACTGCGTACATAATTGAACTGTCTTTTACAGCCTCTATAAGACGATTGGCAATTTCCTCGTATACCGGCTGAAATGTGTCGTGCTTTTCATAAATTTCGTCAAAACTTTCAAAATCGATGCCCTCTTCTTGTAATTCTTTTATAACAGGATGGTCCATTGTACGGACATAAATTTTATTGGCTGATTTTAACTTTTTGTAGACCCCCATTTGCAGCTGGCTTAAGTCTGCTGCACCAAGCCCAATAACTGTTAATTGATTCATCATTTTCACCTACTTCTTTTTATTCAACAAAAGCTGGTACGCTGCCATTTTTCGTCCAAAAGGCAATAAAAACCACTCTTTTTCTGCAATAATTTTTGACTTTGCGACAATCGTTAGGAAGATAAATGCACCGATAACGATTAAACATCCTCCGAAAACAACTGACTCGATTCTGCCAGTTAAAAAACCAATCGAAACTTGCAATACTTTATCCATAATACTTACCGCTAAAGACATACCAACACTTGCAATCGCTAACTTTATGTAAAATTCTCCTTTAGCTAATTGAATACCTAATAATTTTTTTAAATAAAGCATTAGTAATCCTGCACTTAAAAACAAGCCAATATTGCTTGCAATTGAAGCTCCCACTACATTTAATTTTGGAATAAGTATACTGTTTCCTGCAAACTTCAAAATAATGGCTCCTGTTAAAATAAGTGCGGGTATTTTTAACTTATTCATCCCCTGTAAAATGGCTGTAAATGTTAGAATAACCGATAATGGAACGATTTGCACAACATATACTGCCAGCACACTAGACAACACATTTGTTTCAAATAACATTTCATTGGCATAAGGCATAACAATGATTAACCCAAGTGATGCCGCTACCCCAAGCATGACAGAAGTTCTATAAGTTAGTTGAATAAATGGAATTGCCCCTCTACCGCTTTTTTTATTGGATTGATAAGCAACTAAAGGAACAATGGCAAGTGATAGTGATGAAGCAATAATGACCCCCATCTGCACTAGAGGCTGGCCTCTATCATAAATACCTTTCATTTCCATCGCACTTTGCTCATGTACTCCATTTTCTACCAAAGTCGAAAAAACCGTAAATGAGTCAATTAATTGGAAACAGAGCAAAAGTAAACTACTCATACTGATACTTAAGCTTAAAATCGTTACTTCTTTAAGAATAGGCCACTTTCGTTCTTTTCTTGGTTTTACTTTTGGAAATGCATATAACTTTTTTGTGTAGTAAAAGAGCAAAATTACTCCCGCAATTTCACCTATTACTGTACCGAAAATTGCAACATTCCCGGCTGCATATAACGACTTAGAAGTAGTCATAATGAAAATGGCCCCAGCTAAAATGACAACTACACGGATTAATTGTTCAAAAACCTGCGCATAGGCAACAGGCGACATTTCTCCTCGAGATTGGAAGCTGCCCTTCATAAGAGCTAATACTGGCATAAAGAGAGTAATAAATGAACCAGTTCTAAGAAGCGGTGCTAATTGTTGATCTCCCATTAATTTCGCTAATTGGTTTGAACCAAAAAATAGAATGCAAAAAAAGATAAGTGATAACAATGTTAAATAATAAAAAACTGTTCGAATAATTAAACTCTCTTTCTCAATACCGTTAACACCGACTTTTGCATCAGCCAGCATTTTAGAAATAGCTACTGCAAAGCCGCCAGATGTCCACACGACAAAAAACGAAATAAAAGGATACACTTGTTGATATATATAGAATCCTTGATCTCCTACTAAATTTTGAAAAGGTACACGATAAACAGCACTTAACACTTTAACAACAAGCGCTGCGATGGTTAAAAGCAATGCCCCTTTCATGTATCCCTTCATTCCAAAATGCTCTGACATAGACGTTCCTCTTTCTATCTAAAACATAAAATCAGTATATCACAGGAAAAGGGTAGAGCGTTTAGCCTATCTTTTTGACTCATCGCTGCCCCTAAGTATTACCGTTCTTATATAAAAAACGCCTCTTAATGCAGAGACGTTTCATACTTGATAAAAAGAATACATAAAAAAACATATTAAGAAGTCTGCTGTTTAAAACTAAGTAAATACATCATTTACTTCTCCTATGCAGCTGGGCGCAAAGCGTGAAAACAAGAAGCAGCACCATCAGATAGTTTTGCTGTTACGATGGCTGCAGCTAGCGCGGATGATTATAAGTACATAAGTAGGACCCTTTACTTGTTTACATTCAAAAACGCCCCTACAAAGAGGCGTTTTATTTTTATTAGTTTTCCATTTGTTTAGCTAAAAAGTTTGCTGCTGTTTCTGCAGCTTTTTGCTCTACATCTGTAATAAAATGAACCTTTGAAATTAAATATACCGCACCAATCGCATCACCGTTTGAAATAATTGGTGCCACACAATATGACTTTACTTGTTCATACTGTCCTGGAACAAGCTCAATTGTTGTTTCCGTTTTTTCAACTACAATTGAACGTTGTTTCATAAAATCTTCTGCAAATACAGATAGACGACGGTTTGTATAATCCTTTTTCGATAAACCGGCAACTGCAATCATCTCATCCCTATCGCTTATTAGCGCTGGGGTACCAACCGTCTCATACAATGATTCAACATATTCTTTTGCAAATTCGCTTAGATCATTTATAGGGGAATATTTTTTCAGGATAACTTCCCCTTCTCTATCAGTATAAATTTCTAATGGGTCACCTTCACGAATACGCATTGTTCTGCGGATTTCTTTAGGTATAACTACACGTCCTAAATCGTCAATACGTCGGACTATCCCTGTTGCTTTCATCTTTGCTGCCTCACTTTCAAAATCAATTTTTCATTTACATTGATAGTATGGTTATTAATTGGTCAATGTATGCAAAAAGTGTATGAAGAGGATTAAATTCTAAAGTCGGGCAGTAAGAGTAAAAAACTATTTTAATAATACTTTTTTGACCCCAATAACTAAATAAATGTTGAAAGCTAGTGATACCTGCAGCTCACCTTTAAATTTTTATTATTCCTTTTTCGCCTTTGCAACGATTTCTACTAACTGTTCCAAAACATCAAAAGGCTGATTTTTACCGCATTTTTTTTCATCAATAGTTAATGTAAGCTTTGACCCATCCATTACAAAGCCAACAGCACGATCAAATTTCATTGATTCCGATACTATATAGCTTCCATCCACTTTCGTCGTGCCTTCTTCTGATAAATATATAGAAATAATTTTTTGCTTCTCCTTTATTGCTGTTATGCCGGCTTCGATAGCCCACACCTTAATACGGGCAATACGTAAAAGCTTTTCAGTTTCTACTGGCAAATCGCCAAAGCGATCGTGTAATTCATCAATTATTTCTGTGTAATCTTCAACACGTTCCATTGATTTAATTCGCTTATACATTTGAATTTTTTGATAGCCATCTGGAATATATTCATCAGGAATATAAGCATCAGTATGCAAAATAATTTCAACATCAGGCTTTTCTTCTTGTTTTACTCCTGTTCGTCGTTCAGCAATTGCTTCTTCTAACATTTGCGAATATAAGTCAAAGCCGACTGAGTCAATAAAGCCGTGTTGCTGTGCTCCTAGAAGGTTTCCTGCACCTCGAATAGACAAATCTCGCATAGCAATTTTGAATCCTGAACCAAGTTCAGTAAACTCTTTAATTGCCTGGAGTCTTTGTTCAGCAACATCTGTTAGTACTTTATCGCGTTGATACATGAAATAAGCGTAAGCTATTCGATTTGAACGTCCGACTCGTCCGCGCAATTGATAAAGTTGGGATAGCCCCATTCGATCTGCATCATGAACGATTAATGTATTTACATTTGGCATATCGACGCCTGTTTCAATAATCGTAGTTGTTACGAGCACGTCATATTCTCCGTCTAAGAAATTCAGGATAACGGATTCTAATTCAGATTCTGACATTTTACCATGTGCATAGCCAACACGAGCATCCGGAACAAGCATTTGAATTTCTTCAACTTTACGCGTCATATCTTCAACACGGTTATATAAGTAAAATGTTTGACCCCCGCGAGCCATTTCTCGTTCAATTGCTTCTCGAACAAGAGCACCACTGTATTCCATTACATACGTCTGAACTGGAAAACGATTTTGAGGAGGCGTTTCAATAACAGATAAATCACGAACGCCCACCATCGACATATGCAATGTACGCGGGATTGGTGTTGCTGTTAATGTTAAAACGTCGACATTTGTTTTCAATTGTTTAATCTTTTCCTTATGTGTAACCCCAAATCGTTGTTCCTCATCCACAATTAATAAGCCTAAATCACGGAATACAACATCCTTGGATAAAATTCGATGAGTACCAATTACAATATCAACGGTACCTTCCTTTAAGCCTTTAATTGTATCTGTTTGCTGTTTTTTTGTACGGAAACGGCTTAGTAAGCCAACATTAATAGCATAATCTTCAAAGCGCTCCTGCATCGTTTCATAATGCTGCTGAGCTAAAATTGTTGTTGGCACTAGAAATGCGACCTGTTTTCCATCCATTATTGCTTTAAATGCAGCTCGTATTGCTACTTCAGTTTTCCCATAACCAACATCTCCACATACAAGACGGTCCATTGGACGTTCTCTTTCCATATCTCTCTTTACTTCTAAAATAGAACGCAGTTGATCCTCTGTTTCCTCGTATGGGAATGCGTTTTCAAATGAGCGCTGTTCGTCTGTATCGGGTGAAAAGGCATACCCTTTTTCAGCCTCTCGCTTTGCATAAAGTTTAATTAAATCATCTGCAATATCCTTAACAGCCGATGATACTTTCGCTTTTGCTTTTTTCCACTCAGCGCCTCCAAGCTTATGAAGCTTTGGCTCTTTTCCTTCAGATGCAACATATTTCTGGATTAAATCTATTTGATCTACAGGTACATATAATTTATCATCTGCTCGGTAGCGGATATGAAGATAGTCTTTATGTGTACCATTTACTTCAAGTGTTTCGATGCCTATATATTTCCCAATTCCGTGGTGTACATGTACAACATGATCACCAGGTTTAATTTCTGTATAACTTTTAATGCGCTCAGCATTTGACATTTTTTGTGGTCGACGTGGTTTTCTTTTTGGCTGTTGCTTAAATAACTCATCATCTGTTACCACGACTATTTTTTGCAATGGCAGCTCAAATCCAGAGGTTAACACACCGTCAACTAAATAAATACCTGGATCTTGAGGTGTACCTAGCAGGCTATGAATATTGTATTCTTCTAGCAGCCCCTGTAGTTTTTTCAATCTTTCATTGCCATCCGCCACGAAAAGAACAGTAAATTTCTCCTGACTCCATCGTTCAATTTCATTTTGCAAAAGTGAAATTTGCCCGTGAAATTGCTGCATAGGCTTACAAGAGAAGTTTGTCGTTTTATTAAATGTGATACCAGAGAACGTTCTAGTAAATAGTGCAAAATAGAGCTTTTGCTGGTTAATCATTGAGATTATCTCTTTAAATGCAAAAGAAGGTTTTACATCATGTACTATTTTCCCTTCCTCAACTAATGAAATAAACCATTCTTCCTCTTCGCGTTCCCATGCATCCATTACTTCTTGAATTCTTCCTAGTTCATCAAAAATGACAATACCGTCTTCAGCAAAATAATCTCCAAGATAGGTTAGTTCCTCATATAAAAGCGAACCATATTTCATCACATGATTTGGTATGTTTTTTTGCTTTAACATTTCTATATCATATTGAATATTTTGATAAAGCATTTCCTGAACTTCTTTTTTCTTAACTTTCTTTAAGCTCTTTCCTAGAGAATCTTCTAGTCTCTCCGCTAATTCTATTCGTTGTTTTTCCGTTAGGATTAATTCCGTAGCAGGTAAAATTTGAACAGATTCTAATTTATCAATTGAGCGTTGATCATCAGCAGAAAACGTACGGATTGAATCTACTTCCGTATCAAATAGTTCAATACGAATAGGTGACTCTGCATATGGAGGGTAAATATCTAATATTCCCCCACGTAATGCAAACTCACCTGGTGTTGTAACCATCTGGCTTCGTGTATAACCCATTGTTACTAGATGTAAAAGCCATTCATCAATCTCAATATCTTTTCCAATTGCGGCCTCTAAAAAATAATTCTTCCACTGTTCAACAGGTGTCATAATTTTACGCATACCAGCAATTGGTATTACATAAATGCCAATTTCTTTTTTTGCTAAGCGATCCAAAGTTGCAATTCGTCCAGCCTTTAATTCAGGAGAGGCGATCGTCATATCTGCTGCAATAAACTCATCAGCAGGATAATAGTGAACGAACTCCTCGCCTACTAAAGAAGAAAGATCATCCACCAATTTTTGAGCCTGCAAAAGATTTGGCGATAAAATATAAAGTGGTTTTTTTAGCTGATTAAATATTGTATTTATTAAAACCGGCCTCGCACTGCCTGTTAAACCTGTAATAAGCTGCGAATTGTAACTTTTTTCGCTAATTTGTTTTATAAACGTATTTATATGTTTATCTTGAGAGAATAATTGAGTAAAAACGTTCATTCCAGTACCCCCTTCCACAATCCAAAAACGTTCAGTAAATATGTAACCATTAATTTATTACATATGAATATGAACGGCTGTTTATAATATATTTAAATGAAAATATAAAAACGGAAAAAGCCTTGGTCTCTAATAAATTGAGAACCAAAGCACTTCCTCTATTGCAGCCAGTTTTTCAGTGCATAATAGTCAGGAAATTGTCTTAAAGAGTCTTCACAATGTTCACAAATACAATGCACTGTTGTATCTCCATGCTCATTTTTTTCGATATAATCGTCAACTTCCCCTACTTCAAACAAATGCAATTTTCGTATAGTTTCGTCTGCGTCAAATGGCAACGTTCCAATCTCTGTTTCGCAATGGCGACAACGATAACGAACAGGCATAGTATCGTCCTCCTTTAAGTACATAAGCATACTGCTTTTATACTCAAAGTATTGACCTATTTATCTTTTTTATGCACATAATCATTTTGCTTTTTAAGTAATAGTTCACTAAAAGTTCTATTAAATAAAGCTTTTGTTGGTTGGCTTGCAGATTTTTTTAAGATTGTTATTGCTCTATTTAGCAGTATTAAATTCAGACATTACATCTAAAAATTTTTTTGATAAAGATGATTCAACAGCAGCAGCCGTTTTTGCTATAGCATCTTCTATTATAGGATCATCTTCTTTAGAGAACTTAGATAATACGTAATCAGCTACTTTCATTCCGGCAGGAGGGCGGCTAATTCCGACACGGATTCTGTTGAATTCTTGTGTACCAAGATGTTGAATTAAAGACTTAATTCCATTATGTCCACCCGCACTGCCTTTTTGACGTAATCGAAGTTTTCCTGTTTCTAAATCTAAATCGTCATATATTACAATAATATCTTCAACATCTATATCAAAATAATCCATCAGTGGACGTACACATTCACCTGATAGATTCATGTATGTTAAAGGTTTTAACAATATTACTTTTCCTTCTGGGCGATGTACACTAGTAAACATGCCATTAAATTTCATCAGATTTAAAGGTGCATCCCATTTTTTTGATAATGCATCGATGCATTCAAATCCAATATTATGACGTGTATGTTCATATTGTTTCCCTGGATTCCCTAATCCAATTATTAATTTCATGATTAACTCATCCTTTTTTCACTAATCGTAGCTTATTTTAACATATGGCTTGTTGAAAAAGAAAAAACTAAACTCTAAATCTTTTGGTAAAACAAAATGTATGTAGCTTGTTTTCGATAAGTTTATGATTGTCTTCGCATAAGATTAAGCTTGGGTTCGAAACTATATTAAGTATACACTTAAAAGATTACTTCTTTAATCGTTGGACTACCTTTACTCAGTAAAGGTCCTTCTGTAATAGTCATACTATTGTAACAAAGAAGCCGTCCAAAGAGTGATATGCTCCCTATTAGGTAGACAGATGAAAAAATAAAAATTCATCTACCTAATAGGGGGCTTTTTTTATGACCTTTTATAAGTATCCAAAAGAATTTATGTTAAAAATTATTCAACTTT
>NZ_RXNR01000051.1 GCF_003966145.1 Lysinibacillus telephonicus
CCGCGGAAAGCGTCCGCCGAAACGGAAATCAACTAACTTATTCAAAAAGGGTTATTAATTTTATTTTAAAAGAAAAAAGACTGTAGGCAAACTCGAATTTTCGAGTTTGTCTACAGTCTGATTTTCTTTTTTTTCTAAAAGGTTTATAGCTGTATTTTATAATTTTGTTGAAACTTTTCAAGGAAATAAACGTAGATTAGTTAACGGTTAAAAGTTATAAATATAGGGGGATTTAGATGAGTATAAAACGTACTTTATTAATCACTGGACTAGGACTCCTGTCCATTATTTTATTAATCGCTGCTTTTACTTCTTGGTATACAGTAGATGAATCAGAACAAGCAGTAGTTATTACATTCGGTCGTGCTGACGACATGGTAACTGATTCTGGTTTGCATTTTAAATTGCCATGGCCAATCCAAAAAGTTGAAGTTCTTTCAAAAGAAACATATAGTTTGCAATTTGGCTATAAACAAAGCGAAGATGGTGAAATTGAGGCCTATGATGATGAAACGAAAATGATTACAGGCGACGAAAACATCGTACTAACTGATTTAGTCGTGCAATGGAAAATAACAGAACCAGAAAAATACTTATTTAATGCACAAGATCCAAAAGAAATATTACATAGTGCTACTTCGAGTGCGATTCGTTCTATTATCGGCAGCTCAACAATTGATGAGGCATTGACAGATGGAAAGGCAGAAATTGAAGCAAATACTCGAGATTTGCTCGTTTCATTAATCGAAAAATATGATATTGGAATTAGCATCTTAGGAGTAAAGCTTCAGGATGTCGAGTTGCCAAATGAAGAGGTTCGTGCTGCATTTACAGCGGTGACAGATGCTCGTGAAACAAAAAATACGAAAACAAATGAAGCAAAAAAATATGAAAACCAAAAGTTAAGCGAAGCACAGGGGGAAAAGGATGCAATTATTTCTCGTGCAGAAGGGGAAAAAATTGCCCGCATCCAACAAGCTGAAGGTGAAGTTGCTGTATTCAATAAATTATATGAACAATATACCGGCAATCGTGAAATTACACGTCAACGCCTAATTTTGGAAACATTAGAAACGGTATTGCCCAATGCGCAAATTTACATTATGAATGATGATGGGGAGACATTAAAGTATTTACCTCTTCAGCCGACGACAAATTCGTCTCAAAAACCAGTAGATGAATCGACGGAAGGAGCGAAAAATAATGAGCAATAATAAAAATCAGTTCGATGGAGATTTAGAAAAATTCGTTAAATCTCTTTTTGGGGATAACAATAAGAAGAAAAAAGATGTGGTTGATATCCAAGATGCAAAAATTGTTAAAGATCAAAATAAAAAATCATTTAATTTCCGTCAATTTTGGAAATCTGCAATAGTTTTAACGATTATTTTTGCTGCTATTGTTATCTGTATTGCAAATGTTTATATCGTTAAAGAAAATGAATATAAAGTTGTTCGCCAATTTGGTGAAGTTGTGAAATATGAGGAAAATCCAGGGTTAAATATGAAAATCCCATTTATTCAAAGTGTCACAACACTACCAAAGAATTTAATGACGTATGACATGACGGAAGAAGAGATTAATACATTAGATAAAAAACGCATCATTATTGATAATTACGCAGTATGGCGCGTAACAGATCCAAAGAAGCTTATTTCAAATGCAGGTACGTTAATCAATGCGGAATCCCGCATGGAGGAATTTATTTACTCTGTTATTCGAACTGAGCTTGGACAATTAAATTATGATCAAATTATAAATGATGAAAATTCATCGCGCGGTAGTTTGAATGACCGTGTAACAGAAAAGGTTAATGAGTTATTAGAAAGCGGGAATTTTGGTATTAGTGTAGTAGATGTTCGAATTCGCCGTACAGATTTACCGGAGGAAAATGAGCAATCAGTATACACTCGAATGATTTCAGAACGTGGATCGATTGCCCAAAAATATTTATCTGAAGGGGATGCAGATAAAAATAGAATTGAAGCCCAAACAGACCGTCAAGTAAAAGAGTTAATTGCAACTGCGGAAAAAGAAGCAGCAATTATCCGAGCAGAGGGTGAATCAGAGGCTGCTAAAATCTACAACCAAGCATTTTCAAAAGATCCAGAATTCTACTCATTATACCGAACATTAGAGTCATATAAACAAACGATTGGTGAAGATACAGTTATTATCCTACCATCAGATTCACCATACGCTCGAGTATTATCAGGCTATATCGAATAATAAATGAAAGCATCTATATAAAGGGAAATCCCCTTTTATAGATGTTTTTTTCTTCCCACGAAAGTAATTCCATTCCTAATCTGGTTATCTAAGTCTATAGATGTATAACAGGTTACACCTAAAAATGTATTAAAGAATTTCCATTAAATTGTTATATTTAATTCAACCTTCGTTTACATAAATCGAAATGAATTGACTTGTTAATAGAAATAGCTGCTTTCAATGCA
Source organism: Lysinibacillus telephonicus (assembly GCF_003966145.1). Classification (GTDB taxonomy): domain Bacteria; phylum Bacillota; class Bacilli; order Bacillales_A; family Planococcaceae; genus Ureibacillus; species Ureibacillus telephonicus. The sequence goes on from NZ_RXNR01000051.1 coordinate 2,457, forward strand.
AAATTCAATACATAATAGTGCAAAAAAAATTAGGAGCTGGATGTAATATGAATACCATGAAGGTTTTACCCAAAATAATTTTAATTTACATTACATTTTTCTTACTTCTACCAATAAATCAAGTTTCTGCACAACAAGATATTAAGAAAAAAATCGAAGATTACATTGTTTCTTATCTAGAAGAATATAAAGTTCCCGGTGCATCAGTTGCCCTAATACATAATGGTGAGGTTTTTTATTCAAACTCATGGGGTGTTACGGGGGAATCAGAAGAAAAAATAACTACTAATACACCGTTTACAATAGGTTCTATCAGCAAATCATTCACCGGCTTAGCTATAATGCGATTAATCAATGAAAATAGTATCGAGCTCGATGATCCTATACAAAAGCATATCCCTTGGTTCACACTGGATGATAAACAAGCTGCAGCACAAATAACAATTAAACACCTACTTACCCAAACGAGTGGAATTAGTACGTATACTGGATTAACAATATCAGACAAAGAATCAAACGACTTCAATGCAATTAAAAGTCATGCAGAAAGTTTATCAGACATAAAGCTTACGGCTCCTGTTGGAGAAAAGCATCAATATAGTAATGCCAATTTTTTGATTCTTGGTGCTCTTATTGAGGAAGTGACGAATCAAACATACTCGGAATACATGGAGCAAAATGTATTTCAACCACTAAAGATGAGAACGGCAGCTGCTGACTATGACTCAGCATATAAAAAAGGCTATTTAAGTGGATACCAGTCTTGGTTTGGAATACCACGAAAAAGTATGGTTGACTATGATAATGGCGGTGCTCCTTACGGGTACTTAACGGCAAGTGTAAATGATATGGTCCAATTCATAAAATTTTTAAGAGATCAGGATTTTAACAATTTTTTAAACGAAGAAAATAAGAATTTATATTTAAATCCATATATTGAAACAGGAAAAGATCGTTATTATGGTTTAGGAATCCGAATTTCAAATCCAAATTCCAACGAAAAAATGATATGGCATTCAGGTTCAACTCCAGATTCACATGCAGAGGTATTTTATATTCCGAAAATAGACTGGGGTGGAATAATACTTACAAACAAAAATAATGTTCTAGAAGAGGAAGGACTATATTATGTGAAATTAGGTATTATTAATATTCTAAAAGGTGAGGATCCAATTGAAATTCCACATAATACACCGACAATTCAATTGATTGTTTTAGTATTTGTTTGCTTGCTTTTAAGATCTTTCATTTATTTATTTTTAGCAGTTAAATCTAAATATACTAGAAAAAAAGGCTTATGGCGTATAGTAGGGGTTATCTGCTTAGCTTTATCTATTTCACTTATTCCTCTTCTTACTTATAGTTTCGGGTCCCCTTGGCATTCCATTAGAGTTTTTTCACCAGATTTAGCTTTACCTATAGTAGCTGTTGTAACATTCTTAGCTGTAAATGGCGTTTTATCAATAGTATTTTCATACAAAAAATAAAAAAGATTTAAATTCTGTTTTAATAAGTATCCCAAACCATTTTGAACATTTTTTGTTTAAAATGGTTTTTTAATTAAACGAAAACAATTTATTACTTATTTGCTTACACATAGATACATAATTTACTACTTTATAATAATATAATTCTTGTTATAATGAAGTAGTGATTTATCTTCTTTTTTGTACTGAAAGTGAAGCGACATGTTCAGGCGGCCAGTACAGAAAGCTCCATAGATTTTAGTTGTGGTCAAACGGCGCTGAATGAAGAGAAGGCTCCAGATAATCATGTAAATCTCGCAGTAGAATTGGGAAAGAAAGATTATCTAGTACATTGCATACAAGCGGCCTCAAACACGAGTCCGAAATAGGACAAGTTAGTCGTGGGATAATTAATTAATAGAAAGAGAGGAATGGCTGTTGAATATTTTAAATAGATGGATTCTAAATTTCCTTTTAGCATTTATTATGGCTTGTTCGATTACGGCATTATATAGTCCAACACCATACTCTTGGATGAAAATTGAAATTTATCACTTACCAGTATTGTTTATCATCATGTTTGCTTTAACATTTTTCATAGCAAAAGATGTTCGATATAGCTTTAAAAAGGTTTTTAAATTCGACAAAAGGAAAGACAAGCGTCCAATTTGGCAAGTTGGAATAGGGATGATTTTTTATTTTGCACAAGTAGGGCTAGTTGAAGTATTTTGGCGATCATTAATGGGGTATGAGCTAGGTGGAATGCCGCTTTATTTAGTATTCGCCTTTATGAATGCATTTTTATTAACTGTTATTTATGAGGAAATTTTTTATCCAAGACAATCAGACAGTAAAACTACTAAAGTTCATAGCTAATATTTTTCAACAAAAAAACACGTATTGATCGTATTCGAATCAATACGTGTTTTATAATGGAATTAAAACTCATTTCAAGATAAAGTAGAACAGAAATAGGTTACACTGATAAGGGATAAAAATTTTTTAGTGTCAGTAAAAGAATAAAATTTAATTACATAATAGTCCGATAAAGGAGTGCTACTGAATGGGGAAAGAAAAGTTATTATTACTAGATGGGAATAGCTTAGCATACCGTGCATTTTTTGCATTGCCGCTATTAACAAATGATAGTGGAATTCATACGAATGCAGTATATGGGTTTACGACAATGCTTCAAAAAATTTTAGAGGAAGAGAAGCCTACAAAAATGCTCGTTGCTTTTGATGCAGGAAAAACAACATTCCGTCATGAGTCCTTTGAAGAGTATAAGGGCGGAAGACAGAAAACGCCGCCCGAACTATCTGAGCAATTCCCATATTTGAGAAAGCTAATCGATGCTTATCAAATTAAGCGATACGAAAAAGAGCTTTACGAGGCTGATGATATTATAGGAACGCTTGCAAAAGAAGCATCTGCAAAAGACATGGACGTAATTGTTGTTTCTGGTGATAAAGACTTAACGCAATTAGCAACAGAACAGGTTACAGTTTATATTACTCGCAAAGGTATGACGGATATCGAAAAATATACGCCAGCCCATATCGAAGAAAAATATGGACTCACTCCACTTCAAATTATCGATATGAAAGGATTAATGGGGGATACTTCTGATAATATCCCTGGAGTTCCTGGAATTGGTGAAAAAACAGCTATTAAATTATTAAAAGAATATGGTTCAGTTGAGGCTTTATACGAACAAATTGCTGATATGAAGCAATCAAAGATGAAGGAAAAGCTACTCGATAATGAAGAGCAAGCGAAATTATCGAAAAAGCTTGCTACGATATTCACAGAAGCTCCAATTGAAATTTCATTAGATGATTTAAATTATCCTGGTCCAAATGAAGAAGAACTATTAAATGTTTGGCAAGAGCTTTCTTTTAAATCGTTAATTGAAAAAAGCGATTTTCAAATGGAGGAAAAGGAAACAGCTGAGCTTAAATTTGATATTACCGAAAACGTAACAGAGGATATGCTTCAAGACGTAATGGCTGTTCATGTTGAGCTTGAAAATGAGCATTATCATTCATGCCAAATTTTAGGTTTTGGCTTTACTGATGGAGTTAAAACATTTTTCGTTCCATTCGAAGCTGTGCATCAAAATGAAGCGATAAAGAAATGGCTAGAAGACGAAACGAAGAAAAAGTACATGTCTGACAGCAAAGCAGCACAAGCCATATTAAAAAGGATTGATATTAATTTGCACGGGGTTGTTTTTGATATGCTGCTTGCATCATATATCGCTAATCCCGCAATTTCTGGTGATGATGTTGCAACATTATCGAAGGAATTTGGTTATACAGATGTACAAGCTAATGAAACAATTTACGGAAAAGGTGCAAAATGGACAGTGCCTGAAATACATGTATTAGCAGAGCACGTTTGCCGCAAAGCGTTTGCTATTTGGTCATTGCAGCCTGTACTGGAAGTTAAATTAAAAGAAAATGAACAATTTAATTTATATCACGATTTAGAACTTCCACTTGCCTCTATTCTAGGCTCTATGGAAAGTGAAGGTATAAAGGTTAATATTTCGACACTTAAACAAATGGGTGAAGAGCTGGAACAAAAAATTTCTGCACTTGAAAAAGAAATTTACGAACTAGCAGGGGAAAATTTCAACATTAATTCACCAAAGCAGTTGGGTGTAATTTTATTTGAAAAATTAGGCCTTCCTGTTGTTAAGAAGACAAAAACGGGTTATTCAACTGCAGCAGACGTGCTAGAAAAACTACAATCTGAACATACGATTGTCAAATATATTTTAGACTATCGACAGCTGGCAAAGCTGCAATCAACTTATATTGAAGGGCTAATTAAAGAAGTTCATAGTGAGGATAGCAAGGTTCATACAAGATTCCAACAAGCACTTACAGCTACAGGACGTCTAAGTTCTACTGACCCGAACTTGCAAAACATCCCGATTCGCTTGGAGGAAGGACGTAAAATAAGACAAGCATTCGTACCTTCAGAAAAAGATTGGGTATTATTTGCAGCAGATTATTCACAAATCGAATTGCGTGTTTTAGCACATATGTCACAGGATGAAAATCTAGTTGATGCATTTAAGCAAGGAATGGATATTCATACTCGTACAGCGATGGATGTATTCCATGTTCCAGCAGAAGAAGTAACATCCAATATGCGTCGAGCTGCTAAAGCTGTAAACTTCGGCATTGTGTACGGCATTAGTGATTATGGTTTATCACAAAGTTTAGATATTACTCGAAAAGAAGCATCAGAATTCATTGATAAATACTTGCAAAGCTTCCCTGGTGTAAAAGATTATATGGACAATATCGTCCAAGAAGCGAAGCTAAAAGGCTATGTTACTACCATTCTAAATCGCCGCCGCTATTTGCCTGATATTACTAGCAGAAACTTCAATTTGCGCAGCTTTGCAGAACGAACAGCAATGAATACACCGATTCAAGGAAGTGCAGCTGACATTATTAAAAAGGCTATGATTGATATGGATGCACGATTGAAAGAAGAAGGTTTAAAATCTAAATTATTATTGCAAGTTCATGATGAATTAATTTTTGAAGCACCAAAAGAGGAAATTGAAATTTTAGAACGAATCGTACCTGAAGTAATGGAGCACGCAATTGAACTAGCGGTTCCATTAAAAGTAGATTTTTCTTATGGCAGCACATGGTACGACGCGAAATAAGGAAGTGGAAATATGCCTGAATTACCGGAAGTAGAAGGTGTTGTTCGGGCTTTAGTGCCTGCGGTAGAAGGAAAAACAATTGAAAAAGTGGAGCTTTCAAAAACGATTTATAGTTCATGGTCGGAAGGAAAGCAATGTATTATAAAAAATATCGAACCGAATCTTTTTGAAGAAGTATTTCAAGGAATGACTATCGATAAAATTAACCGTCGAGCAAAATACATTTATTTTTATTTAAAAAAGGACGAAGAACATTTTCTTTTTGTCAATCATTTAGGAATGACTGGGGCATGGTTTGTTGTAACAAAAATAAATGAAATAACTGAAGAGAAATTTCGCAAGCATATCCATGCTATTTTTTACTTAAAATCTGGGGAACTTCTTATTTATGCCGACATTCGCCGTTTTGGAGAAATGCGATTCATTTCGAACGAAAACGAGCATCCTCCACTTTTGCAAATGGCGCCAGAACCATTTGATGATGCAGCTTGTCAGTATTTTATTGAAAAATGCGAGCTTCCAAAATATCGCAATAAGGCGATTAAAGAAGTTATTATGGATGGTCAAGTAATCTCAGGATGCGGCAATATTTATGCAACGGAATCTTTATTTAAAATGGGGATTCATCCTGCAAGAAAGGTAAGTCGTATTAGTAAAAAACGTAAAATAGAATTGTTTGAAGTAATCCGCAATATTTTGCAGCAAAGTATTGAAATGGGAGGCTCAACAATTTCTGATTATCGAAACATTAACGGGGAAGCTGGCGGCATGCAGCATCGTTTAAAAATGTACGGCAAAAAAAGCTGTCCACAATGTGGAACTTCTACTAAATCGCTTGTCATTGGCGGGCGGACTTCGGTCTATTGCCCACAATGTCAACATTAAAAGGGTGTGGGATGAAAAGTGATTATTGGGTTAACAGGGAGTATTGCAAGTGGAAAAAGTACAGTTGCAAATATGTTAAAGGAACATGGATTACCGATTGTCGATGCGGATTTAGTAGCTCGCCTCGTTGTTGAGCCTGGAACACCTACTTTAAAAAAAATTGTTGCTGTCTTTGGGGAAGACATTTTAACTGAAGATGGTGCAATGAATCGGCAAAAAGTTGGATCCATTATTTTTCATGATGAAGAAAAACGAAAAGCATTAAATGCAATTATTCACCCCGCTATTCGTCAAGAAATGCTTAGACAGCGAGATGAGTACCTTGAAAATGGTGAAAAAACAGTCGTGATGGATATTCCATTATTATTTGAAAGCAAATTACAGCACTTTGTTGAAAAGATTTTAGTCGTTACGGTAACAGAACAAACACAATTAAAACGCTTAATGGAAAGAAATCAATTAAGTGAAGAAGAAGCGAAAGCTCGAATCAGCTCACAATTGCCTTTAAAAGTAAAAGAACAGGGTGCTGATGCTGTCATTTATAATAACGGTACGATTGAAGAGACAAAAGAGCAGTTAGAGAAAATTCTAAAAAAGTGGAATGTCATTTGAAAGTAACTTATTAAAGAACTCCACCTCTACAAATAATATTTGTAGAGGTGTTTTTTTACTTTTCGATGAGGATAATTTGTTTGACATACGACGTGGCATAACTCGCCGGCAAGCCTATTTGTGACGAAAGTACAGCGTCAGTAATAGGGGGTTTACACAGTTCTTATTTTCAGAAAATAAGAACTTTTTTATTATCGAAAGAATGTGTTCACCTTTTTAATAAATGTGCTATACTATTTGGGAGAATGGATGACATAATTAAACTCTAATTATCAGGAGGATATATATAAAATGACAGTTTCTATTGCTATTAACGGTTTTGGCCGCATTGGCCGTATGGTTTTTCGCCAAGCAATCGTTCAAGAAGACTTAAGTATTGTTGCTATTAATGCAAGCTACCCAGCAGAAACGTTAGCACATTTAATAAAGTATGACACAAATCACGGGAAATTTGAAGGAACAATTGAAGTTGAAGAAAACGCTTTAATTGTGAACGGGAAACGCATCGAACTTATTAGCGAACGTGATCCTTTAAAGTTACCGTGGAAACAAATGCGTGTAGATATCGTAATTGAAGCTACTGGTAAATTTAACGAACGCGATAAAGCTGCGATGCATTTAGAGGCTGGTGCTAAAAAGGTTATCTTAACTGCTCCAGGTAAGAATGAGGATATCACAATCGTAATGGGAGTTAATGATGAATTGTTAGATGTTTCAAAACATGATGTAATTTCAAATGCATCTTGTACTACAAACTGTCTAGCACCTGTAGCGAAGGTTTTAAATGATACATTTGGTATTGAAAATGGTTTAATGACAACAGTTCATGCCTATACAAATGATCAAAAAAATATTGATAATCCACATAAAGATTTACGCCGTGCCCGTGCATGTGCGGAAAGCATCATTCCAACATCAACAGGCGCTGCAAAAGCATTATCATTAGTGTTGCCTGAATTAAAAGGCAAGCTGCATGGAATGGCTTTACGTGTACCAACACCAAACGTATCTCTTGTTGACCTTGTTGTTGACTTGAAAAAAGATGTAACTGTTGAAGAAGTAAATGCAGCATTCAAGGCAGCTGCAGAAGGATCCATGAAAGGCATTTTAAACTTCACAGTTGAACCACTAGTTTCAACAGACTATAACACAACGACTTACTCATCAACTGTAGATGGACCATTAACAATGGTTATGGGTTCAAGAAAAGTTAAAGTTTTAGCATGGTATGATAATGAATGGGGTTATTCTGCACGCGTTGTAGATTTAACTAAAAAAGTTGCGAAAGCTTTAGAAGTAGTAGTAGCTTAATCATTTTGAGTTATGCAGGTAGGAGTTTTTACTCCTGCCTTTTTTTATTTGACCGAAAAAACAAAAATTTTGAAAGAGATGTGTTTTTCTAATTTCATTATTTCACGAATTGTATTAAAATGTAGATTTGCATAAACAATAAAGTGCTGTTTTTCTAGTTGAACTAGTTTTGTTATAATAAGATTACCAAATAGAGTGAACCAGGAGAAAATTTTTATGAGATGTCCAGCTTGTCAATTTAATGGAACACGTGTCGTAGATTCTAGACCCGTTGATGATAATAAAGAGATTCGAAGACGTCGTGAATGTGAATCATGCGGCTTTCGTTTTACAACTTTTGAAAAAATAGAAGAAACACCTTTAATCGTTGTTAAGAAAGATGGTTCGAGGGAAGAATTTAGTCGTGAAAAAGTATTGCGCGGTTTAATACGAGCATGTGAGAAACGGCCAGTATCATTAGAAACATTAGAGGGAATAGTTATTTCAATTGAAAAGGATTTAAGGAGAATCGGCAACCCCGAAGTAAGATCTGAGGATGTTGGGGAAATGGTAATGGATCGACTTGCGAAAGAAGATGAAGTTGCCTACGTTCGTTTTGCCTCTGTTTATAGACAATTTAAAGATATTAATGTGTTTATTTCCGAGCTGAAAGAATTGCTTCATCGTCAAACGGATATTAAAAAATAAACAGATGGAGGGATGAAAATGGTTCATTTGTACAAGGAAATACAGCCAGCGGATCATTTTGAAATTAGTCTCCCTCACTTCCTTTCAACGAATGAACGTCAGCTATTAACGCTGTTTTATCAACCGTTAACTGGGGCAGAGCCTATTAGTCTTTATTTAACTTTATGGGCTGAGGGAGAAGACATACATTCAAGCCCAATGACCCACTATCACTTAATGAACGTATTAGATGCACCGATTGGAAAAATATTCGAAGCACGTATAGCGCTTGAAGCAATCGGTCTACTTCGAACGTGGCGAAAAGATGAAGGAGAAAGCCGCCACTTTATTTATGAATTAAATCGACCACTTGATGCGCATACGTTTTTCCAAGATCCATTATTATCAATGTTTCTATTTTCAAAAATTGGCGAACAAGCCTATCGAAAATTACGAAAGCGTTTTGTAAAACAAATAAATAAAGATGCCTATAAAGAAATTTCAAGATCCTTTATTGATGTTTATAAGCCAGTTCATACAAACGTACCAAAAGACTTTTTTCATACTGACGTAAAAAGGTCAAATAAGGAATATCCTTTTTATTATGAACAATTTGATTTTAATCTTCTAATGTCAGGGCTATCAGAACAGCTTATTCCTTCAAGTAGTATTACATTAGAAGTGAAGGAAGTAATTGCAAAGCTTGCGTTTCTCTATCAATTATCTCCTTTAGACATGCAAAAGGTTGTCATTTTAGCATTAGATGATAATATTCACATTTCAAAGGAGCGCTTAAAGAAGGCGGCTGCTGACTATTATAAGTTGACTGTTTCAAAGGATGCACCCAAATTACAAAAGACATTTATACAAACCGATGCACCAATTATTCAAGAAAAGAATTCTAAGGAACAAGAGCTTCAGCATTATCTCGAAACGACTCCGCCGATTCAAGTGTTGCGAGATATAAATAATGGGAAGGAACCTTTGCCATCCTCTGTTCAAATTGCTGAAGATTTAGTTGTTAAACACGGTATGCCTGTAGGGGTAGTTAATGTGCTTCTCGAATATGTTATGCTTACAACTGATATGAAGCTTCCGCAAAAATATGTCGAAAGAATAGCCGACCACTGGATGCGTAAAAATTTAAAAACCGCAAAAGAAGCTATGGAATTAGCTCGAACAGAACGTGATAAGTATACAAAATGGAAAAATGAAAACGAACAAAAAACTACTACATCAACAAGTAGTTATAAAAAGAAAAATGCTGCTAGCAAAGAGATTGTTCCTGAATGGTTTTATAAAAGAAATGAACAAAAAAACGAGAGTACCCAATCAAAAGAAACAACAGCTATTGATTTTGAACAGGAGCGTCTAAAAATATTAAAAAAACTTGGTGTACAAGACGGGTAGGTGACCTAAAATCGAACCGATTAACAATTCATTAAAAAGAACAATTAAAGTTCCATCATTTCAGGAGCGGTATAATTCCATTCGACAAGAAATTTTAGAAAATGGTGCTGTGCAAAGATTTCTAGCTGAGAACGACCAAATAGTAAATTTAGAAATGGTTGAGCGAAGTTTACCAAAGTTATATGAATATATTAGTCAGTCGACTGAATGCTGTAACTGTGGAAATACTGAACAATGCACGAATTACTTAAAAGGATTTGTTCCGAAATTGTATATTTCACAAAATATGATTGATGTGCAGTACGAAAAATGCCAGCAGAAAATTATAGAAGATGAAAGACGTGTTATTGAGTCCATGATATCAAGCATGCATATGCCAAAGGATGTTCTTAGGGCTACTTTAAAAGATTTGCAAATTGATAACACATCACGGGTAAATATTGCGAATAAAGCTGCTGATTTTATTGCACAATATAAAAGTACCGGGGAGCTTCCAACAAAAGGTTTTTATCTATATGGAGAATTTGGAGTCGGTAAATCTTTCGTGCTTGGAGCAATAGCTAACGAATTAGCGAGTTTAAAAATTCAAACAGTTGTAGTATTTGTTCCTGAATTTTTACGGGAAATGAAAAATTCAATTCATGACCAATCATTAAATGAAAAAGTTGACTATGTGAAACGTGCACCAGTGTTAATGCTTGATGATATTGGAGCGGAAACGTTATCCAGCTGGACGAGGGATGAAATATTAGGAACGATTTTACATTATCGTATGAGTGAGCAGCTTCCAACATTTATTACTTCAAATTTCGATTATGATGGATTGGAACATCATTTAGCACAAAGCTCACGAGGGGATGTAGAAGTCGTTAAAGCCGCTCGAATTATGGAACGAATCAAAGCAATCACCACTCCTATTCAAATGGGTGGGAAAAATCGACGCCATTAACTTTTAAAAATTCTGTCGATATTTAGTTGCATTTCGTAATAATCGAGCGTATACTTTCAATGTAAATAATCCAAATAAAAAGCTATGAAGAGGACAACAAGTTTGTGAGACGACTTATAGAGAGGGAAGCCTTGGCTGAAAGTTTCCTAGTACGACGCAATCTTTACTACCTCAGAGCCTTAGCGGGGAATAATCCGCTAACGTTTACCGGTGCGTTAACCGACCTAGAGCTTCGTCTGATAACATTTTATCGGAAGGAAGAAGGGTGGAACCACGAGCATATGCGTCGTCCCTTTTATAGGGACGGCTTTTTTATTTTCTCGAGGGTTTGTATTTTTAGGGATTTAATGGGTTATGTGCGGTTTTTTGAGATTTATGTGCGAATTTTAGAAAGTTATGTGCGGTTTTTTAACTTTTAAGTGCGAATTCTAAAATTTTAAGTGCGAATTTCAAAAAACGTTCAACCCATAAAATAAAAAAGAAGGAGAATTAAACATGTCAGAAGTAATTAAATTAACTTTTCCAGATGGTGCAGTAAAAGAATTTCCACACGGCACATCAACTGAAGAAATAGCAGCTTCGATTAGCCCAGGACTTAAAAAACAGGCTTTAGCTGGTAAAATTAACGGTACACTTATCGATTTAAAAACACCTATTGAAGTTGATGGTGCAATAGAAATTATCACACCAAAATCTGAGGAAGCTCTTGAAATTTTACGCCACTCAACAGCTCATTTAACAGCGCAAGCAGTAAAACGTCTATTCCCAGATGTAAAACTTGGAATCGGTCCAGTTATCGAAGGCGGTTTCTATTATGATATCGATTCACCAACTCCAATTTCGGCTGAGGACCTTCCGAAAATTGAGAAAGAAATGAAAAAAATCATTTCTGAAAATCTTGAAATTGAACGTAAAAACGTAAGCCGTGATGAAGCGCAAGCAATTTACGAAGAAGTTGGCGACGAATATAAATTAGAACTTTTAGAAGCAATTCCTGCTAATGAACAAGTATCTATTTATTATCAAGGAGAATTTTTCGATCTTTGCCGTGGAATTCACGTACCATCAACAGGTAAGTTAAAAGAGTTCAAGCTTTTATCTTTAGCCGGTGCTTACTGGCGCGGTAATTCGGACAACAAAATGCTTCAACGCATTTACGGTACAGCATTCTTTAACAAAGAAGATTTAAAACATCATCTTCAAATGCTAGAAGAAGCAAAGGAGCGTGACCACCGTAAAATTGGTAAAGAGTTAGAACTATTTACTTTATCTCAAACAGTTGGTCAAGGGCTACCACTTTGGTTGCCAAATGGTGCTACAATCCGTCGTATCATCGAACGCTATATCGTCGATAAAGAAGTACGTCTTGGTTACAAACATGTCTATACACCAGTACTAGGATCGAAAAAACTATATGAAACTTCAGGACACTGGGGCCATTACCAAGATGACATGTTCCCGCCAATGGAAATGGATAACGAAACATTAGTGCTTCGTCCAATGAATTGTCCACACCATATGATGGTATACAAATCATCGATGCACTCATATCGTCAGCTTCCAATTCGTATTGCTGAATTAGGAACACAACACCGTTATGAAAGTTCAGGTGGACTATCTGGTTTACAACGTGTACGCGGGATGACTTTAAACGATGCACATATTTTCGTACGTCCAGATCAAATCAAGGATGAGTTCAAGCGTGTTGTTAATTTAATTCTTGATGTCTACAAAGACTTTAACTTAAACGAATATAAATTCCGTTTATCTTATCGTGACCCAGCAGACACAGAAAAGTATTATGATGATGATGCAATGTGGGAAAAAGCGCAAGGTATGTTAAAAGAAGCGATGGATGATCTTGGCTTAGAATATTATGAGGCTGAAGGCGAAGCTGCATTCTATGGACCAAAATTAGACGTTCAAGTAAAAACAGCGATTGGTAAGGATGAAACATTATCAACTGTACAACTTGACTTCTTACAACCAGAACGCTTCGATTTAACTTACGTTGGAGAAGATGGAAAGCAACATCGTCCAGTCGTTATTCACCGTGGTGTTGTATCAACAATGGAACGCTTTGTGGCATTCTTAATAGAAGAATATAAAGGGGCATTCCCAACTTGGTTAGCACCTGTTCAAGTTCAAGTTATTCCAGTATCAAATGAAGTTCACTATGACTATGCACAAAAAGTAGTTGCAGAACTTCAAGCAGCAGGAATCCGAGTGGACATGGATGATCGTGAAGAAAAATTAGGCTATAAAATCCGTGAAGCACAAATGCAGAAAATCCCTTACATGCTTGTGCTTGGAGATAAAGAAGTTGAAGATTCAAGTGTGAACGTTCGTCGTTACGGTTCTAAGGACTCTGAAACAGTTGCGTTTGAAGAGTTCTTAAACAACATAAAAGCAGAAATAACAAAATAATTTTAGATGACGCATCGACAAAAAGTCGGTGCGTTTTTTTATAAGGTCGTCTAAGCCGTGAAATGGTAAAATAAAGGGGGGTGAGAAAAATGAAAAAAATTATTTGTAGTGTTGCATTAGGGTTAAGTTTATTAGTTGCTCTACATTCTGCAGAAGCAAGCGTACATTATAAGGATGTTAAGCCGACTGATAATTTTTATCCAGCAGTAGAAAGTATGATTGAGCAAGGAGCAATTAGTAGCACGCTACCTTATTTTAATCCGAATGAAAAGGTAACTCGTGGTCAAGCTGCTAAAATGATTGCTATTGCTGCAGGCTTAGATTACGAGAATGTTTCACAATTTGATAACTTTAAGGACGTACCGAAAACACATCAATTTTATCCCTACATTGATGAAATGCATAGTAAGGGCATAATTAGTGGATATAATTATTATGAATTTGGTGTAAATGATTATTTAACACGTGGTCAGATGGCGAAAATTTTGGTAAATGCTTTTAATGTACCGCTGTTAGCAATTGAGTCACATGAAGACCCGACGCCGCAGTTTAAAGATATTTTTACATATAATTACGGTGACATCCTTTTTAAACAACATGGTTTAGAAATTATGTCTTTAAAATATTTTAATTTGCTCTCGGGGTTATCTGAAAATGAATATGGGATAAATAAGCATGTAACACGTTCTCAACTTGTTCTATTAATTGATAAACTTCAGAAGAACAAAGAAAGTTACTCCAATATACGAAAGTTAACTTTATCTCAATACTTTGAAAATTATATTTCAACTGCTGCACCTATTATTATTGAAGATACGTCTATCGTAAAAGTAATAGCATATATACCTAACAACATTTCTATACGTTATCGTCCTAGCAGCCCACAAAAATTGCAATTTGCACTTTTAAAACCTTTAAAAGAAGGAACAACAACAATTACTTCAAATAATGGCGAAAAAATTAGTGTAACAGTCTATAAAAAAGACGGGGTATTAAGAACTTCCTTTGAGAAATTACCACAGTAGAATTTATTTAATAAAAAATTAAACACAAATAATATTGTTGACATCTAATTTTATTGATGATAATATTAACTAGGTTATGAATACAAGTTTGTGGTTGAAGTAGAGGCTGCCCGCTTCTCACCTGTAAAGACGCATTTGCTGTTATCAGGTATGACACGTTGAATTATTTAGGCGCTACTTAAGCGTATGCAAATATAGCGGGCGGACATCTTCTAACATGTCCGTCCTTTTTTTATGGACATACTTAGGAAGTGTACCGTTCAACCGGGCGTTTTTGCGAAAAACTCATGTATTCGCGACACAACCTTGGAGGTGGATTCGTATTAGCAAAGACATGTATGTAAACGAAGGCATTCGCGCACGTGAACTTCGTTTAATCGATCATAACGGTGATCAGCTTGGAGTTAAATCTCGTAATGAAGCTTTAGAAATTGCCGCTCGTGTAAACTTGGATCTTGTCCTTGTGGCCCCTCAAGCTAAGCCACCAGTCGCACGTATCATGGACTATGGTAAGTTTAAGTTTGAACAGCAAAAGAAAGATCGCGAAATTCGTAAAAATCAAAAAGTCATTAATATGAAAGAGGTTCGTTTGAGCCCAACAATTGATGAACATGATTTTCAAACGAAATTACGCAATGCTATCAAATTCCTAGAAAAAGGCGACAAAGTGAAATGTACTTTACGTTTCAAAGGTCGTGCAATTACACATAAGGAAATTGGTCAACGCGTGTTAGATCGTTTTGCTGAAGCTTGTGCTGAAGTATCTACGGTAGAACAAAAACCGAAGATGGAAGGCCGAAGCATGTTCTTAGTTCTTCAACCAAAGAACGAGAAAAAGTAATACAGACGAATAGTTTAGGAGGAAATTCGAAATGCCAAAAATGAAAACTCACCGTGGCGCTGCGAAGCGTTTCAAAAAAACGGGCAAAGGAAAATTAAAATTTGACCGTGCTTACGGAAGCCACTTATTCGCAAACAAATCTACAAAACAAAAACGTCACTTACGTAAAGCAAAAGTTGCTTCTTCAGGTGACTTCAAACGCATCAGATCTTTACTTACTTACATGAAATAATTTTTAAGTAAAATAGATACGGATTGTAATCAATTAAACATTCGAAAGAATTAGCAGGAGGTAATTAGTATGCCACGCGTAAAAGGCGGAACAGTAACGCGCAAGCGTCGTAAAAAAGTATTAAAATTAGCAAAAGGTTATTTTGGTTCAAAACATACATTATATAAAGTTGCTAACCAAGCAGTAATGAAATCAGGTCAATATGCATACCGTGACCGTCGTCAAAAGAAACGTGATTTCCGTAAATTATGGATTACACGTATCAATGCTGCTGCTCGTATGAACGGCCTTTCTTACAGCCGTTTAATGCACGGTTTAAAAGTAGCTGGTATCGAAGTTAACCGTAAAATGTTAGCTGACCTAGCTGTAACTGACGCTCAAGCATTCGCTCAATTAGCAGAAGCAGCGAAAAAAGCAGTAGCGAAATAATCATTTTCGCCAAGCGAAAATGATTATTTCTGCACCGAAAGCGAAGCGACAGGTGCAAAATTTCTGCACCGAAAGGCGAAGCCGACAGTCGCAAAATCTCTGTGGCGAAAGCTTGCGACAGCCGCAAAATACTTAATTATAATAAAGACTGGTAGGAAATCCTATCAGTCTTTTTGTATATGTGAAGGATTGGGGTGACACGATGGGACTAGCGTTATTAACTTATATTGTTGTAGTATCTATTATTTTATGTATTTTTATGTATATTGATAAATCACGGGCAATAAAACATGAATGGCGTATTTCAGAAAAGTCATTATTTATATTAGCTATTCTTGGTGGAGCATGTGGTGGTGTGTTAGGAATGTACCTATTCCGTCATAAAACAAAGCATAATTCATTTGCATTTGGTTTTCCGCTCCTAGCAGCTATCCAACTATTTATCCTAGTAAGAGCTTTTAAGTACTTCTAATTCAATTTGCACATAAGCTTTGTTGTATAAGCAAAATTTTCCATAGCAGCATGCAAGAATTAATTTAGTAGTATTAATTAAAATACATATAAAGACCAACTCAAGTGAAATTTGAGTTGGTCTTTATGTTAAGGCGACATCTTATAATAAGAATTGCAATTTGGTAATAAAAATATTTATACAATGCTTAACATCAATGAAAAGTAAGCGCAAACAACGAGCAGAACACTCATTAAAAAAGACATAATCGCAGGCGCTTTTTTTATAAACGAAGCTATCATTAACATCGAGAATAAAATCGCTAAAGCAATAAAAGATGCGCTTGTCGGGTTTAATGCAAGCTGTACAGTCATTTCCTGCTGAGCTTGCCCGTTATAAATAAAGTCAAACAGTTTAGAAGTATTGTCTGGTGAACTACCTGCCTCTTTAGGCGGTGATTCTTGACCTAATAATGCTGTTGCAGAAAAAATTAAAAGAATAATTATACTTTCCATTTTAGCCCATGGTCTTGGATTAAAATCTGTAGAATCGTGTAATCGCTTTTTAATAAAAATACTATTAATCACTGCATAAAGGAGTAAGGGAATAATTAATAAATGTTTTATTAATAAAGCTTGCCCATATGGAGCTAACCAAGAGTTTGCATAATCTGGAACGACAAAAGTCATTAAAATTAGTCCAGTGATTAAGGTACTTACAAAACAGGCAAATGCTACGGGTGAAAACCATTTTAAAAAGTTTAGCCAATTGACATGATTTGTTGAAAACCAACTGATGACAATTAATATTCCTACCCAAACACTAACAGCTGTTAAATGCAGAGTATCACTTATAAAACCCCACACATGGTCGATAGAGCTGGCATGGCTGGTCCAGCCTATTGACAAAATCAATATTAGAGTAAACAAAATGCCGATATAACTATTGATTGCTTTCTGCTGATAATCGAATAAACAAACAAAAATTAATAAAATAATCGATATAATCAGAGTGAAGACCCAAGCTTTTCCTACTTCGAAAGTTAAAAGTATTGACTGTAATGCTTCAAGGACTCCGATTCTTGGAGCCAAATACAAAATAATTTCTAGTACAGGAAAAAATGAGAAAATAGCAATTCCTGCTATTCCAGCAATAAGACCCTTCTGCGGGAAATTAATGTTAGGACGATGGGTTTTTGGAACGAGAGAAAGTAGAAAGCTTCCTAAAATAAAAGAAAAACATAAATACATTAAAATCTGACTTATGATAATAAGAACAAACATAATATATTATTTCTTTCTTTTCAACATAAATAGGAAGCTTGCGATAACGATAACTATGAGTACCCCAATAATAATTGGTACTGCATTTGATGATGTCGATGCATCTTCTTCCATTTCCGCTTGATTACCTTCATTCACTTTACTTGTTTCATTTTCTTCAATATTTGTTTGTGGTTCAGTTTCTTCAGTTGATTGTTCTACCGTATTTTGTTCTTCTGTAGTTTCAGCAACTGGTAAGTCATAAGTAAATGAAATGTCATCTTCCATTACATGACCATCTGCTCCAATAATGTTCCATTTAACTTGATATTCTCCATTGTCTAAAGGAGTTGTAATATCTCCTAACAGTTGATTTTCTGATATTGAAATATTTTCAACAGGTATGGATTCACCATTTGAATTTTGAAGGGTAAATTCACTGCCTTGTTCGATTTTAGTACCAAAAGTTAATATTATTTGTTTTAATTCTTCTTGAATCACTTCACCATCTTGAGGTGTTGAACTTTCAAGTGTAGTGTGTGCAAAGGCATTGCTCGTACACGCTAATAAGAAGATGAATGATAAGAAAAATATTTTTTTCATTTATTTTGCCTCCTATAAATAGTGTCCTTCAAAAGTGTAACATATAGTGAATGGAAGAATAGGTGAATAACCTTCTACAAATCCGTGAAATTTATGAAAAGTATTTTTTACAATTAATCGATAGTATGTGTTTAATGCGCTCCTAAAATGAGGGAGGTGTTACAGAAAAAAGAATACTAACAGGCTTGTCAGATAAATTACGCCACATATGCATAGCGTGTGTAGGGATTTTTACACTGTCGCCTGTTTCAAGCATATATTCATCATCTAGTAGAGTTAGGTGTATAGGGCCATTTAATACGTAAGCAACTTCCTCTCCTTTATGTGATAGTGGTGTTTCTGAAGACGACATGCCTGGCTGTAAATGCATAATTGCAGTAGCTAATTGACTAGTAAAATCTGGAGAAATTAATTCATAAGCTAATCCATCAATTACCATCTGTTTTCTTTTATTGCTTCTTACCACTAATTCCTTTGTATCGATTTCTTCCATTAAGAATGTAAAAACAGGAACATCCAATACCTTTGCTAATGACTTTAGTGTTTGAATTGATGGATTCGCTGTGCCTTTTTCTATTTGACTTAACATAGATGGTGTAATATTAGCCCGCTTCGCCAGCTCTCTTAATGAGAGCTCTGCATTTTTGCGGTATTGTTCAATTTTTAAACCGATAAATGTTTGATTCATTTTTTCCTCCATTAATTATTATTTAATTAATTTATTTGTATTGAACATCTGAACGTCTAATGTTAAATTAAATTTAACATATTAAATGAAGTCGTACAATGTGGAGGGGCTATGATTACTTTTATTTTAATGACATTATTTGTTGTTATGAGTCCGGGAGTAGATACTGCTTTAATTACAAAGAGGACGATTGCGGATGGTAAAAAAGACGGTTTGCAAATGGCTTTAGGCATTACAACAGGCTCACTCGCCCATACCCTTGCAGCAACACTTGGTTTATCGACTTTAATTCTCCAATCAGCAGTTGCCTTTACCATTTTAAAGTGGGCAGGTGCTATCTATTTAATTTATTTAGGTATTCAAGCGTTTATCAACCGGAAATCTCCAGCAACTGCAACTGATTCAGATAATATTTTAGAGAAGAAAGGATCAGCCTATAAGGAAGGTTTTTTATCAAACTTACTCAATCCAAAAGTAGCGGTTTTTTTCATTACTTTTTTGCCACAGTTCGTTACGACAGCAGAGCGTGCAATGATAGAACTATTCTTTATGGGAAGTATATACGCTCTTCTTTCAATACTTTGGTTTGTTTTCTATGTTTTCTGCTTGCATTATATTCGTGAGTGGCTGTTATCACCGACTGTTCAAAACTATATGGAAAAGTTAACGGGTATAGTCCTAATTGGATTTGGCATAAAATTGCTTTTCACCCAAAACGAATCACATTAGAAGATGTATAAGAGGAAGTAGGGGAAATTTACGGTTAGGTCAATAGTAAATATTTTTTAGTTATAGACGTTGGCTAAAACTGTATAGAATTAAATGTCTAATAAAGTTTCACATCAAATAGGATAGTCTATCATGCATATTTCAAGCATTGTTAGACTATCCTTATTTTGTTCCTTTTATTTTGATATTATCGTTCCTTCATAAGTTGTTCGATTGGATTTTTCCAATTTATTTTTGCTTTTGGGTAATTCATAAGGATTTCTTTTTCTAAAAATAAAAAATCCTCTTTAGTGAGTCCTTGAAGCCTCATTGCATCATGCACCCAAACAAATATAGAAACAACCTCAAATGAATCATCTGTTGTACCTAAATATTTCTCCCCTTCAAAAAGGGCACCTTTATAAGAAATAAAAAAGTTTTTTCTAACATTTTTCACATCATCATAAAAATAATATTGTCCTTTTTCATAGGCTTCATCTAGTTTTCGTTTTGGATCTGTTAGGAAACGTACAGCCTTATAGAATATGTAAATGATTAGTACAATAATGAGTATGCGGAATAATAGAAGAGCCAAGTAAGTTCCCCCTTGTAAAGACATTGTAGTTTCCTTTACGATTAAGTAGGACAATAAGTTTCATTTTTTATAAAGAAATTGAGGGATATTTTATGGAATTTAAAGAACTTTTTGAAATGCAGAGACAACTAGATGCATTTATTGAAAAAACACAGAACATTGAACGCGATGTATTCAAAGAAAAAGGACTAGCCTTAATGATTGAACTTGCAGAGCTGGCAAATGAAACAAGATGTTTTAAATTTTGGAGTACAAAAGGGCCATCTGAACGTGAAATTATTTTAGAAGAATTTGTTGATTCAATTCATTTCTTACTTTCGCTTGGAAATGAAAAAGGCTTATCTCTAGATGCATGGCCTGAAATTCAAATGAGAGAAGATTTAACAAGTTGGTTTTTACGGACACAAGATGCAATATTAACTTTCATACAGCATCCAACCGAGGATTTATATCGTAGTGTTTGGCAGCATTACGGTGTATTAGCGTACAATTTAGACTTTTCATTTGATGATATTATCGGTGCATATATTGCTAAAAATGAGAAAAATTATGAACGCCAAAGAACTGGATATTAAATATTTCATAATCCGAAATAATAAAGGTATAATAAGGAACAAAATCGTTAGGAGGGTGAATTGATGGCTGAGTTAGATAGTACGTTAAAAATGTTGAAAGAATTAACAGATGCAAATGGAATTGCCGGCAATGAACGAGCACCTCGTGAAGTAATGAAAAAATATATCGAGCCATTTGCTGATGAAATCGAATACGATAATTTAGGAAGTTTGATTGCGAAAAAAGTGGGCGATGCAAATGGTCCAAAAATTATGATTGCTGGCCATTTAGACGAAGTGGGCTTTATCGTATCACAAATTGATGAAAAAGGTTTCATTAAATTCCAAACAGTAGGTGGTTGGTGGAGCCACGTGATGCTTTCTCAACGTGTAACGATTACAACTCGCAAAGGTGAAGAAATAATTGGTGTAATCGGGTCAAAACCACCACATATTTTGCCTGCTGAAGCACGCAAAAAAGTAGTTGATATGAAAGAGTTATTTATTGATATCGGTGCTACATCAAAAGAGGAAGCTATTAACTGGGGAATTCGCCCCGGTGATATGATTACACCATATTTTGAATTCAACGTCATGAAAAATGAAAAAATGCTGCTGGCAAAAGCATGGGATAACCGAATTGGTTGTGCAATTGCAATTGATGTTTTACGTGAGTTAAATAATGTGAAACATTCAAATGTTGTATATGCCGTAGGAAATGTTCAAGAAGAGGTTGGGCTGCGCGGAGCAAAAACATCCACATATAAAATTCAGCCAGATATCGGCTTTGCATTAGATGTTGGTGTTGCTGGCGACACACCAGGAATTACACCGAAAGAATCAACTTCTAAATTAGGAGATGGACCGCAAATTATCATTTATGATGCTTCAATGGTTGGTCATAAAGGTCTTCGTGATTTTGTAGTAGATATTGCAGAAGAAAACAACATCCCTTACCAATTTGATGCAACTCCAGGCGGAGGGACAGATGCTGGCTCAATTCATCTGACTGCTAATGGTGTTCCAGCGATGGCAATTGGTATTGCAACGCGCTACATCCATTCACATGCATCAATTTTACACCGTGATGATTATAAAAATACTGTAAAATTAGTTGTAGAAGTTATTAAAAGATTAGACCGCGATGCAGTGGATAAAATTATTTTTGGATAATTCAATAACCAATTATTTCAGTTTTTGCAGATAGAAAAAATTAAAAGATGCTGTCCAAATCTGTGGCAGCATCTTTTAATTATTTTAGTGAAACATTTTGTCTACACGTTCTAAAACCTCATCAGCAGATAGACCACGAGCATCTATTATAGGTGCTGTTGTTGTAGTATCGCTAATCCCCATCATGTTTTCATCTTGGCCTGTAATTACACAACAATCACATTTGCTTGCATCTTGTTCACTGCGAAGCTGAACAACTTCATATCCTTTTGCTTGTAAAGCAGCTTCAACGTTTGATAATGATTGTTCAACACCAATTACTTTAGACATAACTTCCACCTCCTATATGTAATGTGTCATATAGCAATGCTAATTATTCACTTCGCTTACTTTTTTGTTAAGGCTCTTATCAAAAGTATGACAATATAAAAAAATGATAAAATATCATAACTAATATTTAACTCTTTGCATATACATAGTAATGGTCTGTTGGTTTTGAATTAATTTTTAAACTTATATACGAATATTTATAAGTGTCATTTATCTAAATATCACAATTATATTAGTATTTTCGACGTTTTTTTAATTTTATACATGTATATTTTATTGCTTTGAAAAGATGGTAAAAAATAATAAAAATACACTTGATTAAATAAATATGCATATGTATAATGAAATACATCATCAATCGAAATAAGGGGCGTTCGTTATATGAAATTATTAGAAGAGGTTCAGCTCAAGCTAGTATCGAGCATAAAAGGGAAAGATCTATTGACTCTACTTGATTATTCAAGCGAGGAAGTACAAGATTTAATTAGCTTGGCCACACAATTAAAAAAAATTACTAAAGCTGGCAGATGTCCAAAATTGCTTGAAGGCAAAACCCTTGGAATGATCTTTGAAAAACATTCAACACGTACACGCATTTCTTTTGAAGTTGGTATGAATCAGCTTGGTGGAAAAGCGATGTTTATGCATTCTCGCGATATGCAAATTGGACGTGGTGAACCGATTTCAGATACTGGCCATGTTTTATCAGGTTATCTTGACGCAATTATGATTCGTGCAAACTCGCATGAGATGGTAAAGGAATTAGCTGAACATGCTTCTATTCCAGTTATTAATGGATTAACAGATTTGTATCATCCTTGCCAAGCGTTGGCTGATTTAGAGACAATCGCTGAAAATAAGGGAAGTCTAAAAGGGTTGAAAATTGCTTACGTTGGAGATGGAAATAATGTTGCGCATTCTTTAGTAGTAGCTGCTGCTCATGTAGGGATGGATGTTGTTGTTGCAACGCCGGTTGGCTATGAACCTGATGCAAATATTATTTCGAAAGCGCAAGAAATTGCAAAAACAAATGGAAGTTTAGTGACGGTTACAAATGATCCAATTGCTGCCGTAAAAAATGCTGATGCAGTTTATGCCGATGTATGGACTAGTATGGGGCAGGAAGAGGAAACTGCGAAACGCTTAATAGATTTCAAAGGCTATCAAATAAATGACGATCTTGTTAGCCATGCAAAGCCTGATTATATGTTCTTGCACTGCTTACCTGCTCATCGTGAGGAAGAAGTGTCGTCATCTGTTATCGACGGACCAAATTCATATATTTTCGAGCAAGCAGAAAATCGTCTACATGCACAAAAAGCAGTACTTGCTTCAATTTTAGCTTAATGTAATCAAATCAGTAAATTTATACGGGAGTATATCTTTACTTGATAAAATATCAACTAATCATTTACGGGGGACTCGCTGTAAATATTAGAACTCGATGCTTATTTCAAGATGGAAAGAAGCATCGTTACATAATTAAAGCAACCTGGGAGACGCTGGGTTGCTTTTTTAATGATCGCATTACTATTAAATCTAAGTTTCTTTAAACAATTCTCAGAATCCTGATTGCCAGGCGATAATAATAAATGTGGTCCAGAGTAAAGACAGAATTATTATAATGGTACTGATTAAATGCAAAATTTTTTCTCCCGTGCTAAGATTTTTTCTTCTAAATGACATAAGGACTATAGCTATAATTGAACAAAAATATGACAAAATTGCCCCAACCCAGTACCACTCCATAGTTAATGTCCCATCTGCTCCCCAATATGCCATTGATTGAAACATCATACTAAATATAAATCCAGTAAGTGAAAAAACAAATACAGCTATCCCCCCATAATTTATTTTCCCCATAATAGCCTCCCTCTATAAATGTTGATATATCAACGGTTTGACCCGTTTTATCTAATAGAAAAAATATTTTTTAAAGAATAATATTTTAGTATTTTACAATACTTCAATTCATTTACAGTTTGAGGA
>NZ_RXNR01000052.1 GCF_003966145.1 Lysinibacillus telephonicus
CGCTCGACTTGCATGTATTAGGCACGCCGCCAGCGTTCGTCCTGAGCCAGGATCAAACTCTCCATAAAAGAAAATTTGATAAAAGCTCTAAATTACACTGGCATCATATTTGATGTCCAAATTTTGTTCCGTTCACTGACGAGGGTCAGCTACTAAAAACTTTATTTCATTAACGTTTTGTTGTTCAGTTTTCAAGGTTCATTTTAAGTTGTTATTTTCGACAACAACTTTTAAAGTTTAACATATTTAAAACTAGTATGTCAAGCGAATAAAATCACTATTTTTCAGCAACCTTATTATTATAACTTATCCAAAAGGAAACAACAACACTATTTGAAAATATCTTTTTCAAAATTGTTCGCGTCCTTAAGGACAAGTAATAATATACTATACACTAAAATATAAATCAAGATATTTTTCTAAAAAACTTACTTATAATTTTAAAATCAACAACAAATAGCATAATCCCTGCTATTACAATCATTCCGCCAATTACTTGCGTTGCAATTAGATTCTCCGCAAAAATAAAATATGCTAATATGGCAGCACCAATTGGCTCGAATAATACCGCGACTGAAATAACATTAGTACTTACCCATTTCAGAGCCCAGTTAAACAAAGTATGTCCTAATAAATTTGGAATAATCGCAAGTAACAAGAACCACATCCAATCTACCGCAGGATATGGACCAAACGATTCTCCTTTTAATAGTACATAAAAAAATAAAACTACTGTACTTATTGAATAAACTACCATTGTATATGTAATTAATGTAATTCGTTTTCGTACATCTTGTCCAAAGAGTAAATAACCTGTTACTAACCCACATGCAATCAATGCAAGAATATCCCCATAAAATGCAGTTCCACTTATTTTAAAGTCTCCCCAACTAATTAAAACACTCCCTAAAATTGCAACGGCACCTGAAATAATCGTTTTAGCTGATAGTTTTTCTTTAAAGAAAAAGTATGTACCTACAAATGCAAACAATGGCTGGAGAGTAACAAGCACAGTTGAACTTGCTACTGAAGTGTAATTTAATGATTCAAACCATAATATAAAATGAAATGCTAAAAAAATACCTGCAATTGAAGAAAAAATCCAATCTCTTTTTGAGAGTATTTTAATTTCATGTACATATTTATAAAAGAATATAGGGCTCATAATTACTACAGAAAAAAGCATTCTATAAAAAGCAATAACCCCTGCATCTGCGTTCGCCAATTTTACTAAGATTGCGGACAATGAAATTGAAATTACACCGATGATAATTGGTATGTACGGATGTATGCCTGGTTTATCCATTTTTTCTAACCCCATTCTTTATATTTTTGCTATATTAATAAAACAAGAGATTAATTCTTATTTTGTCATTATTACCCACCGTTATCAAGATAAAAAAGGAGGATTGTAATTGGATGTAATTTTTAGCGAACCGTTCTCTTACGAAATTATCGTAAAACTTATAGTGGCTGCAACTTTAAGTTTAATCATCGGCATCGAAAGAGAATTAAAAAAGAAACCGGTTGGCTTAAAAACCAGTTTAGTTATTGCAACTTTTAGTTGTTTATTAACAATTATTTCGATTGAAACTGCATATAGTACACCCGCGCGTGACGATATTAATATTACAATGGATCCTCTTCGTTTAGCAGCACAAATTGTCAGTGGCATCGGATTTTTAGGTGCTGGTGTAATTTTACGAAAAGGAAACGACAGTATAACTGGATTAACAACGGCTGCAATGATTTGGGGTGCTGCCGGGATTGGAATTGCGGTAGGTGCGGGCTTTTATATAGAAGCTTTTGCGACAGTTGTGATTGTCGTAATCGGTATTGAGTTAATCGCTCCTTTTTTATTGAAAATAGGTCCAAAAAGAATACGAATGAAGGAATTAGTCTTAAAAGTACGACTAGATGAAGAGGAGAACATTCGTAAGCTGCTTGCTTTTATGAAGGAAAATGAAATGCATATTGATAATATCCGCATAAAAGACATTCCTGTTTCATCAGAACAATTTCTTTACGAAGTCGATATGCGCCTCTCAACATTATTTCGAACAGATACTTTAACGATTTACCAAACTTTGCATTCACTTCCCTATGTACAAAAAATAGAAATAGAAAACTTAGGTTAATTGGAGGATTTTAAATGGGTGAAATTTTTAAATTATTAAAAGGTGGGAATAAACCTTCGCTAGTTGCAGCATTTGTCAATTTATTCTTAGGAATTCTTAAGGGCGTTGCTTACTTCTTTACTGGAAATGTCGCCATGTTCGCAGAAATGATGCATTCTTTAGGGGATGCAGCAAACCAGTTTTTCGTTTTTGTCGGTTCTGCATTATCTAAAAAAGCACCGACTAAACGTTTTCCAAATGGTTTTGGACGCGTTGTCAATCTCGTTTGTTTAGGTGCCGTTTTAATAGTAGCAATTCTTTCGTACGAAACAGTTAAAGAGGGCTGGCATCATTTTATACATCCAGCTACCGAGTCAGAAGGAATGTTTATTGCTCTTGGTGTTTTGCTTATTGGTACAGTACTAGAAGCAACTGTTCTACATAAAGCAGCAAAAGAGGTACTTCATGAAACTGGTCAAGAACACAAGGGGCTATTAGCTTTCCCAAAATCAATTCCTTATTTAAACCGCGCAAAACCTGCGACAAAGCTTGTATGGATGGAAGATTTAGTTGCTACAAGTGGGAACGTTTTAGCATTTTTAGCCATCATTATTGCTCATTTTACAGGATTTTATGCTCTTGAGGGCATCGTTTCAATGATTATCGGAATCATGATGTTTTATGTTGTAGGTCGTGTATTCTTGGATAATGCTCGTGGTGCTATTGGTGAAACAGATGAAGAAATGTTAATTCATATAGGTAATTTAGCAATGGAAGACCCGCACGTAAGTGATATCAAACGATTAGAAGTCATAAAAGAAGGGGAATTTTTACATGTTGATCTTGTTGCAGAAACAGATCCAAATCTTTCCCTAGCATATTTAGACGATGTACGTGACCACCTTGTAGAACTAATTATGAGTCAAAAGGGTGTGACTAAGGTAACCATTTCCTTCGATGAAGAAGATGATGTTTCTGAATGGGAACGTCATTTAAAAACTTATACAAAAAACCAGTCAGATGAAAAGAAATAAAGAGTTTTTGCAGTTCAACAAAAAATCGATTTGCCACACTATTTAGTGAGCAAATCGATTTTTTATAAAATTCCATATGAAATTTATTATAAAGACATTTCTAATATTTTTCGAACATCTTCTGCCTGTAATGTTTTAAATCTACCGAAAGGTCCATTTACCATTGATTTTTCAACTAAAATATCTAATTGTGAATCATCAATTTCGTAATCAGCGAGTCGACTTGGAGCACCAATTGATGTCCAAAATTCTCTCAACCGTTCTATTCCCTCTAACGCTACTTGTTCAGTTGTTTTTCCTTTAGGGTCTACGTTAAATACTCGTGTTGCTAAACCGGCAAAACGTTCTGGGTTAACTGATAGATTGTGACGCATCCAGTTAGGGAAGATAATTGCCAATCCTCCACCGTGTGGAATATCGTATACAGCAGAAACAGAGTGTTCTATATTATGCGTTGCCCAATCCCCGCGAGAACCTATAGATAAGAAGCCATTAAGTCCAATTGTTCCTGCTAATAAAATAGTTTCACGCAGCTCATAATTCTCAAGATCTTCAATTAATTTTGGAGCAGTATTTATGACTGTACGCAATACTCCTTCACACATTTCATCTGTAATAGGTGTATTTGTTGCGTCATGGAAGTACTGTTCAAAAACATGCGACATAATATCAACCATGCCGTAAACAGTGTGAATTTTCGGTACACTAAATGTATACGATGGATCTAATATTGAAAACTTCGGAAATACTAACGGATGTCCCCATCCATATTTTTCTTTTGTTTCTTCATTTGAAATTACAGAGCCTGAATTCATTTCAGAACCTGTTGCAGCTAGGGTAAGAACAGTTCCTAAAGGCAAGGCATCAGTTACTTGAGTTTTTTTAATAACAATATTCCATGCATCTTCGTCTACTTTTGCACCGGCCGCAATTAATTTAGAACAATCAATAACAGAACCACCGCCTACTGCTAAAACAAGATCGATGGATTCTTTTTTACAAATTTCAATACCCTTCCGCGCTGTTTCAACTCTCGGATTCGGTTCGACTCCACTTAGTTCAAATACCGTTTTACCAGCTTTTTTGAGAGTGCTTACTACAGCATCGTATACTCCGTTGTTTTTAATGCTGCCTCCACCATATACAATCAGCACTTTATCGCCATACTGTGCCAGCTCCTCTGGCAGTTTTTCTAAGGCGTCTTTTCCAAAATGAATTTTAACTGGATTATAAAATGTAAAGGAATTCATGAAACCTCCCCTTTCTATTTGGATTTTCTCACGTTTAGATTCAAAAAAGCAAAGAATTGATACGGAAAACAGACAATAATCAAGCTCACATCACTAATTTTATGTTATTTTGCCTCCACCTTTAACTAGTTGATTAGTAATCAAAAAAGTTAAAGTTAACGGATGTGATAATGTAGATATCATACCATTTTGAAGTAAATTAATTTTGGAGAATTTCAAAGTAGCTATTCGATTAGCTAATGCATACTCTTGTTTATTTGTAAGAGGCAAACCATCTATATGGTTGCCTAATATAAAGTTTCCTGCAATAGAATCTTGTAGAACGTTCGGGTGCATTGATTGATAATACACTTCCATTATGTCGTCTTCTTCATTCATTAGATTATGTTTTATTAAATAATCTTTTAGTGCCCCCTTTAAATCGATAGCAATTGCAGTTTGGCCTAAAATAGCCCGATAGTAAACAGGAACAACGTCCGCTTTTCCTAAATAAGGGGATACCTCCGCAACTATTTTGCCCGACTGATGTACAATAACATAATGCTAGCTTCACTTTGTCCGTCCGTCAGGGAAACAACTGTTTTTCCTGGTGCTAAACTTACAAAATAAATAATGTCCCCAGTTATATAACCAACTGCAATCTGTCTATCTTCAATGTCGATAGAAATTGCCTTTAATCCTAAAACATCTATATTATTATTCAGCTCTACCTTTTGAATACAAAAACAATTTTCGACATTGTCATGATTTATTAAACGTTCTTCTAACAATTTATTTATCATTTCCAATCGCCTCCCAACTAACTTTTTTTACTATTAATTTTAGAAAAGTTAGCTGGACAATTTCTGAACATAATATTCTATAATTCGACATATTCAAATAATAGAAAATTATTCAATCATAAAACGAAAAAGCAGGTGAAGAAAATTAGATACTATTTTTCCCCACCTACTTTTCGTATTTTATATTTATAATTATACTAACGAAATTATGTATTCTTCATAAACTTGCTTTATTTTATAAGGAATTGGGATGGCTAAATCTCGTTCTAGCTTCTCCTTAATATGTTCATATAATTGAATAAATTCTATTTTCTTGTTTTGCTCTGCTAAAAACTTCATAAGTAAATACATATATTGTTCATTATACTCATCTAATTCAAGCATTTTTTGCAAACAACTTAATTTTAATAGTGAATTAGTGCTATCTTCACTTGTGGCATATGATTCTAATATGTGCAAAACACTTTGTTTAATAAATATTTGTGTTTGGGTAGCCCAATTCAATTCCTCTTCCTCTAAAAAATCACCTCTATATAAATTTAAAATTTGTTGAATATCCACCAGACTATGTGAAGGCTGATCTAATAAAGTTAACATTTCATCATAATCGCTGTTTATTCGGATATTAAATTGATAATGATTGTTGACAAGTTGAATCGGGTTTTCAATACCATTTTGTTTAAGCAGCTTTCTAAGCTGATAAATGGTTGTATGTAAGTTTGTTGCCGCTTTTTCATATTCTACGTCTGGCCAAAGCGTTTCTGTAATGACTACATTTAATATAGGTCTTTTCTGATGGAACCATAAATATAAGAACAGCTCTCGTACTTTTTTAGTACGCCATTTGACAGTTTGCTGATTGACATCTAATAATTGAAAACTTCCAAATGTTCGTGCATACATTGCAGCCTCTTGTTTTGCAGGTTGTAATTCTTCACTAATGCTTACCGATTCATTTGCCCTTAAAAGTGCCTTTTGTAGTCTTTTTCTATGAACTGGCTTCATTAGATAGTCTGTTACCCCCACAGTAAAAGCATCAACTGCGAATTGAGCGTGGGCAGTTATAAAAATAATTTGTATTTTAGGATTTAATTTTAGAAACTCACTTGCCACATTTATTCCGTGATTAGCACCCATTTCCATATCTAAAAAAACAATATCAATATGAACCTTTTCAAGCAAAGTATACGCATCTTGGACGTTAGTAAATGCCCCTTTAATCGTGATAGGAACTTCTGTAATTTCTTTTAGCATTGAAGTTAATAAATCAAGTGCCAATCTTTCATCATCGATTAAAATTACATTCATTTTCAATTCACCTTCTTTTTAAGTTGTTGAACTTTTCGAGCTTCCCTTATGGATTGTTAGCAATATTAATCTGGTTAAATCTTCTATAAAAGTTTTTGTATCTTATCATGTCATATTTATAAATTTTCACTTTGTGCGTCAAATCATGTTAAAAAATAGATCAAATAGAAATTTATATATCATATATTATCGTCCACAATATATTAAATATTTAGCAAAATGTTTAGTATATTTTTTCAAAATACAAATAATCAATATCACCTTATTAAGAATTACAATAATATCCTAATACACAAAAAAATACCTAAAAGAATTACCTTAATAATTATTATTTTTAAATAGTAATATTAAAATAAATACGTACTTACCATTCTATTTAAAACTATTCTTCTTAAAATAGGTTAAAAGCCCGTTTATCAATTTAATTGATAAACAGGCTAATATTCATTGGAATGATTTTAATTTTTTCATTGTTTTATTACTTTAATTGTACAGATATAGCTACATCCGAAGTTTTTTCATTAGCTGTAAGGATGACATCCGCTCCATCCGCTGAAATTGAGAAACCTTCAAATTCATTGGAAAACACTGTTGCAATAGTTGATGCTAAGTCAGTAGCCGTCATTCCACTTGATAAAGTGACTACTTTCTCTATTTCTTCTCCACCAACTGTAATAGCAACACTTTGATTGCGCGTACTTGTTCCTGTCAGCTCAATTACATCAGATATTGTAAATGAAGCAATTTGCTCTGATCCTTCTGATGGGATTAAACTTGGCTGAATTATCTCAGCTTTATACGTATTTCCCGGATAGCGTATGCTTCTTGTCATTACCGGGTCTTTTCCACTTGCAACCTTTTCTGTTACAGTTACAACCGTATAAGGGCTTCCACCAAGTTCTAAAACTGTATCATATTTTTCAATGGCAGTCCCTGTTTCAATTTTCTTCATAACCCCACCACTTACCTGAGCAACATATACTCCATCTAAAGCAAATCCTTCTCCATTTGTAGTAAGGTTTATATCAACAGAAAACTTATAAATTCCTTGTTGTGTTACTGTTATAGGCTCAGCACCATTTTGTGTAATAGTGACATCAGAAACTTTGAATGCTCCTACTGCACTTGGCACTATTAATTCTTCTAGACTTTCATCAATGGAATTGTTGGCAGCATCTACTAAGTTATTTACCTTTACAGTTACTGTATCAGCTGTCGTAATATCATTTTGTAAAGTAACAGTTAACTTCTTTTTATCTTCTGACCAAACACCTGACTCCAGATTAAATTCTTGATCACCAATAAATAATTCACTGAAAGTTAATGGTTCACTAAATGTCAGCTCAACACTTTCACCCATACTAGCTTTTCCATCGGAATTACTATCTACTAATGTTGCTAAAGCAATTGTTGGTACTTTATTTTCCTTAATAGTAACTTGGAAATCTTTCGTTTTCGTCATACCATTATGTGTAAGTGTTGCTGTTAATGTCACCACATCATCTGCATCATCGTTGTTGCTTCTAATAACAGTACCATTAGCATTAATTGTTGCACCATCAACTGTATTAGCAGCCCATGAAACTGAAACGCCATCTACATCAGTTGGTAAACTTAAAGCCTCCATTACTTCCTGTAATGATGGATTATTAGCTTTAATTAAATTCTCATCAATTTTTGCCCATGCATTATCAAGTGCTGCTAAAGATTCAGGATCAAACTCATACGGAGCTTTTCTTTTTCCAGAAGCCGCGGCATCTATATCAAATACAGTAGTATCCGAAACGTTTAAATTTGAATAGTTGACATTATTTCCGATACCAAATCCATCTGCACTTGGAGCTGTGACACTAATTTCATTTGTGCCATTCAGTGTTAAACTAGAGCCATCTCCTAGACGAATTCCATATACTACATCAGTGTAAGTACTTACTTCCACATCTATTTTACTATCAGTAATATTTACAGTAGCACCTTGGGCAGTTTGAATAGTCCTAGAACCTCCATTTGCACCATTTGATGAGACTGTAGAATTAATAATATCTATTGAAGCACCCGCTGCATCAGCTCGTATACCATATGCAGAATAAGCAGGATTATCAGCTTTTGCAAAATGAACCGAAATATTCGAATCTTTTATAACTAGTTTTGCATTAGCATTTTTTAATAGAACCGCTGAATATCCATAACCACCCGAAGCTGGGGCATCAACTGTTGCATGTTCAAATGTAACTTTTGCTGATCCACTTATATAAACTGGTCCACGATCTCCATTTTGTGCGCCTGAAAAACCACCTGTTACCATTAGATTTTTCAATAAAACTTCATTTTGAGTTGCTGTAACCCCTAACCCACCAGAAAATACCAATTTATTCTGACCGTCAATAATGACTGGGTTAGCTAGGGTCACTTTAGGAACAGAAATCGTATCTGTTACAGAATCATCCACTGTAATTATTTTTACAAGACCATTTACTACATGTGAATGGTTAACACCGTTAGCTACTTCTGCACCATCATTCACACGTAATATAGTAGTAGTACTTACATTGAGTGTTTCTCCATTTGCAAACGTTACTTTTTCTGTTTTGCCATTTTTCGTAACATTTACTGATTTTAATGTAAATGTGCCAGAAGCAATAGTACCAGAAGCTACATCATCAGCACCATAGCTAAATTCCACACCTTCTACCGGTACACCATATCGAGAAACCGTAATAGCACTCGCTACTTTTTCTGCAGCCTCACTAACAATAGTTCCATCTACATAGTGGAAATCACCAGTTAAATTTGGAGTAACAATAGTGTATTCATATGGCTCTAGCTGTAGTGTTACTGGATTAGTAATACTTTCTCCACCATTTGCATCTTTTACTGAACCTTCTACTAGGGATATTGCAGAGCCAACTTTAAATACATTCGGACTTGATGTATCTCCACCAATAGTCATTGTTAATGTTGTTCTATCATCTGACCAAGTTGCTTTAATTGGATATGCATCGTCCCCCATTCCGAAGACAAAATCTTGACCAAATAGATGCTCATCAATTTGATGATCTTCTGTAGTCCCTGAGTACACTACTGGCTCACTAAAGACAAAGGTAATACTGTCTCCCGCTGAAGTGTCGCCATCTAGATCTACATCATTTAAAGTAGCACTCACTAAGTACGGCTTATTCGCTTCTACAATTGTTGTATCAATCGTTGCATCCTTAGTAGCTGAGCCGTTTGTTGCTGTAACATTTAAAGTAATTTGGTCATTATTGTTATCAGCACTATCTTGCGTAACTACTCCACTACCAATGTCAATGCTTGCATTATGTTCTCCGACTTTTGTAGCCGAATTCCATTTAAAGCTTGTACCGTTAGGACCTGATGTAACTAAATCAGGTGGTGTTGATACTTGCTGAAGACTTGGGTTGTCCTTTTTAATCGTTTCAGGTAATAACGCAACATCCACTGTTAGTTTTAGCTCATCTTCTGTTAATGCTTCACCCTTGTCCTTAATTGCCGCTTTCACCGCTGCTGTAACATTATCCACATTATCAGCTGTAATTCCTTTAAGATCCACAGCTTCGTAAAGCTTCAGTAAATCTTCTGCTGTTGGAGCTGGTTCTGCGCTTACTTTATCTTGCACTACTTCAATTGGACGTTTAATCGTGTGAGTAATGTTACCTCTTGCATCCATCGTCACAATAATCTGTGCTTCTTTTACAGAAGGTGCATCCTCTTTTACCGTAATAACTGCTGTTCCGGCAACGTTTACCGTAATATTGATTTTGCCATCAATTATTTCTGCAGTAGCTACATTTTCATTACTTGATGTAACAGTTGTTCCAATCATTCCAACAGCTAATGGGTCAGCATTTTCTGCATCAATCACATTATTTACTGTTAGTAATTGTGGTTCTGCTCCTAGAATTACTGTATCAATTGAAGCATCCTTTGTAGCTGTACCGTTAGATGCTTTAACGCCTAATTTAATTTGATCACTAACATTATCAGCATTGTCTAGAATTACTTCTCCATTTTCAAGGTTTATGCTTGCACTATGATCCCCTACAGGTGTTGCAGAAACCCAATCAAATACAGTTCCATTTGGACCTGCTGTAATTAAATCAAGTGGCGTTGATACTTGCTGAAGACTTGGGTTATCCTTTTTAATCGATTCAGGTAATAACGCAACATCGACTGTTAGTTTTAACTCATCTTCTGTTAATGCTTTACCCTTGTCCTTAATTGCCGCTTTCACTGCTGCTGTAACATTGTCGACATTATCAGCTGTAATTCCTTTAAGACCTATTGCATCGTAAAGCTTCAGTAAATCTTCTGCAGCCGGTGTTGGTTCTGCATTTATTTTATCCTGTACTACTTCAACTGGACGCTTGATCTTATGGGTAATATTCCCATTGGAATCTACAGTTACAATAATTTGCGCTTCTCTTACGGAAGGTGCATCCTCTTTTACCGTAATGATTGCTGTCCCAGGACCTTTTGAAACAATATTGATTTTGCCGTCCTTCAGCTCAGCTATCGCTACATTTGCACTGTCCGATGTAACTGTAGTACCAACCATCCCAACAGCTAATGGGTCAGCATTTTCTGCATCTACAACATTATTTGCTGTGATTGTTTTTGAAGTAAATCTGTCGGAAGAATCGTTATCTTTATCTCTTCCTCCACCTGAAGAGCCTCCACCTGTTGAAGGTCTAGTAACATCTGAAATATCTGTAACATTACCAATAGATGGTGATCCACCTGTTGGATATTTAACAGCTTCACTTGTTGAAATATTTTTAGGTTTAACAAGTGTATCAATAGTAGTATCTTGCGGAACAATCAACGTACCATCGTACTGTTGTACCTCTACTTGCTGTATATGTGTTTTATTAGCAAGCGTTACATCAATTGGTGTTTCAATCGTTAATTCGTTCGTTTCAAGTGTCCCATTTACTTTGACATCTTGGTCGCCATTAAAGTTAATAGCATTGATTTTTCCTGCAACTTCAATTTCAGAAACGTTGCCACCAACATTAATAGACGGTGTTGAGTTGTCAGTAATAATTTTTGTTTTATCACGATTTACAACAATTTCACCAGTAGTTGTATTAGTAAGTTTAATAACCGAATCTTGCTCTCGATTTTCTTCTCCCTCAACTATTAATCGACCATTTAAATTGAGGCTATTAAATTCTATTTGTTTTTGATCACCAGTTTTTATTGTGATATCTCCAGTGATGTTTGAATTTGCTAGATTTATATAATCGCCTGCAATAGTAATATTTGCTTCGACAGTTCCACCGTTTAAATCTAATGTTAGTGGTTTTTCAGCTGTACCACTGTTTAATAGTTCAACGTTATTAATACCCACTACCTTTGTTCCGATTTTAACAAAGTCTAGATTCGCATCATTTAGAACTGTTAAATTGCGTTCATGAAGAAGAGGTTGTAACTCTTTCGCAATATAATAAACTTGCCCATCAATTGTTATTTTATTGTCTTCAATTGAAGAAATAACATTTGCATCAGGCTTGCGATTATCACGATAGTTTGTAGTCTTTTCAGCACGAATAGTAAAAGCTGCCATATTCGCACGTGTTACAGTATCACCGCCGCCGTAGCTTGTATCTGTTTGACCAATTGTAACTCCTAAGTCAAATAATGTTTGGATATAAGGTGCTGCCCAATGCGAAGAAGAAATATCCTCAAATGGTAGTGTAATTGTCGAAGTTGGCTGTAACCCATAACCATTTACTAATATTTTCGCCATTTGATTGCGGGTAATTGGAGTATTTGGTCTAAACGTTCCGTCTTCAAAACCATCAATAATGCCATTTTCACGTAATGCTGCTATGTAAGGGTAGTACCAATCACCTTTTGACACATCAGAAAAGCTAATTTGGTAATCTGTCGTTACATCTAATCCTAAGTTTAACGCTAAAATTTTTGCAGCATGTGCTCGTGTTAGTAGACCATTCGGTTTGTAAGAACCATCTGGATAGCCACTAACAAAACCACGTTCAAATAATTCATTTACATATTCATAGTAATCAGAAGTTGTCTTTACATCTTTAAAAACATCTTCATCTGTATTTGCTTTTGATACATCTGGTGCTGTTACTGCTAGTGCACTTGTCGCCATTGCAGTAGCCATTGCAGTTTTAAAGATTTTGTCATACAGTTCTGTATCTTTTTTCATTAAACAAGCTCCTTTCATTCTTACACTGATATCGCTGATAGTTTACATAAAACGTCTGAACAAATTCTGAACAAATCAGAATAACTTCTAATGAAATCTATTTTTGTACTATTAATTAAGTATATTTATCATATAAATATCTTTTATTACTAAAAAATAAATCTTTTAACATATTATTTTTAATTTTTAAAAAACGACTAATTACTTATATACTTAAAACTTAATATTATTCATAAATTAAAAAACATAAAAATTTGAGGCCAAGTTTGCACTTTTTCAAATGATTTCACTTCAGTTAGGAAAGTCTTAATCAGATTTTAAAGAAAACTGTTATTTATGGTTACCACCGTTTTTTTGGAAAGGTATCTCGGTATTACAGGAAAAATCAGGGATAATAAAAAAGAGGTGACCCAAACTTATTGTTTAGGTCACCCCTCTTTTTTAAATGGATTCGGTTCAAATAGTCACTTATTTTATTCCTTATTATAAAGATATTCGTTTCCATCTTCATCCAAAATGTATGAATGAGAATTTGCTGCTTCTTCAAATTTCTATAAGTGCCCAGTGTGTTTCATTCACATCTGAGAAGCTTGGTGTTATTATGCCATTTAACAAATGTTTTCAAAGTATTGTGACAAGTCACTTCTAAATGTTTTATACAATAAAAAAGAATGCAAACAAAATCAATTCTGACTTTGTCTGCACTTTGAATTTTCGTCCAATTATAAATCAAAAGAACTCATTGTAGGGAAGCTTTATCTACTGTTACACCCATCCACGGAAGCGGGATGCTTCAGCTGTACGGCGAACACCAACCATATATGCAGCTAGGCGCATGTTAATGTTGCGAGTTGTAGCAGTAGTGTATACATTTTCAAAAGCTTCTACCATTTTTTTATACAGTTTTTCGCGAACTTCTTCTGCTGACCAGTAGTAACCTTGGTTGTTTTGTACCCATTCAAAATAAGATACTGTTACACCACCAGCAGATGCTAATACGTCAGGCACTAATAGAATGCCGCGCTCAGTTAAAATTTTTGTAGCTTCAGCAGTTGTTGGGCCATTTGCAGCCTCAACCACGATACTAGCTTTAATATCATGAGCATTATCAACAGTAATTTGATTTTCAATTGCAGCTGGCACTAAAATATCACAATCTAATTCTAATAATTCCTGATTCGTAATTGTATTTTCGAATAATGTAGTTACAGTTCCGAAACTATCGCGGCGGTCAAGCAAGTAGTCAATATCTAAGCCATTTGGATCGTGCAGTGCACCATAAGCATCTGAAATACCAATTACTTTTGCACCAAGATCGCTCATAAATTTCGCTAAGAAACTTCCTGCATTCCCAAAGCCTTGAATAACAATGCGTGCACCTTTAATATCGATTCCGCGTTTTTTTGCTGCCTCTTGAATAACAATTGTTACACCTTCAGCTGTTGCTCGATCGCGTCCTTGAGATCCACCAAGTACAATTGGTTTACCTGTAATAAAGCCTGGTGAATTAAATTCATCCATGCGGCTATATTCATCCATCATCCAAGCCATAATTTGAGCATTCGTAAATACGTCTGGAGCAGGGATATCTTTAGTTGGTCCAACAATTTGACTAATCGCACGTACATAACCACGGCTCAAACGCTCTAGTTCACCCATTGACATTTGGCGAGGGTCACAAATAATTCCGCCTTTCCCTCCACCATAAGGTAAATCAACAATACCGCATTTTAAAGTCATCCACATTGAAAGCGCTTTAACTTCGTCCTCACTTACCATTGGGTGGAAACGAACCCCACCTTTTGTTGGTCCAACAGCGTCGTTATGTTGAGCACGGTATGCAGTGAATACTTTCGTAGTCCCGTCATCCATTTTCACCGGAATACGAACATGTAGCATACGAAGAGGTTCTTTTAATAAATCATACATCGCTTCGTCATAACCCAGTTTATTTAATGCTTCTTTAATTACATCTTGTGTCGAAGTAAAAAGATTTAAATTTTCAGCCATAGATATCGCCTCTTTAATTTTAGTAATGATAATATCTCGCAAACATTGTAACATAAATTAATTCTTATTTGGCTATTAATATCTGTACAATTTCTAATACATTCTTTTTAATTAGATATGTGAATTTTATTATTAATTTAATATCATTTTTTGTAAGAATGTATCACATTATACCGTTGCGTTTGAAAAACCATCTTAAAAAAAGCAGACGCCCAAAACGCCTGCTTTTTATTTTATAAAAATTAAAGAGATTCGGACACAGTTTTGGCTTGCATATGGAGTGTCAAGTAATCAGGACCACCAGCTTTAGAATCGGTACCAGACATGTTGAAGCCGCCAAAAGGCTGGTAGCCAACAGTTGCGGCAGTACATCCACGGTTGAAGTATAAGTTGCCCACGTGGAAATCTTTGCGAGCTTTTTCTAAGTTGAAACGATTGTTAGAAATTACTGCACCAGTTAAACCGTAAACTGTATTATTTGCAATGTCGATTGCTTCATCAAAATTATTTGCTTTTGTTAAAGCTAATACAGGCCCAAAAATTTCTTCTTGCATTATCCGCGCTTGCGGATCTACATCAGCAAACACTGTTGGGTTAATGAAAAACCCTTTTGAATCGTCGACTGTACCGCCAGCAACTAAGCGACCTTCACCTTTGCCAATTTCAATGTACTCCGATATTTTCTTAAATGCACCGCCATCATTTACAGGGCCAACAAAGGTTTCTTCATTTGTTGGATCACCAACAACTAATTCATTAGTTAATTCAACTACACGATTTAAAACTGTTTCATATGCTTGATCTCCTACGATAACTGCACGAGAACATGCTGAACATTTTTGTCCGCTGAAACCAAATGCACTTGTTACGATTGATTGAGCAGCCAATTCTAAGTCTGCATCATCATCTACTACAATTGTATCTTTACCGCCCATTTCAGCGATTACGCGTTTAATCCAAATTTGACCTTCATTTAATACAGAAGCACGTTCATTAATACGCAAACCTACATCACGAGAGCCTGTGAAGCTAATGAAACGAGTTCGAGGGTGGTCTACTAAATAATCCCCTACTTCAGCACCTGAACCAGGAATATAGTTTACAACTCCTGCAGGTAATCCCGCTTCTTCCATTATCTCCATAAACTTATAAGCAATTACTGGGGTTGTTGAAGCTGGTTTTAATAAAACCGTATTACCAGTTACAGCAGCTGCAACAGTAGTACCTAGCATAATCGCAAAGGGGAAGTTCCATGGTGAAATAACCACGCCTACACCTAATGGGATGTAAGTATACTTATTTATTTGGCCAGGATTTTCTGCTACAGGTTTTCCTTTTGCAAGCTCTAACATTTGCCGACCATAATATTCTAGGAAGTCGATTCCTTCGGCAATGTCCCCATCTGCTTGGGGCCATGGTTTACCAGCTTCTTTCGTTAACCAAGCACAAAGCTCGAATTTGCGGCGGCGCACGATTGCAGCAGCTTTAAATAAAACTTCAGCACGTACGACAGGGTCTACTTTTTTCCAAGTGTCAAAAGTAGAAAACGCAACCTGCATTGCTTTTTCGGCTAATTCCTGGCTGGCTTTTGAGACAACACCAACAACTTCCGTTTTATTGGCTGGATTATATGATGTAATCTTTTGTTCAGTAGTAATGCGTTCTCCACCGATAATTAATGGATACTCTTGTCCAAGTTGACTTTCAACCTTTTTTAAAGCTTCTAAATAAGCTTGACGATTTGCTTCAACCGAAAAATCAGTTAGCGGTTCAGATTTGTATGGAATCATTTGATTAATCCTCCTTCATATCATTACTCATAGAGTGCGTGGATAATTTAAAAATCATAAGTATTAATTTTAAATTTCTATTATAAAGATTGTTGCATCATTCAAACTTGTAATTAAAACCATGCTCTAGTTTCAAAAGTAGTTAAATACTTAATTACAGAAATCTAATTTTTTTGATTACCGTCCTATATTATTAATTTGCTACAATGGCAAATTCTATTCCTTCTACTCACGCTTATGTATGAATGGTAAAAAATAAAGAAGGCAAGCGGTTAATACCACTTACCTTCTTTGCTTTAATGTCCTGATTGCTCGATCCAATCTTTTAATTTTTCCTTTAAAGATTTAAACCCGTTCGCATCATTTTCATTAACATGATCCTGCAGCGTTTTTCTTGGCTGTTCTTTTTTCTTTTGAGGAGGTGCAACTTGTAACGCACGTGTTGATAAGCTTATCTTATCTGAATTCTCATCAACATCTAATATTTTCACTTGAATTTCATCCCCAATTTTTAAATAATCCGCAACATCTTTAACGAAACCATATGTGATCTCTGAAATATGGACGAGACCCTGTGTTTGTTCGTCTAATGCAACAAACGCTCCATAAGGCTGAATTCCAGTTACTTTACCCGTTACAACTTCACCTACTTCATATTTTTTTGCCATAAAACTTCCTACTTTCTTTATCTACGTAAATGTCATGTTAAATTATAACATATGTATATACGCTGAACAAAGAATCACCCTATTACCCAAAATTTGTCTTTTTTGATACTTATTAATTTTAATTTAGCTTTTGAACGCAAGATAAGTTAATTTGAAAGTGATTCAGTTTTGCTATCTACTTTAACTAACTTCCTAAAGTTCAACATTGATAAGACATTTATCAAAATTAAGTCTTGCGAGTATCTCTGATCATTTGATTTTTAACAAAGTATTCACATAATTTCGATAAAAAAATAATTATAATATATACTACTAGAAAAAATTAGAAAGGAAGGAGATTAAGTTGAAACAAAAACTTCATGAACAATTAAAAATTTTACGAGAAGAACGC
Source organism: Lysinibacillus telephonicus (assembly GCF_003966145.1). GTDB lineage: Bacteria > Bacillota > Bacilli > Bacillales_A > Planococcaceae > Ureibacillus > Ureibacillus telephonicus. The sequence continues at coordinate 17,550 of NZ_RXNR01000052.1, forward strand.
AATTGGTCATTAGAGGATTTATCAAAGAAAACTCAGGTAGGCGTTGAAAAATTAGCTCTTTATGAAAAAGGTGAGCTAGTCCCTTCAGTTCAAACGATATTAAAACTTTCCAATGTACTAGAAGTGCCAGCATCAAATTTAATGGACGGAATTCAGGCATAAAATAAGGATTTCCTTAAATTTTAAGGAAATCCTCTCTTTTTTATTTCAAACGATGCATTTAGCTTCAAATTTTATCGCAATCAATTTATAGGAGATCGCGACACACTTTTCAATAGGAATCCACTGTTCAAAAGAATGTTCATATGTTGTTTGAATTACTTTTGCAAGCTTTGAAGGATCATCAATCCCTTGAAGTGCAGCAACAACATCCGCACATTCTGTATCATAGCTATCTACACCAAGTTGAAACGGGTCCCATTGTTTTAAAAGCTCGATCGCTTTTTGATTCATCTCAATATTTTCCAAAGTTTTCACCCTATTTTTACAAATTACTATGATATTATATAATACATATCAAAAAAAAGAAATGAGTGATGCTTGTGTTTAACTTTGATGAACAGTTTAATCGAAAAAATACAAATAGCTTAAAGTGGGATTTATTTAAAGAGCGTGTAAAAGCTAAATATAATGTAGAAGACGCTTCTGAAATATTACCTATGTGGGTAGCTGATATGGATTTTGCAATTCCACAAGTAATTACAGATGCCATCAAAGAAAGACTAGACCATCCTATATTCGGATATTCTTATGTAAGTGATGCTTGTAAAGAGGCAATTCAAAGCTGGTTCGAACGACGCCATAATTGGACAATCGATCCAAACACAATTATGTTTCATCAAGGAGTAGTTCCTGCACTAGCAACGATTATCGAAACTTTTACTGAACCTGGCGATAAAATTTGTATTTCAACACCAGTTTATCCGCCTTTCTTCAGCATTCCTAAAGCACAAAATCGTGAAGTGATTGAATGTGATTTAGAATTAATCAACAATTCTTTTGAAATTGATTTTTCGAAGCTCGAAGAACAATTTAGATTAGGTGTTAAAATGTATATCCTATGCAGCCCACACAATCCTGGAGGTGTAGTGTGGTCAAGAGAAGATCTAGAGAAGCTTGTTCAATTATGTATTCAATATGACGTCTTATTAATCTCTGATGAAATTCACGCTGACATTGTGTTTGATGGATATAAACATATTCCAACTTTAACTGTTAAAGATGCAGAAAAAGCAAAAATTATTACATGCATTGCACCAACAAAAACATTTAATATCGCTGGGATTCATGCAGCAATGATGGTTGTTCCTAATGTTGAACTGCGCAATAAGCTCAACTTAAACAAAGCTGCTCATGGTCGTGATGATTTAAATATCCTTGCATCAGCAGCTGTAAAAGCAGCCTATGAAGAAGGCGAACAATGGGTTGACGAAATGATTGCTTATGTATCAAACAATATGGACTATGTTGTTGAACAGTTGAATCAATTAGAAGGTATTCGGGTAACAAAACCTCAATCAACATATTTAATATGGATTGATTATCGTGGAACAGGTCTTTCCGAAGAAGAAATGATGCTCCGTTTATTAGAAAAAGGAAAACTAGCAGTTGAACCAGGTACTAAATATAGTGAGGCTGGTAGAGGCTTCCTGCGAATGAATGTTGCATGCCCATTAGCAACTGTTAAAGATGGCGTTGAACGATTTAAAAAAGCTTTATCTTAAAATCTTTAAAGAATCAGTGATCTTTTCACTGATTCTTTTTTACTATCCCCACTATTAATTCCCCTCTTTTTTCCTATTCCTCTTTCAACTCAAATCTACTTTATTTATAATATAGTAATATACAATCTAATCTTAAAATTATAAAAATAGATACTTGTTAAAATGGGGTGTATATATTGTTGTAGCACATACAACAAATCATTATGGAAAAATTATCTCTACAATTTAAAATGTTTATCTTTTCATTTGTTATCGTACTTTTTTCCATTATAACGAGTGGCGCAATGATGATTCATAATATTGCGGGAGCTTTCGAAAAAGAATTCGGTGCTAGAGCAATTGCTATCGCAAGAACTGTTGCTCAAATGACAGATGTTCAGGAAAGTGTCGGAACAGATGATGGGTTCGAAGTAATTCAACCTATCGCTGAACGAATTCGATTAGCAACAGATGTCGACTATATTGTTGTATTTGATATGAATGGTGTTCGGTACTCCCACCCTTCTGAAAGTAAGATTGGCACAATACTAGAAGACATTGATGAAAATGTAGCATCTTCGCAGCATGAATATATTTCAAAAGCTCTTGGAATTCAAGGCTTTTCAATTCGAGCTTTCGTACCCATCATGAATAGCGATGCAACAAAACAAGTAGGGGTTATTAATGTTGGGATTTTATCACCTAAATGGTACATCTTAGTGGGACAATATAAATCCGATATTTTAATCTCTTTATTTTGGGGTATTGTTATTGGTATGATTGGCTCTATTTTAATTGCAAATCATATTAAGCGGCAAACACTCAATCTAGAGCCTTACCAAATTGCTCGAATTGTGCAAGAACGGTCAGCTATCATGCAGGCAATGGATGTTGGGATTCTTGCAACAGATGAAAGTGGAAAAATCACTTTTATTAATCGTTTAGCGAGGCAATATACACACTTTTTCTATAAGGACGGTACACTCCAAAAATTATTTAAAGATACATGGCTTGCTGAAGAACAGATTGAACGGCACGACAGCTATCGTCCACTACTGCTCTTTGATCAAATGTATCTAGTTCGAACTTTTCCAATTCGTATACATGAAAAAAATGCCGGTTTCTTAATAATGATAACAGATCGAAAGGAAGCGCATACATTGGCAGAAGAATTAACCGGTATAAAGGCACTTGTCGATACATTGCGAGCTCAGCATCATGAATCTTTAAACAGACTACATAGTATAGCTGGTTTAATTCAGCTTGACCGAAATGAAGATGCATTAAGCTTAATTATTGATGAAATCACTGATGAAGAAACGGTTATTCAAAAACTGCGGGATAAAATTCACGATTACTCTATACAAGGTTTATTATTAGGAAAACACTCACGCGCCAAGGAACTAGGGATTGACTTAAAGTTAGATGATGACTCCTATTTACTTGACTTCATGACAGGTTTTTCTGGCGGCGATATGGTAACCATCATTGGAAATTTATTAGACAATGCAATGGAAGCGTGTTTACCAAAAGAAACACGCGACGTCAATATTCTACTCCAAGGTGACAAACACTTTTTATTTATCGAAGTTCAAGATAGTGGGATTGGAATTAAGGGGAATCCAAATAAAGTATTTGACTATGGATATAGTACAAAGAAGCGAGATGGACATGGAATTGGAATGGCTCTAATTAAACAAATTATTGATTCAAATAAAGGAACAATCCATATAGCAACAGAGATAAACATCGGAACAACCATAACTATCAAAGCAGGGGTGAGAAATTCATGACAAATATTACTGTATTTATAGTAGAAGATGATCCAATGGTTTTAGACGTTAATAAAAGCTTTTTACAAAAAATAACGGGTTTTGAACTTATAGGGGAAGCACAAAACGGAGAAGATGCTATTAAGCAAATCATCAAAAAGAAACCAAATTTAGTTCTACTCGATATGTATTTGCCAGATATTTCTGGTATGGAATTATTCCTAAGGCTTCGAAATGAACGTCTTCCAAGCGATATCATCATGATAACCGCCGCACGCGATGCAAAAACTGTTCAAGAATTCATTCGAATGGGTGCATTTGATTATTTAGTAAAGCCATTCCGTTTCGAAAGATTTCAAACTGCACTGCAAAATTATTATCAAAGTACAAAAAAATTAACTGCTTCAACAACATTATTACAAGAGGACATCGATGAATGGTTTGGACATAAGCATGAATCTCACACTCTACCAAAAGGATTAAATGACATTACGATGAAGCAAATTCAAGATGCATTGAATGAAATTGATGGTCCAATCACTTCCGAACAACTTGCACAAAACGTTGGAATGGCTCGCGTAACTGTTAGGAAATATTTAGATTTCTTGGCGAACAAAGGGAAAGTTCATATCGATTTAAAATATGGGACAGTTGGCCGCCCAACAAAATTTTATTCAATTAAATAAGAAGAAATGCATACGGGACTCTTTTAATGCGAGTCGTTTAATGTAGGCATTACTCATTTTACCTAAACCCTATGTATTGGCCACATAAACTTATAGTACGATTGCCATTCATAAGCTTATAAACTCAATGTTTATAGGCTTTTTTATTTGTTTTATAACAGAGACAAAATAAAAATAATTGTTATATACCACAAATACCAAAATGTCCATTATCACCACAATATTGTGAATTTTATTAAATCTATTATGATAAATTTAATCGCATTTAACTCTGTCAGGAGCGGATAGAAATGAGACCTGTCTATGGAATAATTACATTTAGTTTTATTGCCATGATCGCTATTATTGTGCTCATTTCCTATCAACCAAAAGAATATCCGACCGACTATGAACAATTAAGTACTGATGAACGAATTGTAATTCGTTTTTCTCACGTTGTAGGTGAAAATACCCCAAAAGGGATGGCAGCGAGGAAATTTGCGGAACTAGTAAAGGAACGTAGCAATGGTTATATAGAAGTGCAGGTTTTTTCAAACGGAACTCTTTATAAAGATGGCGAGGAAATGAATGCGCTTTCTCGTGGAGATATTCAGATGATAGCACCTGCGATTTCAAAACTAACTGAGCTAGTTCCTGAAATTTCTGTATTAGATTTACCCTATGCTTTTTACACCCTTGATGAAGTACATGAGTTTGTTCAAAGCGACGCAGGTAATAAATTAACAGACAAACTAAAAAATCATAACTTGCTCGTAGTCGGACTATGGGATAGCGGGTTTAAACAAATAAGCAATAGTATCCGACCTATAGAGCATTATAGTGATTTAAGCGGTTTAAGAATGCGAATTATGCCAAGCAATATTTTGGAAGAACAATATGCTGCCGTTAATGCACAAACAAAGCGGATAGATTTCAACACTGTTTTTAATCAATTACAAAAAAGAAATGTAGACGGTCAAGAAAATACGTTGACGAATATTACCAGCAAAAACCTTTTTTCTCTACAAAACTATTTAACAATTAGTAATCACGGTTACCTCGGCTATTTCCTGCTATTTAATTTGGACTTTTGGAATAGTTTGCCGGAGGATGTACAACAGCTATTAACCGAAACATTGGCGGAAGTACAAGAATGGGAATGGGAATTAACAAAACAGTTAAACGAAGAAAAATTACAGGATATTGAAAATTGTCAATGTATTCAAATTCACTATTTAAGTGATGAAGACCAAAAAGAATGGGAAGAAAAATTTGAACCCGTTTATGACTACTATAAAAATCATTACGGTGACGAATTTATTAAAGCGCTTCCAAAGAATCAACAGGAATAACGCTTTCTATTTCGGTTAAAGAGAGATGATTGCCATCTCTTTTAACAATATAAATTACTAAAGATTTAAGGGGGACAAGAAAATGAAAAAATGGTTATTGCTAACGATTATTAGTATTTTCGCATTAGCATTAGCAGCCTGTGGCGGAGGAGAAGAAGGAGGAGGCAGCAATAAATCAAGTGAAGAATATACTGCTGAAAATCCGTTAATCATCAAATTCTCTCACGTTACTGCTATAGATAGTGTAAAAGGTCAAGCAGCAGACAAATTCGCTCAATTAGTTGATGAAAAAACTGAGGGGAAAGTTAAGGTAGAAGTTTACCCTTCTTCACAATTATATGGAGACAACGATGAACTTGATGCGTTAGTATCTGGAAACGTACATATGATCGCTCCATCTGTAACAAAAATGGTGAAAATTGACCCACGTTGGCAATATGTTGACATGCCTTATCTATTTGAAGACGAAGAGCATGTTCAAGCATTCTTTGAATCTGATGTAGCAAAAGAGTTAATGAACTCTGATGCATTAGCTGCAAACGATATTAAAGGGTTGGCATTCTGGCCAAATGGTTTCAAACATTTCTCAAACAATAAACACCCATTAGTAACTGTTGAAGACTTTAAAGGTTTAAAATTCCGTGCACAAGCTGGACAAGTGTTAGAAGCACAATTTGAAACTTTAGGTGCAGGTTCTGCAACAATCGCATTCGGTGAAACTTATGCAGCACTTCAACAAGGAACTGTAGATGGCGCTGAAAATCCATACAACAACTTCGATACAATGAAGTTTTATGAAGTACAAAAATACTTATCAACATCACAACACGGTCGCCTTGACTATGCAATTTTTGTAAACAAATCATTCTGGGAATCAATTCCTGCTGATCTTTTAGCACCTGTTGAAGAAGCTCTTGCTGAAGCAACTACTTATGCACAAGAATTAGCAGCTGAAGAAAATGCGAAATCTTTAGAAAACGTAAAAGCTTCAGGTGTTGTAGAAGTTTACGAAATGACACAAGAAGAACGCGATGCTTTAAAAGAAGCTTTACAACCTGTTTATGAAGAATTCGAAGAAATAATTACACCTGAATTAATCGAAGGTATCAATGCTTTAAGATAGTTTTATTTTGAGTGCCGATCATTCGGCACTCCCTCTTTATTTAATCTAAAAGGAGTGAGACTAAAAATGCTACAGAAAGTTTGGACGTACCTTGAAGAAATAGCATCTGGGGTTTTCTTTGCAATTGGTATCTTTTTAATTTTCTACGGAGTTATTATGCGCTATGTTTTGAATGACCCGCAAGCTTGGGTTGAGGAAGTAGCACGCTACGCTATTATTTGGGGCACGTTTTTAGGATTTGGTATGGCTTTAAAGCACAATCAACATATTCAAGTTGATATCTTATTCGATAAATTAAATAAACCAATGCAATTTATACTAAATATTGTAGCGACAACTTTAAGTATTATCTTCTGCTTAATTTATACATATTACGGATATGTGCTTGTAGAAAATCGTTACACATCTGGAATGGTATCACTAGATGTAGGGATTCCTATGTGGGTTGTTTACTTAATCTTACCAATTTCAGGAATACTATTTTTACTTCGTTTCATCGAGAGATTCGTAAACATTCTGCGTAGAAAGGGTGAAGAATATGCTAACCCTCTTAATTAGTTTCTTCGTATTGGTATTTTTACGTGTTCCTGTTGCCATTAGTTTAGCATTATCTACTATTTTCGTTCTATTTATGTCCGATTTTAATATGAACATGATGCCGCAGCGTATGTTTACGGCTCTCGACTCCTTCCCTATGATGGCCATTCCTGGTTTCGTATTAGCCGGTGTTATTATGGCTCGCGGCGGTATTTCAAAATATTTAATTGAAGCATTGCGTTCATGGGTTGGCCATTTACCCGGTGGACTTTCAGTTGTTACGATTTTAGCCTGTGCTATCTTCGCAGCGATTTCAGGTTCTTCCCCTGCAACGGCTGCTGCGATTGGTTCAATTATGATTCCAGCGATGCTGGCTGCTGGGTATGATAAAAAATATTCTTTAGGGCTTGTAGCTGCTGGGGGTACGTTAGGTATTTTAATTCCTCCAAGTGTACCGTTAATCATTTATGGTATTACTTCAGAAGAATCGATTGGTCAGCTATTCATGGCTGGGGTTATTCCTGGACTTGGTTTAACAGCCGTTTTAATTATTGCTGCCATTATTTATGCAAAACGAAATGGCTTCAAAGGTGATGAAAAGGCTTCATGGAGTGAACGTGGCCGTAAATCATTAAAAGCAATCTGGGGTGCATTTTTACCGATATTAATTTTAGGTTCCATTTATTCTGGTGCAGTTACTCCAACGGAATCAGCAGTTGTAGCGGTTGTTTATGGTCTTATTG
>NZ_RXNR01000053.1 GCF_003966145.1 Lysinibacillus telephonicus
GGATTTGGACGGGTTACCACCTGACTAATCCATTATAAAGGACTTTTTCTTTGCATAAAATAATAATATTGAACATTTTGAGTATTTTTAATAGTGAATTTAAATTAATGCAACACTAGTGATGTGATGTAATAAAATGAAATAATTTTGCCAATTCATAAAAACGGAAAATTTTGACTATCTAAATAAATTTTCACCTTTATAAAACAGATACTTAGATGCAGTTTGTCACACTTAAATAAAAATCAGTTAAGTTATATGGGTAAAAAATCACAATACAAATATAGTACATTTATGCTATTATTATGTAAAAATATTATTGGAGGCAAAATTAGATCGTGAAAAAAAGAAAGAAAAATACTAACTTTAAGGTAACAATAAAAACAAAATTATGGGCAGCTTTTTTATTGGTACTAATTGCTCCCGCCATAATTGTAGGAGGATTTGCATTTAAGTTTTCAAAGGATGTAGTTCGAAATGACATATTGGAGTCAGCTACTAGTTCCGTTGACTCTCTAAATAATATCATTAATAAATTTATGGAGCCTAAAATTAAAGATGTAGAATTGCTCGCTGAAACATTAGATTCTACTACTATTGCTGTACAAGGAAATTCCAATATTGGTGTTAGTGATGATATTTCTAACCAATTAAATACATATAAAGATGTACATACTGAACTAGAATTGGCCTATATTGCTACAGAAAAAGGGGTCTATATTAATTCGCCGGCATCATTAAAAAATCCGCCAGACTATGATCCAAGAACAAGAGCTTGGTATAAACAGGCTATGGAAAATAAAGGTCAAGCTATTGTATCAGCTCCTTATACATCAAAGGCTACAGGAAATTTAGTAGTTACTGTAGCTAAAACTACAAAAGATGGACAAGGTGTAGTAGCTGTTAACGTAAGTTTAGAAGAAATTAAAAAAATAACAGGAGAAATTAAAATTGGTGATGCTGGTTATGTATACATATTAGATGCAGAACGTAAATTTGTTTATCACCCTGAAAAAGAAATTGGGACAGAAGCGCCAGATAATGAACAAAATAATAACCTATACAAAACAGACTCTGGAACTTTCAGCTATTTACATGAAGGCAAAGACCAAAAAGAAATGTTCTTTACAACTAACGCATTAACTGGCTGGAAATTGGCTGGAACTATGTATTCCAATGAAATAGATAAAGCAGCCATGCCAATTTTAATTAATACTTTAATCGTTATTATCGCAAGTATTATTGTCGGCAGTATATTGATTATATTTGTAATTCGTTCTATTTCAAGACCAATCCATTCTTTAATTAGTTCTTCAAATAAAATAGCTGACGGTGATTTTACTGAAAAGATTATCGTTACACATGATGATGAAATAGGTAAACTTGGCAATAGTTTTAATGGTATGGTTAATACTTTAAGTGGAATTATTAAAACTTTAAAGCAAACTATTGAACACTTGGCTTCATCTTCAGAACAATTAACGGCAAGTTCTTCACAAACATCCTATGCAACTGAACAAGTTTCATCAGCCATCCAGGAAATTGCTAGTGGAGTAGAAAAATCTACAGAACATCTTGAAGAAAACGAGAAATCTCTTGAAAAAGTACTTGATGGCATATCAGGTATATCCGAAAAGTCAAAGAAAGTAACTGAACTAGCTAGAGAGTCATCTAAAGAAGCCGAAGTTGGTAGACAAGCTGTTGAAGCAAATCTTAATCAAATGAAATATATCCACGAATCTGTTGGTAAATCTAATGGAGTAATCCAATCGTTATCAACCCGCTCTAAAGAAATTGGCGAGATTCTTGATGTTATAAGCGGAATAGCTGACCAAACTAATTTACTGGCGCTAAATGCTGCTATAGAAGCAGCAAGGGCTGGTGAACACGGTAAAGGATTTGCAGTTGTAGCAGACGAGGTTAGAAAATTAGCTGAACAATCACAGTCATCTACACAACTTATTGGAGAAATTATTACTAGTATTCAAAAAGATACTGAAGTTTCTGTGAAAATGATGGGTGAAGTACTTGAGAATGCTAATAAGGGTGTAACAGTAACTGAAAAGACATCTGAGCGATTTATTAAAATAATTGAGAACTCTCGTAATATTACTCCTCAAATAGAAGAAATAACGGAAACAATGGAACAAATCTATACAAATGTTGAGGGAGTAGTTTCGAAGGCGAAAAACATTACAGAATTAGCACAGGAAAATGCTGCAAGTTCAGAAGAAGTAGCGGCGTCTACCGAAGAACAACTAGCATCGATGGAGGAAATTAGTTCTTCAGCTAAATCACTAGCTAATCTATCAGAGGAACTTAGAAATCTTATTAATAAATTTAAAATATAATATTTGTCTAACTAAGAAACTAGCTCAAGTAATATAAAGAAAAATACGATGATTGCACATGCAATCATCGTATTTTTTAAATAAACATATCTAAAATTAGAACTCCGATTAATCCGATAACAGAGATAATCGACGTTAAAACTGTCCAAGTTTTAAATGTTTTGCCCATTGACATGTTAAAGTACTCTTTTACAATCCAAAAACCTGCATCATTTACGTGAGAAAAACCAACACTACCTGCACCAGCAGCTAATGTCATTAACTCTGGGCTAGCACCCGTAACCGCTACAATTGGTGCTGCAATCCCTGCTGCAGTCATTCCTGCAACTGTTGCAGAACCTAGTGCTACACGAAGCACCGCACCAATCACCCATACTAAAATAATCGGTGAAAGAGTTGTATCTTCCATTAATCCTGCAATATATTGATCGATACCGCTATCAATCAATACTTGTTTAAAGGCTCCACCACCAGCGATAATTAGTAATATTAACGCGATACCTGCAGTAGCCTCTGCAAAGGAGTTCATAACCTCCTTCATACTTTTACCGCGGTTTAAACCAAATGTAAACATAGCAATTATAACTGAAATTAATAATGCTGTACTTGCAGTACCTACGAAATCTGTAAATGGACGAATAGCAGATTCAGGGGCTGCCAACTCCACAATAGATTTAATAGCAATTAAAATAACAGGCAAGATTGCCGTAATTATACTAGTTGTAAAACTAGGCATTTCATGTTCTTCAAAAGTTTTTGGATTAAATAATCCTTTCGGAATTTCAACTTCTAAATCTTCTTTTTTAAACATTTTCGTGAATAATGGACCCGCAACTATAATAGCAGGGATTGCAATGAGAACTCCCCAAATTAATGTTTGGCCAATACTTGCACCAAACACTTCAGCAATAGCTGTTGGACCAGGATGTGGCGGAACAAATCCATGCATTGTAATTAAAGCTGTAATTACTGGAATCCCTATGTAAAGAATTGGTACTCCTGCTGCAGCTGCAATTGTAAATACTAAAGGAATTAGAACAACTACACCTGTTTCAAAGAATAACGCAATCCCAACTACCCCAGCTGTAATAACAGATGCTAATTGGACACGTTTATGTCCGAAGGCATTCAGCATAGTTGTTGCAATTCGTTGTGCACCACCAGAGTCAGTCATTAATTTACCTAATACTGCTCCAAAAATAATAACCATTGTCAGACTACCTAGCGACGATCCTAACCCATTTTGAACGGATGTCATCGCTTCAGCTGGCGACATACCTTCTAGAATACCTACAATTAAAGACGCAATAATCAGAGAAATGAAAGCGTTTAGCTTTAATACCATCATAAGTATTAATAGAAGAATAACTCCTATAATAATTGAAACTATTGGCATAATAATCCTCTTTCTTATAATTAATGTATAAGCCGTGTTGCCACGGCTTTTTTTATTTATTCATTAGTAAACGGACAAACTTAGTCATAACTGGCTCCATTGCCTGTTGCATATCTGCCATAATTGTTGATAAATGTGAGTTTTTGCGTTCTTCATTTTTAAACATTTCACCAAGATGACGAGTAGCTGCAAGGGAAACCTCTGTATTAACATTAATTTTACATATCCCTCTTGCTACCGCTTCTTTTATAATTTCATCAGGAGTACCAGACGCCCCATGCAATACGAGGGGGACATCCACTTTATTTCGAATTTCATCAAGTAAATCTAATCGAATATTAGGCTCTCCTTTATACATTCCATGAACGGTTCCAATAGCTGCTGCTAAAAAATCTACACCTGTTTCTTGCACAAATAATTTCGCTTCATTCGGATCTGTTAATGTTCCTGCTCCCTCTTCTTCATCTGAAAAAGCTCCAAGTGCTACAGAACCGATTTCCGCTTCAACACTTACTCCTGCCATATGGGCGATTTCTGTAATCTCTTTTGTTAAACGGGTGTTTTCTTCTAAATTAAATTTTGAACCATCATACATGACAGAAGTGAATCCAGCACGAATTGCGCGAATAATCGATTCCTTTTCATAGGCATGATCAAGATGCAATGCGACTGGTACAGAAGCTTTTGCTGCTAAAGTATGAACCAGACTCGCAAATCCTTCTACATCCACTGTTCCAAAATATCTTTCACCAAGAGCGATTATCACGGGATGTTGTTGTTCCTCTGCTACTCGAATAGCTGCTTGAATCGTTTCTAAGTTGTATACGTTAAATGCAGCTACTGCATATTGCTCTTCTTTAGCTTTTAAAAGCATATCCTTCGTATTTACAAGCATATCGTATTAACCTCCCTACTTACCCTGTAGTAATTCAGCTACTTCTTTAAGCGTTGTTTTAGTACCTACATTACCTGGGAAAATGACATAAGGTAAGCCAGGGAATTTAGAATCATCACCTGTATACCAAACAGGAATACCCGGTTTCACTTGTCCAGCAACAGTTGCACGCTTAACACCAAGACCTTTTGTTCCAATATCACTAGATGTAATACCGCCTTTTGCGATGATATAGCTTGGTCGAACCTCAAGCCGCTTTACAATATTTGTTACAGAATTAGATATTTTAACAGAAAGCATTAATTCTTCCTCTTTTTTATTTTCACCCAAATCCAAACGTTCTCGTCTAGTGTATACCGCTACTGTTTGTCCTTTTGCGATTAATTCATTTGTTTCGTTTACTATACGATCTTCTTCATTTTTAAAAGCTTCCTCGTTTAAAACTAAATGTACGTTGAATTCAATAAAATGAATGAAGTCGCATTTTTTCAACTCTTCAAATTGCTCCGTTGTTTTCTTTACATGGGAGCCAATCATAATTAAACCACCATTTTGTGATTGATCTTTTACAAGCTCTTCTCTAGTTAAAAGCGGACGATCACTTACCCCACCAATAATTTTCGTTAATGCTGCTGCACTTCTAAATAAGAAAGTTTTGCCTGCACGCATCGCACGAGCTAAGGCAATTACAAATACTTTTACATCTAAATAATCAACAGCATTCACAACTACTTTATTAAAGTTTTCAACTGCCATTAATTGTTGAACAATCTTATCGATATTTAAAGAACGAATATCTTCCAATGATAAATATGTAGCATTTTGTGCTTTATATCGACCATTAGACTTTTCTTCTGCCCATTCAGCTATGTTAGATGATTTATAACCAAAAGTACGATCCTTTGCAAACTCCGTTTCTCCCGCTGGAACTAGTTTGTCATCATATTGAACGTAGTGGACATTATTGATTGTGAAACGACCGCCCTCTTGGAAGAATGGAATAATAACTTCTCCATCAAATTTCGTATTTGATAAAGTTTCAACCGTATCCTTTAAAACTTCCGTTTCAAGGGGATAGTGACCGCGCAATGTGGAATCCCCACGGCTAATGAGAATAAAATCTTTGCCCATTTTTTTTGCTGTTTCAGTTACAATCGTTGCAATTTCTTTATGTGCTTTTTCCGTTTCTTTTTCTGTAAAGCCACGTGAATTCGTTAAAATAAAGAACATTGCACTATCTTCATGAAAACCTGCTTCAATACTGTCTGCAGTCCAATCTGTATATACTGATACGCCATGCACAGTTTGAACACCAGTTGGATCATCATCAAGTACAACAATTTTCTTATTTAAAAGTTTTAATTCTTCTTCCAACATATTATTTACTACACTGTTTTCAGGTAGTGGTAATAATTGCGAAAAAGCTTCTTTAGTACTTAAATTCGTCATTTGTATTACACTCGCTTTACTTCAACATTTGCTAATTTTTCATAGTATTGAACAATTCCACCATGGTCATCCATTACTTTTCCATCTGCCTTTAATGCATGGAATATTTCTAACAAGTGGCTTGATAATGGGAGTGGAACATCTAAATTATGAGCAGTTTGCATAACATTTGTAATGTCCTTCATGTTAATAGCAATTGTTCCACCAGGTTTAAAGTTACGATCTAATATTAATGGAACTTTTGCGTCTAATACTGCACTACCAGCAAGTCCACCACGTATGGCTTGATACATTTTATCAATATCAATTCCTGCTTTTGCAGCTAATACTAGTGCTTCTGACATGGCAGCAATATTTAAATTAACGATTATTTGGTTAGCTAATTTTGCAGTTACACCGCTGCCATGATTACCAACTAATACGATATCTTTCCCAACTGCTTGCAAAACATCTAGAACTGATTCAAAAACATCTTCTTTACCTCCAGCCATAATAGATAGCGTACCATCAATAGCTTTTGGTTCCCCACCACTAACAGGTGCATCAATCATATGAACACCTTTCTTTTCACATTCCTTCGCTATTTCAATTGAATCCACTGGCGAGATGGAACTCATATCAATTATGATTAATCCTTTTTTTGCTGTTGATAGTAGACCATTCTCTCCTAGGACGGTCGATTTAACATGTGGAGATGCTGGTAACATTGTAATTACTACATCACAAGTTTCTCCCATCTCTTTTACCGTCTTTGCTTTTGCCCCATCTTCAACTAGAGAATTCACAGCATCTTGATTAATATCAAAAACTGAAACATTAAAACCTGCTTTAATTAGATTTTTTGACATCGGTTTCCCCATGATACCCAAACCTACAAATCCAACTGCTTTAGTCAATTTCATTCTCTCCTTTATTTGAGTGCTAAATAAGCGCTTTGTATTAATAATTTGTTTAAAAGATTATTTTCATTAAAAAAAGCGCTTTCATTCGTTGTTTAAAATTGTATACAATTATTTAAAATTTGTATACTATTTTATATTAATTGTACACAAATATATTTTAATCTGTATACTTTTTTCTATTTTTTGTACACAATACTAATAAGTTTTTTAATAAGCAAGTTCAAATTTAGTTTTACCTTTAAAAAAGTAAGAGTTATCCTATATACTTAAAAAATAAATCGTTTGTTTAGGGGAAGATTGTTTGTGAAAAAAAAGGATACACATGCGTATACATACGCGTATGAATATTTACGGGATCAAATTTTAAATGGAAAGTTTGAGCCAAATATGAAGTTAACAGAGGAAAAATTGGCTGAAGTAATGGGCATCAGTCGTACCCCTGTTCGCTCTGCCATAGCAAAGCTTGAACAAGAAGGGTTAATAAAAAATAAACGAATTTTTAGCCCCACATCAACAGATATAAGACACATATTTCAAGTACGCATATTATTAGAAGGTTTCTCTTCACGTTATTGTGCAAGATATATTTCAGAAGAAGGCTTAAACTCCCTTAGAGAGTGTGTAGAAATTGGACATACTGGTACGCAAGAAGAGGTTATGCAAGCTAATCATCAGTTCCATCAAATTATCGTTAAAGAAACTCACAATCCTCTCATGATTGATACAATTGATAAAATGCAATCGATTATTTATTTAATGAGAAAAACTGTCGTTTACCATAAAAGGCCGAATTTAATTGACGAGCATGCAGAGATACTCAACGCTATCGCGTCACACGATGAAGATTTAGCTGAAAATTTAATGGTCGAACATTTAAAAAAGGATTTAGAGTTCAGTTTGAACTTGTTAAAAGTATAAAGAAAGTACAAAATAGCTTGATATTATCTACTCAGAGTGTAGACTAAGTTGATTTTCACTTAGTTACACTCTTTTTTTATTTTATAAACATTTAACTATATTATGAGGCGAACAATGACTCAATAGCTTTTTCTTCGAAAACAAATGAAATGCTGCAGTTACATGTTTCGATGTTCTAGCAAATATTTATTAACCTCGTTTATATAAAGATTTGCATCATGGGATAATTTATAGTCATTCTTTTTAATCCAACCAAATCGAAATGATGTGTCAATAAAATCGACAATGTCTAAAGCAATCATCTTGTTAGAAGGAAAGCTATTATTAAATAAAGCAGATATATCGTGTCCTAACGTCACAGCACCAAGCTCTGTTACTGCTTTATTAATTACCTCTAAGTTTGTGGTTGTAAAGAAAATATCGATTGGACCAAATAATCTTTGGAAATGATGGATAAATTCTTGTACAAATTCATCTTTATATAAAACAAAGATTTGCTGTTTTAATAAATCAGTATTAATGACAGTTTTGTTATCAGCTAATGGAGATTCTGTAGATGCAAATACTAAAAGTTTCCCCTTCATTATTGGTGTAAAATGGAGATCACTAATATAGTCAATTTTCTCTTTATTAATTGCTATAAATCCAATGTCAACCTTCCCTTTTTTTATATCTTCAACTATTTCCATACTTGCTTTTTCATTCACTTCAATCTTTAAGTTCGACTTACTATTTTTAAATGATAGATAAGTGTCTATTATTGGTCCTATTAATCCTGGTATAGTAGAAATTCTAAGTAAATCGTTCGTCTTATTTATTTGATTGAAAGCTTCCTCTTTAATTTGGTAAATTCCGTGCAAGGCAAATTGAGCTTTTTCAATAATTTTTTCACCTTCCTTTGTAGCGAAAACTCCTGTTTTACTCCGATCAAATATTTTTAAATTTAATTCAGACTCCAATTTTGAAATTGCTTGACTTATTGCAGACTGACTAATATTCAATGTTTTTGCCGCTTTAGCCAACGATTTAGTATTTGCTACTTCAACAATATACATTAATTGTTCAATATTCATCTCATCATCCCTTAAGTAATACTTAATACATCATCAATTATATTAACTTTCTCGAAATTATTCAAAATAGTATACTAAACTTAAAATAGTTTAAATAGGGGGTTATATAAATGAAAGCAGCAGTTTGGCATAACATTAAAGACGTTCGTGTAGAACAGGTACAAGAGCCAGAAGTTTTACCAGGCCAAGTAAAGTTAAAGGTCGAGTGGGCAGGAATTTGTGGTAGCGATCTTCATGCTTATTCACATGGTTTATCTTTGGAAGCGCATCCAATCAGCGGACAAAAACCACCACTTACTCTTGGACATGAATTTTCCGGCACAATTGTAGAAGTGGCAAAAGATGTAACGGGTCATGTAGTTGGTGAAAGAGTTGCAATTGAGCCTTTAATCTACTGCGGTGAATGTTATGCATGTAAAAGAGGCTACTATAACCAATGTAGTAAGGTAGGGTTTGTTGGTTTAAACCGAGATGGTGGGTTTGCTGAATATGTGATTGTGGATGAAAAGATGGTACATGTACTGCCAGATCATGTCTCGTTTGAAGAAGGCGCATTAGTAGAACCAACTGCGGTTTCCTTCTATGCAGTAAGAGAAAGCAAGCTAAAACCGGGGGACTCTGTCGCAATCTTTGGTGCAGGACCGATTGGATTGCTGACTTTATTATCTGTAAAAGCAGCAGGCGCAACACAAATCATTGTAATTGATTTATCTGAAGAACGACTAGAAAAGGCAAAAGAATTAGGAGCAACGACTATTATAAATGGAATGCGTGATGATATTGTTGAAACGATTCAACAATTAACAAATGGTGGGGTTAGTGTGGCGTATGAGTGTGCAGGTGCACAGCCTACGATGACATCAGCAGTTGCCTCAGTAAAACAAGGTGGACAAGTGATGGCTATCGCAGTATTTGCGAAACCTATCGCCATTGATATGGGGCAGCTAATGTTTAAAGCAGCTGATATAACTTCTACACTGGCTTATCGACATGTTTTTCCAGAAGTCATTGAAATGATTGGAACTGGAAGATTAGATGTTAAACAGGTCATTACAAAGAAAATCGAGCTGGATGATATTGTTGAAGAAGGATTTAATCAGTTAATTAACGATAAAAAACAAGCAAAAATTTTAGTAAGACCTATAAGTGATTAAGAAATACATGTAATG
Source organism: Lysinibacillus telephonicus (assembly GCF_003966145.1). Taxonomy (GTDB): domain Bacteria; phylum Bacillota; class Bacilli; order Bacillales_A; family Planococcaceae; genus Ureibacillus; species Ureibacillus telephonicus. Next base: position 10,154 of record NZ_RXNR01000053.1, read on the forward strand.
AAGGGGAGAAAATAAAATGGCAGATTTATCAGGGAAAGTAGCAATCGTAACTGGTGGAGCTTCTGGAATAGGCTTTGCAATTGTTCAACGTTTGTTAAAAGAGGATGTAAAAGTAGCGGTTGCTGATTTAAACAATGAAAAGCTAAAGGAACTTGAAAAAGCTAATAAAGGAAATTTGATTGGTTGTGTAACCAATGTAACAAAAGAATCGGATATTGAACAGTTAGTGAATAAAACTGTTCAAACTTTTGGAAGACTGGATTATGCATTCAACGTCGCTGGTGCTTCCAGAGCGGGTGCAATAGTAGAGCAAAGCGAAGAAGACTGGGATTTTACAGTGGACTTATGTTTAAAAGGTGTCTTTTTTTCGGTAAAGCATGAGGCAAAATATATGAAGGAACACGGTGGCGGTTCAATTGTAAATGTAGCTTCTTTGAATGCACATGTACCAATGTTTTATGGTGCGGCATATTCATCTGCAAAAGCTGGTGTTGAAATGTTAACAAAAAATGCAGCTTTAGAATTAGCACAGCATAATATTCGAGTGAATGCTATTCTTCCTGGATTGGTTGCAACGCCATTAACAAGTAGTTTAACAAATGTAGAAGCAATTAATGAAGCTTATATGGAACGGATTCCAATGAGACGTGCTGGGGAAGCAGATGAAATGGCAGGGCCTGCATTATTTTTAGTAAGTGATGATGCCTCATACGTAAATGGTGCAAGTTTAATCGTAGATGGCGCATGGGCTGTCAGCGGATACCCAGACTTGAGTAAATTTATGTAAGTTTCCTCTTTAACTATTGTTTAAAACGAAAGGTCGTCTAATAATGATAAGACGACCTTTCAGACATTTAGAGCAGTATATTGATATTCACTACTTTTTATTAAATAAATTTCACCATATGGTATTTCTTTTTCCCTCTACGAATGATGGCGAATTCATCTTCTAAGCGGTCTTTTCCATCAACCGTGTACTCTAAGTCATTTACTTTTTCTCCATTAATTGAAATCGCACCATTTGTTACATCTTCACGAGCTTGGCGTTTTGAAGATGAAATATTTGCTTCTACTAATAAATCTACAATATTTTTATCTTCTTTAGGTAATTCAGTTGAAGGAACATCTTTAAATGCATTTTTCATCTCAGCAGCAGATAGTGTTTTTAAGTCGCCAGAGAATAAAGCCGCAGTGATTCGTTGAGCAGTTTCTAATGCTTCCTCCCCGTGAATTAAACGAGTCATTTCCTCCGCTAATGCTTTTTGAGCTTTTCGTAAATGCGGTTCTTCCTGAACAGATACTTCTAGCGCTTCAATTTCTTCACGGCTTAAGAAAGTAAATATCTTTAAGTATTTAATTACATCAGCATCCGCTGAATTAATCCAGAATTGGTAAAACTCATATGGCGATGTTTTTTCTGCATCAAGCCATACAGCGCCACCAGCAGTTTTGCCAAATTTCGTTCCATCCGCTTTTGTAACTAGTGGAATCGTAATTCCAAAAGCTTTTGCATCCTCATCATGAGTTTTGCGAATAACCTCTAAACCAGTTGTGATATTTCCCCATTGGTCAGAGCCACCCACTTGAATTTTTACGTTATAGTTATCATATAAATGATTGAAATCGATACCTTGAATAATTGTATAAGTAAATTCTGTAAATGAGATTCCTGTTTCAAGTCGAGAAGCAATCGTATCTTTTGCTAATAAATAATTAATATTAATTAATTTTCCGTAGTCGCGCAAAAATTCTATTACATTTAATTTGCTAATCCAGTCGTAATTATTTACTAATTGGGCACTATTTTGTTCCTCACCAAAGTCAAAAATACGCTCCATTTGCTTTTTTAAGCCTGCTACGTTTTTATCAATTTGTTCAGCAGTTAATAAATTACGTTCAGTCGATCTGCCAGATGGGTCCCCAATCATTCCTGTTGCCCCACCAACTAAAAGAATAGGACGATGCCCTGCTTGTTGGAATCTGCGTAATGTTAGTAATGGAACAATATGACCAATATGCATTGAATCAGCCGTAGGATCCACCCCAACATATAAGGATACTTTTTCTTCATTTAAAAGCTTTTCCATACCTTCAGCGTCGGTTTGTTGATACAATAATCCACGCCATTGTAAATCTTTAAGTAATTCGTTTGTCATAGTAATTCCTCCTACATTTCATATTAGGTTTAATAAATTAGGTTTCATACATTTAAATTAAAATCTAGTCCGAAATTGCGTGACAGCTGATCTAGTGGGACTTTCCTGCAAAGTTTTTCTTAATTAAAGTCCCTCTTTTCCCCCATTTCGGCTAAAAAATAAAAAACGTCCCTACACGCAATATTGCATGCAAGGACGTTAATAACAAATTAACGCGGTACCACCTAGCTTGAAGTAGCCTACTAGACATACTTCCACTCATTAAACGTCTATCGCGACGGGGACGTTCAAGCTCCAAGAACGTAATTCATGTTTACATTATGTCTAGCTTTCACCAAACGCTAGCTCTCTAATACAGTGAATGAAAACACTACTTCAAACTTATCCTCACTTGAAAAACTATACTGATAATTCTACCCATTCTAATTTCATTGTCAATAACTATATTCTTACAATATGGAAATATGCTATAATAAACGAGATTTTAGGGGGTGTACTTAGTGAAAGTTTGGATTGATAAACTAAAAGAGCGAACTAAACAACTTAATGATAAAATAGAAAACTTAGCCTCTTCAAGAAAAATGAGTAAAATACGAATTACTGGTAGTGTCATATGGAATTTGACGCTTATTTTTTTAATTTTTATCCTTACAGGTTTTGTATTTGTTGGGGCAATTGGTGCAGGTTATTTTGCATCACTGGTCAAGGATGATCCTCTTCTTACAAAGGAAGAAATGAGAGAACAGATTTATAGTTATGAAGAAACAAGTGAAATATATTTTGCTAATAATATATACATCGGAAAGCTTCGCACTGATTTAGAACGCCGTGAAACGTCTATAGGCAAAGTTTCCCCCATGCTAGTAAACGCTGTACTAGCCACGGAAGATGAATATTTCCGTGAACATAATGGAATTGTTCCAAAAGCTGTTCTAAGAGGACTTCTTCAAGATATTACTAACTCCTCTACTCAAACTGGTGGCTCGACCTTAACACAGCAATTAATTAAAAACCAAATTTTGACTAATGAAATTTCCTATGAAAGAAAGGCTCGAGAAATATTACTTGCCTTGCGATTAGAGAATTTTATGTCAAAGGAAGAGATACTAGAAGCATATTTAAACATTATCCCATACGGCCGTAATGCATCTGGAAAAAATATTGCGGGTGTTGAAACTGCTGCACAAGGAATATTTGGTGTCTCTGCCTTGGATTTAAATTTACCACAAGCCGCTTATATAGCTGGAATTCCTCAAGCTCCATATGCACATACACCTTTTACGAATACTGGTGAATTAAAGGATGCCGAGGGGCTGAAGCCAGGAATCGATCGAATGAAAGTAGTACTAAGTCGTATGCTTGAAGTAGGTTACATAACAGAAACACAATATGAGCAAGCAATAAACTATGATATTACAAAGGATTTCCGTGAGCCAGAAACACAAGCAGCAGATAATTATCCATGGCTTACTTATGAGCTGGAAAACAGAGCTAAAGAAATAATGGCGGAAATTTTAGCGGAAAAAGATGGAATCGACCCTGAACGTTTAGCAGAAGAAGAAAATTTAAAAGAAAAATATATGATTTTAGCTGATCGCAACGTTCGATCTGGCGGTTATCGAATTTATTCAACAATCGATAAGGAAATGTACGACTCAATGCAAGAAGCAGCAAAAAATTTCAAATATTACGGGCAAACATTTACAAAAACTGAGATCGATCCAGAAACAAATGAAGAAATAGAAATCCAAATGCCTGTTCAGCTCGGCAGCATCGTAATCGAAAATAAAACAGGTAAAATTTTAAGCTTTGTAGGCGGAAGAGATTTCAACATTGAGCAGATTAACCATGCTACCCAAGCATATCGCCCAAATGGTTCAACTATGAAGCCATTATTAGCATATGCACCTGCTATTGAGTACGGCATTATCGGTGCCGGAAGTCCTGTTGTAGATGTTAAGTTTACTCGAAGCTTTGATGGATATAGCCCTTCAAACTACAACGAAAATGAAGAAAGAGGAATTATTCCTGCTCGTGAAGCATTAGCATACTCACAAAACTTGCCAGCATTAAGACTTTACGATTCTATTTTAGAGAGACGACCTGCAACATTTTTAGAAAAAATGGGCTTTACAAAATTAACAGAAGGCGATTATGTCAATCTTGCTACTAGTATTGGCGGTTTAACGAATGGAACAACTGTCGAAGAAAATACAAATGCTTTTACCACTTTTGCAAATGGTGGGCAATTTATAGATGCCTATATGATAGAAAAAATAGTAGATTTAGATGGTAATGTAATTTATGAGCATAAAGCTGAACCTGTGCAAGTATTTTCTGAAGAAACTGCGTATATGGTTACGGATATGTTAAGAGATGTTTTAGACTATGGAACTGCAACAAGAGCCAATAGTATGTTGAAATTCTCAGCAGACTTTGCAGCTAAAACCGGGACAACACAGGATTTCAAAGATGTTTGGTTAGTAGGCTATAATCCAAACGTTACATTAGGAGTTTGGATGGGATATGATCAACCTAGATCACTATCTCAATTTAATAATACGTACTACCAGCCAAGTGCACGTGTAAATATGCTTTGGGCAAATTTAATGAATAGTTTATATGATGTAAATCCTGAAGTTGTAAAAACAAACGAAACATTTGAAAAGCCAGAAAATGTCGTATATGCATCATTTTGCGGAATCTCAGGCCTCGCTCCTTCCACATCATGTTCAAATGCTGGGTTTGTTCGATCAGATTTATTTAATCGAAATGTATTTTTACCATCTGGTTCTGAAGATATTTTCATTTCATCATCCGCTGTAATGATTGATGGAAGAGCATATCGGGCACTTGACTCTACCCCTAGTGAGTTTATTAGCGCAGGTGGAGTTGGTTTAAACTCAGAATTTGCAAAAAGAATGCTAGGAAGATTGGGGGGAGACCCTTCTAAATTATTGCCTTCAAGAAGCGGCAAAGTCGTCTCATCTGCAAGGTTTAATGCAGATAATAATGCACCAGCCGCAGTAAGTGCATCTTTACAAGGAAATACTTTAGTCTGGTCAAAATCTAGTTCTAATGATGTAATTGGATATCGGGTTTATAACGTTGCTGATGGCAGCCGAAAACACTTTGCCACATTAAGAGACGGTGAAGGCCGTAGAATAACAATTCAGCAGGGCGGAACATATGTTGTTGTTGCTGTCGATATTACTGGTAAGGAATCTGCGCATTCCAATACAGTATCAACTACTGCTTCACCGCCACCTGATACTGAAATACCAGTCAATAGTGGAAATGACAACAATAACAATAATAATAACAATGATTCTACCAATGAAGAAAATCAAAATCAAAACGGCTCTAACGGAAACGAGAATGGTCAAAATAACGGAAACGGCAATGGTAATGGTAATGGCAACAGCAATAATGAAAATAACCAACAGCACCCCCCATCTACTGACGGAAATCAAGATATTTAAAAAGAGCAGTCTCACGATGTGAGACTGCTCTTTCCTTTAATTAAAGTAAAAAAGTTTTCAATATCTTCACTGCTTCATCAATTTCTGCTTTGCTAACAGTTAGCGGAGGAAGTAGGCGCAGCACATTTGGACCTGCTGCCACCAGTAATAATCCTGCTTCTTCTGCTTTTGCTACGAGCGATCCCACCTCTTTGCCACAATCAATACCTAGCATTAACCCTTTTCCTCGAACAGTAAAAAGCTCTGGTGGTAATCCCTCCTGTAATTTCTGCACTAAGTACGCAGATTTTTCCTTAACTTCATCTAAAAAAGATTGCTGGAAAACAATATCGATTACTGTTTGTGCAACTGCCACACCTAATGGATTTCCACCGAATGTTGTACCATGTGTGCCTGGACCGAATGTGTCATACAATTCTGCAGTTCCTAAAATACCTGCAATTGGGAAACCTCCACCTAATCCCTTTGCCATAGATACGATATCAGGCTTTAATGTAGTTTGTTCAAACGCAAAACGAGTACCTGTACGCCCAATACCTGTTTGAACCTCATCTACTATTAATAAAATATTACTAGTTTCACAGATTTCTTTAATAGCATTTGCAAAGTCATCTGTAACAGCGTTTACTCCACCTTCCCCTTGAACAATTTCAAGCATGATGGCAGCAACAGAATCATCTACTGCACCTTTTAAAGCTTCCACATCATTAAAAGGTAAAACTGTAAACTTCTCAACTAGTGGTCCAAATCCCTTTTGAATTTTTTCTTGGCCGGTAGCTGACATCGCACCAAACGTACGACCATGGAATGACTGTTCGAAAGTGATAATATGATGTTTCCCTGTATGTTTGCGCGCCAACTTAATGGCTGCTTCATTTGCCTCTGCACCACTGTTGCAGAAAAAAGCATGTGAAAAATGATTATCTTTTACTAAGCTTTCTGCTAGACTAACTTGGCCGGGACTATCGAATAGATTACTAGTATGCCAAATTTTTTCGCTTTGTTCCTTTATAGCTTTCACTAATGCAGGATGCGCATGACCTAAGCAGCAAACAGCAATACCGCTAGTAAAATCTAGATAACGTTTTCCATCACTATCTTTTACTACGGTTCCATTTCCTTCTACAATACTAATTGATCTTCTTGAGTAGTTATTAAAAAGTGCACCCATTTGACTTGCTCCTTTACATATCATTATCTTCTTTTACGACTAATCAACCGTCTTAAACTCATTACTCCACTGTAAGTAAGTTCATCAGCAGAGATGTTTCAGCGTACAAATCTTATTCAGATAAAATAGCCGTTCCTATTAAACGTTCATCTACAATTTGAACGGAAGAGAGCCCTGAGTTCATTACTTGAAGTGCACCTTGCACCTTTGGAATCATACCGCCATAAATATAGCCTTCTTGTATCCATTGATCAATTAAACTCGGTGTAGCTTCTTTTTGGTATTCCCCTTCTATACGAATACCTGAAACATCCGTTACAAGTAATAAACTAGCTGCATTTAATGCTAAAGCTACTTCACTCGCAACTGTATCTCCATTAATATTTAACGCTTGCCCATCAGTTGTTGCACCAACACACGCAATAACTGGAACAATTCCGTTATCACATAATGTTTCAATTAATTGAGTATTTACGTTTTTTACTTTCCCTACAAAGCCATAAGTATTTAAATCTAAAAACTCACTTTCTAGTAAAAGTCCGTCAAAACCATTTAGTCCAATTGCTTTTATTCCTGCTTGATTTAGTTCACTTACTAGTCCCGGATTAACTTTGCCAATTAAAGTAGTCTTAACTACTTCAATTGCTTCTTCGCTAGTAACTCTTATGCCATTTAAGACAGTTGATGATATATGCTGTTTTTCAAGCTCTTTATTAATGGCTGGTCCGCCGCCATGTGTAATGATGATATCAAAGCCTTTTTGCTGCAAATCTTTAAAATTAGAATAGAAGGCTTTAGTTAAGCCTTCTAAAGTACTTCCACCTAATTTAATGACAATTTTTTTACGAGCGGTAGGATGCGTTGATTTGAACGTAGTCATAAGTTAAATCACACCCCCATGCAAAACCATGCCCTTCACCCTGACCCAACGACACGAATATTTTCACTTCATTTGCCTTTAAGATAGTAATTAATTCATCTTCGGAAAATGGAACAGGCTCTCCGTTCTCAACCATTAATGCAGGACCGATCTTAATCGAAATCTTATCAGGGTCAATCTTTGCCCCACTATATCCAACAGCAGCAATAATTCGCCCCCAGTTGGCATCATTGCCAAATACAGCAGTTTTTACTAATGGAGATCCTACAACAGTCTTAGCAATTTTTCGTGCCTCTTCATCTGAAATTGCTCCATCTACTTCAACCTCAATTAATTTTGTTGCACCTTCTCCATCTCTCGCAATTGCTTTTGCAAGATCTTCAGCAACTGTTTGTAAAGTACTGTAAAAATTGCTCCAGTCAGGATGGCTCGGAGTAAGTGGATTATTTCCAGCTAAACCATTTGCCATAACTATGACACAATCATTTGTAGATGTATCACCATCTACAGTAATTGAATTAAATGTACAATCTGTGATCTCAGATAATGCCTTTTGTAATTCAGCTGAATCAATGTTGGCATCTGTTGTAATAAATCCAAGCATTGTTGCCATGTTTGGTTCAATCATTCCAGAACCTTTTGCTGTTCCAGAAATCACGACTTCTTGGCCATCAATTATCGTGCTATATGTCGTATTTTTCATTACCGTATCTGTTGTTAAAATTGCTTGAGCAAAATCAATCCCGTGCTCTAATGTGCTTCCTAATTCTAATTTTTGTACCCCCGTGCGGATTGGTTCCATTTTCATAATTTCACCAATAACTCCTGTAGAAGCTACACCTACTAAAGAAGGTTCAATTCCGAATTTATCAGCAGCTAACTTTTGCATCTCATAGGCATCTAGAACACCCTGTTTTCCTGTACAAGCATTTGCATTACCGGAATTTACAATTAAGGCTTGCATTTTCCCTACATTGTATACGACTTCTTTTGTTACTTTTAAAGGTGCAGCTTGCACGGCATTCGTTGTGAATACTCCTGCTACGCTTGCTGGTACTTCACTCATTAATATTGCTAAATCCTTTTTCTTGTGCTTAATGCCACAGTGAATTCCTGCTGCAGAATATCCCTTTGGTGACACAATATTTTTACTTGATAGTTTTCTTACTTCATATACTGAATTTGACATTTTTCTCCCCCTTAAATAAATAACGGAATTACATCCAGACCAAGCGTTTCAGGTAAGTTAAATTGTACGTTCATATTTTGGATTGCTTGCCCTGCTGCCCCTTTTACTAAATTGTCTATTACGCCTACAATAGTTGCCCTATTTGTTCTGTCATCTAATTTAACGAAAATATCACAGTAATTAGAGCCTTTGACACGATTTGTTCCAAGTGAAGACACATCTTGAACAACTCGAACAAATGGATGATTTTTATAGGATTCTATTAAACAATCATTCAGTTGTTTGTTGGTAACGCCTGATAATATAGGTGCATAAGTAGTTGCCAAAATACCACGTGTCATTGGGACTAAATGTGTGTTGAAAGAAATCGTTGTTTGTACATCAGCAAACATTTCAATTGCCTGTTCAATTTCAGGAATATGTTGATGCTCATTAATTTTATAAATTGAAAAGTTCTCATTCATCTCACTAAAATGTGTTAGTTGTGATGGTTTATTGCCGGCGCCAGAAACGCCGCTTTTAGCATCAATGATTAAATTTTGTGAATCAATTAGCCGGTCTTTTATCAAAGGTAATATCGAAAGTAAAACCGCTGTTGGGTAGCAACCAGGATTAGCAATCAAATTCGACTCTTTAATACGTTGTGCATTCCATTCTGTTAAACCGTAGACACTTTCACTTACAATGTGTTCTGGTGCAGCAGTTTTTTTGTACCATTTTTCATATGACCTAATATCTTTTAGTCGATAATCACCTGATAAATCTATTAATTTAGGTCCAACCCCAACTAACGGAGGCAATAATGAACTTGTAACCCCGGACGGAGTACTTGTGAAAACAACATCAAATTTGGATAGTTTGTCAATTTCAATTTCCTGCAATGGTTGATCTTGAATTGCAACTAAATGTCCGAATTTTGATGAGAAGATTGCCCCTGCATCCGATGATGTAAATAATTCAATACTTTCAACCTCTGAATGATTGTGTAAAAAACGTATTAATTCTAATCCCCCATAACCAGTTGCTCCTATAATTCCAACTTTCACTTCGCTCACCTCTGAAACAAGATACAGTTAGTATAATTCTGCATAATTATTTAGTCAACTGTATTTTTATATATATTTTAATTTTCTAATTATAAAAGTAAGAAGCTTTTTGAAATGGAAAAATGAATAAATTTATTACCTATGCTTTCAAATGGTAGATTTCTATTCCTAATGCATTTCCTTCAAAAACATAGAAATAGAAGCATTTTTTGACGAGGCAAGCACGTCAACACGAATAGATGCACTCGCCGCTTTCAACTCCAATCAACAAGTTATAGATAAAAATAAAAAATCTGCTCATTTCTTATTAATTAAAATGAGCAGATCCTTGTATAAATATTAATTTTATATAAAGAGTTTTATTAATCTAGAATTAAACGGTATCAAATCACCTTAATCTTCCATTGTTGATAAATCACCAGTTGGGAGATTTAGTTCCCACGCTTTTAATACACGACGCATAATTTTGCCGCTTCTTGTTTTTGGGAGTTTATCTTTAAACTCGATTTCTCGAGGAGCAGCATGTGCAGATAAACCTGTCTTAACGAAATTACGAATTTGTTCTGCAAGCTCTTCACTTGGTGCTACACCTTCACGCAAAGCGATAAAGGCCTTAATAATTTCCCCGCGAACCGGATCCGGTTTTCCAATCACACCTGCTTCTACTACGTCCGGATGCTCTAGAAGCTTACTCTCTACTTCAAATGGACCAACTCGTTCACCTGAAGTCATAATGACATCATCGACACGTCCTTGGAACCAAAAATAACCATCATCATCCATGTAAGCTGAATCTCCTGAAACATACCACTCCCCTTTTAGGAAGTATGATTCGTAACGTCCTGGGTTCCCCCAAATTTGTCGCATCATTGATGGCCAACCTTTACGAATCGCTAAATTACCCATTGTAAACGGAGGCACTTCATTTCCTTCGTCATCAACAATCGTTGCATAAACACCCGGGATTGGTTTCCCCATTGAGCCTGGTTTAATATCCATTGAAGGATAGTTGCAAATCATATGAGCGCCAGTCTCTGTCATCCACCACGTATCATGAATACGATGTCCAAGTTCATCCATTCCCCAACGGATAACTTCTGGATTCAACGGTTCCCCAACCGATAATACATGTCTAAGTGATGACAAATCATATTGTTGTAAAATACTAGATCCTGCACCCATAAGCATACGGAATGCGGTAGGTGCACTATACCATACCGTTACACCGTAATTCTCAATTGCTCCATACCATGCTTGTGGACTAAAACGACCGCCCACTATAAGGTTCGTTGCTCCATTTAACCATGGTCCAAACACCCCATACGCAGTTCCTGTTATCCAACCCGGATCTGCAGTACACCAATATATATCTTCATCATTTAAATCCAGCACCCATCTAGCAGTTTGATATTGTTGGAGCATTGCATTGTGAACATGCAAAACTCCTTTAGGAGCGCCTGTAGAGCCTGATGTATAATGCAGCAGCATGCCATCTTCTCTATCAACCCACTCAATATCAAATTTACGCGAGGCTTCTTTTAATTTACTATTGAAATCAACAAATTTATCATTCTCTTCAACATTATCTCCTACTATGAAGATAGTCTCTAAATGTGGCAGCTTATCAATCGGAATTCGATTTAATAAACTTGGTACAGTAACAATCGCTTTCGCTTCACTATCCAAAAGCCGATCATATACCGCGCCCTCCATAAAGGCCTCGAATAATGGACCTACAATAACGCCCATTTTAATTGCACCTAACAAAGAAAAATATAATTCAGGTGAACGCGGCATAAAAATAAATAATCGATCACCTTTTACTAAACTGGAATACTGTTTAAATACATTCGCAGCTTTGTTTGTTAGATGCTTCATTTCATTAAAAGAATACGTTTCTTTTCGAATACCATCATCAAAATAAAGCGCTACTTTATTTTTCCGGTAAGTTTCAGCATGTCGATCGATTGCTTCATAGGCAGCATTCAATTTCCCCGTTGAATGCCAGCTGAATGTCTTCTCTGTTTCTTTCCAATCAAACGACGCTACTGTTTCATCATAATCCTTTAAATGATGTTCCCCATTAACAACAGCTAATCTCTCTGTAATTTTCATCCCCATAAAAATTACCCCTTTCTAAATCAAATACGCCTCTTTGCACATAACGCTAAATTTAAGCAAATATCAAAAATTTGCTAGAATATCCCCTGATTATGTGAGGCAAAACTATTAGCCCCCAATACACACAAAATAGGCTAATAGTTAAAAGATACACTTATTTTACAATATCAAAAACATTTTGAGTTAAATATTTTTAATCTTTTAACAATTATTGAATTTTTCGAAGAAAAGAGCGATTTTACGCATATTTTATCATATAATGGAATTATTAAATTCGTTGGAGAGTATTAAAATGAAACATATTAAAACTTTTTATAGTGAAGAAATGGAGACGAGGCATGGCAAAGTAATTATTGAAGGTCCAGTACCTCCCGAACAATTAGAAAATTATATTTTTCATGATGATTTAGTAGCATTTAGGCCACCTGTGCAGCAGCATAAAGCATTGATAGAAATTGCGAAACTTGAAGAAGGACGTATTATCATTATAAGAAATCAACATATCGTCGTTGGCTATGTTACCTATTTATATCCTGACCCACTAGAAAGATGGTCGGAAGATAAAATTGACAATATGATCGAACTCGGTGCAATTGAGGTAATCCCATCTTACCGTGGCTGTGGAGTTGGGAAAAAATTGCTTCAGGTTTCCTTTATGGGAGATGAAATGGAAGACTATTTAGTCATTACAACTGAATATTACTGGCATTGGGACTTAAAAGGAACTGGACTAAATGTATGGGAGTACCGGAAAATGATGGAGCGACTGATGGAAGTTGTCGGTTTCACCTACTATGCAACAGATGATCCAGAAATTACTTCACATCCCGCAAACTGTTTAATGGCTCGTGTAGGAAAACGAGTTCAAAACGATACATTGGAGAGATTTGATCGACTTCGATTTAGAAATCGATTTATGTATTAACAATCCAACAGTAAAGGAGTAAAGAATATGATTGTAGAAGAAATTATGAATAGGGACATTTACTCTCTTTTACCTTCAAATACAATAAAAGATGCAGTTCAAATAATGCGGGAAAAAAAAATTCGCCATCTGCCAATCGTCGATGAAAAAAATAAAGTTGTTGGACTCATTACCGAACACGATATCAAAAATGTCCTACCTTCAAATTTAAATGAAAATTCAACTTTACCCGATTATCAAACACCTTTAGAGGAAATCATGGTTAAAGATCCTATTGTTGGACATCCACTAGATTTTATCGAAGAGGTTGCACTTACTTTTTATGAATCAAAAATAAGCTGTTTGCCAATCGTTTCTGGAGGACAACTGGTTGGCATTGTAACAACAACCGATTTGCTTTATACGTATATTGAGCTTACAGGCGCCCATAAGCCCTCTTCAAAGATTGATATTCGTGCTACAGACAAGCCTGGTGCTATGTCGAATATTTTCACAACATTTAAACAGCATAAAGTTAATGTTTTAAGTGTATTAGTTTATCCAGATTCTGATAAAGAAAATAGTAGAATAATAAGTATCCGAGCACAAATTTTAAATCCGCTGTCCATTATTAATGACTTGCGTAATGAAGGCTTTGAAGTACTTTGGCCGCACTTACCGGGTGTTCAGCAATGAAAAAAAATGCCGTATTTATCTATTCACCCGAACAGCTCGGATATAAATTTTCAGAATCACACCCATTCAATCATAAAAGACTACTATTAACAATTGATCTACTAAAAAATATAAATGCTTTATCAGATCATGATATCGTCCCAGCACGTATTGCAACAGATGAAGAAATTGCTCTTGCCCATGATATGAAATATATTGATATTGTAAAAAAAGCAGGCCATGGACTCCTTACTCCTCAACAATGCGAGAATTACGGAATTGGAACAGAAGATACACCAATATTCACTAATATGCATGAAGCAAGTGCACTATTAGTTGGAGGCACATTGCAAGCAGTTGATTATGTAATGCAGGGAAAAAGCCGACACGCTCTAAATTTAGGAGGGGGGCTTCACCACGGTTTCCATGGTCGCGCTTCTGGGTTTTGTATTTATAATGATAGCAGTGTTGCCATCCGGTATATGCAGGAAAAATACAATGCTCGTGTTTTATATGTAGATACGGATGCTCATCATGGAGATGGTGTGCAATGGACTTTCTACGATGATCCGAATGTTTGTACCCTGTCTATTCATGAAACGGGCCGTTATTTATTCCCCGGTACAGGAAATGTAACAGAACGAGGAAACGGACAAGGTTATGGTACATCATTTAATTTCCCTATCGATGCTTTTACAGAGGATGAAAGTTTTTTAATGATTTATGAACAAGCATTGCGTGAAGTGTTTGAATATTTCAAACCGGATGTTGTTTTTACACAAAACGGAGCTGACGCACATTATTTTGATCCGCTGACACATTTATATGGAACGATGAAAATCTATCAAGAAATACCTAAACTTGCTCATAAGCTTGCTCATGAGTATTGTGATGGAAAATGGATTGCAGTTGGTGGTGGGGGCTATGATATTTGGCGTGTTGTTCCTCGGGCTTGGTCATTTATTTGGACTGAAATGAATGATCTCCCATTGCCGACTGGACCCCTACCTAAAAAGTGGCTTAATAAATGGCAAACTGAGTCGCCAGTTCCATTAATCCCAACATGGGAGGATCCAAATCCGTTATATGAACCGATTCCACGCAAAGCAGAGATTGAAGAGAAAAATGCACAGATGTTAACAAAAGCTTTACATATTATTCGTAATGAAAAGAAATAGAAAAGATGCCGTTCTGAAATAGAACGGCATCTCAGACTGTAGACAAACTCGAAAATTCGAGTTTGCCTACAGTCTTTTTTCTTTTAAAATAAAATTAATAACCCTTTTTGAATAAGTTAGTTGATTTCCGTTTCGGCGGACGCTTTCCGCG
>NZ_RXNR01000054.1 GCF_003966145.1 Lysinibacillus telephonicus
AAGTTACCCCACAACAGGTAGCTCTGCTTTCTTATTGGCTTTTTTCGGTCAATTTAAGAATAAACATATTTGATTAATAGTATTCAAAGACCGAAGGGATTAATTATTTTCACAGAAAAAATCTTATCTCTATAGCAACTATATTTTTGCCTTCGAAATTTGAGTTCTTTAATACAAATAAAAAAGCTTAGGGAAATTCCCTAAGCCTAAAAGTATCAACTCAATTAGTTCAAAACTAATCTTAGTACATTTTAATGTACTGATCGCGTTCCCATGGATGAACAGCCGTACGGAACATATCATATTCAATTTCTTTCGCTTCTTTGAAGTTAGAATAAATGTGTTCTCCAAGTGCAGATTTGATTACCTCGTCTTCTTCTAAGTAAGCAAGAGCTTCAAGTAAAGAGCCTGGTAAACTATCAATGCCATTTTCTTTTAGTTCTGCAGAATTCATAACATAGATGTTACGATCTACTGGTGCTGGCGGTGTTAAACCATTTCGGATGCCATCTAAACCTGCTTCTAAAAGAACAGCTAAAGCTAAATATGGGTTAGCTGATGGGTCAACTGAACGTAATTCGATACGTGTAGATAGACCACGAGAAGCCGGGATACGGATTAATGGTGAACGATTGCGAGCTGACCAAGCAATGTAACATGGTGCTTCGTATCCAGGTACTAAACGTTTGTAAGAGTTTACTAATGGGTTAGTAACTGCAGTGAACGCTTTTGCGTGTTTCATGATACCAGCCATAAATTGACGTGCTGTTTCTGATAATTGTAAATCTGCGCTTTCATCAAAGAATACGTTTTTGTTGCCGCTGAATAATGAAAGGTTTGCGTGCATACCAGATCCATTTACACCGAATAATGGTTTTGGCATGAATGTAGCATGTAAACCATGTTTACGCGCAATTGTTTTAACAACTAATTTAAATGTTTGAATGTTATCACATGCTTCAACAGCATTTGCATATTTGAAGTCAATTTCATGTTGTCCTGGTGCTACCTCATGGTGAGAAGCTTCGATTTCAAAGCCCATTTCTTCAAGTTCTAATACGATATCACGGCGGCAGTTTTCACCAAGGTCTGTTGGTGCTAAGTCGAAGTAACCACCGTCGTCATTTAATTCTAAAGTAGGGTTGCCTTTTTCATCTAATTTGAATAAGAAGAATTCTGGTTCTGGCCCTAGGTTAAAGCTTGTAAATCCAAGCTCTTCCATATTTGCTAGAACTCGTTTTAAGTTTGAACGTGGGTCGCCAGCGAATGGTGTACCATCTGGGTTTACGATATCACAAATAAGGCGTGCAACTTTCCCTTTCTCAGCTGTCCATGGGAAAATTACGAAAGTATCTAAATCTGGTTGTAAATACATATCAGATTCTTCGATACGAACGAAACCTTCGATTGATGAACCGTCGAACATCATTTTATTATCTAATGCTTTATCTAATTGACTTAATGGAATTTCTACGTTTTTAATTGTACCTAGAATATCCGTAAATTGTAGACGGATATATTTAACGCCTTTATCTTTCACAATTTGTTTAATGTCTTCTTTTGTATACTTAGCCATCTTTTATCCACACTCCTATTATTTAAAGTTAATATAATCTACTCGCCCTTCATTTGAAAAAAGCGAGATAAATCCCCTTGTCTTAGTGACGCCTTTTGCATAATTTGTGCCTGTTGCATTTCCTCACGTAATATTGCCCGGAGTTCAGAATCTGAAATCGATAATTTGTTAGAAGATTTGACATTGTTGTTTTTTCTCATATCAAATACTTTTTTTATCCCTGCCATGTTAATTCCTTGGTCAAGTAGTTCGCGAATTTCTAACAATGCATCTACATCATCTAATGAAAACATTCTGCGATTCCCCTCTGATCTAGCAGGTTCGATTAATTTATGTTCTTCGTAATATCGAATTTGTCTCGCAGTCAACTCCGTTAATTGCATTACCATGCTAATAGGGAGTAACGGCATTGCTCTTCGAAACTCTCGACTCATCGACATCTCCTCCCTTTCATAGCATTATTTTAAACTACGTAACTTATAATAGCAATACCATGTTAGAAAAAATAACATACGGAATTTAGATTTTATTTATCGCAAATTTAGATAAGATAAAATAACAGCATTTTATAGAATTTTCGTTACAATAAACAGAAAATTTAAACTTCCTCTCCTTCTACCTTTTTAAAAATTCTGTCAAATAGCCCATTTGGCAGTTTACTTCACAAAAAAAGCTGTTCTCTAAGTCTATTTACGACTTAAAGAACAGCTTAATTTTAATTATCTACAACAAATATTGCGCTCTTTGATTTTCGATCCATACTTTCATCGTACGGAAAAGTAAAACTGCTACAACCATTAGCATAATTCCTTTAATTATATTAAATGGTAAAATACCTAACACTATCGTTTCTTTCATATCAAACGTACCCCAACCAAGGAAATAAGTGTACATTGGTAAAAAGGCAATATAGTTCAGCAGACTCATACCTACTGACATTGTGATAGTACCTATAATTAATCCACTGATTAATCCTTTCAATGAAGGAAGCTTCTTATAAACATAATATACGGGTAAAATAAACAGAATTCCTGTTGCGAAATTTGCCAGATGTCCTACTGGTACTCCAGTTGGTGTTCCAGAAAAAATCCAATCTAAAATGTTTTTAAATAATTCTACTAGAATACCAGCCATCGGTCCCATCGTAATTGCTGCTATTAAAGCAGGTACATCACTAAAGTCAATTTGCAAAAACACTGGGAACCATGGCAACGGGAAGTTTAGCAGCATTAAAATGAAAGAAATGCTGCTTAGCATCGCAATGGTTACAAAGGAACGCAGCTTAAGCTTTTGATTTTTCATACCAATTTCTCCTCTTTGCTGATTCAACTTAGCAAGAAGAAAGGACAGTCATTTTTTCGTTCTCAATGAAAAATCCCTTACGCTAATAATAAGCATAAGGGAGAAATAGGCACATTGAAATAAAATTCCGAAAAACTGTACGTTAAAGAAGAGCACCATAAAAAGAATACTCAAATAAAAGTATTGCCAATACAAAATAGTATTGTCGATACTTAAACGTACAAATTTCGCAATACATTACGAAACAAAGACTGTACCTTCACCTTCTCCCATCCAGACTATACTGTCGGCTTTGGAATCACACCAAATCCTGCACACTAAAATAAGCGGCTCGCGGGCTGAAGTAGCTTTTATAAAATCCCTCAATCAATTCCAGGAGATTTAAGCTTCTATTACCGCCGGTCGGGAATTACACCCTGCCCCGAAGATGAATCATTATTAAATTTTATTATAGCTCTTATTATAGATTTAAAATAATCCCATGTAAAGAACATTGCTTAAAACAAAATGGCGCTGTTAATGTCTCATTTTCAATATTATTATTGAAGTACTAGTGCATAATCAATTTCATTTGCTCCTACCGGCATTGGTAATGGATTCGTTAAATCAAAACCTTGCCATTCTGTTTGCAATACGTTTTCGAACTGTACTTGCATATTAAAGCTAGAAGCGGTAAGGAGTATGCCTTCAATCATTTGCATTGCTTGCACTTGATCAAAAGCCATCAAATCTAATTGTTGTGTAAAATTGACTGTTGCAATATCTCCTTCTACACGTACTTCATAATCAATGTTTGGTAAAATTACCGATTGATACACATCATTTGTTTCATCTTTCATTGCATTAATTGCTTCCTCAACTGTTGCAAATGTAGCTCTGAAGTTTGGCGCCAAATATTGTGAACCATCCGGCTGAGTATATTCAAAATAATTATACTGTGTTTGTTCATTTTTCATTTCTAGCGGTGTGCTCGGTTCACCAACTTGACTAAATTCAAAAGGTGCTCCTTCTTCGTTGAAAAATGCAATTTCATCATAATAGTAACTAAATGTATCAACTAAGGATGCGTTATATAGTGAGTATGCTGCAGAAGCAATGTCATATGATTGACTATTTGGTAAAGTATGAACCACTTGGTTGTTTTGCTCAGTTATTTCTCCCACGTAAGGGTGATAATCGACAAATCCAATTGCTTCTTCATTAAATAACGGTGCATATTGATTATAAAGCTGAACTCCTGTAGGTTTAGTATTATCAAAGTCCTCTTCTATTTTTTCATTTGGAATTAAAACTGTTACCGGAATACTATCTGCTGCATCGCTTGATAAGCCCAGCTTAAAGACTGTCTTGCCTTCAATATCTTCAGGATATACTGCTGTTTTAAGATCTACTGCTTCAGTTGAAAAAACATTTAACGAACTTCTTTGGACATCAGATGATTCCGAAAATTCTTCAGCACTGTCCTCTAACTTCTCGGTTGATTCGATAGTTTTACTTTCTTCACCTGAATTACTAGATTCCATTTGTTGCCCTGTCATAGAAGGGATAACTATTGCTAATAAGCATAATGCAGCAACCGAAATTAATATAGGAACCCAATAAAACTTTTTCGTTTTTGTTTTTTTATTAAGAAGCAATTCATCAACACCTTCATCCTTTAACCGTTG
Organism: Lysinibacillus telephonicus; assembly: GCF_003966145.1. GTDB lineage: Bacteria > Bacillota > Bacilli > Bacillales_A > Planococcaceae > Ureibacillus > Ureibacillus telephonicus. The sequence continues at coordinate 4,546 of NZ_RXNR01000054.1, forward strand.
AAGCACATCATCTTTGGAGCGATGATCATGAATCTTTGGTGCATTTGAAAGTAATTGTTCGATCTTGTCGTCGTCCCATTTCTCATGACTCATTATGATTTGCCTCCTTTTCAACTGAAGTTGTTAATAGATCACGAAGCTGCTTGATTGCCCGATGCTGAGTAGTTTTAACTTTACCTTCCGACCATTTTAAAATTTCTGCCGTCTCTGCAATAGATAATTCTTGAAAATATCGCATAATGATAACCATTTTTTGATCACCGGTACACTTATCAAGTGCATCGAGTAATTGTTTCATATCATCATTCATTTCAATTAAAGTTTCGGGTGATTTAAGCGGGGAAACAAGCTGTTCTGTTTCCCAATTAAATGCATCAAAAGAGTGTGATGTATGTACTGCATTTTTTCTAAAATAATCAATCGCCACGTTTTTTGCTATTGCAAAAAGCCAGGTTTTTTCAGAACTTCTTCCCTGAAAACGATCATAGGATTTCAATACTCTTACATACACCTCATGTGATAAATCTTCTGCTACCATACGATTTTTTACTAAATATATTAAAAACTGAAAGACATCCTGATGGTAGGCATCATACAAACGATGGAAAATGGATTCTTTCATCCATGCCACCCCCGTTCTTACTTATTTTGTCGTATTAAATTGAAAAAAGTTTCATCAAGATTCATTTTTACATAACAAAAGCGCGACAGAATTGTTTTTTAGGACTGCGCCTACATAACTGTCGCTAAAGCTTTCATCACAAATAATTACCATTAAGGATGGTGATGTTTGTCGTTACCACGTCTTAGAGTACTTAATAAAGAACTATAGGGGCTTTTCAGAAAATTTTTGTTTCTGGAGAGCCCCCTTATTAATTGTAATTTCTTATAAAGGTAAATAGAAAGTAAATGTTGTTCCTTCACCAGCAATGCTGTCAACTCGAATATTTCCTTTGTGAGCTTCTACAATGTTTTTAGCAATTGCTAAACCTAGCCCAGTCCCGCCTTTTGAACGTGTTCGGGCTTTATCGGCCTTATAAAAGCGTTCAAATACAAAAGGCAAATCTTCCTTAGGGATGCCTTCGCCGGTATCTGCTACTTGAATTTTAGCATACGAAAGTTCTTGTTCTAGAGAAACTGTTACACTGCCTTCTTTGGATGTATGGCGGATCGCATTGTCAATTAGATTTGTTAGTACTTGTTCAATACGGTCTTCATCTAAGCTGACTTCCACATCTTCTGATAATGTCGTCTTAAATTGCAGCTGAACTTGACTTTCCTTTGCCACTTGAGCAAATTTCTGAGTAATCCGTTCTAAAACATGCACCATTGGAACATTTTCTTTGTATAAAGTTGTATAACCTGATTCCATTCTTGCTAAATCAAGCAAATCCTTTACAAGTCTTCCCATGCGCTGTGATTCATCATATATAATGCGAATCATCTCATTACGATCCTCTTCAGAAGTGACGACGTCATCAAGCAATGCCTCTGAATATCCTTGCAGCATCGAAATAGGTGTACGAAGCTCGTGTGAAACATTCGCAATAAAATCAGAGCGTAGTTTATCTAATCGTAATTGTTCGGTCATATCTCGTATAACTGCAATTGCACCACGAATCGATTGTTCACTATTTTTTAACGGGCTTATCGTAATTCGATAATAAAAACCGTTCATCTCAATATCTTCTTCTAATTTATCTTCAAAATTCAAAACATGATCTAACATATGATATATTTCTGCCGGAATAGGACTAGCCCCTTCGGATTTATTTCCTAAAAACCATTTTTGCAGTAATTTCTCAGCAGGTGGGTTACTTAACAAAATCGTTCCATCCCGATTAAATGTAATAACACTATCTGTCATCGAGGTTAAAACACTTGCAAGCTGTTCTTTTTCTTGATTAATTACTTCTAAATGGTGCTTTAATTGTCTACCCATTTGATTAAACGCAACTGCCAATTGTCCAATTTCATCGTTTTGCGTAGTTGGCAGAGTTTCATCAAATTTCCCCTTTGCTAATTCAAAAGCATGTTCCCGCATTTTTCGCAGCGGCCAAGTAATTCGTGATGAAAGGAAAAATGCAAAGAATGTTGTTAGTACAAAGGCGATAAATGCTGATAAAAAGACAATTTTAGTCGTCTCTTGTGATGTTTCATGGAGAGCTATCGGGTTTTGGTAAATAAAAATTGACCCATGAACTTCATTATCACTTTTTAATGGGTAGCTCAATACAATATAATTTTCCATTTTTTCTTCTTCAGTTTGAGATGGTAAAATCATTTCCTTAATAATTGGTATATCTAGTTCATAAATTTTAGAAAAGGCTTTGTTTTTTATAATGTTATCTTGTATTTTTTCATTGTTAGTTCCAGTTTGAAAAGCAGACACTACTTCTCGGTCTTGCGATACTATAAATGCATTTGTATCATCTGGAAGCATTTCTTGTATAATTTCATCTGTCAACTGTTCAAGATCATAATTATCAACAATGCTGGCAATTGTTGAGGCGGTTTGTCGTAACGATTGCTCAGCCTGTTCCTTATGATAATTTTCAAGAAACTCTAACATTAAAATTGTACAGACAAATAATACAAATGAAACGAGAAGCAATATGGTTACCCATAGCTTCCCGACAATACTTCTCCATATTTTAATCATTGATAACCTCAAATTTATAACCAACGCCCCAAACAGTTACAATCATTTTTGCTGCATTTTCTGAAACACGATTAAGCTTTTCACGTAAACGTTTCACGTGTGTATCCACTGTTCTAAGGTCACCAAAGAAGTCATAATGCCATACTTCTTTTAATAATTGTTCACGGTCAAACACTTTATCAGGTGCTTTTGCTAAGAAATAGAGTAATTCATATTCTTTTGGTGTTAAATTTACTTCTGTTCCATCAGCTGTTACACGATGTGCATCATGATCAATTGTTAGATGCGGGAATACAACTAAATCCTTTGAAGTAGACGGACTTGAAACAGGTGAAAACGCAGAAGAACGTCGCAAAATTGCCTTTACACGCAACACTACTTCACGAGGACTGAATGGTTTAACTATATAATCATCTGCACCAAGCTCAAACCCTTGTACACGATTTGCTTCTTCACCTTTAGCAGTTAACAATATAATTGGAGTTGCCTTTTTTTCTCTTAGCTCTTCGCATACTTGAAGACCATCTTTTTCTGGCATCATAATATCTAATAAGATACAATGATAATCGTTTTCCAATGCTTTTGAGAGTGCAACCTCACCATTTTCAGCTTCATCTACTTCATAACCTTCACGTTCTAGATACATTTTTAATAAACGGCGAATACGATCTTCATCATCTACTACCAATACAGAAATATTTTCAGACATAGGTTTTACCCCTCTCATACTTTCTCTACTATCATTGTACAATTTCATGTGAAAAATTAAAAGGAGATATAGTTAAAACTTCCTTTAAAGGGTAGTATTTTACTTATTAGGTCTTTGAGGCTTTTTAAGCTGGTTTCTTCTACAGTTAGAAGTCTCTATTCTACTTATTAAAGAAAGTTCTTCCCAATTAACGAGAAGAACTTTCATAAAGTTTTCATATTATGCGTAAGAATGTAAGCCTGCGATTACTAAATTAACTACGATTAAGTTGAAAAGAATGATTGCAAAGCCTATTAATGCAAGCCAAGCTGATTTTCTGCCTTCCCATCCTTTTGATAATCGTAAATGTAAGAATGCTGCGTAAAATAACCATGTAATAAGCGCCCATACTTCTTTTGGATCCCAGCCCCAGAAACGCCCCCATGCTTCTTGCGCCCAAATCATCGCAAATACAAGGGCCCCTAAACTAAATACCGGGAATCCAATCAGCACTGAACGATAGCCAACTTCATCCAGCAAAGATAAATTTACTTTTTGAACAAGTGGATGCAACATTTCGATGATACGTTTACGTGTAATAAGTCGAATTAATAAATAAAGAACAGTTCCGACAATAAATGACCAAAATACAGTTGTTAATTTTTTAGCATTAATAACTGGTGGCATTTCAACTAATGGTTCCATTACATCGTCAGTCAGCAATGTATATTCATTCATACCAAAAACAGCAGGCATATTGTATGTGATTTTTTGTTCTAATCCCTCTTTGTTCACATAATTAAACACCGCTTCGTAGCCCATACTTCTAAACACTACAGTAATCAACACAAATCCTACTACTAGAACAAGGAAATAAAGCACTCCCTCTAGGCAGAAACGACCTTTTCCTTTGATTTTAGGATCTACATCTTTTAATAAATAAAGTAAACCTGCCACAGCACTAATAGCTAAAATTGATTGACCTAGTGCAGCAGTAATTACATGAATTGTCAACCAATGACTTTGTAAAGAAGGCACAAGCGGATTCACTTCATTTGGAAACATAGCTGCATATGCAATTATTAAAATTGCAATTGGCAATGCAACTAGTCCAAGTGCTGCAATTCTATACATAAAGTAAATTAAGATAAACGCTCCGATGATAAACATCCCGAATGCAGTTGTAAATTCAAACATATTACTTACAGGTGCATGTCCTGTATAAATCCAACGAGTTATAAAATAGCCTAATTGTGCAATTAATCCGATAATCGTTACAGTAATTGCTAAGCTGCCCCATTTTTCTGCACGCTTCGCTGCTCCATCTGGTTTTGAGCTTTTAATTGCCCCACCAAATAATAGAGTTGCAACTAAATATGCAACAAAAGCAGCATATAAAAGATAGCCGCTTATTTGAATTAAACTCATAAGGTGTTGTCACCTTCCTTTTCATTTTGCTCGCTTCCGGCCGCTTCATCCAGCTGGTCGATATATTTAGGCAAACTTACATGTTCAGTTAATGCATTTAAATCTTTCTTTATACTAAACCAATTTTTGTTTGTATGTGCTGCTAGTCGAATTGTACCGTCTTGTAATTGCTCTACCCAAATACGGCGGTGATTCCAATAAGAGCCAATCGCAACACCTAACATAAAGATAATGCCGCCAACAATTAAAATCGGGATTGTTTTATCCTTATGGACAGTTAAGCCAGACATATTTCTTGTTTCAACACTTTTAAATTGCATTTTATATTTATTTTCACCATTTGGTTCAATTGTTTGTCTGATAGCAACAAAACTCATTTCCCCATCCGGTGTTTCAGGTGTTGTCATTTTAAATATAAATGCAGGATTATTAGGAGTAGGTGTCGCTGTTTGTGGCACACCGTCCTTAAAACCTGAGAAACCAGGATAATAGCCTAACAAGGAAATTTTTGTCTTATCATCAATTACATATTCATCTTGAGGATTTGTTAAATCAATACTTACTTCACCTAAAGATTCACCAGTTTCTTTATTTGTTAAATTAAAGATCATTGTTTTTATTTCGTTTAAACGGAAATCCATTTGATAAAATGAATAGCCTTCATGCTGTAATGGATGATTTACCCTAATTGAATATTCTTTTACTAATTCTAAATTCTCAGCTTGGCCAGCAACTGCGTCATCTGATTGTTTATATAACTTAACGTCTGTCTGATAGTTTTTAGCGACAACGTTAACACCTTGCTGTACCTGTGATTCTGTTGGATCATTATCATGCAATTCTAGAATGAACTTTTCATTTTCAAGAAAATAGCCTTCCATTCCCGGAACCGCTCGAGTTTCACCTTCACGAATCCATATTGATTCATCAATATAGAAGCCAGGTAACATTCGCAGCATGACCCCCAGCAAGAAGATTATTAAACCTAGATGGTTTATGTATGGGCCGTAACGTGCGAAGCGTCCGCGCTCTGCTAAAATAGCGCTTCCTTCCCGACGTACGTTGTATTTTAACTTCTTCATTTTATCTTCAATTAAATCAAGTGTTTTAGAAGCGTCTCCATCAGTAATAGGACCCTCTGCGACAATGCGTTGACGTTTCATAAAACTTTCATGTCGTTTTACACGTTGATTTTTTAAAGATTTATGAAGCGGAATCCCTCTATCAATACTTGCTACAATAATAGAGATACCGAGCAATCCGACTAATATTTGGAACCACCATGAACTATAAATATCAGCAAACCCTAATGAATAGTAAAGTTTCCCTAAGGAACCATATGTTTCTTCATAGTAAGTTGCTTTATCTGCAATAGATGAAACGTTTACATAAAATTCCTGCGGGAAAATAGTTCCAATTGAAGCAGCTACTAGGTTAATAATAATTAAAGAAACACCGACTTTTACACTTGAAAAGAAATTCCAAATTTTATCGATAAGCGACTTATTGCGTGTTTTCGAACGAATTGCAATTCCATCATAGCGCATATCTACAACTTTGCTTTTTTGTTCTTGTTCTGTTAATGGTCGACCGCATTTTTCACACAGCTTCGTTCCTGCTGGATTTTCATGACCACAAGCACAAATAATTTTTTCCATCATGAATTACTCCTATTCCGGCTTAATTGATTCCATATATGAAGCGATCTGTGTTTCGTTCATTTCACCAGTAATAATTTTTTCAACTTTACCTTCAGGGTTGATTAATATTGTTGCAGGTAGTAAATCTACGTTATATGCTGTCATCACACTTTTTGTACTATCAATTGCTACTGGAAAGTGAACATCTAAGCTCTCGATAAATTTTTTAACTTCAAAGTCAGTTTGTGAGATATTGATTGCCAATACCTCTACACCTTGTTCCTTATAAATTGCATATTGATTAGACATTGCTGGCATCTCTTTTTTACATGGTTCACACCAAGTTCCCCAGAAATTTAAAAAGACCCCTTTACCTTCATAGTCAGACAGACGATGCTTAAGATTATTATCATATAAATCAACTAGTTCAAAATTTGGTGCTTCGTCTCCAACTTTTAATAATTCTGTTTTATCTTTAGTTGCTGTGTTGTAAATTGTATAGGCAATTGCAGCAACAAGTACGATGAGAATGACTCCACGCGTAATTGAGCGTTTCTTTTTCTTATCCATCTGTCGGTTCCCCCCCGAATAACTATACAACCTTTTTTATTATAGCAAACTTCATTTTTGCTTTTTCGCTAGAATTTGACTGAATTATGAACGTTTTCACTGCACATTTAGTGTTAATCAATTTTACCAGTTTGAGCCAATACGCGCAGTTTTTTCACCTCGTGCTTTGTCAATTCACGATACTCTCCTGTTTTTAATCCTGATAAATCTAGGAATGCAAAGCGTTCTCGTTTAAGCTTTACCACAGGTGTACCAATTGCTTCAAACATTCGACGAACTTGACGATTACGCCCTTCATGAATTGTAATCTCACAAATTGCTTTTCCTGCTTTTTCGTCGAATGAGGTCATACTTACCTTCGCAGGTGCAGTTTTCCCATCTTCGAGTTTAATTCCTCGTTGTAATTTTTTTAGCCCTTCAATTGTAGGTACACCTTTTACACGTGCGATATAAGTTTTATCGATTTTAAATTTAGGATGGGTAAGTTGATAAGCAAATTCTCCATCATTTGTTAACAATAAAAGCCCGGAAGTATCATAATCTAGTCGCCCTACTGGAAAAATACGTTGATGAACGTGTTTTTTAAAAATATCCGTAACAGTTTTTCGTCCTTTATCATCAGTTACCGCAGAAATTACGCCGCGTGGTTTGTACAATAAAAAGTAGACTTTGTCCTCTTTTTCAAGTTTTACTCCGTTTACTTCTACCGTATCTGAGTCTGAAACTTTAATTCCTAGCTCTTTTACGACTTTTCCATTGACTTTTACTTTGCCTTCTAATATTAATTGTTCTGCTTTACGCCTAGATGCAACTCCTGCATAGGCAATTACTTTTTGTAATCTTTCCATCATGATCACTCCGTTAAATTCTGATTTTCGTAAAAAATTGTAATAGTTATATCAGTTAGCATCTGCGATTTGTCCTACCGCTATGCCTTTAGTATTGTGCTGACGTTTGGGACACTTACTAAATAAAATATTTCACTTTCACCTTGCACACTTGACTAAATAGTTTTTCGTGGTTGGCACTTTTATTTTGCCAAAGTATAAACTTAATAAAAAAATACGCAAATTTCGACATCAATCTGTTGAAAATTATGTCATATTCGGTTGTATTATTAAAGAAAAATAACTTATTTTACAAGTTATTTAATTTTTTTGTAAAGGACAAAAAATAAGAACTGCCAATGTATGCAGTCCCTACTACTTTAAATATGGTATGCAATAAATTTCTTTAATCTATTTTTATGTCTACTCTTGTTGAATAAATACTTTCATTATTTAACATCACATGCCATATTCCAAACTCGTTTTGCTTTCTAGAGAGGTGCAATACATTTTGCAGTTCTTTTTCTTCATCTTTTGTAAGCAATAATGTAATTGGTTTACTTAGTACAACCTTTTTATTATTAGCGGCCTTATACTCACCTTTTTCTGCAATTGTCACAAGATCATATTCCGTAAAAACTTTATTTGCAAGGCCCCTATGTACTTCCCAATCATTCGCCTCATTTAAGGTAACGACAATTACTTTTTTTTGTCCCTGCTCGAAGTAGGTTGCAAGCGTGCGGCCAGCTACCTTCGTAAAACCGGTTTTACCAGCAACAGCGCCCACTTGTTCACGTAGAAGACGATGTTTATTTTGCCAAGTAACACCATTCTTTGTTGAGCTTTTATAATTAATCGTTGAAGAGATTTTCTTAAATGCATCATTTTGCAGGGCAATCCTTAACATTTGAGCTGTATCATAAGCTGAAGAAAGATGTAAATCATTATGCAGTCCCGATGGATTTGTGAAGTATGTGTCATTTAATCCATAAAGATATGCCTTTTCATTCATTAAGTCTGCGAAACCTTCTATTGAATTGCCTGTATGTTCTGCTAAAGCGTATGCGGCATCATTCCCAGAACGCAGCATTAATCCATATAACAATGTTTCTACTGTTACCTTTTCGCCGGGCTCCAAATAAATTGATGATCCTTCAGCTAATGCAGCTTTCCTCGAAATAACTATTTCCTCATCTAAGTCATTATTCTCAATTGCGATAAGAGCTGTCCATATTTTTGTCAAACTTGCAATCGGCATGCGATCATGCACATTATTTCCCATTAAAAGTCGACCAGTATCTGCATCAATCACAGCATAAGAAGCATTAGCCGCTTGTACAATCGATAAGGAAACGACAAAAGAACATACAACCGATAAAAAGATTTTTACAAATTTATTCAACAAGCCACTCCTTTTTACTGAATAAGAAAGTATAAATTTTTTGAATAATATCTATACGCCACTCCTTAAGAAGTTACACCCTTTTTTGAAAAATAGAGAGTTAAATTTTTTGCGTTTACGGTTGTACGACAATCAAATCTGAACTTCCGAATTACGCGAACTAAGCTTGTCTGCGGATGCTATTGGATATGTTTTTAATTGACGCGTTTCCAAAGGATACTTATTTTTCCTATTGTTCATCACTAAATGCTTCTTGGAATTTCGTCATAAATAAATCTGTTTCTTCATTTTCATCAATTTGATCTCCTTCAGGTAATGGAGGAAGTTCTTTAATATCTTTTAAACCAAAGTAATTTAAAAACTCTTTTGTTGTGCCATAAAGAATTGCACGACCAGTTCCTTCTGCTCTCCCTACTTCTTGTATAAGTGCACGTGAAACCAAAGTTTGAATAGGACGTTCACTCTTTACGCCACGTAAATCTTCAATTTCTGCTCTTGTAATTGGCTGCTTATACGCAATAATGGCCAATACTTCTAATGAGGCTGTCGATAATACATGGCTATTTGGATTTTCAACTAATTTTTTGATACAGTCAGCCATTTCCGGCTTTGTTGTAATCTGGTATGTACCTGCTAATGTTTTTAATGTGATGCCTCTTTCATCCGTTTCGTTGTAATTAGTTTCAAGTTCGCTTAAGGCAGCCTCAATTTCCATCATATCAACCTCTAGCAATTGTGATAGTTGTTTTGCAGTTAGTCCATCATCTCCAACTACAAATAACAGCGCCTCAATCTTACTCATTAAATTGTTCAAGGTCATCGAGGATGTCCCCCTTCTGTAATGTAACAGTTAAATCTTCGAAGTTTTTTTCTTGCTCTACATTAACAACCTGGCGTTTCATTAATTCCAACAATGATAAAAACGTCACAATAATTGTTGCTTTATCTTCATAAGGAAAAAGTTCGGAAAAATAGGATTTGCCGCCGTTTAGTTTTAATGAATCGACTACTGCAATCATTTGCTCTTTAACAGAAATTTCCTGTCGCGCAATTCTTGTAGATAATGTCTTTTTTAGCTGCTTGCGACGAAGCATTTTTTGGAATGCACTTAACATATCGTACACGTTGACGTTCATATCAAATAATACCAATTGTTCATCTGGCATAAAGCCTGATAAATCACTCGGTGGACGTGTAAATACTTGAGCACGCTCGGATTCTAAATTTTTTAGTTCAGTTGCAGCTTCCTTATATTTTTTATATTCGATAAGTTTTGTAACAAGCTCTTCACGTGGATCGGGAGCGTCTACTTCAAATTCAGCATCTTCTATTTCTCCTTCATGAATTGGAAGAAGCATTCGGCTTTTAATTGCCAATAACGTAGCTGCCATAACAAGGTATTCGCTCGCCTCATTTAACTCTAGCTCTTTCATTGCATGTATATGATCAATATATTGTGCTGTTAATTCAGCCATTGGAATATCATATATATCGATTTCCAAACGATGAATTAAATGCAATAATAAATCAAGAGGTCCAGTAAAGGCTTCTAATTTTACTTCATACATGTGTCAACCACCTGACATTGTTGTTCATCATTTAGACTAATAGCTTTCAAAATAGCTTTGGGTAAGTCTTTATGTACTTTTATTCTAAATTTAGTATAGAGGAAAGAGGATTGTAATGCATCCATTGTTTCATCCATTGTATGTAGATTACTGTACATACTTTAACGGCAATCAAGATTATTTTGAATGCCACGAAGTATTAGAAGAATATTGGAAATTAATATCTCCTGGCGACAAGGCTCATCCACTGGTAGGATATGTCCAATTAGCTACCGGCATGTATCATTGGCGAAGAAACAATACGGCTGGTGCTATGAAAATATTGAAAAAAGCAACGAATAATTTTTCAAACAATCATTCATCACCGTTTTTCGAATTTCTTGATTACGATGAACTATATAATCATTGTGAAACAAGCATAATCTCGATTGAAAAAGGTGAGAAGTTCAAACCTTTTAGTCTAACTTTTACAAATGAAGATTTTGCTGCTTTAGTTAATCAAAAAATTGGAGAGCTTCCAACAATTCCATATGACTATCTTCTTAATAAACATATGCTTCGCGATCGTACAGATATTCTTGAAGCACGCAATGAAAAAAGAAGAAGAGGCGGACGTTAGTTTGAATCGTCTGCCTCTTCTAATATAGGTAAACATTTTTTTATAAAAGGCTCCGTTTCTTCGTTCGCCTTTAATGCTTTAAATTGACCTGACTTTAAAAGTTCCTTCAGCATAGCGATTGCTACACCTTCTCCACGATAAGAAGGCACTACTGTAATATGTTGAATTGTTGCACTCGAGTCTTCTTCAAGCACACCTACAATTCCTATATATTCTTCATCTTTTTTCCATAAAAATAAATGCCAATTGTCTTCTTGTTCATATGCATTAATTGTTTCCATTAATCGCTTTACATCCTTCTCTTGCGGCATGAACGAAAGCAGACCCATTGCTATTTTTTCTAAAGACTTTTTATAGCGTATTAACATGAATAACATTCCCTCATTTTCTTTCGGTACAACATCCTTAAATATCCTACACGATTTAAGCGCTAGAAGCAAATTTACCGCCATTTTTTTACAATTACTAACTTTGGCTGCTCATTCTTCCTCTTTTGCAAAAAACTGTATAGGCCATATGTTACCGTGAATTCGGAAAACTTTTATTGACCCTTCTAATCTAAAGACGTGTTTGGGATAATGATGAATATATAAATACATGCCCAAATTAAACTTATGGATAATAATATACTAAGAAGCCACCATTTCGATATTTTCATTAATTACTCACCCTTTTTAAGAGACAGCGGGAGATCATTTTGAACAATATTTTCATAGCTTTCTCTGTTAATTGCCAACTGATGTTGACCTGATTCTACAAACACAACTGCTGGTCTAGGAATACGGTTATAATTTGAAGCCATTGAATAGCCGTATGCTCCAGTACAGAAAACAGCTAAAATATCACCTGATCCCGCTTGTTGTAAAGGTGCATCGATAATCAATTTATCACCAGACTCACAAAGCTTCCCTGCAACAGTATATGTACTTGTTTTTTGTTCATTTACTTTGTTAGCTATAACAGCTTCATACTTTGCATCATAAAGAGCAGGGCGAATATTATCACTCATACCGCCATCTACTGCTATGTACTCACGTATATTTGGAACCGTTTTGTGCGAACCAATTGTATATAAAGTTGTTCCAGCATCTCCAACAAGAGAACGACCTGGTTCAATCCAAATTTCCGGCATGGACAAGTTTAATTCAACCGCATGTGACTGAACAGTTTTAATCATTTCTTCTACATAGTCTTGTGGTTCAAGTGGTTTATCTTCTTCAGTATAGCGAATACCAAATCCACCACCTAAATTTAAAACCGTACATTCAAATTTAAATTGATCTTTCCATTCACTAATTTTTTTCATCAACTTTTTAGCGGCTAAGCTAAAACCGTCTGTTTCAAATATTTGGGAACCAATATGACAATGTAATCCTAATAACTGTAAATATTCATGATCTCTTACCTCGTTAAATGCTTGATCCGCCTGACCACTATTTAAGTCAAAACCAAATTTCGAATCAGCTTGACCCGTTGTAATAAAATCATGTGTATGTGCTTCCACTCCAGGAGTAACACGGAGTAAAATACGCATACTTTGTTTTTTTGTCTCTGAAATTTCTTTTAAAAGTTGAATTTCATAAAAATTATCAACTACAATACATCCGATGTTTGAATCAAATGCTAATACCAGCTCAGCATATGATTTATTATTGCCATGAAAATGAATTCTTTCTGCTGGGAATCCAGATTGTATTGCAGTATATAATTCTCCACCTGAAACAACATCAAGAGAAAGATTTTCTTCATGTGCAAGTTGATAAATTGCAATACACGAAAAAGCTTTTGATGCATATGCGACTTCAGCTTTTACACCTAATTTATGAAATGTTTCAATAAAACCGCGAGCTCGTCGTCTAATTAATTCAAGATCATAAACGAAAAGTGGAGTCCCATATTCTTTTGCAAGCTCTGTTGCATCAACTCCACCAATCGTTAGATGACCATTTTCATTTATACTTTGAGTTCCATATAAGTGCATTGTATCTCCTCCGTATGCAACGAAAAAGAATTCTTTTTCGTATTTCTATTACCTTATGATGAACTTTATCATAGGAATTAGACCTGTGCAACGGCTGTTTTATGAGCGTTTTCTATCTCTTGCACCAACAATATATGGCCTAAGTGCATCATCCGCCATTGGAAACCGAATCATAACACGCAAAAATGCCTTTGGAAAAAACGGAACAAGTGGCCACATATAGGGTACTTGCATTGGTCGAAGCGCACATAAATAAGAGAAGATTATAAACACTGCTATAAAAAATCCGCTTACGCCGGCTATTACAGTAGATAGCAGTACAATTATTTGGAAGTATTTAACTACAACACCCAATTCATATGTTGGAATAGCGAATGTGAAAATTGCAGTTACGGCAGAATACAGTACAATCTCTGCTGAAAATAATCCGACATCAATTGCTATTTGCCCGATGATAATACCTGCAACTAAACCCATTGCAGTAGATAATGGAGTAGGCGTATGAATTGCTGCAATTCTTAAATATTCCAAGCCTAATTGAGCAATAATAATTTGCAAAATTAAAGGTATGGTTGACTCTTCTTTAGCACCAATAAATGACAATGCTTCCGGTAAATATTCATCATGGGTGGCTAATAGGTACCATATTGGAAGCAATGTCATTGCAAAGAATGCTGCTAAATATCGGAGCAACCGGACTGTAGATCCAATAAGTGGCGCCTGTCGATATTCTTCAGCATGTTGTAATAAATGAAAAAAGGAAATTGGCAAAACAATAACAGAAGGTGACGTATCTACAACAATTGCAATATGCCCTTCTAGTAAATGTGCTGCAATAATATCTGGTCGTTCAGAATATCTGACAAAAGGTAATGGATGGTATCGTTGTTTAAACAGCCATTCCTCAAGCGATTTATCTGCCATTGTCAGTCCGTCATGTTTAATTTCATCTAACCTTTTTTTAACCCACTTTAAATGTTTTTTATTTACTAATTCCTTCATATATACTATTGCAACATCTGTTTTTCCAAGTGATGTTATTTTATGAAGTTCAAAGCGCAGCTGTGGATCACGAATACGTCGGCGAATTAATCCCGCATTTATTAAAATGTTTTCCGCAAACCCATCCCGTGATCCTCGGATTACTTTTTCATTATCTGGCTCATCAGGCTGACGACCAGGATAATTTCTTAACTCCAATAAATAGCCATGCCCGTGTAAAGTAATAACTCCCACTGGTCCACTTAAAACACCTAATAAAAATTCATCGCGATCTTTTGGTTCAGATTTACCATAAAAATTAAAGCGATGATTAAAATATTCATCTTCGTGTTCAATATCAATTTCAAATTCATCATCTTCATCTTCAAAGAAAAGTGGTGTAAGTTGAATCGTGGCCGTGTTTCCATCCACAAGTCCACTCATATATACCAATAAAATAGGTAAGCTTTTTACATGTAATTCTTTTATACAAACATCAAACGATTCATCCTTACCAAGTTTACTGTATAAAAAATCTTTTGCTTCATCTATGGATGCAAAAATTTTATTACTCATTTATTCACCGTCTTTTTAGTAGTTCGTGTTGAATTTGTATCCATCCATTGCTTTAACTGTGCTAATATTTTCTTTTCCAACCTTGATACTTGTACCTGTGATATTCCCAATCTTTCTGCAATATCGGTTTGCGTCAAATCTAGGTAATATCTCAAATAAATAATTGCTTGTTCTCTCTTATCAAGCTTTGTGAGAACTTCCTTTAATGGAATGTACTGAAATGGCAATTCGGATTTTTCATCCTTCATTTGATCCATTAAGGTGATGGAGTCACCTTCAGACTCAAAAAGCTGTTCATGCAACGATGCCGGATCACGCATGGCATCAGTTGCAACAAGCACCTCATCCTTTGTTACACCCAAAATATCTGCAAGCTCTGAAATGGAAGGCGGCTTTTCGTTTGTTTTTAAAAATTCATCTGTTGCATGACGAATTTTATAGTTTAATTCCCTTATCGAACGACTGACCTTTACCATGCCGTCATCCCGTAAAAAACGTTGAATTTCTCCAATAATCATCGGTACGGCATAGGTTGAAAACTTAACGTCATACGATAAATCGAATTTATCTACAGATTTCATTAATCCTATACAACCAATTTGGAATAAATCCTCAAGCTCTACTCCCCTGGAAGCAAAGCGTTGAACAATCGACCAAACGAGCCGGGTATTGCCTTCAATCATTTGTTTCCTTGCTTCAACATCACCAGCTTGAGCTTTTTCAATAAGCTCTCGCATCTCCTCCTGTGTTAACAAAACATTGGACGGCTGTTCGATTGTCCTCATCCCCCTCGTTTCTACCAAATACGAATGTATTTGCGCCCAGTTAATAATTATCAATTAATACGCTTGGCATGTATTTAATTGCATAAAAACACTTGGTCTTACGAAATAGACTATTCTATGAAATTTGAGGCATCTTTACCGAGTAAAATTTTTTTGAAAAGGTTACAACTGTTCCAACATTCGGTTCAGATTCAACCTGCAAATTGTCTGCGAAACTTTCCATAATGGTAAAGCCCATTCCAGAACGTTCCATTTCTGCTTTTGATGTAAATAGTGGTTCCATCGCCTTTTTGACATCAAAAATTCCTTTTCCGTTGTCTTTAACAGCAACAGAAATAATGTCTCCTTCCCGTACAGCATGAACAGTAACTAACCCTTTTCCATCTTCGTCATACCCATGAATAATTGCGTTGGATACAGCTTCTGAAACGATTGTTTTAAACTCTGACAGCTCGTCAATCGTAGGATCAAGTTGAGCAACAAAACTTGTTATCGCCATTCTCGCCAAACTCTCATTTTCACTTAGTGCAACAAATGAAAGCGTCATTTCGTTATCCATTCACAATCCCCCTTGCATGTAAAATTGCATCTGCTTCTGTACCCTCCAACATAAATGAGGCTAAACCAGAAAATTGAAATATTTTTTTCATTGTATTAGATGGATTTAGTATAATGGTTTGTCCATTTACTGCCCTCAACTCTCTCATTCGTCCTAAAATCAAACCAACTCCTGAACTATCCATAAAGTTGAGTCTTTCCAGATTCCAAATAATTGTGTTTAAGTTGCCTTGTAAAATCGTTTTTGAAATGTGTGTACGAATTTTTTCTGTTTCATGATGATCTAGTTCACCATATAATCTGATTACTGCAATGTCGTTTAAGTACATATCAATTTCGTAATTCATTTTGTAGTTCGCCTCCTCTTAGTTCGCTAAATTCCACATTAATTTGTCAGAAACCTTTCAACTGACAATAGTAGAACTAATTCGCTGAAACTAGTGAAAATACGACAAAGGGAAATCAAAAAGATCTCATGGTTTTAAATGCAATTAGAGCTTGTTTGAAAAAGGAATGAACATGAGTTAGCCTAAGCTGGGATACTATTCTAAAAGCTGGCCTCCATTTTACAAACCTTCTAGTAAGAGGAGCACTTAAAAAATTATCTCCCCTCCTTCATGACTTTATTTAAACAAATATAGTATGGAAAAATTGACCGTATTTTAAACATAAAAAAAGGTTGCAACACCAACTTTTGGTCACAACCTCTTCTCTATTTACACTTTTCTAAATATAACCAAAGTTATTAAAACATATACAAAAAAGGTACATTTAGATGTACCTTTTACGAACTTTAACTTATATGGCTGTTTGCAAACTCCTGACATTCTTTAAATGCGTAGTGTTTACAACCGATACATGCATTTTGATTGACACAACTAATAGCACGGTTAATCGCTTCACCAGTATGGGGGTAAAAGTTTTGTTCCCCTATTTCATCTGTAAGTCCATATTGTTTCAATGCGATTTTCAAAGTTGGTTTGGCACCTGTAACTAAAAGTGTACAGCCTTTACCTTTTATATCTTGAATTACATTCCGTAGATATTCCTCCCCGGTGGTATCTATAAATGGAACTTTTCCTAATCGTAAAATCAGGACGGCAGGTTTTGTGTGAATTGACGATAATATACATTGTTCAAACGTTTGAGCTACTCCAAAGAATAAAGGTCCTTCTACAGTATAAATATTGACTTGTGGACAATCGTGAGTTGGCTTTACAACGTGAGGCAGAACTTTTCCACGATTGCTATCATGATCCGGTAAAACCTTTGATACGCTTAACATTTCGCTCATTCGTTTTGCGAATAAAATAACTGCTAATATCAAACCTACTTCTACAGCAGTTGTTAAACTTGTAAAAACAGTAAGTAAAAATGTAATAACTAAAACAATAGAATCCCCTGATTTTAATTTTAATATATGTACGAAATGTTTTCTTTCACTCATATTCCAAGCTACCATCATTAAAACGGGTGCTAATGCGGCTAAAGGAATGTGTATTGCAAGAGGTGCAAACAGAATTAATGTAAGCAACACAAACAAGCCATGAACAACACCTGATAAAGGTGACACTGCACCAGATTTTATATTAGTTGCAGTTCTTGCAATCGCTCCTGTTGCAGGTATCCCTCCAAAGAATGGCGTAATAATATTAGCGATTCCTTGACCAATTAATTCCCTATTACTATTATGTTTGCTATTTGTCATTCCATCTGCTACTACAGCTGAAAGTAAGGATTCAATTCCTCCCAACATGGCGATGACAAATGCAGGTCCTATTAACATAGTTATTTTCTCTAATGTAATGTCAGGTACTCCAAATTCCGGTAATTTATTTGGAATTGCTCCATAAGTAGAACCAATCGTTGCAACATCTCCAGCGAAAAAAACAGCTGCTGCTACAGCTGAAACAATAATTCCTACAAGGGCGCCGGGAACCTTCGGGAGCTTTTTCGGAGTTAGGATCATTACAGTAAAGCAGGTAAGCGCCGTTAAAATACTAAATACATTTACAGTATTTAAATGTCCGCCAATTTCTTTCATATTATCGATAAATTTTTCGTGTTGCTCAATTCCTTGTAAACCTAGAAAATTAGCAATTTGTCCGGTGAAAATAATTACCGCAATGCCTGCGGTAAAACCAATTGTTACAGGCCTTGGAATATATTTAATTAATACACCTAGTTTAAAT
Organism: Lysinibacillus telephonicus; assembly: GCF_003966145.1. Taxonomy (GTDB): domain Bacteria; phylum Bacillota; class Bacilli; order Bacillales_A; family Planococcaceae; genus Ureibacillus; species Ureibacillus telephonicus. The sequence goes on from NZ_RXNR01000054.1 coordinate 23,023, forward strand.
ATACCCATTAATAAGAGCATGATCCCTGCCATCAACCCAGCAAGCAATAAATTTTCATATCCATATGAAATAACTATACCTAATAAAATTGGAACGAAAGCACCTGTTGGACCACCAATTTGGTACTTAGAACCACCTAATAAAGAAATTAAAATCCCGGCAATTATTGCGGTGTATATTCCATACTCAGGTTTAACACCCGATGCAATTGCAAACGACATTGCTAATGGAACAGCTACAATCCCAACAATAATCCCTGATAATAGATCTTTCTTAAAAGAATTTAACGAATATCCTTCAAATCTCCCAGTCCAAAACTTAAACATACTATCCCTTCTTTTAGTAGATTTATAAAATTGTAGAAATTATCACAATTTTATCACATTTATAGAAAATAGAAAGATGAAATTATTAATATATGGAATATATAATTAATTATTTTACGATTAAATTAAAATTATTTATTAAAGTTATAGATTACTTCTGATTCAAAATCGAGTAGAGGAAAAATAAGTTGACTTATTTTCGCCCCTCTCACAACACCGTACGTACGGGTCTCGTATACGGCGTTTCAATTTATATCACAGTGTGAACTTCTAAGTAACGTTCTAAA
>NZ_RXNR01000055.1 GCF_003966145.1 Lysinibacillus telephonicus
TGAACACTTTAAAGCGAAAATTTTATTAAATAATTTATATAAGAAAATTGGGGTTCATTTAGGATAATCGGGGTGCCGTGTAATATCACTTCACCCCAACATTTGACATAGAACCATAAAATTTAATATTGCTTCATTTTGATTTTCTACATTGTTAATAAATTTATCTAACCCCTCTAAATTTTGAATATCCATATGTCCATAAACTACTTCTTCAATCTTTTGCGGTTGGGCTTTATTAACAAACTCATAGACTTCTTTAACTGAACTACTTGATAAAGTATAAATTGTGTGTGTATCATTTGTGTTCATTATTGTTCCATTCTTTTCATTTATCCAGAGAAAAAATGAATCTTCACCAAGGCTAAATTGATATTGTGGATTAGTCATATTGACGATGCCTGGCTCTTTTTTTGAATCACTTAACGCCTTTTCAAAAACCTCTATTTCTTCTGCCTTTTTTAATTCTAAATGGTTTATTTTAGTTTTAAAGTTTGTTTCTACATTCTGTTCAGTTGTTGGTTCGCTTATTTGACTTTTTGGCTCCTGAGAACAGCCAACTAATACAAAATTAATTATTGATAGCATAATAATTATCTTTTTCAAAATATCTCCCCCTTGATTTAGACATTAGTATGAGAAAAAAGTTACAAATTTACTGACCTGCACCTTTACTTAATAAAAAAACGCGATCCTTCGCTTTTGAAGAATCGCGCCCGATAATTGAATACCAATCAGCTTCTATTAGCTGTTTTTGTTGAATAAACAACTTTAATATTTTTAAATGACTTTATTGTAAATTAAACAATATTGTTACTTAACACTGAGGGCATTGTAGGTTCTGGAATAATGACTTGAATATAAAATATTTACTGGGAAAGAAATAATTTAAAAGAAATATCGTAAAAGAGCCATCGTTAATACACCGACAACAACCGTTTTCGATAAACTCTTTGTTGCAATTGCAGTAATTAAAGTAGGAATTAATGCTCCGAGATTAAACCAATCAAATGTTACTATACTTTTTTCAGCATTAAATAATGATTCCAAGACAAGAGCACTTAATATACAAACAGGAATATATGACAGCCAGCGCAATACAACATCTGGCAATTGTACATTTCGCACCAAAATAAACGGAATCACCCGGGGCAGCCATGTAACGATTGCACAGCCGAGCATTAGTAAAATCATTGGTAGGGTTGTTGTCATTTTTCAGTCACCACCCCAATTGTTGCTACAATTACTGTTGCAATTAAAACAGCTAAGTGCCCTGGTAAGAAATATAGCAAACAATACATAATAATAGCCATTAATACAATAAGCTTTATATAATGCATCAGCTTACTTTTAGATAAATCAACAAGGTTAAGAACAAGCAATGCTCCAAACATTGAAATTAATGCAAAATCTAATCCTAGGCTTTCTGCATTTGGCAGCCACTTTCCAACTATTCCGCCTAATGTACATGAGGCAATCCATGTTATATATGCCGTTAAGTTAAGGCCATCCATCCAGTTCCCGCCAAGATGCTTTTCCTTTGTTAATTTAGTGACAGCTACCCCGAAGGTTTCGTCTGTTAATAATGTACCAAATCCGATATTTCGCAATGGTGAATAACGTGTGAAATGTGGTGCAACAGTTAACGACATAAGAAAGTGACGTAAATTTACAATAAAAGTTGTGATAATAATGACCGAAAATGGTGCCCCTGCAACATATAATCCACAAAAAATAAATTGGGCAGATCCAGCATATACAATCACAGATAATAGAAAAATTTCTAATATCGATAGATTAGAAGTAATTCCAATTACACCAAAAGCCAATCCGATACTTATGTATCCTAGTAGTGTTGGGATGCAATCTTTTATACCTTGTGAAAACGTATCAAGTGTAAGAGAATGATTAACATTTACCTGTGTGTTCAAGCGATTCGCTTCCTTTCGAAAAATATTAAATTTTGCAATAAAATAATGAAAAACTAGTAATATGTAACTTTAATAAACATGAGGAATAATGTAAATTTGATATATACAAAGATGAAATGTGAAACAAAATATAATCAAAATCGTTTAATAAACATATCGCTATACTATAAAGCTAAACAAATTCTTTTAAGTAATAGCTGATAAATAAGAAATATGAAATTTACTACGGTTGTCAAAATGTTTTTTAACTATGATTGAAAATTTAGACTATAATAAAATAATCAGTAATATTTCAAAAGTCTGTCTTTTATAGTATACACTTGTCATTTAAAATGAACAATTGGTTGGTGAGAAAAATGGAGCAAATGAGTAAAAATATAGGGTATCAATTAAAAAAAATACGTCAACTACGAAGTTTAAGTTTAGATGATGTTGCCAAAGCTACAAATGTAAGCAAAGCACAGTTGGCACAAATTGAAAAAGGTGATTCAAATCCGACAGTTTCGACCATTTGGAAAATTGCTTCCGGTATGCGAATCTCATTCTCTTCATTACTACAACCACCAAAAGAACAATTTCAAAAATACAATGATAAAACCTCGACTGTTGTTTCCGAAGAAGATGGAGGTTACCGAGTTTTTTCCATTATTCCATATGCACCAGAGCGTGGATGGGAATTTTACAAAATTGAAATGGATCCTGGTGTGATACATAGGAGTGAAGCACATCCAGAAGGAGTAGAGGAAACTTTAACTGTAATACAAGGACAAGCTGTTGTTCATGCTGGAGGTATGGAAGAGCTGCTGGAGGAAGGAGATACGCTTGTATTTTCCGGACATCAAGAGCATCATTACCATAACCCTACAGATAAGGTTTCAATTTTACATTTAATTATTCAATATCGATAGAGGGTGGGACATGTGAACGATTGGTTTACAGTAGAAAACATTGAAAATTTAGCAGCACATTATCGGACACTTGGACCGCTGATTGGTATTCTATTGCCTTTCATTGAAGCATTCTTGCCATTCTTGCCTTTAGTTGTCATAGTAGTTGCCAATGCCAGCTCATATGGCTTGTGGTTAGGCTTCCTATTATCATGGATCGGGACGGTTCTTGGATCATATGCAGTTTTTTTAATTGTAAGGAGATTTGGCAGACATCCTCGTTTAAAGGTTTTTATAGAGAAAGAAAAGGTTCAAAAGCTTATCAAATGGGTTGATATGCGGGGATTAAGCCCACTTTTTATTTTACTTTGTTTTCCATTTACCCCTTCAGTTTTAGTAAATATTGTCGCTGGGTTATCGAATATTAAGAAAAAATATTATTTGTTCGTGATAATGGCAGGAAAATTCGTAATGATTGCGAGTATGAGTGCTTTAGGCTATGACCTTAAAGCGTTGCTAACAGATCCGGTGAAATTAATATTTGCTGGGATTGGAATCTTCTTGCTTTGGATTATAGGAAAAGGCTTTGAAAAACATTTAAACAAAAAAGTTGAGCGAGATTTAAAACAAGGAGAAGATAAAAAAAAGAAAGTTAAAATGTCAGTGAAAAAAGAGCGGTTATTATAAATCGCTCTTTTTTCTTCATTAAAACAGATGTTTATTGTATTGGGAGCGGAAGACGGAATGATAAAGCCTCTCCAGAGAACCATGCGATTTCGTAGAGGAGTTAGGAAAGGAAGTAAACTAGAAAATCTACGTGACAATGGTTATCTGTCCAACATTGTGTTGGCCAAAGCACGAGTCCGAAATTGGGCACATAAAGTTTTACCGAAAACGACAGCGGCAGGTATAATTACGCCAAGGGGTAATTGATACGGAATTTTATCAATTATACTAAAAAAATATTATAATAGAAGTTGTAACTTTTTATAGATGCTTAAAATAAAAGATTAATAAAAGTATAAAAAATTTATAAGACTCGAACATACATTCTTGTATAAAATAGAAATAATACGTGGGAAAAGGGGGATGCTTCATGTCGTTGCGAGTAATCAGTGGACGAGCTGGGACAGGGAAAACAACACTTATCCATAATGAAATCGTGAAGGAATTAAAAGAACAGCCATTGGGCGCACCGATTTACTTAATTGTTCCAGATCAAATGTCGTATCAAGCAGAATATATGCTAACAAATAATTACGATATTCGAGGCATTATAAGAGCGCAAGTGATGACCTTTAAACGACTTGCCTGGTATATATTGCAAGAAACTGGTGGCATTGCGAAGGAACAAATTGATAAGATTGGCTACCGGATGTTGATTCGCCGTTTACTTGCTGAAAACAAGGATCAATTTACACTTTTCCGACAAGCAGCAGATAAACGGGGTTTTACAGAAGAAGTTGAACAGCTAATTAAAGAATTTAGCCAATATAATATCGACAGTACTGTATTAAACGAAGCCATTACCAAGCTGGAACAGACATCTGCACCAAATACATTAATTGCTAAGACGAAAGATTTACAAATCATTTTAGATAAATTAGAAGAAGTTCTCGGAGATAGTTATGTCGATAGTGATGGTTTTTATCCGATTTTAATTGAGCAACTGCAAAATTCACAGAAATTAAAAGAAGCTCATATTTATATCGATGGTTTTACTGCATTTACAGTTAGGGAGTTTGAAATTGTAAAGCAACTATTAGCCCTTGCAAAAAGAGTAACTGTCGTATTGCCTTTTGAAGATGTAAATGATAAAGATGATGATCAGGCTGTTTTTTATCGGTCAGCAGTTATGTACGACAAATTAATACAAGAGGCGCATAATTTTCAAATTGAAATAGAACCTCGCATTCATTTAGAGAACTGTTACCGATACCATAATTATGACTTGCAACATGTTGAAGAGCAGTTTCATGAATCTATCCCTAAAACTGCTCAAGCAGATGGATATGTCCAAATTATTGAAGGGGCAAATCGGCGAGCAGAAATTCATGCTATTGCCCGGGAAATATGTCGAATCGTACAAGAAGAGGGAGTTCGTTATCGAGATATAGGGATCATGTATCGTCAAGCAGATATTTATGATCCATTAATCGAAACAATTTTTGCCCAATACGATCTTCCGGTATTTACTAATGAGAAGAAGCCAATGCTGCATCATCCATTAATCGAGTTTAGCCGTTCAATTTTAGAAGTTATGACATCCAATTGGCAATACGAACCTGTATTCAGAAGTGTTAAAACAGATTTACTTTTCCCATTAAATAGTGATTTAAAAGAAATGCGTGAGAAGGCTGACCTGTTCGAAAACTTTGTCATTGCACAAGGTATTTACGGATATCGGTGGTTTGAAGATGCTCGCTGGTTTTATAAAAAGTACCGCGGGTTAGAGTTCTTTTCTAAACATCAAACAGATGAAGAACTCAAAATGCAGCAGCTAATAGATGAAATGAAGGAAATAATAAAAACCCCTCTTGAAAAATTGCAAGCGGCCTTATCCAAAGCTGAAACTGGACGAGATATCGCAATGGCACTGTACAACTGTATTGATGAACTACAAGTATATGATAAGTTGCAAGTTCTAAAAGATACAGAATTAGAAGAGCATGAATTACACGGTGCTAGTGAACATGATCAGGCATGGAATCGTTGGATTAATGTTTTAGATCAATTTGTTATTATGTTTGGAGATCAAAAACTAACAATTGAAGAAGCAGCTCAAATTTTAGATGAAGGGTATGATACGCTCAAGTTTTCAAAAATCCCTCCATCTGTTGATGAAATAACAGTTGCAACCGTTGAATTTTCACGCTTTGATAATAAAAAAGTTGTCTTTGTCATCGGAGTCAATGATGGAGTATATCCAATGCGAATGGATTACGAAGGATTAATTACAGATGTTGAAAGAGGCTGGTTCGCAGATATTGATACAGAACTTTCACCGACTTCAAAACATCGTTTATTGCAAGAAGCATTTTTGATTTATCGTGCATTTTCTTCGCCAAGTGATCGACTTTATGTTACTTATGCAAGTGCTGATGAGGAAAGTAAAGCGTTATTACCGTCCTTATATATAAATCGTCTGCATAAATTGTTTGAAGTCAATGGTATTAAGACATTGCCTCACAAGAGAGTTCTGATTGATCCAGCTGAAGAATTAAATCCTAAAAACGTATTGTCCTACCTTCAGCATCCAAGAACATCGCTCGCGTTTTTAATTATGCAGCTTCGCCAAGCAGAATATTCACAAAACCTAGCTCCGGAATGGCTTGCATTAAAAGTTTTTTATGAACAAGCGGATGATTGGAAACACGTTCTACAAACCGTAATGCGTCCATTGGAAAAGAAAAATGTCGCAGAGAAATTAACTCAAGATATTACTGAAGAATTATATGGGACAGAGCTTACATCCAGTGTTTCTCGAATTGAGAAGTTTTATCGCTGTCCATTTTCTCACTTCACAACATATGGTTTGCGATTAGAAGAACGAGCTGTATATAGGCTTGAAAATTTTGCTATGGGTGATTTGTTCCATGAGGCATTAAAATGGATAACGCTTGAAACAAAACGTCTAAACTTGCAGTGGAATCGATTGACTCGTACACAATGCAGCCAATTAGCACGGCAAGCTGTTGAGCAAATCGTTCCGGTATTTTCTCATCAAATACTATTAAGCAGTGCCCGTTATCGTTATATTCAACGAAAATTAATTCGAATTGTTGAACGTACGATGATAGCACTGTCACAACATGCTAAACTATCATTTTTTAAACCGATTGCAATAGAAGCAGCTTTCGGGCCGAATGAACAGCTACCACCTTTAGAAATTAATTTAAATAATGGACGTAAAATGCATTTGCGAGGTAGAATCGACCGAATTGATAGTGCTGAAATTGGCAATAAATCCTATTTACGAGTGGTAGATTATAAATCTTCTAGCCGTGATTTAGATTTAAATGAAGTGTATCACGGTCTTTCCCTACAGCTATTAACGTATTTAGATGTTGCATTAGAGAATGCCAGCAACTGGTTAGATCGTGATGCTGATGCTGCGGGTGTCTTGTATGTCCATGTTCATAATCCAATTTTAAAAATTGAACAGGAATTAGATGATATGACATTAGAATTGGAGCGCATGAAAAAATATCGCATGAGAGGGCTGCTCACTGAAAACTCTGAGTCTTTAATTGCAATGGATGAAGAATTAGAACTTGGTGGTAGTTCGAAAATTGTGCCCGTCTATTTAAAAAAGGATGGTACAGCATCACCATCGATGTCACGTATTGTTTCACCTGATGAAATGAAAGAAATAAAGCAATATGTAAGGTTAAAGCATCAGGCGGCAGGAAACGGTATATTAAATGGAGAAACTGCTATCCGTCCATATAGATTAAAAGGAAAGACAGCATGTGATTTTTGCAGCTTCAAATCAGTATGCCAGTTTGACCCGACAGACAATGAACAACATTACTATCAGCTTCAATCAGATAAACCGGTTAATATCGTGTCAAAAATAAGAGAGGAGTTGAAGGGCAATGGTGCTATCGATTCCAAATAAAGGACCTGATGTTACTTGGACAGATGAACAGTGGAAGGCCATATGGGCAACAGGGCAGGATACTCTTGTTTCTGCAGCAGCAGGCTCAGGAAAAACAGCAGTATTAATTAATCGTATGATAGAAAAAGTCATTTCGAAAGATAATCCAATTGATGTGGACGAGCTTCTCGTCGTAACTTTTACTAATGCCTCAGCTGCTGAAATGCGTCATAGAATGGCAGAAGCGCTGGAAAAAGAAATTGCGAAAGATCCACGCAACGCACATTTACGTCGACAATTAAGTCTAGTTAATAAAGCTCAAATTTCAACTTTGCACTCTTTTTGTTTAGCTATTGTTCGTCAATATGCCTACTTAATTGACATTGATCCAGGTTTTCGAATTGCAAATGAAGGGGAATCTGCATTACTTCGTGATGATGTGCTTGCAGAGGTGCTTGAAGAAGCATATGACAATGAGGATGAGTTAAAGGTTAATGCTGTTTACCGATTAGTAGATAGTTTTACCTCTGATCGAGATGACCAAGCAATCGAAACTTTAATTGATAAACTGTATGAAATTTCTCGAGTTCATCCTGAACCAACAAAATGGTTGCGTTCACTTCCAGCACAATATGATTTGCCTGATGATATAACGATTGATGATTTACCTTATATTGAATCTTTAAAAAGTGCGATTAAATTTAGTTTAGAAGAGGCTCGAGCACATATTGAAGAGGTTCGCCAGCATGCTTTAAAACCAGATGGACCCTTTGCATACGGAGAAACAGCAGAATTGGATTTTGCATTGATTGAAGAAGCAATACGCCGTATTCAGCATGGTACATGGCAAGAAGCATTTGATTTCTTTTCAACACTGAAATGGTCCACTCTAGCTAGAATGAAAAAGGATAGCTGCGATATAGAGCTGCAGGAAAAAGCTAAGAAAAAACGAGACCTAGCTAAAAAAGTCGTTGGACAAATAAAAGAAGCATTTTTCATGAGAAAGCCTGAACGGCTCTTGCAAGAAATACGATTGATGGCGCCAATTATTGAAACTTTAGTTGAATTAACCGAGCAGTTTGGCGAAAAGTTTAAAGCAGCTAAGCTCGAGCGGGGATTGGTAGATTTTTCAGATTTGGAACATTATGCACTTGAAATTTTAACTGTTAAAGAAGATGGAAAATTGCAGCCCTCCCCTGTTGCGAAAGATTTTAAAAATCGTTTTAAAGAAGTACTTGTAGATGAATATCAAGATACAAATATGCTTCAAGAAACGATACTTCAATTAGTAAAGAGTGGCACCGAAGTAGATGGTAATCTATTTATGGTTGGTGACGTGAAGCAATCCATTTATCGATTCCGTTTAGCTGAGCCTATGCTTTTCTTAAATAAATATAATTTGTTTGAAGAGGAACCAATTTCAAATGGATTAAAAATTGATTTAAATGCTAACTTCCGCAGTAGGGAGGAAGTTCTGCACGGTACGAATTTTATATTTGAACAAATTATGGGAGAGACGGTCGGAGAAATTGCCTATGACGAAAAAGCAGGTTTAAAACCAGGAGCTCCTTATAATAAAGTTGATATGCCCATCGAGCTAGCGATTTTATATGAGGAGCAAGAGGAAGACACTTCCGATTTAGATGATGAAGAGCAGATGGATGCAATCATTGAGGAAGAGATGAAAAAGTCCCAGCAGGAAGCACGTTTCATTATTAAGCGAATTCGAGAGCTTATGGATAATGGTGCAACGGTATATGACGCAAAGCAAAAAGACCCAGAGAAACGAATTCGCCCTATGCGGTATAGTGATATTGTTATTTTAATGCGTTCTATGACCTGGTCAAGTGATTTAGTTGAGGAATTTAAAGCTGCAGGGATTCCGTTGTATGCTGAGTCTTCAAAAGGTTATTTTGAAGCACTTGAAGTAATGGTAATGTTAAATGTTTTAAAGGTTGTTGATAATCCTTATCAAGATATTCCGCTAGCTTCTGTCTTGCGATCTCCATTTATCGGTTGTACTGAAAATGAATTGGCAGCTATTCGATTAGTAAATAAAAAGGTTCCATTTTATGAGGCAGTAAAACAGTTTGTTGAAGAAGAAAGAAGCGGCATTAATTTAATTACTGCTGAGAAATTACAAACGTTTTTACACCAACTAAATACATGGAGAAATTTAGCACGTCGAGGTTCGCTATCAGATTTAATTTGGAAAATTTATATCGATACAAACTATTATGAGATGGTAGGAGCAATGGCGAACGGCAAGCAGCGTCAGGCCAACTTGCGTACACTGCATGATCGCGCTCTAATGTACGAAAAAACTTCATTCAGAGGATTGTTCCGTTTTTTGCGGTTTATTGATCGCATGAAATCTCGCGGGGATGATTTAGGTGTAGCGAAGTCTATTGGTGAAAAGGATGATGTTGTTCGACTAGTAACGATTCATTCTTCTAAAGGTTTGGAATATCCAGTTGTTTTCGTTGCAGGATTAGGAAGAAGCTTTAACCAAATGGATTTTAGCAATTCTTACTTATTTGACCAACAATTTGGACTTGCCGTCAAAGCGATAGATCCAGATGACCGTATAATGTATACATCATTGCCTTTTTTAGCGATGAAAGAAAAAAAGATACTGGAAATGAAAGCAGAAGAAATGCGTATTTTATATGTAGCAATGACGCGTGCAAAAGAGAGACTTATTTTAATTGGTTCTGTGAAAAATTGGGATAAAACACGTCAGGCATGGTGTGAAGCACAGCGTATTCCACATGAAGATATGCTGCCAGACTATATTCGGGCACGTGCTAAAAATTATTTAGATTGGATTGGACCTGCTGTTGCTAGACATAGTTGTTTTGAACCCTTTACTGATGAACCATACACGCCAATTGTACATCCATCAAAATGGGATGTAACTGCTATTTCAAATACGCTATTTATGAGTACATCACTTTCACAACAAGAAGGCGAAACGGAACAAACATTCCAACAAGAGGTTGATCTCAAGTTGGTAGATGAATTAAAAAAACGTTTTTTAACACCTTATCAATTTCAACATTCAATTACAAAAAAATCTAAAACTAGCGTTTCTGAAATAAAAAGAATTGAAACGATGCAGCGTGAAGAGGAGCCTGAAACATACACTGTTCAGAATAAAACTTCGAGTGCAACGAAGCGGCCAATGTTTTTACAGGAAAAAGCACTGTCTGCAACCGAAATTGGTACAGTTGTCCATACTGTGATGCAGCATGCTCCAAAGGAAGGGCTCCATTATGTCGATGAAGTACAGCAATATTTGCAGACGTTAATTGAAAAGAAATTGTTAACGGAAGAAGAAGCTAAAGTAGTAGAAGCTGAAAAAGTAATCCAATTTTTCTCAGCGCCAATCGGGCAACGATTTATTTATGCGAAACAAGTATTCAGGGAAGTACCATTTACATTAAGTAGAGTAGATGAACAAGGTGATTCCCAAATTGTACAAGGGATATTGGATTGCTTGTTTGAAGATGAACAAGGGAAATGGGTATTGTTAGATTATAAAACTGATAAAATATTGCCGTCATTCCAAGATGAGCCCGCATTAATAAATACAATGAATGAGCGTTATGGTATACAGCTTCGAATTTATAGTGAAGCAGTTGAATCGATTCTGCAAATCAAGGTCGATGAAAAAGTATTGTATTTATATAATGCGCAAAAAGAAATCCGCCTTGATTAAATAATATAAAGCAGTCTATTAATTTTAAAAATTGATAGACTGTTTTTTTCAAGGAGCATTATAAATATTGTAAAATAAGAGATAGATTTACTTGAACTAGACGGATAGATAAAGGAGAACGAATTGTGAATTTTCAACCAACAACATTAAATGAGAGGGTTGACTCTCTTGATATTTTGCGCGGGTTTAGTTTACTAGGCATTTTGCTAGTAAATATGTTTGGATTTTATTTACCGATGCCTCATGTTTTAGACTTAAATAGTTGGTTTACAAGTGCAGAAGATATTATATGGCATCAAACACTGGATATTTATGTACAAGGAAGCTTTTATCCTTTATTTTCAATGCTATTTGGCTATGGATTAGCTATGCAGTATATGAAGGCAGAACGTACGGGGACTAGCTTTTATAAGTTTGCGCCCAAAAGGCTTATTGTTTTATTATGTCTCGGCCTAATTCATGCATTTTTAATTTGGTGGGGCGATATTTTAACGATGTATGCCTTTTGCGGATTTTTCCTGTTATTATTTATCCGTTTTAGCGGCGGATGGTTGCTGACATTTGGAATCATTATTAATAGTTTAATGCATATTTTTATTCTGTTAATATATGCTCTTGCAGGCATGATGAGTGCAGAGTATGAAACACCGGCAGTCGATATTGCGCTAATTAATAGTGCGATTACAGCATATGGTGTTGGTGGCTGGGGCGATGCATTTGTTCAAAGATTAAAAGATTTATCGGTACAAATGAGCATAGGCATGTGGATTTCATCTTTAGTAACTATATTGCCTTATATGCTAATTGGTGCAGCAGCAGCAAAATGGCGTTTAATCGAACGTGCAAAAGAATTGAAAATCTTTTGGATAAGTTTCGCAATCATTTTTGTAGCAGCAGGCTTATTTATAAAAAGCGCACCATTTATGTTTACACGTACTTATATACTAGATTATTTAAAGGTTTATGTTGGTGGTCCAATTTTATCAATTGGCTATATTGCACTAATTGTAAGCATTTGTTTATTGCCAACAGCCGCTAAACTACTTACACCAATTGCAACAGCTGGAAGAATGTCATTAACTTTATACATTATGCAATCAATTATTTGTACGATACTATTTTATAATTTTGGCTTTGGACTGTATGGCAAAGTTGATGTTCAAATGGGTACGCTTATTGCAATTGGAATTTTTGTAGTACAAGTAATCCTTGCAGAACTATGGTTTACTAAGTTTAAACAAGGTCCGCTTGAATTAGCAGTAAAAAGAATAGTTTATCCCCCAATTAAAAGGCAGTAATTTTCAGTAGAAAGTAAACCGACAGATGTATTGAAGTAGTAAATATAAAAGTGAAATCAACAACTCGTAAATGTCCGAAGTATGGACTAAAAGCGCCACGTTTTGCGCCAATCGCTTTTGTGGCAACCTCTGTATTACACAATTTATGTTTGACAATAACTATCAGTCAGTGGGGAAAAAAACCCCCACTGATAAAGTTTTATTTTAAAAAAAAAATGTTGTCGGAAAAATAAGCATTTTCAAATAATATGATGTATGATGGTATAAATGATACGTTTTCTTCGTGGGGAGAGGGATCGCCTTCCTAACACGAATCCGTATGAACGAAGTAAAAAGGAGCGCCATTATTTATGAAGATTTTATCGTTTAAATCAAATGGAGAAGTAAAATTCGGACCGAAAGTAAAAAAAGAAGAAGCGGTATGGGATGTTTTAGCTATTCAAAAAGAGCTAAAAGTTCTTCCTTCTTTTCCAAGCGAAATTATTAATGGAATCGCACTAGGTTTTGACTTTGTAGAACAGATTCGTAAATTAGTAGAAGCAGCTATAAAATCTGACCAAGTAGAACAATTTAAAAGTTCTTTTACTGAAATAGAATGGCTTTCACCAATTCCGAGAACACCAAAAAATATTTTATGTATCGGCAAAAACTATGATGAACATGCAAAAGAAATGGGTTCAAAAGCAGCGCCTAAAGATTTATTAGTATTTACAAAATCACCTACTTCAATTGCTGCTGATGAACAAGTGCTGCCGATTCACGGAAACAAAACAAATTCGCTAGATTACGAGGGTGAATTAGCAGTTGTAATTGGGAAGCATGGCAAAGATATCCCTAAAAATTTAGCATTTGATTATGTGTTTGGTTATACCATTGCAAATGATATTACAGCTCGTGATTTACAGGATCGACATAAGCAGTACTTCTTAGGAAAAAGTTTAGATGGTACTTGTCCATTAGGGCCTTATATTGTAACAAAGGATGAAATTGCAGATCCTCAAAAGTTAACTGTTGTTACAAAAGTAAACGGTGAAGTTCGTCAAAATGGTTCGACTAAGGATATGATGTTTACTGTAGAAGAATTAATTTCAATCTTATCTCAGTATGTAACTTTGGAGCCAGGGGACGTTATATTAACTGGTACACCAGCCGGAGTAGGAAAAGGAATGACGCCACCAACGTTTTTAAAAGCTGGTGATGAAGTAAAAGTTTCTATTGAGGGAATTGGAACTCTATCTAATAGATTTGAATAATTGATTTATAAACATTGGAGGTGCATAATAGCCTCCAATGTTTTTTATTTGGGATGTTTAACTTGGGTGTTGATGTTCTACAAAATTCTATTGTTGGTGCATTTGCTGATACTAGGATAAGGATAGAGGGGCTTATCTTTTCACATTCTCTGAAAATAGTGAACATTGCGTGTCGATATTGTAAAAGAGATTATTATATTTGAATCCACTTCTTACACATGGTAGGATAATGCTGACAAAGAAAATTAAGGTGGGGACTAAATGGACTTTTTAACAAGCTCAACGCATTTACACATTACTACTTGGGTAATTGCATTAGTACTATTTTTTGTGGCAGCTTTAGCATCAAAATCTAAAGGGATCCACATGGCATTACGATTATTCTATATTTTGATTATTATTACTGGCGGTGCTTTATTCATTGAAGGAATGGATTATAACATGGGTATGGACTATGGTATTAAATTCATTCTAGGTATTTTAGTAATTGGTATGATGGAAATGGTTTTAGTCCGAAAAGCTAAAAACAAACCTACAGCGGTATTCTGGGTACTATTCGCAATTTTCCTATTTGCAGTTTTATTCTATGGCTTCAAATTACCAATGGGAGAAAATTTCTTAGCGTAATTAGGCAATGCTCTTATTTTAATAGCCGTATAAAGCAATTATAAAAACTGACCCAAAAGGTTAATTTAAATCTTTTGGGTCATCTTCTTTTTGTGGGATTATAATGTAGTTATAAGAAGTGAGTATGTTTATAGTTCACAAGAAAGGATAGTAAAAAATGCTGCCGATAATAATGCTAGTATTTATCCTATGTTTAATGGGAAGTTTCGTTCTGTTCGCTTTTTTACAAAAAACCACAAATTTTTCTGCTGAAAACTCCATCTTAACGAAAAAAGAGCTGAAAGATATACAGAAAAAAATTAAGGAACTTGAATAAGCAAAGTACTAAAAGTATGTGAAATTTCGTGAAAGTTTCAAAGTGCGTAAAAAGCAGTAAAAGCGCGTAAATATTGCACGAAAGCACGTAAAAACTACTAAAAAATGCGTAAAAAGTGTATGAAACCGCGTAAAAATTCCAAGGTGCGAAAAAAAGCAGTAAAAGCGCGTAAATGTTGCGCGAAAGCACGTAAGAACTGTTAAAAAATGCATAAAAGGTGTATGAAATCGCGTAAAAATTCCAAGGTGCGAAAAAAAGCAGTAAAAGCGCGTAAATGTTGTACGAAAGCACATAAAAACTACTAAAAAATGCGTAAAAAGTGTATGAAACCGCGTAAAAATTCCAAGTTACGTAAAAAAGCAGTAAAAGCGCGTAAATGTTGTACGAAAGCACATAAAAACTACTAAAAAATGCGTAAAAAGTGTATGAAACCGCGTAAAAATTCCAAGTTGCGTAAAAAAGCAGTAAAAGCGCGTAAATGTTGTACGAAAGCACGTAAATACTTCCCAAAACCGCGTAAAAAGTATGTAAAACCGCGTAAAAATTTCCTATAACGCGTAAAATTCATTGTTTTTTTGGATATCTTTGATAAAAAGACAGAGTTATTTCAAAATAAAATCGTGATTGTCACTGTTTTGCCCTATTTATTGTTGCATTTTGTCATTTTAACTTGAAAAGATAGCTGTATATCTTTTTTTTTTGGTAAAATGACGATGGTATGGTTTGAAAGAGAGGGATAATTTTGAAATTCAAAAAATGGTTTAGTGCTACTGCTGCATCAGTATTACTGGCTGCATCGTTTACAGCAACAACCGTAGCAAATGCTGAAGAAACAAAATCAATCACAGATGAAAGTATATATGATTTACTAGTAGATCGTTTTTTTAATGGTTCTGCACAAAACGATTACAATGCAGATCCCAAAGACCCTAGTCAATTTGCAGGTGGGGACTTCAAGGGAATCGGTGAAAAACTCTCTTTAATTAAAAAAGATATGGGCTTTTCTATAGCATCTATTGGCTCTGTTTTTGCAACTGAAAAATACGATGGTTCAATGGTAACTAGCTATACTGAAATTGAACCACATTTTGGTACAGCAGATGAGTTGAAGCAATTAATTCAAAATGCAGAGCAAAATGGTGTTTCCATTATGATTGATTTTCCGTTAACGAATGTGAGTGAAAATCATGAATGGGTACAAGATGCTGCAAAAGCTGATTGGATAGTTGGTACTTCGAATGGGAAAGTTCGATGGAATTTAAAAAATGAAGAAGTGCAACAAGCACTTATTGAAGCAATCGTAAACTTTGTCTCTACATATAAAGTTGGTGGAGTTAGATTAACAAATTTAGATATAGCGGATACCTCTTTTTTAAACGAAATGATTGAAGCTATAAAAGGCGTTAATGATCAAATTTATGTCATTTCAAACGAAGATAGTAATGCAAATTTTGATGCAACATATTACGGGGAAACAAACGAAATATTCCGCAATATTTATAAAAATGTTGATCAGGATTCGTCTAATCAATTGAAATATATTGAAAACTATGTTCAAAATCAAGAGGCTCCTACACAATTAATGATTGATAATCTCAATACTGACCGTTTTACATTGGATGTTGAAGCTTATCCTCCAACAAGGGTAAAGCTTGCTACTGCTGCAACATTGCTTTTGCCAGGTGTTCCAGTTATGCAATATGGAACAGAAATAGTAATGAATGGTGAAGCAGGCCCAGAAGCGCATCAATTATATAACTTCCGTACGGATAAAGAAATTGTTGATTTGATTGGTAATATCCAAACGATTCGCAATAAATCCGAAACGCTGCGAAGTGGAGATTTTAAATTATTAAAAAATGAAAATGGTTTTTTAGCATTTGAGCGTTATTCTGATGATGAAAGATGGATTGTTGTCATTAATAACACAGGGAAAACAACAAGAATTGATGTTCCAGAAGAGGAAATCGGAGCAGATAAAGAAATTCGCGGTATGTTAGAGGATGATATTATTCGTGTAAACGAAGAGGGAGTGTATCCAATCGTCCTTGATCGTGAAGTAATCGAAATCTTCCAGGTTACTGAAAAAAGAGGCATTAATATGTCTTATGTAATTGCTTTAGGATTAGTCTACATTCTGTTTATTGGATTTATCGTAGCAATCATTAAACGCGGAAGACGACAAAGAGTACAAGAAAATTAAATGTTAAATCGGCAAAATCATGTATTTGATTTTGCCGATTTTTTTGTACTCTTAATAGAAATTAAGAAATTAAAGCTATAACTCATTTTCATAAAATAATGTACATAAAAATATATATGTTTAACAAATTTACTTGTTATTAGAACATCAATGTGCAGTTTTTTGTTTCATTTTCTTTAAATATCTATAAGTTCTGTAATACAAGTTTTTTAAAATCATAATAGTAATTTATAAATAAATTTCTAACGTTCTTAAAAACAATTGCTAGAGAGGAGAGTTAATTTGGAAACAGACGTGCTTTTAAGGATTAAAGATTTACACATAGGTTTTCGAATTAATGAATCGTTCTATAATGCAGTCGATGGGGTATCACTTACTCTTCGAAAAAATGAAATTCTTGCAATTGTTGGAGAATCCGGCTGCGGCAAAAGTACGCTTGCTACATCGATAATTGGGCTGTTTGACCGTAGTAATACAAGAATACAGGGTGAAATTTTATTTAAAAATAAAAACTTAGCGACCTTAACAGAAGATCAACTCAATGATATTCGCGGACTTGACATTAGTATGATTTTTCAAGATCCACTTTCTGCATTAAATCCGCTTATGCGGATTGGGGAACAGATTGAAGAAGGATTAATTTATCATACGAAGTTTTCAAGTCATGATCGAAAACGAAAAGTACTAGAATTGTTAAAACAGGTAGGGATTCAAAATCCGAATCGAGTTTCAAGGCAATTTCCACATCAGCTATCTGGTGGCATGAGACAGCGTGTAATGATTGCCATTGCGATTTCTTGTAAACCGAAAATTATTATTGCCGATGAACCGACTACAGCATTGGATGTAACAATACAAGCTCAAATTTTAGATTTGCTAGTCGAGATGCAGCAGGAGACTGGGGCGGGTATTATTTTAATTACACACGATTTAGGTATAGTAGCAGAAGTAGCAAATCGAGTGGCTGTTATGTACGCAGGGGAAATAATAGAAGAAGCACCTGTAAAAGAATTATTTCTTTATCCGAAGCATCCATATACTCGGTCACTGCTCCATTCGATTCCTCAAATGAACAGTTATACAAATCGACTAAATGCGATAGAGGGGATGGTTCCTTCTTTAAAATATTTACCGAGATTAGGTTGTCGTTTTTCTTCCCGTATTCCTTGGATTCGTAAAGAGGCACATGAGAAACGGCCGGCATTGCATGAAATTTCACCAGGACACTTCGTTCGTTGCACCTGTTGGAAAGAGTTTCATTTCAACAAGGTTAAAGGAGACGGAACTTATGAGCTTTATGCGAATTAATAATTTGAAGGTTCATTTTCCTGTTCGTGGAGGCTTTTACAATACAATCATTGATACTGTCTATGCAGTTGATGGGGTCAGTATGGAACTTGAAAGAGGAAAAGCATATGGATTAGTTGGTGAATCGGGTTGTGGAAAATCAACGCTTGGGAAGGCAATTATTGGCTTGGAGAAAATTACCTCTGGGAGTATTTATTATAAGGGAAAGAACATTACAAATAAACGAAGAGATAGAAAATCTATTTATAATCGTGACATTCAAATGATTTTTCAAGATTCACATTCGAGCTTAAATCCTCGAAAACGAATTCAGGACATTATTGCTGAACCGATACGAAATTTTTTAAATCTAACTCCTAAAGAGGAAAACCGTAAAATTAGCGAGTTATTGGAAATTGTCGGAATGCCTGAAGATGCAAGGTTCAAGTATCCTCATGAATTTTCCGGCGGACAAAAACAACGTATCGGGATTGCTCGTTCTATTGCCACAAATCCAAAACTAATTATTGCCGATGAACCGGTATCTGCTCTTGATTTATCAGTGCAAGCGCAAGTGTTGAATTTTATGAAAGATATTCAAGATGAATTTCACTTAAGCTATTTATTTATTTCACATGATTTAGGGGTTGTAAAACATATGTGTGACCATATTTCAATTATGTATAAAGGACGTTTTGTTGAGACAGGGACGAAATATGACATATACAATAACCCACAGCATATTTATACAAAGCGTTTACTGTCAGCTATACCGAAAGTTACACCGATTGGGCGTGAAAAGCGTAAACGTGAGCGAATAAAAGTTGAACAATATTATCAAAAAGAGTATAAAAAATATTTCGATGAACACGGTCGAGTTTTAGATTTAGTGCCTATTTCCAGAACTCATTTTGTAGCGACGACTTCACGTTAAAGGAGGTCAGTTCATGTGGAAAACAATTGTTAGACGTTTTCTATTAATGATTCCACAACTATTTGTACTGAGCATTCTGATATTTATATTGGCAAAATTTATGCCAGGTGACCCTTTTACAGGTTTAATTACACCCGAAACGGATCCTTCACGAATTGAAGAATTGACAGAAAAAGCAGGATTAAATGACCCATGGCATATTCAATATGTACGTTGGATTGCTAGGGCCGTTCAAGGCGATTTTGGAATGAGTTATACGTTTAAAAGGGATGTCGCTTCTTTAATTGGGGAACGTGCATTAAATACATTTTGGCTATCATTTTTAAGTGTAATTTTACTTTATGCCATAGCGATTCCATTAGGAATTCTCGCTGGGCGCTATCATAATTCACGTTTAGATAAAACAGTTATATTTTACAGCTTTTTTACGTATGCAATACCAACATTCGTACTATCACTCGTATTTCTTTATATTTTTGGCTATAAGCTTGAATGGTTTCCAACAAGCGGAAGTGTGGATATCAAATATGAGCCAGGTACACTAGGCTACATTTGGAGTAAGGGCTATCATATTATATTGCCAGCTATTACTTATGCAATTCTTGGAACAACGGGCGTTATTCAATATTTGCGATCTGAAATAATTGATACGAAAGCAATGGATTTTGTACGAACAGCTCGCAGCAAAGGAATACCGACGAGAAAAGTATATTCAAAGCATATTATTCGAAATTCTTTGCTGCCAATCGCCGCATTTTTAGGCTTTACAATCACCGGATTATTAGGGGGCTCTATTTTTATAGAAACAATATTTGGCTACCCAGGAATGGGGCAGTTATTTGTTTCATCCATTTCCTCACGTGATTATAGTGTTATTACAGCTCTTGTCATGTTATATGGTTTCTTAACACTTTTAGGAAGTTTATTATCCGATATTATTATGAGCATTGTCGACCCGCGAATAAGGATTGAATAAGGAATGTAAAGGAGGTTTGCTGAAAGTATGAATAAGAAATATAAACGAAAGAAAAAATATAAAAGCTCTCCTCCAACTGGTATTCAAGTCATTTTTCGAGAGTTTAGGAAAGATAAAATCGCAATGTTTTCCTTTATTTCTTTAGTAACAGTCATTGTTGCGGTATTTATAGGAGCTTATTTTATTATCGATCAAGAGGCGTTAATGCGCATAAGCCTTAAAGATAATTATGCCGAGCCTAGTGGGAAGTTCCTTTTAGGAGCTGATCAAGGTGGGAAAGATATACTTAGACAAATAATTGTAGGTGCGAAAAATTCTATTATAATTGCAATGTCAATCACACTTATAACTGGAATTTTTGGTATTTTCGTTGGCTTAATATGCGGGTATTTTGGAGGATGGATTGATAATTTGTTTATGCGAATCATCGATTTTTTCATTACCATTCCTTCTCTAATGTTAATTATTGTATTTGTTACAATTGTTCCGAAATATTCAATTAGTTCTTTTGTATTTATTATGAGCTTATTTCTATGGACAGGTACTGCAAGGCTTGTTCGTTCCAAAGTGCTGTCAGAAAGTAAACGTGATTATGTACAAGCATCAAAAACACTTGGTACAAATGATTTTGTCATCATCGTAAGAGAGATATTACCAAATTTAAGTTCCATTATTATTGTTGAATTAACATTAAATTTTGCTGGCAACGTGGGAATCGAGACGGGGCTATCCTACTTAGGTTTTGGTTTGCCGCCGACAACACCATCTCTTGGTACATTAGTTAGCCATGCAAATAATCCTCTTGTCATACAACAATATTGGTGGGTATGGCTTCCGGCATCCTTATTTATTTTATTGATGATGCTTGCTATCAATTATGTTGGACAAGCGCTAAGACGTTCTGCTGATTCGCGTCAACGCTTTGGTTAAATTTTTAATAAACTTGAAAATTATCTTAGCTCCAGTCCCAGCATATTGAAGTTATTTTAGCGTACCTCGGGCTAAAGCTGTAAAAGATTATCGTTTTTCGTTTTCGATTTTCATGGATGTAACTAGTGCAGAATTTGAAACAAAGGTTTTTTGGAGTTAATGCCGATCCTCTTGGAGATTACATGATGTGCGCCACGCTTTTAGATAAATGGATGCAGCAAGAATTGTCACAATGCTAAGCAAGGCGCTTCCGCTTTTCTTGTAGTTCGTATAAATGTTGGAATACTAGTCACGGATAATCATACAAAAAGGGAGGAAGTACATTGAGAATACGTAGGTGGTCATTACTAGTTTTATTAATTTCAATACTACTCGTATTAGCAGCATGTAGAGGAGACGATAAAATAAAAAGCAAGGAAGCAGCAAAAGAACAAACTACAGAGGATTTATTTGATGTATCAGTTTCCAATAAGGGAGAGCCTATTAAAGGCGGGACACTTCAGGTTGCCATCGTGAAGGATGAACCTTTCAAAGGAGTATTTTCCTGGGAGCTTTATGAGGATGGTTATGATGCTAATATTATGAGCTGGGCATCAAATTCTATTTTTGAAGTAGATGGTGATTTTTTAATTACAGATGAAGGCATTGCTTCAATGGATGTTGATCAAAAAAATAAAAAAGTAACGATAAAAATACGCGACGGCGTAAAATGGTCTGACGGAGAACCATTAAAAATTGAAGATGTTATTTTGCCATATTTAATCATCGGTCATCCGTCCTATACAGGTGTACGTCATGACTCTTCATTCCAAAATATTGTCGGCGCTGAAGAATATCATTCTGGAAAGGCGAAAACTATTTCTGGCATTAAGAAAATTGATGATGAAACTTTAGAAATTAGTTTTAAACAGTTATCTCCTGCTATATACTCAGGCGGAGATGGTCTATGGACATACGCTGCACCAAGTCATCAAATAGCTGATATTCCTATCGATCAATTAATTGAGTCAGATGAAGTAAGAAAAAATCCCGTAACGTTAGGTCCATTTAAATTCAAAAAAATTGTTCCAGGTGAATCTGTGCAATTTGTAAAGAATGAGTATTATTGGAAAGGTAAGCCAAAACTTGACGGCGTTGTTATTAAAATTGTTCCATCAAGTTCTATTTCAGTTGCAATAGGATCAGGTAATTATGATCTTGTCATGGGCTTTAATGCAACAAAAATGCCGGAAATAGAAAATTACAACAATATTAACGTCTTAGGGCGACCAGAATTGTATTACTCATACCTCGGTTTTAAGGTTGGGAAGTATAACTACGAAGCTAAAAAAGTAGAAACGAATATGAACGGTTCAAAAATGGGCAATAAAAAATTACGTCAAGCAATGGGCTATGCTTTAGATATCGAACAAGTATCTGAAGTGTTCTATCATAATTTGCGTACACGTGCCAATTCATTAATTCCACCAGCATTTGCTTCGTTTTATGATAAAAGTTTAAAGGGTTATTACTATGATCCAGAGAAAGCAAAAAGTTTATTAGATGATGCTGGTTATGTTGATGTTAATGGCGATGGATTACGTGAAGATCCAAATGGGAAAAAGTTAGAAATTAAACTAGCTGCACTATCAGGTGATTCGGCACAAGAAGAAATAATTGCCTACTATATTCAAAATTGGAAGGATATTGGACTAAATGTAACGTTAACTTCAGACCGCTTGATTGAGTTCAACTCTTTCTATGATCGAGTACGAGCTGATGATCCAGAAATTGATATTTTCATGGGTGCTTGGGGAACGGGGACGAACCCTTCACCGGCAGGATTATTTGGTGCAACTGACCAATATAACTTCACTCGTTATACTTCTAAGAGTTTGGAAACAACTATTAAAAATATTGATTCTGCTAAATCGTTTGATAAAAAATACCGTGCACAACAGTTCCGTGCATTTCAACAGCATTTAGAAGATGTTGCAACAATGATTCCAATGCAATTCCGATATGAAATTTATCCTGTTAATAAGCGGGTAAAAAATTATAGTATTGATTATAGTAATCCGACTGAGCTGCACGAAATAGAATTAGTAGCTGAAGAGCCAATTGCTTCGAAATAATGTAATGTTTTTTATAGATGACTCATAGTTATTTTATTAGCTACGGGTCATCTTTTTTAGTTTGAGTATAGGATGATGCTTTAGAGCTAGATTGAAATTTTTGGAGATGTTAGCTGACTAGAAGGGGATACATACATTTAGTCATTAGGATAAAATAAACAGGCAATTGAAAGCTTTATTTAAGCGATTCTTACTGAACAGTTGACTTTTTCGTGATATACGAAGTGAAGGCAACCTACTGTCAAATCAGACGGTAAATTGCCTTTTTTCTCACTTTATTCACCGCTGCCAAATGGCAACCAAAGCGACATTTGCGGGAATAAAACAACTAATGCTAAAAATGCAATCATAAGAATAATAAATGGAATTACCCCTTTAACAACAACCCCAAGTTT
>NZ_RXNR01000056.1 GCF_003966145.1 Lysinibacillus telephonicus
TTTATAATCATTATCGTTACACAAAAAAATTAAACGGCTTAAGCCCTTTAGAATTCCGAGCTCAAGCCGCTTAAAATCTTTTTATTATTTATACTGTCTACTTGACGGGGAGCAGTTCAGAGATTTGGACGGCTTCTTTGCTTATTAATTTTCCGATTCTGGTGCTTCTGTTGCTTTTATATCTTGATTTCCATCATCACCTTGTCCGGCTGTTTCATCATCTACGACAACCGGTGGTGTAATGGTTACTAATACCTCTTCATCTGCATTAAGTATATTAAAGTTAATACGACTACGTACATCTGCTATTGATAATGAATCGCCCATTGCTAAATCTGAAACATCTATTTCAATTGATTCAGGTATGTCAGTCGGTTTTACTTTAATGGTTAACTCACGAATTGGCTGAGTTAATACACCACCTTCACTTACACCAACTGAATTTCCAACAATGTTAACAGGTACATCTACCTCTAGTTCTTCAGCCATATTTATTGATAGGAAGTCGACATGTTTAACAAGTCCTTTTATTGGATCTCTTTGTACTTCATGCAATACTGCATTTACCTGTTTACCTTCAATATCTAATTTAAAGACACTTGTATACCCATATTTTTGAACTGCTTTTGCTGTTTCTTTATAGTCTAAAGCAACAGGTGTTACCTCTACATTGTATCCATAAATAACAGCAGGTAATTGACCTTGATTTCTAAGTTTTGATAATGTCGAACGAGCACCAGTTTCCCTTCTTGTTGCTTGTAGTACGATATCCATATATTAACTCCTCCCAGAAAATATTAACATCTATTAGTATGTCTTTATTTCTGGAATGCTAAACTGGTGAACGAGTATATAAGATATATAAAAAAGACAAAGCCAATAGAATCGGCTCTGTCTTTTTAAAGATTTATTAGTCAAATAATGTACTTACTGATTTATTTTCATAAACTCGAGAAATAGCTTCTGCCATCAAGTTTGCAACAGAAAGTTGTTTTATTTTTGGTGACATCTTTTCTTCAGATAGTTGAATTGTATTTGTTACAACTAATTCTTTAATCGCTGAATTCTCAATTCTTTCAATTGCTGGTCCAGATAATACAGGATGAGAACAGCAAGCATAAACTTCTTTTGCACCAGATTCAATTAATGCATTTGCACCAATCGTAATTGTACCTGCAGTATCAATAATATCATCAATTAAGATACAAACTTTCCCTTCAACGTTACCAACAATATTCATTACTTCTGCAACATTTGGTTTTGGTCTACGCTTATCGATAATTGCAATCGGAGCTTTTAGACGTTCAGCCATTTTACGTGCACGAGTAACACCACCATGGTCCGGAGAAACAATGACAACATCTTCCCCTGAAAGTTTTTCTTTAAAGTATTGAGACAATAATGGAACTGCCATCAAGTGATCAATTAAAATATCAAAGAAACCTTGAATTTGTGGAGCGTGTAAATCTAAAACGATAACACGAGTAGCACCAGCAGTTTCTAATAAATTTGCTACTAATTTTGCTGTAATCGGCTCACGTGCCTTAGCTTTACGGTCTTGACGTGCATAACCATAATAAGGAATAACGACATTTACTGTACGAGCAGATGCACGTTTAACAGCGTCAACCATAATTAATAATTCCATTAAGTGCTCATTAACAGGAGCAGACGTAGATTGTACGATAAATACATCACAACCACGAATACTTTCTTCAATACTAATTTGAATTTCTCCATCACTGAAATGTTTTACAGAAGATTTACCAAGTTCTACACCCATTAATTCTGCAATTTCTTGTGCTAATGGATAGTTAGAATTTAAAGAGAAGATTTTTAATTTTGAATCAGCATATTGATACGGCATGATGGCCTCCTAATAGTTTTACAAATTTATTTAGAATTAAGCTTCTTTGCATAGTCTAATTTATTTTCTTGTCTAGCACGTGCAATCGCAAGTGCATCCTCTGGAACTTCTTTTGTAATTGTCGAACCAGCTGCAATAAATGACCCTGCACCTAGTTTAACTGGTGCTACTAAATTTGAATTGCATCCTACAAATACATTATCTTCTATAATAGTTTTATGTTTATTTTTACCGTCATAATTTACTGTAATTGACCCACAGCCGATATTTACATTGCTACCTACCTCAGCGTCACCAATATAACTTAAGTGGGAAACTTTAGAATTATCGCCTAAAGTACTTTTCTTAACTTCCACAAAATTCCCGATCTTAACATGGTTACCCAATTCTGAGTCAGGGCGTAAATGTGCAAACGGTCCTACAGAAGTATCTTCTCCTACTATACTATTAGTAACTACAGAATTTTGAACAGTTGTTCTGTCACCTATTCTACTACTAACAATATTACTGTTTGGCCCGATAATGCAATCTTCGCCGATAACAGTGTTGCCCTCGATTATTACACCAGGTTTAATGATTGTGTCACGGCCAATAACTGCATCTGCGCTTATATGTGTTGTAAGGGGGTTAATAATTGTTACCCCGTTTCGCATATGCATCTCGTTAATACGCGCGCGCATAATCTCCTCAGCCTGCGATAAAGCTACACGATCATTAACTCCAAGCGTTTCATCAAAATTATCGCATGAAAAAGCTGATACAATTTCACCTTGTTGTTGTAATATTTCAATAACATCAGGCAAATAATATTCACTTTGAGCGTTTTCATTTTTTACAAGCTTTAATGCTTCAAATAATGCTTTGTTATCAAAACAGTATGTCCCCGTATTAATTTCTTTAACTAATAACTGATTAGGTGAAGCATCTTTTTGTTCAACAATTTGAGCTACTTGCCCGTTTGCATCCCGGATCACTCGGCCATAACCAGTCGGATTCTCAGCGATAGCTGTCAAAATTGTTGCTTTAGCATTTTGCTTTTGATGATGTTCAAATAATGATTCAAGCGTTTCTGGGCGAATTAATGGTGTATCACCACACACAACTAACGTTGTTCCTTCTAATGAACCTAAAATCGCCTCAGCTTGCCTTACAGCATGTGCCGTTCCAAGTTGTTCTGCTTGGAGAACATATTCACTTTTATCGCCAAGCTGCTCTTTTACTTTTTCAGCTCCATGCCCAACAATTGTAACAATACGGCTGACATTCAGGCTTTGAATATTATCAACAACGTGTTCAACCATTGGCTTACCACAAACAGGATGAAGCACTTTATATAATTTGGACTTCATGCGAGTTCCTTGACCTGCAGCCAAAATGACTGCAAAAATGTTAGTCATTCTAAGTCCTCCAATTTTACTCATATTCTCTTATGACTATATAGTAAATTCACTTGATTTTCAAGGTATTCAGACTTGACAAATCATTGACACCCCCCTTAGGAATTATTCACTGAACTACATATTATTGTTATTTATTAATGGATCTAAAAAAGTCCACCCGGAAATTATTTCAGGACTGATCTTTTTTATCGAGTATGCAATATCGGTATTGTTTATGTAATAGAGTTGATCAATAAAATACTAAAGGGGGTGTCCAGAAAATTTTCTTCTGGACAACCCCTTCTTAAAACGCAAAAAAGCTTTCGCTTAAATGCAGCAAGTCTTTTAAAGACATTTTGAAAATAAGGAACAGTGTCCCAAAAGTCTATAGTTGTAAACTTTTGGGGACATCTTTCTTAATCATGCATTCGCTTCTTCTAGTTGCATAGCTTCTTCTTCACTAGAAGCATGATATGCAGCTAATACAACTTCTTGAAGCTTGTTTCTTGTTTCTGAATTGATTGGATGCGCTATATCGCGGAATTCCCCATCAGGTGTACGCTTGCTTGGCATAGCCACGAATAACCCATTATTTCCATCAATCACTCTAATATCATGAACGACGAATTCATCGTCTAGTGTGATGGAAGCAATCGCACGCATGCGTCCATCAGTTTGCACACGGCGTAATCTAACGTCAGTAACTTCCATACTTTCACTCCTCTCTTCTAGGATGCCTTTTAAATTTATGATTCTACAAAAATTTCTATTTCCCTTCTTATTTTATATAATTTTCTAAAAAATTTGAAGATTTAATTTAAAAAAATAGCGAATTCCTGTGAAAGAATTCGCATTTGTGATTCTATTAATTTTAATTATTTATTCAACTACTGCAATAACTTCAATTTCTACTTTTACATCTTTCGGTAATCTAGCAACTTCTACAGCAGAACGTGCAGGCTTATGATCGCCAAAATGACTCGCATATGTTTCATTCATTGCCGCAAAGTTATTCATATCACTTAAAAATACTGTAGTTTTCACAACTTTGTCTAATGAGCTTCCAGCTGCAGAAAGAACTGCTTTCAAGTTTTCAAATACTTGATTTGTTTGTGCAACAATGTCTCCCTCTACTAATTCTCCATCAGCTGTAAGTGGAATCTGACCTGAACTATAGAACATTCCGTTTACAATAATCCCCTGTGCATAAGGTCCAATTGCTGCAGGTGCATTTGTAGTTGATACTGTTTTCATATGTTTTATCTCTCCTTTAAAAAGTAATTCCCTTCGCTTAAAGCAATAGTACGGTCTTTTTCATTTACTGCATGAAGTTTTACTAAGGAATAATAATCATCAACAAGCGTTTCATCGGCGTGTTCTGCTTCAACTAATACGGCAATTCCAGCTAGTTCACAATCAAACTCCTCAAGTAAATTTTTCATTCCGTTCATTGTACCTCCAACTTTCATAAAGTCGTCTGTAATTAGAACTCGTTGACCACTCTTCATACTGCGTTTAGACAATACCATTGTCTGGATGCGACGAGAAGATCCAGAAACATAATTAATACTTACAGTGGAGCCTTCTGTTACTTTGCTGTCCCGACGAACGACTACAACTGGTACATTTAGATGTCGCGCAATAGAATGGGCAATAGATATTCCTTTCGTTGCAACAGTCATAATAACATCAATTTTCTGGTCAGCAAATGCAGATGCAAATACCTTTCCAACTCTATTCATTAATTCTGGATTTCCAAGTAAATCTGTCATAAACAAATATCCACCAGGCAGCAAACGATCCGACTGACTTAGTTCAGATATTAATATTTGTATTACTTCCCGAACTTCTTCATCAGACATTTTCGGAATATATTTTACCCCACCCGCTGCGCCAGGTACTGTCATCAACAACCCGATTCCTTTTTCTTCAAATGTTTCCTTCACAATTGTTAAATCTTCACTTATGGATGATTTGGCAGATTGATAAGTTTCAGAAAAAAAGGTGAGCGGGATCAGCTGATGTGGATGCTCTAGTAAATAATAAGTCATATCAACAAGGCGTTCACTTCGCTTCCATTTCATGCGATCCTCTCCTTAAGAAAAGCGTAAGCGCCCTTTAGCTGCGCGTCGACAAAAAAGCCTCATCGCAAGTCCTGCCGACAATTTATCTGCATCGAAAGAGAAGCATCCGATACATGTCTCACTTCGATGTGAGCCCCAAACTGTTTGCGCCCCTTGTAAGAAGGAACCTTCACCTTCATAAGAAGCAGACCGCGACTCAAAGGACGAGCACTTGCGCTAAAACTCTTCAAAAAATTTTAATACTTTTATTAAAACTTGCATTATTACTTCAATTGAATTTGTATTTTATAAACTTGTACTGATTAAAGTTTAAACACGAATATTTTATAGAAAAAGTAACATAAATGTGCGCATCTAAGCAAGTGGATTTCTTTCGCCTAACATTCGAACTGCAAAAACTTCATCACAAAAACCTCTTAAACCATTATAAATTCTACTTAATCTTGATTCGTTATCAACAAGTCCAAACACAGTAGGACCACTGCCGCTCATTAATACTGCATCTGCACCAAAGCGCTTCATTTGTTCTTTAATCATGATGACCTCTGGATGTAATTTAAATGTTACAGTTTCAAGAACGTTGCCTATTGAATTACACATCAATGAATAATCTTCTTTTTCTATAGCCTCAATCATTTTTTTAGTGTTAGGATGCTCAATTTCATCAATATTAAGTCCACCATAAACTTGTGCTGTTGATACGCCAATTTTAGGCTTGGCTAGTACAACCCAACACGTCGGTGGTGCAGGTAACTTTTGAATTTTTTCACCACGCCCTGTTGCTAATGCTGTACCTCCATAAACACAAAATGACACATCAGAACCAATCTTCGCTCCGAGCTCTGCTAATGTATCAAGAGATAAGCCTAGGTTCCAAAGCTCATTTAATCCTTTTAAAGTAGCAGCAGCATCACTACTACCTCCTGCAAGGCCAGCAGCAACCGGGATTTCCTTTTCTATTGTAATGGACACGCCTTTCTTAATACCATATGTATCTTTTATAAGCTGTGCTGCTTGGTAAGCAAGGTTTCTATTATCGTCAGGGATAAAACCATTAGTTGAATTAATTTTAATTATGCCATCATGTCGAGATTCTAATCCGATTCGATCCGCTAAATCAACTGTTGTCATAATCATCTCTACTTCATGGTAATTATCTGGACGTTTATACAAAACATCTAAAGTTAAATTTATTTTTGCTGGTGCTTTCACATAAAGCATTCCGCATCCTCCTCTAAACCGGGCATATCTATGAAGAATCGGTTATTACTGCATTTTATTTTATCATATAAAGTTTTTTTCGATTGTATTGAAGCAATAAAATCTTTACAAATTCATAAAATAAATTAAAACCAATAGATTATACAGATAGTATAGTTGTTTGCTTCCATCCGGCAATCGTTTGTTTATAAGTATTTATCCTAAGTTGACTGCCTATTCACATCACAAAGGGGACGGCCCAAAATTAACTTTTAGGACGCCCCCTTCTTTAAGTGTCAATTACTACTTATTCAAATTATTTTGGTTTGCTTGCTCTGCTAGACCTTGTTCGGCCATTTCAATTGCTCGCTTTACCATGTTCCCTGCATCACGTGCTTTAATTCCGCCCCAGCCTTCACGTTCGACTACATCATAAAATCCGAGTTCCTTGGCAATCTCTTCTTTTAGACGACTCGACATGATACCTCTTCTTCTGGCCATGCAGTTTTGCCTCCTTCGAAATAAGTAGATTGACATTCGTAGTATGTGCAGGGAAAAACAAAAAACACTCATTAATAATGAGTGTTTTAAAAAATATAGATAAGTACTAGAAACTATTTGACAATTGCAACCTGCACATCATCTAAAAAAGTAATCTCTACTGCTTCTGTTAAAATATCTGTGTAGCTATAAGAAACGCGTTTACAAGCGTTATCTTCTTGATCGAGCTCAACAACAAATACTGCGTGATATGTTTCACTTAGTACACCATCACACTCGACCGTTTTCTTGCGACCTCCGTTTGCTCTTAATCGCAAACGTTTACCCAAATGACAATCTAGAGACTTTTTAATGTCAGCTAACGTTTTTGGCATTTTCGCATACACCTCACTATACATAGTATAGTCCATATCGATTCATTTGTCAACAAATTATAATATTTTATCAGCAGACAAATATTTTTGTCAACTTATTTTATACAAAAAAATTATATATTTTCTTTGTTAAACCGACATGTGTTCAAATTATTGACCATTGCAAAAATGCGGGTAAAGTGCATCGGCTAATTTACCGAACTCTTGTATAGATAAAGTTTCCCCTCTTCTTGAAGGTTCGATACCACTTTTCTCAAGAGCTTCTACTATTAATTGTTTATTCTCTTTACCTAACGTAAGACCAGCTTGTAAATTGTTTAAAATTGTTTTGCGGCGTTGAGCGAATGATGCACGTGTTACTTCAAATAGGAAATCTTCACTTATTACTTTAACTGGCGGCTCATCATGCTTAATCAAACGTATAACTGCGGAATCAACATTCGGTTGTGGCATAAACACTGTTTTAGGGACAACCATAGCAACCTCTGCCGCTACATAATATTGTATCGCTATAGACAAAGACCCATATTCTTTTGTTCCCGGTTTTGCAGTAATGCGATCTGCAACTTCTTTTTGCATCATTACAACAAATCCACGGATTGGCAACCGGTCATTTAATAGCTTCATTAAGATTGGCGTTGTGACATAATAAGGTAAGTTTGCAACAACCATAATATCATCTATGCCAGGCATTTCCTCCTCTATTACTTGTGCAACATTTGCTTTTAAAATATCTGAATGCACGATTTTTACATTGTCATAAGGACTTAGTGTATCTTCTAATACAGGCAATAAACGTTGGTCTATTTCAAAAGAAACGACTTTTTTTGCTGCACGTGCAAGATGCTCCGTAAGTGCACCTATCCCAGGTCCCACCTCAATTGCTCCACTGTTTTTTGTTAAATTTGCATGACTAACAATATTACGTAAAATATTTGGGTCAATTAAAAAATTTTGACCTAAACTTTTTTTAAACGAAAAACCATATTTATTTAAAATTTCTTTCGTACGAATAGGTGTTGCGATATCTTTATCCATTTTGTTCCTCCTGATCTAATTGCGACACTGCTTTACCGAATTGCTCGACAGTAATTTGGAACATTGTAAGGCGTTTATGCAATTGCTTGCCATTTGTCATTCCAATATTTAATAGTTCACCTAATCGCATACGGCGATTCTTTGCTGAAGGATGACCAATCAGTCGTGCTATTAATAAATCTTCCATTGTAATTTCCGGCTCAATGCTAGTATTTACGGTTGGAGTATATACATTTTTTAGCGCCTCTCGAATATCTTCATCTTTTGCGTGTTCAATTCCAAGACCTTTTCCATTCTTAGCTATTGTTTTTTCTTTTGCTAAAAATGCATGCTTTACACCAGGTATTCTTTCTTCAATAATTGCCCGAATACGTCGTCCTGGGTAATCCGGGTCTGTAAATACTATCACACCTCTTTTTTCGTAAGCATGCTCAATTCGACGAAGTGTTTCTTCTGAAATTGCTGACCCATTTGTTTCAATCGTATCTGCATTCACTGCACGTTTAATAGCAGTTGTGTCATCTTTACCTTCTACTACGATGATTTCTCGTATATTCAAAAATATACCTCTCTTCTAGAACAATCTTAGATTATTTTACAGAACCTCAATATTTTTAACAAGGAATGTTAAAATTTATGCGTCTTGTGTGCTATATTCCCAAAAAAAGACTGTCCAGAAAATTAATTTCTGAACAGCCCTCTATTTCATTATTAAGTGCTTAAAACCTTAGTTTATAATGCGGGTGGTTACATCAAAGCTTTACCATCCCCATTGAAAATGGTATAGCAGAAAACAAATTTCTTAGTGTAACCTTTTACACTACTTATTGTTTTAAATATCAATTTAACTCATTAAAACTTAATAGAGTTAGTCTAAAATTTTAATACGAACCTTTTTTCGTCCCCATTTATTTGCTTGCTGTTTCGATTGCATTAATACATCGATTTTATTGCCTTTAATTGCACCGCCAGTATCACCAGCAATCGCGTTGCCATAGCCTTCAACCCAAACCTTCGTACCTAATGGAATAACATTTGGATCTACCGCTATTACTTTTAAATTTGAGTTAGATTTAAGGTTAATTCCTGAAGCAGAAATTCCTGTACACCCTTCACAGTTTGGCGTATAGGCTGTAGCAGTTACATAAAACTCTTTTCCGTTTCCAGAAGAACTGTTGCTACGAGATACCTTTGCAGTTACAACCTTAGAACCAACTGCAACTACTTCTGTTTTAGGCTTCTGAATAACCTCTTCAGATTTTAATACTTTTTTTACTACCTTACCATTCTCTTTAGTAACTTCGTAGGTACGAGAAGCTTTACCTTCCTCACCTTTTGTAATTACCTTTTCTTTGCCTTTAAGCAACGAAGAGTCTGATTTCGTTTCGACTGCGAAATCTATAGATTCTTCCACTACATCGGTAACCTTTTCTACACGAACAACTGTGATTTTTTCATTTGGAGTGATAACAGCCTCCAAATCGTTTTCAACACGATCAAACTCATTAAGCTGAATTCCCTGTTGTTTTAAAAAGTTAGCGACCGTAGTCGAAGTGGACCAAACTTGTCTTTTCTCTAAGCCATCGACAAGCGTTAACTGAAACGCCTTTTGAATATCGATTTTGTTATCTGCTCCTACTTCTGCGTCCAAAGCAAGTGATACTTTATCATGCTCTGTTACTTCGATATTTGCTTCTTCCAAAATGTTCTTCACTTTATTTTCAGTTGTCCATAATTTTGACTGATTTCCGTCAACTGAAATTGTTACTTCTTTTGCATGTTCCCAATTTACCGTCATTCCACTGACGATTTTAGTATTCAGTGAGGGTGATACTTTATCATATTTCGAGACTGCGATATCTTTTTCTTCTAAAAGCTCGCCAACCGTATTTGCATGAGTTAATATTTTTTGCTCTTCCCCGTTTGCATTTATCACTATAGAATCTTTAGATCCTTGATATAAAACGAAGGAAATTACCGAAACAAACAGGATAATTGACACAATCCTTACCACTGTTTGCCTACTCCTCAATGATTCTAAGAACATGTTTTTCATGGAATTTTTTGACATGAAAAAACGCCTCCTTAACACTCGTTGGATTATACGGGCTACTTTTCTAGCTGTCAACCAATTTAACTTTTTAAGAAAATGGTCCATTTATGCTAACCCTTCCTAAACGCAGTATTGGAGGCGTTTTGGAATTTTATTCATCGAGATTGAAAAATTTGGTTGCATTTGAAGTTGTTGCCTTTGCAACTTCCTCAACTGTTAACTCTTTTTGACGTGCAATTTCTTCTGCAACTAACGGTACAAAAGAAGGTTCATTACGCTTCCCGCGATATGGATGCGGTGCTAAATATGGTGCATCCGTTTCAATCATTAAATACTCAAGAGGAATTTCTTTTGCTACTTCCTTTGGCATGCGAGCATTTTTAAATGTCACCGGACCACCTAAACTAATCATGAAATTCATATCAATACATTCACGGGCAGTTTCAACACTGCCGCTGAAGCAATGCATTACTCCACCAACAGAAGCAGCATTTTCTTCACGCAAAATTCTCACGACATCCCCAGTTGCTTCCCGATTATGAATGATGATTGGTAATTTTAACTTTTGTGCCAAATGAATCTGCTTACGGAACAACTCTTGCTGTACATTTTTCGGAGACTTGTCCCAATAATAATCCAAACCTGTTTCGCCAATACCAACAACCTTTGGATGGGCGGCAAGTTGTTCAATCCATTGTAAATCCTCTTCGGTACAATCGATTGCATCAACCGGATGCCAGCCAATGACAGCATAAATAAAGTCAAATTCATCTGCTAGCTTAAGTGCTCTTTCGATTGTTTTTCGATCGAACCCTACTACAACCATTTTTTCAACCTTTGCTTCAAGTGCTCTCTCGATTACTTCCTGTAAATCTTCATCGTACTGATCTGCATTTAAATGGACGTGTGTATCTATAAACATTTTCATTCTCCTAACGTATATTCTATTGGATTGAAATATTTCATTGTTGACAAAAAGATTACATATATATTACAAGCAATATATTTTTGTGTCATTTTCCTCATGTCAAAATTTGCAACTTAGTATTTTTTCCCTATTTCGACAGAAAGCGTTCATCATTAAATTTTTATAATATAGTTTTTATAGTATAGAAAATTTGATTGAAAAGCCTGTTGAACATGAAGTGTCCAACAGGCTAACTATAATGTATTATTTAACTTTTGCACCATTTTCAAGCTTTGGATCTACTGTTGCCAATGTTAAAACGCCTTCATGTGATCCAGCCAAAATCATACCTTGTGAAAGTTCACCGCGAAGCTTTACAGGTTTTAGATTTGCTACAACAATTACTTTTTGTCCAACTAACTCTTCTGGTTTATAATATTGCGCAATGCCAGATACAACTTGACGTTGCTCGTACCCAAGGTCTACCTGAAGCTTTAATAATTTATCCGCTTTTGGCACAGGTTCACAAGCAGTAACAGTAGCCACTCTCAAGTCAACTTTCATAAAGTCATCGATTGAAATTTCAGGTACATCTGGTACTTCAACAGATGATTTTTTCTCTTCTTGAGGCGTTTTTACCGATGCTTGCATTTGTTCACGAATATAAGAAACTTCTACTTCAGTCTCTAATCGAGGGAATATTGGTATTCCTTTTTCTACCACTTTTATGTTTTCTGGAATAATATTCCCGAATGTTTCAATTGTTTCCCAAGCTAAATATGATTCATCTAGACCTAATTGTTGAATAATTTGTTTTGGAGTAGAAGTCATAAATGGCTGTAACATAACTGCAATATGACGTAAACTTTCTGCCAGGTTTGCCATTACAGAGGCTAATTTACCTCTATTTTCTTCACCCTTAGCAAGTACCCAAGGCTGTGTTTCATCAATATATTTGTTTGTACGTGAAACTAGAGACCAAATATCTGATAAAACTACGCTAAATTGCATTTTCTCCATATTTTGTTCATATATAAGTCGTGTTTGCTTTGCCTGAACTTTTAATGGAGTATCGAATTCGGTTTCCTCCAGTTCTTTCGTTGGTATAATACCATCGAAATACTTATTCATCATTGAAACTGTTCGATTTAGTAAGTTTCCTAAATCATTAGCTAAATCAAAGTTTGTACGCTCAACGAATGATTCCGGCGAAAACACTCCATCTGAACCAAATGGTAATTCACGAAGCAAGAAATAACGTGTTGCATCTAACCCATAACGTTCGATTAACATCTCAGGATAGACAACATTACCTTTTGACTTCGACATTTTTCCATCCTTCATCATAATGAAGCCATGTGCAAAAACTTTTTTCGGCAATGGCAAGTCTAAAGCCATTAAGAAGATTGGCCAGTAAATTGTATGGAAACGAACGATATCTTTACCAACAACATGAACATCGGCTGGCCAATATTTATTAAATAGTTCTTCATTATCCGAACCATATCCTAAAGCTGTAATATAATTAGTAAGTGCATCTACCCAAACATAGATTACATGTCTTGGATCTCCGGGCACTCTTATTCCCCAGTCAAATGAAGTTCGTGATACAGAAAGATCCTCTAATCCTGGTTTAATAAAGTTGTTAATCATCTCATTTTTACGTGATTCAGGTTCAATAAATTCTACATTTTCTTCATAGTATTGAAGCAAACGATCCGCATATTTTTTCATGTTAAAGAAATATGATTCTTCTTTTACTTTATGAACAGGTCGTCCACAATCTGGGCAATTGCCATCAACTAGCTGTGTTTCTGTATAAAATGATTCACACGGTGTACAGTACCACCCCTCATATTCACCTTTATAGATATCCCCATTATCAAGGAATTTTTGGAATATCTTTTCTACACTTTTCGTGTGGCGTTCTTGAGTTGTTTGAATGA
Organism: Lysinibacillus telephonicus; assembly: GCF_003966145.1. Classification (GTDB taxonomy): domain Bacteria; phylum Bacillota; class Bacilli; order Bacillales_A; family Planococcaceae; genus Ureibacillus; species Ureibacillus telephonicus. The sequence continues at coordinate 13,350 of NZ_RXNR01000056.1, forward strand.
AATCATCGTAAGAAATATCCATCAAAGACCATAACTTTTTTGCTGCATCTGCTATTTCGTTCACATATTCTTGAGGATGTTTGCCTACTTCCGCAGCCTTTTCCTGTATCTTTTGACCGTGCTCGTCCATACCTGTTAAAAAACGTACATCGAAACCTCTTAAACGTTTATAACGCGCCATCGTATCTGATGCCACAGTTGTATAAGCCGTCCCAATATGAAACTTTCCGCTTGGATAATAAATAGGGGTTGTTATATAAAATGTTTTCTTTTCACTCACGTAAAACTGCCTCCATTGTCAACTGTATAGTGTTTATTTTATCGAAGTAAGAAATTTGTTTCAATGAAAGAATATTATTACAGTATTTTGTTAGAAAATACTATCAGTAAAAGTTGTAAAATAATTGGAACTTTTTAGCTAAATAATACGTTTTTTAATAATAATCTCTAGTTTTTAGCACTTTTATAATAAAAATATTGGTTAAATTAAAATAAAATAACTCTCTTAATGCTAAATAATTGACGTTTATGGCATTACTTGGTATGATTCTATTCAGACAAGGCAACGATGTCGAATTTTGACGAATCATTTATATTATACAAATAACAGGAGGAAATATTGTCATGAAATCAACAGGTATCGTTCGTAAAGTCGATGAATTAGGTCGTGTAGTAATCCCTATTGAACTTCGTCGTACACTAGGCATTGCAGAAAAAGATGCATTAGAAATTTACGTTGATGACGATAAGATCATTCTAAAAAAATACATGCCTAACATGACTTGCGCTGTAACTGGTGAAGTTTCAGATGAAAATTTCCGCCTTGCTGGAGGTAAATTAATTTTAAGTCCAGAAGGTGCTGAAATTTTAATGAAAGAAATTCAACAACATATTAAAAGATAAAAATAAAAAGCGATGCTACTTTAAAGAATATTTAAATAGCATTCGCTTTTTTACTTTTAAGATACAAATAATTACTTATGATATTGTTGATATACATCCCGCTTAGCTAAGCCTCTAATCTTTGCCACTTCTTTAATAGCATCTTTTGAATTCAGCTCTTTTTCATTAATTAAATAATCAATATGTTCAACTACAGAAAAGCTCGTCCAGTAGGCGTCCTCTACCTCATCAGCTTGCCCGTTTTGATTTCCTTCAATAATGATGCAAAATTCCCCACGACTCTCATTTTCATCTGCCCACTCGATCGCATCTTTAATTGTACCTCGCAAAAACTCTTCAAACTTTTTCGTAAGTTCTCGTGCTAGTACAATTTTGCGATCCCCTAAAATCAAATCAAGGTCTTTTAACGTCTCTTTTAATCGATGCGGCGCCTCATAAAAGATAATCGTTTCTTCCCGCTTTGAGATTGATTCAAGTTGCTTTCTTCGTTCTTTTTTATTGCGGTTCAAAAACCCATAAAAATAAAATGGTTGAGGAGTTATACCTGATGCAATTAAAGCGGTTAAGGCAGCATTGGCACCTGGAATTGGCACAACAGCGAAATTTTCTTCAATTGCTTTCACCACAATATCCGCCCCTGGATCAGATATGCATGGAAGACCTGCATCACTTACTAATGCAACAGACTTTCCCTCATGTAGTAGTGCTAGAATTTTTTCTCCACCTTGTTCCAAGTTATGCTCGTGGTAGCTTACAAGAGGAGTTTGTATATCAAAATAATTACAAAGTTTTCTCGTATTGCGTGTATCCTCTGCCGCAATAATATCTACTTCTTTTAAAATTCGTAATGCGCGAGCTGTAATATCCTCCAAATTTCCAATAGGAGTTGCTACTAAATAGAGACAACTGCCTTGCTCGTGCTGACTGCTTTTTTGTGATTTCATCAAACGTCTCTCCCAATATATTTCAATTTTTCACTACGTTTTAATTGTTTAAATGCATATTCTGCCCGCATTGCTTCTTGTTTTGTTTCAAATGTTTCAAAATAAACACACTTAACTGGCCGATGTGCCTTTGTATATTTTGCTCCTTTTCCAGCATTATGGGCAAGCACTCTTTTTTGTAAATCGTTCGTATAGCCAGCATAAAGCGATTGATCGGCACACTCTAATACATAAAATATGTGATTATTTTTTATCTCCATATAGTATTTCACTCACTTCGGCTGTATACTGATTATTTTCATCGTATACATATAATGGTGGCAATATTTTCAAATCTGGTTTGCCATCTTTTATTCCTTCAATTAAAAGCGTATTTGCTTCCTTCCCGAATTTTGGATACACGAAACGGATTCTTTTTGGTTCAAGACGATTTTCTCGCATAGCCGTCACAATATCGAGCAGCCTTCCGGGACGATGAACAAATGCAGCCTTTCCACCTTGTTTTAAGAGTCTACTCGCAGATTCTATGGCTTCATTTAATGTTAACAAAATTTCATGTCGTGCGATTGCATAATGTTCACTTATATTTTTATCGCTCATTTCATGTGCTAAAAAATAAGGAGGATTACATGTGACAACATCATATTTTTCTATACCTAATTGAGGCGGAATTTCCTTCACATCTCCGCGAATCATATGAATTTGTTCGTCTAACTTATTATACTTCACGCTCCTAACTGCCATATCATAAAGGCGCTCTTGTAATTCGACACCAATTATTTGTGCTTTCGTCCGTGCACTTAAAAATAAAGGAATAACACCGTTTCCAGAACATAAATCAACAATTTTCCCTTTATTTACTGGAATATTAACAAATTTTGATAACAGTACTGCATCAAGTGAAAATGAAAAAACAGAAGGACTTTGGATAATTCTCAAATCTTCAGCTAATAAATAATCTAGCCTTTCATCATCTTTTAACCATTGTTCCATAAATAACCTCCATAAGAAAAAGAGTAGCCCCCTGATAGCTCTCGGTAACCGTACCATTGCTTGATTGCCGACAATTTATCTGCATAGAATTGTCTGATGCATGCCTTATTTCATATAATCTCTAAGCTCTGGAGCTTATCACTCTCTAACAATTTTATATTTCATCATTGGCAAAAGAAAAGACTGAAAACCACAAATTGTGGCATCAGCCTCTTCCTTAACCATTTTGTTTATTTAAAAACGATAGACAGAACAAGCAATCTTCACCTTTACGAGAGCTTCCAAAATGAACATGACAAACATGGAATCCTTCTTGGTAAAGTCTTGCTAAATTGTCGTACCCTTCTCCAATATCTAACAAGCTAACTTTTTCCTTATTACTACTAACATTAGAGGTATTATTATCATTAGATAAAAGCTCCTCTAAACGTCTACGTAGGTGAAGGTTTTCCGTCTGAATTGCCTGATGTTCTTCCACCATATGCGCAACATATTTTTTTATGTCATTGTATTGTTGCTGTAGCGATTCGAGCTGTAATTCGAATTCCATAACAGTATCTAAGAAATTACGGTCCTTCACTCAAGCCACCCCATTAGTTTTATCTATATCAAATTTTTCTCGTATTCAATAATTTCATCTAACGTATATTCGATAGTTCTTTCCTGCTCTTCTAAAAATACTTGAATTAACCGCTCTAATACATTAATTCCAACAACTTTTCCAATGCCGTCTGGTGTCATTGTTGTATCACCGATATCTGGCATTCCTTCTTTTGCAGTTTCATAATCGTCATTTTCATACTTTAGACAGCACATTAAACGACCACAAAGTCCTGAGATTTTTGTTGGATTTAGTGATAGGTTTTGATCTTTTGCCATTTTAATTGAAACGGGATCAAAATCACCTAAAAATGTTGAACAGCACAACATCCGACCACATGGACCAATTCCACCAAGAAGCTTCGCTTCATCGCGTACTCCGATTTGACGCAACTCAATTCGTGTACGGAAAATAGAAGCCAAGTCTTTTACAAGTTCACGGAAATCAACCCTGCCCTCAGCTGTGAAATAAAAAATAATCTTATTTCGATCAAATGTATATTCAACATCAACAAGCTTCATCTCTAAATTATGCTCACTAATTTTCGAATTAGCTAGTTCAAAAGCTCGTTGTGATTCTTGCAAATTTTCTTCTACTTGGATACGATCTCGTTCATCAGCAGGGCGTAATACTTGCTTTAAAGGTAAAACAACATCATTTTCCCCTACTTGCTTCATCGGAACGACTATCTTTCCATATTCGACGCCTCTAGCTGTTTCTACAATAACATACTGTCCTACTTCAAGTAGAAATTCACCAGGGTCGAAATAATATATTTTACCCGCTTTTTTAAAACGGACTCCGACTACATTATACAAATGTATACCCCTCCTGCAGATTCAGCATTAGCTGCTCCATCATAAGCGTACGATTCATGTTGCGCCCTAAATTTTGTCTTGCTTGTAATATAGCTTGTATTTGATTAGACAAACGATCGTACGTCGTATGCAATGCTTGCTCCTTCCAACTTTGTAACATGTCAGGATATGTACAACTGCTGTTCGGATTAGCCTTTATTGCTACAATATCACGATAAGCAAAAAGTAGTAAATCTAAAGCTCTTTCAAATTCATATTTTTCCTTAAAGGAAGGAAGCCAGTCCTCGTACACGACTAATAATGCTTCATGTACATTTTTTTTGACTGTCTCCACTAATTTTAACACTGTTTTTCTTGCATGTGCAAACTGCTCATCATGAGCTAATGATAATGCTGTTTCTAAATTATTTGTCAGCATACTAACTGTGGAAGCCATGGAAAATGTAACACCTTGATCTTGCAGCTGCCTTAATAAAATTTCTCGAGGAATACTTGAGAATTTAATATGCTGGCAACGGGACTGAATTGTTGGCAAGATGGATTGATAACTTTCGGTAAGCAATATTGCGGTTACATCACCCTCAGGCTCCTCTAAAAATTTAAGTAATGTATTTGCGGAAGATGTATTCAAACGATCTGCATGATGGAGAATGTAAATTTTACGACCTTCTTCGATGCTTGTTCTTGTCATCCCAGAAATGAGGTCTCGAATTTGGTCGATTTTTATAAATTGTCCGTCGGGCTCTAGCTGCTTTACATTCGGGTGATTACCAGTATCAATACGTTTACAGTTTCGACATGTTTCACATGGAACATTTTCCGACGGATTCAGACATAAAAGAAGCTTAATATAAAAATTTGCAATTTGCTTCTTACCTGTTCCTTTTTCACCATCAAAAATATAAGCATGAGCAGTTCTATTTTTTTCAAAAATCGTTTGAAGCTGTTTCATCACCACAGGCTGAAGCACCTTTAGTTCTTCCACATTTTCTACCATGATTCTTCACCTTTTTCTAGACGGGTTTTGATTTATCTACTTAGAAAAAATCCCGTGTCCAATACACGAAGAAGACACGGGTTTCACATATATAAATTAATTAACAATCCTTTTATTTCTCCTATCTTGTCGAGCAAATCGATTGTTTCTTTTTCTTCATTTAAAATATCTTGCGCAAGCTCCACTAAATGTTCATCAATTGTCTCAACAATTTTTAAGCGGCGGCCTTCACCAAAACGATTCCAACTATGGGATTGTTTCATATCAAGACCGTACTCAACAGCTTCTTGTAAAAAGCGTTTAATAAGCATTTTAAACCGGGTAAGTTCACGTAGATTACGTGATTTTGCAACACGGTCTCCAGCAGCCGAAATATCGCCTAGAAGTCTTGTCAATTGCTCTGTCTGAAGCTTTGAACCTTGTTTAACAAGAATTTCACCAAATCTATTTCCTTGTTGGTTCACGTGCTTTAACTCGTTACGACTAGTTTTTAAACCTACACGTAAATCCTGATTTATTTTCAATTACCTTTCTCCTCCGCTCATATCAATTACGGCCTATATTGCTGCTACACACTGATGGACAGTTCATGATTGTCTTTGAATCGAGCTACTAGCTTAACTCATTTCCAAAAACCTGAGTATTTGCAAAGGCCGAACCTTACTATGCTAACTAGCATTTCTTAGGGAGTATAATAAGGTTAGAAATGATGGAACTGTTCAATTGGTAATACAAAAACTGTAGCTCCCCCAACTTCAACTTCAATAGGGTATGGAATGTAAGAATCCGCGTTCCCACCTAATGGTGATATAGGTGATACCAATTGTTCACGTGAACGACAATTATCCCGAATAATATCAAGCAGTTGAGGAATTGATGAATCCTCAGTACCTACAATAAAAGTAGTGTTTCCTGAACGAAGGAATCCGCCGGTACTGGCTAACTTTGTTGCCCGAAAATTATGTTTCGTTAACGCATTAGACAAACGATTGCTATCCTGATCTTGAACGACTGCAACAACTAATTTCATCCGCATCCACTCCCATATTATTAAATTCACCTCATAATTTATATCAAATAAATTCCAAAATTAAGCTTGATGTAGTTCACTTTTTAACGAATTCTAAGACTTTCATTAGAGGCATTTATATTGTGTAATATCACAATATAATGTTGAATTGGTGTTTTTATTATAGCATACATGGTAAACTACTTCATTTAATTTTCTCCTAGTATTCCCTTTAAAATATGCCAAACTTCCTCAACAACTAGGTCAATGGATTGATCTGCATTTACTACCTTAATTCGGTTTGGGTAACGTTTTACTACTTCACGATAGCCTTCTCTTACCTTTTCATGAAATGAGAGGCTCTCTATATCAAGTCTATTCACTTCCCTCTCATTATGTGCATGAATACGAGCTAGTCCAATAGCAGGTTCAATATCAAATAATATCGTAATATCTGGCATACGCTTCCCAATAGCAAATTCATTAATGGCTAATACTTCATCGATGCCAATTCCACGAGCAAAACCCTGGTATGCCAATGACGAATCTATAAAACGATCACATAAAACATGTTTTCCTTGTTTTAAAGCCGGTTCTACCTTTTCAAAGAAGTGCTGACTTCTTGCAGCCGCATATAATAACGCTTCAGTTCTTTCACCCATTGCTGTATGTGCAGGATTTAAAATTACGTCACGAATTTTTTCCGCAATTTCAATACCACCTGGCTCTCTAGTTGCTAATACATCTATTTGATGCTGATGTAAACGTTCAACTATTTTATTTAAAATGGTAGTTTTCCCTGCTCCTTCTGGTCCTTCAAATGTAATAAATAAATTTCTTTTCATTTTTATATTCCTCCAGCTGCTACTTTATTACGCAAATGAGCTTTTCATTTAATCGATGCTGTCCCTGAAATGCTGCACCTGCTGCAAGTAGCTCCTCTAGTTGGCTTAATTTTGAAACTGTAATTTTTTCCCCTGGCAACAACAATGGAATACCAGGTGGATATGGAATGAGCATGCTTGCTGATACCCTTCCTATTGCACGCATATAAGGTATCCACTCTTTTTCGAGTTGTTCAATTTCATCATAAGAATATTCGGGTACTGATACGGTGGATATTTCATATATTGGTTGTACTAACTCATTTATTGCAATTTGTTCTTTTTTTAATTTTGCAATTGCCTCTTTTATGCGAATACGCAATTCGGCAAAAGGAAAAGTTTGTCCATGTTTTAGTAGTGGTAAAATAACAAGAACCTGATATGGGTCCGCAAGTTCCACATAAACTCCTTCTAATTCAAGCGCATTTTTAAGTTGAAATCCTGTATACCCAGGCAAACGTAAAAGTACTTTTAACGGATCATCTACTTCTACCACCTCTAATGGATAAAGAGACTGTAATGCTTCAATCCATTGGCTTCGTTTTTCTTTTAAATATACGCCATCACTTTCTAAATAACTATCTATGTATTCCCTAGCATCATCTAAAGATGCAAGCAATAAATAGGATGGACTGCTTGATTGCAACATTCTCAAATAGTGGTTTACTTTTTCTATATCTATTAAATGTGATTTAACATGCAAGAAGGATGCCATTGTCATAGCAGGCAATGTTTTATGTGCAGATTGTACCACGATGTCTGCCCCTAATCCTATTGAAGTAGGTGGAAATAGTTTACTTGCGATAAAATGCGCCCCGTGTGCTTCATCGACTAATACAGGTATATCGTATTTATGACATAGTTCAATTTGCTGCTCCAGTTCTTTTGTTGCAACACCATAATATGTAGGATAAGTTAAAACAACCGCTTTTGCATCGGGATGAAGATTTAATGCGTCCTGTATTGTTTTTGTCGATACTGCTCCTGCAGTCTTTGAACTCTCATCCCATTCAGGAGCGATAAATATTGCTTTAGCACCAACTAACTCTAACGCGTGAAAGATTGATTTGTGTGCGTTTCTTTGTACAATAATTTTTTCATTTCGTTTACATGTTGCATAAATCATTGCTAAATTCCCAACGGTAGATCCGTTTACTAAGAAAAAGCTCCGATCTGCATTATATGTTTTCGCTAATAGGTTTTCAGCTCTTAATATCGCTTCTTCAGGATGATGAAAATCGTCCAGTCCAGTTAACTCGGTTAAATCATATGTAAGTGCTGCTTTTATTTCCTTGGGCAACTTAGATAGTAACCCATTCTTATGTCCCGGTACATGCATTGATTGCGGGTGCTTTGCTACAAAACTTTGTAGTGCTTCTACTATCGGTCTCTCCCTTTTCATCGTATCACTCCGTTCAATATATCTCTTATATTATAGACCTAGAAAGCAAAGAAATCACATTTCCCTAGTTAAATTAAAAAAGTTATATCACTTTAAAAGCCGATATAACTTTAACTATAAAATATAAATTTTTGGTTATCTTCTTTAAACCCTTTAATAAAAAATTAATAGTAATGTACCTACGATAAAGCAATAGTAGGTGAAATAAATTAGTTTTCCTTTTTTCATAATTCCCATAAACCATTTCATAGCAAAATATGTCATTATAAATGTTGAAATAAAAGTAATCGTATAGGGAATTGCTAATGCTGATTTATTTGGTTCATCTAAAAAATCAGAAAAGCCTAATACTACTCCTCCAAGACTTATTGGAATATAAAGCATGAATGAATAGCGAAGTGCTGTTTCTCGAGTCATTCCTACAGCTATCGAAGAAATAATTGTTGCACCTGAGCGGCTTATTCCTGGCGTTAAAGCAACTGCTTGACCAAGTCCAACTAGCAATGCATCTTTAACCCTTAAATCCTTGTCTTTTTTATTTCCATTTATATGACGTATTACCCATAGCGCAATCCCTGTGACAAACAGCATGATTGCAATGGTCGTCATCGTTACATTTTCTGCAATTATATCATTTAAGAGCACTCCTAATACCCCTGCAGGAATAGTACCAATGATGATTAGAAATACATAACGAAAATCAGTTATATATTTTTCATTTTTCGTCTGCAAATATTTTATAGAATTTGTAACTAATCGCATGAGATCTTTTCGGTAAATTATTAAAATAGCAAATAATGAAGCCGTATTAGTTAAAATTGCAAACGTAAATCCTTGCTCTCCAAGACCTAACAACTCGCTGACAATCATTACATGACCGCTTGATGAAACTGGTATTGGCTCAGTAAACCCTTGAACAATACCAATAATGAGGTACTTTATATAAGATATTAAATTTTCCATTGATCCCTTCCTTATAATTTTATTAAAGTCTGAGGGGCTTTTTAAATCAAGGTAAAAGAGTTCCATTCGTTATCGTCAGAACTTCATCACTTTAAAAATATAGATATTCTACCAATTCTATGCCACCCTTCTTAACTTTGACGAACTTCCAATTTATTTGTTTCATTTAAGTCTTGAATTATCTATCTCTTTATAAGAAGGATCTTAATTTCCACATAAAAAAACCGCTGAATCTCAGCGGTTTCATTTGCGAAGCGACGTCCTACTCTCACAGGGGGAAGCCCCCAACTACCATCGGCGCTAAAGAGCTTAACTTCCGTGTTCGGTATGGGAACGGGTGTGACCTCTTTGCCATCATCACTTCACTTTTTGGCTTCCAAGAATTATTTTCTTGAAATCCTCTTTATTAAATTGAGAGTTCGTTCTCTCAAAACTGGATAAAGACATTGAATGCGTTCAAAATTTTGGTTAAGTCCTCGATCGATTAGTATTCGTCAGCTCCATGTGTC